>NZ_JAFICR010000006.1:0-333525 GCF_017833915.1 Paenibacillus sp. 1182 | reverse complement strand
CAGGGGTAACCCCCCTGCTTCTCCAGAGACCAGAGCATTATGATGTAAAAAAGAAACCCACGTCTCAAAATGACGGGGTTTCTCGACAATCTGAGAAGACCTACTAAGGTCTTCTTTTCACTCACTTCTATACGATTCATAAGTAGTTGCACGTTATCTTTATAGTCACATGATTCAGAACAGACGACCTTCGTACACGATCTCAGCCGGACCCGTCATATATATGTGATTATCTTCCTCGCTCCATTCGATATCCAGATCGCCGCCCTTCAGGCTTACAATGGCGTGGCGGTCGCTATATCCGTTTAGTACAGAAGCAACAAGCGTAGCACAGGCCCCGGTTCCACAAGCTAGCGTCGGCCCGGCTCCTCTCTCCCATACTCTCATATCTATATGCTTACGGCTACGTACCGTGGCGAACTCAACATTTGTTTTTTTAGGGAATAACGGATGGCATTCCAGCTTTGGCCCCCAGGCTTCCAGATCAAAGCTTGGCGCATCCTCCACATAAATGACACAGTGCGGATTCCCCATAGATACAGCCGTAAAGCGAAAACCACTTCCTCCAGCTTCAATGGGCTCATTAATTACGCTAGTCAGATCCAGAGTAGTCGGAATCTTCAAACCCTCAAGAATTGGCTCTCCCATATCTACCTTCACCATACGAACAAGTCCATTCTCTACAGTTAGTTCGACCTGCTGTACACCTGCACCCAGCGTCTCAATCGTGATCTGTTCACGGTTGATATGCTTACGGTCATATACGTATTTGGCAGCACAACGGATAGCATTACCGCATTGTTCGGCCTCTGAGCCGTCCGAGTTAATAATGCGCATGCAGAAATCCGCTTTTTCTGATGGCAATATATATACCAACCCATCGGCGCCAACACCAAAATGTCGATCACATAGCCGAACAGCTAATTCCGAGGCGTCAGACGGCAACTCCTGATGCCCAAACCAAACGATAAAATCATTACCTAGACCGTTCATTTTTGTGAATTCCATAGCTTACCTCCGCCGTTGCTGCTGATGTCATGTTCCTCATGAAGCTTTGATCCCATGATATCATACAGGGCAATAGTGGGAAAGCGATGCGATATGCATAACCCGATTTCTAGGATGAAAACTTCGTACGTCCCGCTGAAAAGTGTGTATTTCCGCCGCGACGACGGTTGCGTCGACCGCCCCACACACTTCCCGCTCCCATCAGAAACGTCGGAATCCCAGCTGCGACAATGGATAGCGCCCACTCACGCAAACCGAGCGGTACCGTTTTGAAAATAGGTTGCAGCATAGGCACGTACATAACCACTAGCATTAGTACTATTGAAGACAGCACGGCAAGCACAAGATAACTATTTTGAAACGGATTACGATGGAAAATAGAACGGGAACTGCGGCAATCAAACACATGAATTAACTGCGCCAGAACTAGCGTAGCAAAGGCAACGGACTGTGCTTTGATCAGTTGTCCTGCGTCATCCGGTGCAATACGTAATGTCAGCCAGAAGGCCGCTAGCGTACATAAACCAATCAACAAGCCACGACTAATGATTTTCCAGCCCAGTCGACGAGCAAAAATATTTTCCTTTGCGCCACGAGGTTTGTGCTCCATGAGATCCTTTTCTGGTTGGTCCACCCCCAGAGCCATCGCTGGTAGGCCATCTGTCACCAGATTCACCCATAAAATCTGGATCGGTAACAAAGGTAATGGCAGCCCGGCCATCATGGCAAAAAACATCGTCAAAATTTCACCCACATTGGAGGCGAGTAGATAACGGATAAATTTACGGATATTCTCGTAAATATTCCGTCCTTCCTCAATTGCGGCTACAATCGTAGAGAAATTATCATCACTCAGAACAAGCGCAGCCGCTTCTTTGGTCACGTCCGTCCCTGTAATACCCATTGCAATGCCGATGTCCGACGCCTTTATCGCTGGAGCGTCATTGACGCCATCTCCAGTCATGGCTACGACATGTCCGCGCCTTTGCAGTGACTTGACGATCCGTAGCTTGTGCTCCGGCGAAACCCGTGCATATACAGAGACGGTATCAACGGCTTTGTCCAGCGACGCATCATCCATCGCAGACAATTCCTGTCCTGTTAACACGTGGGATCCGCGCTGAAAAATGCCCAGCTGCTGTGCAATGGCCTCTGCAGTTGTACCGTGATCTCCGGTAATCATCACAGTGCGAATGCCAGCACGACGACACTTGCCAATGGCTTCGCGAACCTCGCGACGTGGCGGATCAATCATGCCTGTCAGCCCGATAAAGATCAGTTGTGCTTCAGCCTCCTCAACCGTGGAGACACGCTCATGCGAGCGGATATCACGGTAAGCGACACCAAGTACACGTAGCGCCTCCGAGGCCATTCCTTCGTTAGCTGCCAGTACCTTTTGGCGCAGCGTACCCGTTAACGGAACGACATTTCCTTCCCATAAAATGTAGGAGCACTGGCCCAGCAATACATCCGGTGCACCTTTGGCAAAGACAATGTGTCCTCCCTGGTGGCGTACGAGTACCGACATTCGCTTCCGATCCGAGTCAAAAGGAAATTCTCGCTCCCTTGTGTATAGCTCATATAGCCCTTGTCGCGTGACTCCGCCCTTGGCAGCTAACGTGACCAGCGCTCCTTCCGTCGGATCACCCTTTAGCTCCCAAACGGAGGACGGCGTCGGCTCTTTGGTTTTCTTTTTCGAACGTAGCTCCTCTGTATCGGCTTGAACAATTTCCGCATTGTTGCAAAGCACACTGGCTTGCAGCAGTCTACGCAGAGATTGTCCGTTTTTAAGATCGGCAGGAAGGTCTCTATCCATAATATGCCCGTGAGGGTCATAGCCCTCTCCCGTAACTCCCCAGAAGCGGCCGTCCAGCCATAGCTTGGTAACCGTCATTTTATTTTGGGTCAGGGTACCCGTTTTGTCGGAACAAATGACAGATGCACAGCCGAGCGTTTCAACAGAAGGCAGCTTACGCACAATCGCCTTTCGTTTAATCATACGCTGCACACCCAATGCGAGCGCAATCGTCACAATAGCTGGCAACCCTTCCGGTATAGCCGCCACAGCCAAGCTCACTCCGGCCAAGAACATGCTCATGGCTGGCTGTCCATGTAAAATGCCTGCTACGACAACGAGCACCGTTAGCGCCAACGCTACGATAATCAAAATTTTGCCCAATTGCTCCAATCTGTGCTGCAACGGTGTCTCCTGCGACTCCGTATTTTCTATCAAGTCTGCGATCTTACCCATTTCGGTACTCATACCTGTACGTATAACTATTCCTTGTGCGGTTCCTCTAGTCATCATCGTGCCCATAAAACCGATGTTTTTTTGATCCCCAAGTGGTACCTCGGCGGCATGAATAGGGCGGCAATGCTTACTCACCGGAACCGATTCACCTGTCAGGGCGGACTCCTCTACATCACAGCCGTTCGTACTCAACCACCTTACATCTGCGGGAATGCGATCACCACTTTCCAGCAGCACAATATCACCCGGTACCAGTTCTCTGGCTTGAACTTGAATTCGTTTTCCGCCCCGCAACACTTTGGCGGTCGGAGCCGATAGTTGTCTCAAAGCTCGCAATGAACGCTCAGCTCTGAATTCCTGTACAAAGCCAAGAATTCCATTCAGTACAACAATAGCAATAATGGTAATCGCGTCCAAATACTCGCCAAGCAGGCCGGATATCAGAGTCGCTCCCATCAATACAAGCATCATAAAATCCTTGAACTGGTTGAGCAGCAGCAAGATCGCCGAAACTCGCTTCCCCTCGCTCAGCTCATTCCATCCTGACCTTTCTCTTCGTTCCGTAAGCTGTTCCTCCGAAAGACCCTGCTTCGGGTCGACTTCCAGACTTGTTGAAAGCTGTTCATTGCTTAATTGGTGCCAGTGTGCTTGTTCCATTCTCCCCAATTCCCTCCCGGTCAGATAGTCCGTTTCCGTCGGTTGTGCGTAGGATGGCTGCCCGTTATTATATTTTTATGCCGCGATTGCTGATAAGCTGGACAGACTTTCTAGATTCAATCTATTCGGACAGGATCTGAAATATCACAAAGCCGCTTAAGTTTTGTCCCAAAGTTATGTATCATAGAAGGAAGGCGAAAATACATTTGCTTCAAAGGAGAACAAAATTATGGCATTGGACGGAATCGTAACTCGCGCTATCGTACACGAACTGCAAGGCATCCGAGGCGGGCGCATTAATAAAATACATCAGCCAAACGATCGCGATATCGTGCTGAATCTGCGGGCACAAGGCGGAAGCGTAAAGCTGCTGCTATCGGCTAATCCGACCTTTCCGCGTGTACATTTAACAGATCAAAGCTTTCTTAATCCGACAGAAGCTCCTATGTTTTGTATGCTTCTTCGCAAGCATTGCGAAGGAGGCGTTATCGAGAAAATCACGCAGGTGGGCATGGAGCGTATTATTCACATGGATATACGTCAACGTGATGAACTGGGAGATGTTTCACTCAAACGAATTATCATTGAACTGATGGGTAGACACAGCAACATTATTTTGCTTGACCCGGAAACAGGCGTGATGTTGGATGGCATTCATCATGTCACACCGTCTATTAGCAGCTATCGGGTCATTATGCCCGGCTTTCAATACACGGAGCCTCCTGAACAAAACAAGCTGAATCCACTAGAAACAGAAGAGGCGGCTTTCAGATCCTCGTATCAAACAGCGATTGAGGCCGAAGAAACCCCCAAACGCTGGATCGTGAACACTTTTACCGGGCTCAGTCCCCTCATTGCTGAAGAGATACTAACTCGAGTAACTAATGAAGTATCTGGTGGTAGTGATCATTCACTATGGAGTACATTCAGTCACATCATGGATGACGTGCGGAATCATCGTTTTCAGCCGGTATCTGGACTAAATGCACAAGATAAAGTGATATTCTCAGCTATTCCGCTGACGTTGATCCAAGGAGAACGTAAGGAATACGCTACGATCAGTGAGTGTATGGAGGACTTCTTCGGTGAAAAGGCAGAAAGGGATACGGTTAAGCAAAAGGTCAGTGACCTACTGCGGTTTCTGCAAAACGAGCGAAGTAAAAATGTAAAAAAACTCGACTATCTCCAGCAGGATTTGGCCGAGGCGGAAGATGCCGATCAATTTCGCATTTATGGAGAGTTGCTGTTCGCTTCGCTGCATGAGGTGAAAAAAGGGGACAAAGAAGTGACGCTCACCAACTTCTATGATGAGGAACAGCGTCCAATGACCATCCCACTGGACCCACTACTCAACCCGTCGGATAATGCACAACGGTATTTTAAAAAATACAACAAATATAAAAACAGCCTGGCTGTCATTGACGAACAACTGGAGAAAACACACGAAGAAATCCGTTATATGGACAGTCTTCTTCAGCAGCTAGCCCATGCCTCTATGAATGACATTGAGGAAATACGTGAAGAACTGGTTCAGCAGGGCTATCTCAGAGATCGGGTCAAAAAAGGAAAGAAAAAGAAGAAAAACGACCGTCCAACCCTGCACGTCTATACATCATCCGAAGGTATCGAGTTACTGGTTGGCAAAAACAACTTGCAAAATGAATATGTAACAAATCGACTGGCCGGACCAAATGACACCTGGCTGCACACAAAGGATATTCCGGGGTCACACGTCGTTATACGTGCTGAGCAATTCGGAGATGCGACGCTGGAGGAAGCAGCTCAACTCGCTGCTTATTTTAGTCAGGCCAAGCAGTCCAGCAGTGTACCTGTGGACGCCACCCTGATTCGACATGTACGTAAGCCTAGCGGAGCCAAACCTGGCTTTGTCATCTACGACCATCAGCGTACGCTTTTCATTACACCCGATGAGGAACTAGTCAAAAAGCTGCCGAATCGCATCAAAAACGGCTAAGTCCTACTAGCCTATTGAATCCACAAAAAAAGCCCTTTGTTCTTTGCACGATACACTTCTTGTGTTCCATGCATAAGGCAAGGGGCTTTTTATTTACTTTTGTCCAACAGCAGCCTTCCTCAATTCCTCGACTACCTGCCCTTCCACACTACGGCTACCCAGATCACCGTGAAAAATAACACCTTGACGCGCGCCGTGAAAATCCGAGCCGCCAGTTGCAATGAGCCCATATTGCGCCGCCATCGCAGTATATCGGCTCTCAGCCTCAGCATCATGGTCCGAATGTCGCACCTCCAAGCCCGCAGGCTTCGCCTCCTCTATAATAGAACGAACCAGCTCATCATTTCCGTACAAGCCAGGGTGGGCCACCACAGGTACCCCTCCTGCTTCACGAATCCAGTTTATGGCCTCCGCAGGCTCTACACGGGGTACAGACACATATCCGGGCGCTCCTTCCGCCAAGTAACGGTCAAACGCGTCCCGCATATCCTTCGCATATCCTTTTTGAACCAGCGTATCCGCCATATGCGGACGTCCAATGCTTTCATCTGGTGCCAGCGGTCTGCCCATCGTAGCCACCACTTCATCCAGTGTGATTTCCACACCCAGACTACGCAATTGACTCAAAATCAAATCATTACGGGTATCCCGTGCCTGGCGAAGCTTTTCCAACCGTTCCAAAAACACTTTATTGCGGTAATCCATAAAATAACCGAGTATATGAATATCCTTATCGCCAGCTCGAGTACTAATTTCCACTCCTGGCACCACAGTAATTCCTATGCGTTTTCCCTCTTCCAGAGCTTCCTCCAGGCCAGCTACCGTATCATGATCTGTAATGGCCACACCTGCCAGTCCTTTTTCCTTGGCCCAGCGCACATTATCTGCAGGTGGTTGCATTCCGTCAGATGCTTGGGTGTGTGTGTGTAAATCATATCGTTTTACGTTAATCTGCTCCTTCATTATACATCCTCCTTCTCTTTCACCTTTGCAAGCTCGTCCTGCGAGTCCCTCAGGACGTCCGTTCCCTGATCATGACGACGCAAGTAAGACAGGAAGGTTACTACCGGAATCGGCAACAACGCCGACTTCAAATGAATTGCATAAAATTCTCGTTTGAACGTGATATCTGAAATATTTACAATTTTCAATAATCCGAGCGCAACTTCATGCTTCACCGAAGATGGTGATAGCATGGTAATACCCAGTCCAGCCTCCACCGCCGATTTAACCGCTCCAGTGCTCCCCATCTCCATTACAATCCCAAGTCGGGAGGCATCCATACCACGATTTTTCAGCTCATCTTCTATTACTTGACGTGTACCAGATCCCTTTTCTCTGGCTACAAAAGGATGCTTGAACACATCTTCCAGAACCACTTTTTTAGCCTTGGCCAGCGCATGTCCTGAAGGCACAATCAATTTCAGTTCGTCCTGCATCACAGGTTCCACCACGATATCCGGATGCTGGACTGGGGCCTCAATCAGTCCTAAATTCAGCTGATGTTTTAGTATATCATCCATAATCTGAGTTGTATTCATCACATTCATCGCCATGCGTATATGAGGGTATTCCTGACCAAACGGTCCCAGCATTCTGGGTACAATATACTCACCAATCGTTAGGCTGGCGCCAATATGCAATCTTCCCTCCAACATGTGAGTAAAAGCAGACATCGCCTCGTCAGCTTCCCTGATCAGTTGCATGCTTTTTTTCGCAAAAGGCAGGAGTGTCGCTCCCGCCTCTGAAAGTTCGATTTTTTTAGTCGAACGTTGCAGCAGTTTTGTGCCAAAATAATCTTCCAAAGACTGAATTTGCATCGTCACCGCAGGTTGTGTCATATGCAGCGCTTGTGCCGCCGCCGAGAAGCTCCCGCGTTCCGCTACGGTATAAAAAATGTGCAACTGATGAAAGTTCATACTGACAGCCCTCTCCCCTCTGTTCTCCCTATTTTAACATAAGAAAAACGTCTGTCGAAGCATTTCCAAGTAAACTTACTGAATTGGGTAGTTTTATTATTGGAAAATAAAAAAAGCATGCAGCTAATAACTGCATACTTTCTACTTAAACTTAACGGTATTCAGGAAGTTTGGAGATTTTTTCATCTGAAGCCGTTCTCCAAATGACCGTCTATTTTTGCTTACGAGTGCTTTTCATCAGTGTCATGCGCCGCGAATGGCGTAACCATGAATAGTATGACTTCAAATCCCTTAATTCAATGGTCTCCGACATCCGGCCCAAAAAGGTAATGACAATCATTTTGTGAAGCGGATTCCCCGCAATATCCATCTCGCCGGGCAACTCTCCAAATTCGGCCACGACGACCAGATCACCATCAATTAAATATACATCCTCTTCGTTATGATAATAGGACTCCATCCTGTTTTGCTTCAGGCATTCCCAAAGCCAGGCGGCGATATGATTCGTCTCGGACTGTTTCTGCTCTACCCGATCTAAGTAACGTGTTTTCGCATGATTTGTTATCACGATATCGGCGACTTTTTTATCGCCCATCTCCACATAGAACGGTTCGTATGTACTCCATCGCTGCATTGCTTTGTCACGCACGGGATCACTCTCCCCACCAGATAGGTCTTTATATCTACCAATATATTCATATGTTACCTCAACAGACCCGGGACTACAAGTTACAAAATTGAAGTTTATGGGTGATATTTAAAGATTTTTTAGGTCTAACAGCATCAAGACCATTATGCAAAAGTCCTGACTTCACAAAAAAAAGCCAGCCTGTAGGCTGACCTTTCAAGAAAAGTTTACAATTTATAGACATTTGATCTTATATCTCATATTCTTTCATCTTTTCCTTATCGTCGTTGTAATCCGTCCTAATCTCATTTCGAAAAGAGCGCTCGACCTTACGCACATAGGAAAGTCTGCGAATATTTTTAACGGTGTCTTCTGCCCGATCCGCATTCATATATATCACTACATAATGCATACGCTTTGAAATAAAGTGGACATTTCCGTATTTCTCCAGATTGCGGGCAGCCTTGATATCGCTTACCCAAATGATGTACCCTGTCCGCTCGGCAAACATTCGCTTCATCTCCCCTCCACTCGGTATCATTCCTATGACCTATCCACAGGAGCATTTCCCTCCGCTGCCACATCCGCCTTTTTTCACATTCGGATCGTTGCTCGGCACCTTAATAGTCTCGGACACGGAATATGCAATCGTTTCAGACATGGCATGAAGCATATCATCCAGCGCCTTTTCGGCTCGTTTGAACTCCTTAACATCCACGAATTGTTCCAGTTCCAGCTCAACGACCTGCACTGCATCCTTCGCTTCATGATAGTTCGGATGAAAATGCCCAAAACGCTCCGTTTCCGCGAATAGCTCCTTTTTGGCATCCAGCTTGCGTACACACGCCTGAATAGACGGATTCAATTCCACACGCTGCTTCCAATATAAATAATCCGATACCTCAAAGGATCGGTTGACCATATCGCCCAATTCATAGGCGTTAATAAGCACTTCTGCCATATTGACCGTGTTCAATTCGGCTACGCTCATGAATGTTCATCTCACTTTATATAAAGTTCTACCCTGTAAAAGTAGACTCATTTATCATACCACATCCTTCTTTTGAGAAGAAGGAGTTTCATGCACTTCCTGGCCCTACTATGTAAAAGGAACCAGCAAGCGCATGTCTGACCATTCACTTGGCTGTAAGGTCGCAGGAGAAAGTGTTTCGTCATCCCTTCCTGAGGCATACCAGCCTGTGACACCCCATGGTGCACCGGGAACCACCGCCTCCGGTATCCATTTAACCTCTTTCCCACCGATTCGCAGCCCCACAGCAGCCTGCCAACGAATGGCTTGCTCGATCAACTGCCGGGCAGTGGAAGTATGGTAACTCCTCCATTCTTTTGTCCATGAGGAGGGGACTGTAGATCTTTCTGGAAAATAGTCAGACGGATCAGGCAGTGTATGCTCTTGTTCGTAAAAATGCAGCGTTCGCCCTGTATAAACCAAACCTGCTCTTCCCTCTTGGGAAAATATAGAACGGGCTTGAGTAGGTTCGGACTCCATTTCACTGTTGAGGCTGCCTGAACTTATGTTCTCTGTTTCCGAAATCAGTGGATAATGATGAGTTGGCTCGTCCACACCTTCGGGTTCACGACGTGGACCTAATCCTATTGCAGCAAGCGTTTTTCGTATTTTGACAGCAGAGCTCGCCGGAATAATAAAGTCCTTGGCGCCAAGCCGTTCCAGCAATCCTTCCAGCGCGGGATGGCGTGCAACCATGTCTGCATCCTCCTGTGTGCCACATCGCAAAAGTGTTACCGTTGCAAAAGCCGTCCGTCCGACATCGCCTGCCCACTGTTCTACCGCCATACGTACATGATCAGGCACGCCTGTCCGGCTGAACTTGTCCAGTAGAGCAGGAATTGCCTTGGCTTCCATCCCTAACTCGATTGCCTCTGTAACACTTTCTCTGGTGATCCGGTATACTACCATCCGATCTCCTGTTACACGTTCACAGCAGCATTCCAGTCGCCAGCGCACATCATATGCCACATCTGGTGGAACCAATATTTCAAAATCAGGTTGTACATAAAAAGTACCTTGTTGTTGATGTGTATCCTCGTAATTATTGGGACGAAGCATGTCTAACACAGATACATTCCAGCGAAAACACAGTTTACCCAATACAGTCTGGCCCCAATCACCCATTCCAAACGCAGTCAGGGCCTTCAGCCAACCCTTCAATCCCTCCATGAAAGATCCATTAAAATTAAAATCAGGACCCGTTTCTCCCGCAAACCCTTCCGAATTTGAGGTTGTAGGAATAAGGTCTAAAAGGGCACTGTTCTTGGAATCAGCTCCGCTCGTACTCTCCTGCTGGATTAGGCCTACTTGAAGCATCCATTGCAGCAGACACTTGATAGATATCCACCCTTCTTTTCCTATATAATGGGAGACGGCACACAGCATATAGCGAAAATGCTGCATAGACGCTTCGGCTTTACCGTATCTTTCCATGAGTGTAGCAAAAATATGCTTGCGCATTTGCCAAGCAGACAAACGAATCCAAGTCGCCAGTTCCGTTTCCTGAATGCGAAAAGACACCGTTTCTTTCACTAACAGCCCCAAACTGAGTAGCAAATCCATCATGACCACCGTTTGCACAGGATACAGCTCTGCATGCGCATAATGCAACCCAAGACCCATCAGGTCCTCCGGGCGAAAGGGGGTCAGTTCATTCAATTTTTGCAATGATCGCTTATGTATGGTTCCTTTGGCCGTCAAAGGGACGCCCTGTACTGCAATACGTGACAACGCATGCAGCAATTCCGACTCCAGGCCTGTCATTGATTCATGTACCGTTATCGGATGATCCGAATGCATCATGTTCATTGGATTTTCCTCTAACAACATATCGTACAGATCCGGTAGTCGATAAACCGGGATATATAAAATTCGTTCGCCCCACGATTTGGTAACAGCCTCCAGCCAGCCCCGGGCACGTAATCCACGCAGTGCCAGTTTCGTTTCGACTCCGCTTAACGATCCCCGGGTAAGCTGTATAGGTTCTTCTTCCTTCATGGGCTGTCCCGCGTGCCGAATAAAGCATCGTCTAAGTACCAGCAGCTCATCCGATGAAAGCTCATTCCAGCTGTCTTGCGTGTTCGTTACGCCCATTCTTGATTAGGCCTCCTTTTTCTTTCCACGATCTCCAGACTTAGCATCCCTGCTTCCAATAGCCTCTGTCACACTAAATCTGCGAACCGCATATTCATAGCCTTGCTCAATCAGGAACAGCTGACGACGAGCTGCAAAATCCATCTCCTTGCTATTCTCCGTCACTAGAGCATAAAAATAAGCTTTATTCTCGCCTGACTTTGGTCGCAAAATGCGTCCCAGTCGCTGCGCTTCTTCCTGGCGAGAGCCAAAGCTGCCCGATACCTCTATGGCTACTGCTGCATCCGGCAGATCCACCGCAAAGTTTGCAACCTTGGACACCAATAGGGTCCGAATTGCACCCTTGCGGAATGCATCAAACCAACGCACCCGCTCCGTCTGGCTCATTGAACCCGTAATCAGTGGGACACCGAGCTCCTGAGCCAATGTACGCAACTGGTCCAAATATTGACCAATAATGAGCGTGGGCAAACCACTGTGCTGCTGCATCAGGCTACGCACCGCCTCCAGTTTAACCGGATTTTCGGCTGCAATTCGGTACTGCTGTCTGCCCTCCGCACGCATACTGCGCTCCAAGAGTTCAGCTGTCATTGGAAGCCGTAGCTCCACACAATCGACCTGAGCGATCCAGCCCTGCCGCTCCAGTTCCTTCCACGGCATATCATACCGTTTGGGTCCAATTAAAGAAAACACATCTCGTTCACAACCATCCTCGCGAACCAGCGTGGCTGTTAACCCCAAACGGCGAGTAGCCTGAATGTCAGCCGTCGCCCGAAATACTGGCGCGGGCAGCAAATGAACCTCATCATATATAATGAGTCCCCACTTCCGCTCACTTAGCAGTTTCATATGCTCAAAATCCCCATCTTTGGTACGACGGTGTGTCAAAATTTGGTAGGTTGCCACCGTAATTGGTCTCACCTCTTTTTTCTGGCCACTATATTCCCCGATGGAATCGGCAGGAATATCCGTCTTTTGCTTTAACTCTTCTATCCATTGCCGTACAGAAGTAGTATTAGATGTTAGAATAAGCACCTCGCACTGAAACCGATTCATTACCGCCATACCTATCACTGTTTTTCCGGCTCCGCATGGAAGCACCAGTACACCACTACCCCCTAAGCCGTCCGCTCCTTCAAACGCATCAGCGGCCTTTACTTGATAATCACGAAGCTGCAACTTCGTTTGTCCCTTTCCCAAGGTAAAACTAAGCTGATTCCCTTCAAGATAGCCTGCCGTATCCACAACGGGATATCCCAAGCGCGTTAATTCCTGCTTGAGCAAGCCCCGATTTTCGGGCGGGACCGATGCGCTTACCTCGTCAACGCGAAGTAAACCAAGCTGTTTTAGCTCTTGCTTGGTCAGTAGCTCATCCAGTAAAGCGGGGGTCTCTGCTCCCAAGATCAAGCGATCACCTATTGTATAGCTGTTGGCTTTCCCTGTCTTTATACCTCCGTCTGGCTCATGTTCAGCACGGTATGCGCCAATCGTATCTGTGCTATAAGTTCGCTCTTCTTCCGTACCCTCCCTTGAAAGCGTCAACGTCCCATAACGAGAAACGAGCTGTTCAATATCCTTCAACAAATCACGTGGAATATCCCAACGGGACATGGAGTTCAAACTATTTTGAATGTCCTCAGCACTCCATCCGAGGGCAGCTGCGTTCCACAAAGACAGTGGGGTGAGGTGATATGTATGAAAAGCGGACGGGCTTTTAACCAGCTCCGCATAAATCTGCAACTGTGAACGAGCCCGTTCTGAACCGGGCAAGCCCATTTCCAGCAGAACGGTAAAATCACGTTGTACAATACAAGGATGTTCTGGATTCATAACTACCTCCTGATAATCTAACCATACATCATTTTAAGTTATATAATAAATAGCTTATCCGTTTATTCGCATATCAACCAGAACAGCAAGGAGTTCAACCCATATTCGGGTTGAACTCCTGATTAGAAGCTCGGGGAAAAAGACCTCCCCAAACCAATGCCTACCTTAATTATTCTTCTAGTGGACCTGCTCGGAAATATGACTAAGCGCCTCTCCAGCGTTGTCTGCAAAAATATTACGAACAGCCAAATCCCCAATCGAGACAATCCCGATCAGACGGTCTCCTTCCGTTACGGGCAAACGACGGATTTGCTGCTCTGCCATCAGCTCAGCTGCTTGGTCCACCGACATGTCCGCACTAGCTGTACGAATACCTGTCGTCATAACTGTATCGACCGAACCCGAACCCGAATTTTTAGCAGCATAGCCGCGAACGACAAGATCACGGTCCGTTACTACACCGATCAACTTATCACTGCCTTCGCTTTCCACAACCGGAATAAAACCAGTATCATTGTCCTTCATTTTGACCGCAATTTCATAAATATTGTCCTGCGGGGTAACCGTTACGCATTTTTTAGTCATAACTTCCTGAACTTTTTTCATGGGTACTCCCTCCTTTTCAAGAGTAGGGTACCCCATTTCATTCAGCTCATACTCCAGATTGAACCGTTCCCAATTCAACTCATTTTAGCCCTTAATTGCCCCTGCCTTTCGTTCCGCAGCGTATCCCGTAGACATCGCAATAAACAAACGAACCGCGTTAATCATAGCATCCTCATCAAAATCAAATTTCGGATGATGGTGTGGATAAACCGCTCCTTTAACTGGGTTACCCGCTCCTACGAACATGAAGCAACCTGGCACACGTTCCAAATAATACGCAAAATCTTCAGCAGGCATCAGCTTCGACGCTTCCTGTACATTCTCCTCGCCAAAAACAGATTTTGCTTCATTAAAGAAACGATGTGCTTCATGTGCGTCATTGACAACTGGTGGGTATCCCATAATATAGCGAACCTGTGCTGTTGTACCGTATGTTGCGGCTGTAAGCTCTGTCACCTCATGCAGTCGCTCCTTCATTACCGTTCGTGTCTCCTCATCAAACGTACGAATCGTCCCACTCAAGCGACACGTTTCTGCGATCACATTTTGCGCAGAGCCCCCTTGGATGGTTCCCACCGTCAGCACAGCAGGTCGCAAAGGGTCGACTGAACGGCTTACGATACTTTGCAGTTGGATAACAAGAGCTGAACCCGCCACGACACTATCATTAGTGGACTGAGGCATGCCACCATGCCCACCCTTACCTGTGATTTCAATATAAAAATCGTCTGCCGCCGCCATCAGCGGCCCTGCGCAACTCGCGGCCGTCCCGACCGGAAAAGGTGTCCATAAATGGATGCCATAAATGACATCCACACCTTCCAATACACCATCCTTTATCACACTGACCGCTCCGCCAGGCAGCAATTCCTCCGCAGGTTGGAACAACAACCGAATTTCTCCTTGCAGCTCGTCCCGGTTCAGACTAAAATAGTAAGCCGTTCCAAGCAACGCGGATGTATGTCCGTCATGGCCGCAAGCATGCATGGCTCCGTCCACGCTGGAGCGATATTCACATTCCTTTTCATCCTGAATAGGAAGAGCATCCATATCGGCACGCAGTAAGACGACAGGCCCAGGTTTAGCACCACGAATGGTACCTACAACACCGTGTCCCCCTACCTGACGGCGAATCTCGATTCCCCAACTCTCCAACTTATCCGCTACAAAAGCTGCGGTTTTGCTTTCTTGAAAGGAAATTTCGGGATTCTTATGTAAATGTCTACGCCATTCCACCATGTTTTCTTGCAAACGATCAAACCAGGTCTCGTCTATCACATGTTGTGTCATTCTGCTCCACCTCTCCTTTTAAAGCATCGGGCAAGTTCCCGATTAATCATGCAGCGTCACCACGTATGCACCGCTGCTCTCAAGTCTTCATTTTTATCCTATTGTAGCAGATATGGAATTGTTGCGATATCTGTTGCTCCAGGGAGCTTGCAGAAGCCCATCAAACATAATATGATAAAATGGATAAACGATAAAATGATAACCGTCTGCGAGGAATATACCTTGTGGCGAATACCGGGGGAAGCTGATATGAGAAATACGAAGCCGGAGACTCGAAGAAGAGGCACACCGGATTTCCAATTGCTGATCCTCACTTTGTTACTGGTTGGATTCGGTGTAATTATGGTATTTAGCTCCAGCTCCAGCGTAGCTCTGCTGAATAAAGAATACAATTTTGACTCTTTATATTTTGTGAAGCGCCAATCTGCATTTGCTGTACTTGGACTTTTTATTATGTTGGTAGCTATGAATATTAAGATGGAAAAATATAAAAAGCTTTTTGTACCTTTATTTTTCATAACTATATTACTGCTAATCATCGTTCTTTTTACAGGCTCACTTAACGGCGCAAAAAGCTGGCTCAGGTTTGGTAGTGTTGGCTTCCAGCCAACGGAGCTTGCGAAAATTTCCATCATCCTTTACTTATCCGCACTGATCGTCAAAAAAGGAGATCGCTTTAGAGATCTGCGGACTGGCTACATACCTGTAACAGTCATTGTAGGCTGTGTTGCAGGACTCATCATGCTTCAACCTGATTTAGGCTCCTGCTTCATTTTGGTTGCCACCAGTGGTCTGATTATTTATGCCGGGGGAGCCAGTGTCAAGCATATTACAGCATCCATTGTTCTGCTCGTGCTAGGCGCTTCCATCGTATTTGGTATTGGGTCGTTGTTTGGAGGAGATTCTGGAACCACAGATGGACAAGCTGCTGCCCAGCAAGATTATAAAATCGGGCGCTTTCAAGCCTTTCTTAATCCCGAGAAATATAGACAAGGAACGGGATACAATCTGGTACAGTCCTTGCAAGCAATAGGTGAAGGCGGCTTAAACGGGTCAGGCTTTGGTAAAGGTATTATCAAGCTTCACTATCTTCCTAATTCATTTAATGATTTTATCTTTTCCGTAATCGGTGAAGAATTCGGATTTATCGGAACAGCCATATTCCTGATGCTATATTTGTATTTCATTTGGCGAGGCATGATCATTGCTCTTCGTTGCCATGATCCGTTCGGAACGTTGGTGGGCACCGGCATCATGGGTTTGATCGCCATTCAGGCCTTCATTAACATCGGCGGTGTAACCCAAACGATTCCAATCACTGGCGTAACGCTTCCATTTATCAGCTTTGGTGGCTCCTCCCTACTTGTCATGATGTTTTCCATGGGCATTATGCTCAGTATTTCTCGTGAGAACACCAAACAAGCGGTGCAGGAACGCACCACAGGGGTAGCTGTCCGTAATGAAGTACCCAATCGCTTTCAAACTCGTAGAACCAACCGTTTTCGCTAAAAAAAGAACTTCCAAGGACCACTTACAACGGTGGCTTTGGAAGTTCTTTTGGTTATGTATAAAAATACGGAAACCCTCTGCAAAAATGGCTATGCTGTTGATTCATAAAACGAAAACTGGCGATTCTATAACCACCAGTTTTCGTGTTTTTATTCGGGTTATCCTACGGAATTCCCGGCATGTATACAATTGGTTAAAAATGTAGCATTATCGGTCCTTGATTCTATTACACTGCGTCGTCCTTGAACGCGACACCTTCCACTTTTACGTTCACTTCCACGACCCGCAAACCTGTCATACTTTCGACGGCTTCTCGTACATTTTGCTGAAGAATTCGGGACACCTCATGAATAGGTGTTTCGTAGAGTACGATAATACGTAGATCAATGGCAGCTTCCAGCTGTCCAACCTCCACTGATACGCCTTTTTGCACATTTTTACCGCTCAGCCTTTTGGCCCAGCCTTCCGATAAACCACCTGACATTGCAGCAATGCCCGGTGTCTCTAATGCGGCCATCCCGGCAATTTTACCTACGACATCGTTGGAAATCTTGATGTTTCCTGCTTCCAGTTGTTGAATTTGCTCTGCCATGACCTATGTCCCCCTTCATCCATCCTTTATTTGTATTGTAAAGCCTCAGCCACTCCAAATGCAAACCCTACGTATGAAAAACAACTTTCGTTTACAACCTATATCATTTTGGGTATATTAATTTAGAAAATCCATACAAGTGACAGCTTTCACCAAACTTGTACACATTTATTGATATCGAGGTGCTCTTCATTGAAAAAATGGTTATCTCCCGCTTTGCTTATAGCGACATTTGCTCTTAGCGCAGTCGCTCATTACACACATTGGAACGCTATAGCCCAATTTGTCATTTGTGCAATTTCTGTTGTATTCGTAGCCGGTTTCCTCGGCAGGGCGACCGAAAGTGTCGCGCATTATGCTGGCCAACGTTTAGGTGGATTCTTAAATGCCACCTTTGGTAACGCAGCCGAACTGATCATCGCCATCTTTCTTGTTAAAGAAGGTCTTTACGATATGGTAAAGGCCAGTCTTACCGGTTCTATCATCGGTAATCTGCTGTTGGTGCTAGGAGCAAGTCTGTTCGCTGGCGGTTTAAAGTACAAAGTACAAAATTTCAATATATCGCTGGCTGGATTAAGTGGTTCTCTGATGATTGTGGCTGTTATTGCCTTGTTCGTTCCAGCTGTCTTTTTGAACACACACGTTATCACGGATAGCGAATCAGATACGCTCAGCCTCATTGTCGCAGGCACGCTCATTGTCGCGTATATTGCGTGGCTTATTTTTTCTATGATTACGCATAAGGACTATTTATCTGATGTGACCGAACAAAAAGATGAAGAATTACCACATGAGCATGCCCCTGTATGGTCCAGAAACAAATCCATTGCCTATTTGATACTTGCTACCGTCATGGTCGCTTTTGTCAGCGAATGGCTGGTAGGTACGCTGGAGGTGTTTACGACCCAATTTGGGCTCAGCGAATTGTTCGTAGGTGCCTTCCTCGTCGCTATTATTGGTAATGCAGCCGAACACAGCGCTGCTATTTTACTGGCGATGAAGAATAAAATCGGTGCATCGGTTGAAATAGCTGTCGGCAGCAGTTTGCAAATTGCGCTATTTGTTGCCCCTGTGCTGATATTTGTCAGTTACTTTATGGGAAACACGATGAATATTGTTTTCACTACTATTGAGCTGGTCGCCATTGCTGTCGCTGTATTTATCGCCAAATCCATCACCCAAGACGGCTCAACCAACTGGTATGAGGGGCTCATGCTATTGGTAGTGTATGTATTGTTAGGTGTATCCTTCTTTCTTGTGTAGCTTTTTAAGGTTTTAAAATGTTCATTAGGATGGTGGAAGGGGATGCGCTTTTACCATCCTAAAAGAACATTTTTTTAAAAAAAGGCATCAAAAAAAGCATGCTCTCAAGCTCCGCATGCTCTCATCAATTCAACCGTCTTCCTAATTGGCCTTATTATTCATGGCCTCATATAGAATAGCCAGATTGCGTTCCAGCTCACTGACCAGCTGTTTACCTACCATTTCCGGAAGAAGTCCAGCGCGAACCGCAAAATCCACTTCCTTGGAAAATCCGTACATCTGAGTATCCAGCACTTCCTCATAGAGAGGGCAATAACGGGTTGCCAGATTCTCCATCTGTACTTCAATAAGCTTCTTTATTTTATCTGCATCTTCCTGAAGCAGATTAATAGCCTTGATATTCAATTGTTCCTGCAAATCAGATGAAGTCATGGATTCTTCCCCCCTATGTCTCAATGTCGCACAAGACGTCCTATCCTTAATATTAGACCAAATTGCAGGCTAATACAAGAACCTGACAAAAAAAGCATCCCTACAGTTACAGGTAGGGATGCTTTTGCTTCAAGAATAAAGTTAGCTGGCTACTGAAATATGAAGTCCGTGCTTCTCGAACACCTCGATGATCGCTTTCTTGGCTTCCTCCGCATCTGGTCCATGAACGTGTAGTTCATAGCTATGGCTGCTGACTAGGGTCGTAAACAAGCCCAGTATACTTTTCACATCAATATACTTATTTTCGGAATGAAGGACGATGGAAGAGGTGAACTTGCTCGCCGTCTGTGCAATTTCAACAACCGCCGCGTTATTATTGGACATAGAAATCCCTCGCTTTACTGAATTGTCATGTATCGTTACTCATCCATAATGATACATTGAAATCGCTTTCTCAGCAAGAACGGATATCGTTATTTTAAATTTTCAGGGTTTAATGGCTCCAGCTCAGGCAGTACAAAGATGCCATCTTTACGAATCAAAACATCGTCAAAATAAATTTCACCACCGCCATATTCTGGACGCTGAATCAACACCAAATCCCAGTGGATCGATGAACGATTACCGTTATCCGCTGTTTCATAAGCTTGACCCGGTGTAAAATGTAAGCTGCCGGCGATTTTCTCGTCAAACAAAATATCCTTCATTGGATGTAAGATGTGCGGATTAAACCCGATGGCAAACTCGCCAATATAACGTGCTCCCTCGTCAGAATCGAGAATATCATTCAGCCGCTTCGTATCGTTACTCGTTGCTTCCACGATCTTACCATTTTCAAAACGGAATTTAACATTTTCAAAAGTAATGCCATTATACAGGGTTTGTGCATTGTAGCTGATCGTTCCGTTAACGGAATCACGTACAGGCGCGCTGTATACTTCGCCATCCGGGATATTACATTGACCTGAACACTTGATAGCTCCAATTTGCTTAATAGAGAAATTCAAATCCGTACCCGGTCCACTAATCCGTACCTTGTCCGTCCGATTCATCAGGTCTGCCAATGCATCTTGAGCTTTGTCCATTTTTGCATAATCCAGATTACACACATCGAAATAAAAATCTTCGAACGCTTCTGTGCTGATATTCGCCAATTGAGCCATGCTGTCATTCGGATAACGCAGCACTACCCATTTGGTGTGTTTCACCCGTTGTTCGCTATGTACCGCATGCTGATAAATGGAATTATACAATTTCATTTTATCTTCCGGCACATCTGACAAATCATTTACATTTTCACCTGCACGAATTCCGATATAGCAGTGCATTTGCTTCATCCGGTTAAGGTCAATCTCAGCCCAGGTCTCCAGCATCTCCTTTGTCGCGTGACGAAGCATGGTGCTCTGTACCTTACGGTCTGTAAGTTGTACAAAAACATTTCCACCTTTTTTACCAACTTCATGAATGATGGCGTTAAGTAAGTCGCGCTCTGTACCAATCATTTCGATTAATACATTTTCTCCAGGCTGCACTTCAACAGAGTAACCTACCAGATTTTCCGCCAGCTTAAGTATTCTAGGATCTTTCATGTAGTGTCTCTCCTTCTCTATTTCATTCTTTTTGAACGATGGTTAATTCAAAATTCATTGTATCACGCCCGCCACGTTACTTGTAGTCCTCAAAAGTAACTCTGGTTATCAAAGCCTCTTGATGCAGATCTTCATTTTCTCCCTGTCGGGTAATCTGGCATTCGGATGAAAGCTTTAAGGGTAAACCTGTTTGGCGATCTATGGTCAAATGATACACCGTATGCACAATGGATTGCTCCAGCTGGTTATTCATATCCTCACAACTTTGCGCCCATATTTGGCTCAGCTTCTTTCGCAGCTCTCGATTCGTTCCTGTCTGCTGCGTTTTTAATATCACGATTTGAGGGTTTAACGTATTCATTTCTTTTATTAAACGATCTTTCAACCAGCGCTTTGCCGAAGCAGATTCCGGTTCAATCCTCAACACCCAAGTTCCCCGGGCAGCTCCCGTTTCCATACGAATGCTCTTATTCAGTGTATTTAATTCCTCAAGCTCCTGAATCGGATTGAAGCGATTTAACATACCATTTCCAACCACAGGAGGATAACCGGATGTCAGCGAAACCCATTTCCCACTCTGACGAATAAAACGTTCCTGTGTAACATCATGCTCGGACTTACCTTGTTTCAGAGCTGTGTAGCCACCTTGCTTACGGAAAGCCTCTGCAGAACCCCAGTGCATGGTCAATTCATCGTGATTTCTTAGCCTACCGCGATATTCAAACTGCTTATTCGTTGGCAGACCACTGTCTGCTCTAATTGCAGTCCGTCCAGTAAACGTTACCATCTCTTTGCCAGCCATTCCTGCAACTGCTCTCTTAAAAATCTGCTCAGGCGTATATTGTCGATCCAGTGCACAACCACTTAACACACCTATTACAAGCAACACACCACAAACCTGCATCATCCATTGCTTTTTCCAATGCATCCCATCATCCGTCCTATCCTGAACATAACTGTACTCATGAGCAATAATCCTGCTTCAAGCCAGTTATGCTACCTGGTTCACTTCATCGTGTTATCCCTATAGTTCAATCATACACACGATATAGCTACGTTTAGGATTACCTGTCCGCAATGGGTTATACAAGACAAAAAGAGAACATTCCCTAGGAATATTCTCTACACATTGGCTACATGATCAACAACTATTCGATTGCGTCCTTCATTTTTTGCTTCGTACAAGGCCATATCAGCCCTATAAAATAAAGATTCAATACTGATCTGCTCGTCCAGCCAGTTCCATTCAGCAATCCCGCAAGAAACAGTCACCTGAGGCTCAGTTTCATGCTGTACGCGGTAACGTATTTTTTCTGCATATCCGAGCGCTTGCTGTACCCCCAGCTGCGGTAAATAAATGGCAAGCTCCTCGCCGCCCCATCTCGCACATACATCCTCATCGCGAGTCGCCGAACGAACGATATTGCTGACGCTTTTCAAAATTTCGTCACCCGTCTGATGCCCATGCGTATCATTCACCTGTTTGAATTGATCAATATCTACCAAAATAAGAGATCCACAGAAATCCTTTTCCTGATGTTGCTGAATGATTTGGTCCACATAATGACGTACATACAGACCTGTTAACATATCCATATTAGCCAACCGCCGCACCTCAGCGTGCAGCATAGCATTGGTTACCGCCAACCCGATATGAGGGGCTAGCATTTGCAACATTTTGTAATTATCGTAAGAGAAAAAGTGCGGAAGCTTGCTGGACAATAGTATAACCCCTTTAGGAGTACCGCTGGTCTTCATAGGTACAGCCATCAAAGACTGGGAGTGCGTCGCATCCATAAAATGAGAGGATATCTTCCCATCCTTTCTATAGTCCGACACAATCACTGGTTCCCCTGTTAAGCGTATTAGTCCAGCAAATCCATCTTCAAGAGGGTAACTTTCCAGTCTTAAGCTTTCCACATTACTCGACATGACCTTAAAACAGTTTCCATCCTGGTCAAGCTGTACAATACAACAAAAGTCCGCCATGAACATTTTTAATAACTCCTGCACGGCAAATTCAAATATTTCATTTAACTTCAGGCTCTGATTCAAGCGCTGAACCAGTTCATTAATGAGACGCAATTCATGGATAAGTACATTCGATTGCTCAAGCAGCTTTGCATTTTCAAATGCGGTGCCAGCCGTATCCGCCATCATGGCAATCAGCTCTACATCCACTTTTTTCATACTATCCGCGCCCGATGGAAGAATCATATGGAAAACACCGTATACGCCCTGCTTACCACGTAATGGGATGCCGATTTCAGTTATTTCATCTTGTGTACCGACAGGCTCATTCACAGCCATTTGCCCTTTCATAAATGCACGGACGCATACATCTTCGTCCCGTTCATGCAGCAGTAAAGGTTTGACCTGCGGATTGCGACTATGTCGATCCTGACTCATATACAAGGTGATATCTACATGGGGAAACAAATAGGCGATGCTCCCGAATACCTCATCCAGCACGCCTTCTACGTCAATTTTGTCATGCATCCGTTTTACAATCTGAAATAAAATAGAACGGCGTCTACCTTCACGATCGCTTCGATTCCGCATCCCAAGGACATCTTCCATAAATATGTACTCAAACTTCGTGTAAAAGCAGGATTTAAAATGTAAAGCAGCTGATAACAATGTGTCCAGATTTGGGACAGAATGTTGAGCAGGCCGTGTAAAACGAAGAGCGGCAAAGGGCTCGCTCTTGTAATTACGGCATAGTATGGGAACCATATACACAAACGAAAGGCTTCCATCACGAAGTTTGCGCTGGCTCACTTCCATCTCTCTAGATATGCAACAACGTTCGACCAAATCCAAATCCTCGTCATCATCTTCTTTTTTACCAGCAACACGAACACCTATAAAATTAAAAACAGCAGTATATTCTTCGTTAATCCAGGATATACCATTGCCCTGTTGTAACCAACTCCGATATCCTTGAACAAGCAGCTGGTTAATATAGGGGAAATCATAGGGTGTCATATCCATGTTCTGGAGCCAGGCAAAAGAAGTATATCCTTTATCATCAAACAGCGGAGCACCGCTAGCCTGGACCGTTTTACTGTCAAGCATTTGCTGATCCGTTGTTGAAAATTCCGACATATTAAGGCGCTCCTTCACAGCAAAATTAGCTGTACCAAGACAGCGGCTATACACCACTATAGCTCATAATATGATCTATTTTACTCCCAACTCTAGAAATTTGCATCCATTTTCCAGAAATTCGTCCCACTTTTTTAGTTCTAAAGCCCTATCGACAAAATTTGACGTTTTCATTCTTTTTCTCTTCTTGACATTGTCCTACTCTTACATGTAGTATATATTATTGAAAAAGACTGTACGGCAGAACTATCTACTGTGCGGATCTTAAATTTTGGGCGTAACAGTTTGTGTCACCCTCATCTTTTTTGTTGCTGACAGGACAGCGGCTGAACTTTTCTGTCAGTAGTGCGTCTCACCTTAATAGGTAGCGCCGAACAAATTGGAGCGCAAAGAGAGCCCCAACTCAAATTTTAATTATGAAGGAGTTAACTCTATAATGGCACGTTACACTGGTCCTAAATTTAAATTGAGCCGTCGTCTCGGTATTTCCCTGAGCGGCACAGGTAAAGAATTGAAACGCCCTTTCCCTCCGGGACAACATGGTGCAAACCAACGGAGAAAAATCAGCAACTACGGTATGCAGCTTCAAGAGAAACAAAAGTTGCGTCACATGTACGGCTTGGGTGAAAAACAATTCCGTACCCTGTTCAACAAAGCTCAACACATGCACGGTATCGCTGGTGAAAACTTTATGTTCTTGCTGGAAAGCCGCCTGGACAACCTTGTATTCCGTCTTGGCTTTGCTAATTCCCGTGCAGGCGCACGTCAATTGGTAGCTCACGGTCACGTTACTGTGAACGGTAAAAAAGTTGACATCGCTTCTTACCAAGTAAGCCCTGGCGACGTGATCGGTCTTCGTGAAAGAAGTCGTTCCCTGTCTTCCATCAAAGAAGCTTTGGAAAACCGCAACCACTTGGTAGCTTACTTGGAGTACAATGACGCAGCTCTGGAAGGTAAATTCATTCGTTTGCCTGAGCGTGGCGAATTGTCCCAAGATATCGATGAAAAACAAATCGTCGAATTCTACAACCGCTAATCCCTGCATTAGCACCAAAAAGCACCCGAATTTATTCGGGTGCTTTTTTTATATTCCTTATGATCGAGCCTGAGAGTTTTATTCAATGGGGATGTATACTTTCATGCTCAAATGATCTGGATAGGAGGAATTCATCACGTCCGTAATTTCAAAATCTGGTCCCTCCCTCCGTTCAAAATTAGAATTAGGAAGCCATGTGCCATAGATAAAGTCTCGTATATTCTGAACCCGTCCATCTGAACCCGAAGCGTCAAACTCAGCATACTTCCCTGCTGGAATCTCCATATATATGAAACCCTCTGCCAGTTCATTTGACTCTTTTTCAACTGCCTCGCCCACCACAAATGAAAATGCACCATTGTCTTCAAATCGACAGGCAACCCCATATGACATTCCCGGTGCGATCTTGTTCGGGATACACATAAAATATTCATTGGCTCCAAAGTGCCCATAAAATCCTGGAATTTCTTTATAGTGCTGCTCATTATTCAGATTTGTTTTATATTCATACCCTATAATTTTGGTCGTTTCGAGCTGCAATATCACTGGCTTGTTCACATCCAAATCCCCCTTCGTATTTTTTTGATAATCCAGAAAATTAATTTTGCTTTGTCCAGGAAGCTCAATATCACTGTTACGATATTTCCCAGGGGTGATCCCAAAATTCTTTTCAAAAGCGCGGGTAAAGGCTTCTTGCGAGTTGTACTGAAACTCAATAGCAATGTCCAACACTTTTTGATTGGATTGTTTTAGCTGTTCAGCCGCCTCGGACAATCTTCTCCTTCTTATATACTGTTGAACCGTAAAACCCGAAATGGCCTGAAAAACCCGCTGGAAATGAAAAGCTGAAAAGCATGCCTGTGAAGCAATATCGGCAATTTTTAGATCCTCCCGGAGATTCAATTCAATAAACTCAATCGCACACTGAATTCGTTTAAAATAGTCCATATAATCCTTCCCCACACTCGTAATTGTTCTGATTATCGATCCTACACCCAAATTGTGCAACCCACGTTTTCATTATGTATAACTCTTCACCTACATGTTTGATTATTTGTGCTAAGTTTACCATGACTTTTCACTTGGCAGAAATAAAAAAGCAACGCTGAGATCGAGACAATCTCAGCGCTGCTTTTGAATATATTTTCATTATCCAAGCTTGATTTTAGCAAATTTCCGTTTACCTACCTGCACAATGTCGCCTTCCTTCGGCGTGTATGCTTCGTTCACATCGGTCCATTTCTCTTCGTTAATTTTGACCGAACCCTGCTGAATACTGCGCTTGGCTTCACCGTTAGATGCTGCAAAGCCCAGATGAGTCAGCAACTGGATCACACGAATGCCACCTTCTTCTAACTGATCAGCCGTCAAGGTGAACTCTTCAATATCGTCAGGCAGCGCGCGCTGCTGGAATACGGTCACAAAATGCTGCTTCGCTGCTTCCTCTGCTTCTTCACCATGGTACATGCGCACTAACGTTCCAGCCAGCTTCATTTTGGCATCACGTGGATGCACTGAGCCGTCCTTAACACCTTTCGCCAGCTCTGCCAACTCCTCGTTGTTGATATCCGTTGCAAGCTCAAAATATTTCAGCATCAGCTCATCAGGAACGGACATGGATTTTCCGTATATTTCGTTCGGCTCCTCATCAACACCAATGTAGTTCCCCAAGCTTTTACTCATCTTCTGAACTCCATCCAGCCCTTCAAGCAATGGTAAAGTAATAGTAGCCTGTGGCTCAACTCCGTATTCTTTTTGCAGGGTTCTACCCATCAGAAGATTAAACTTCTGATCCGTTCCCCCTAATTCAATATCGCTTTGGAGAGCCACGGAATCCATGCCCTGCATCAGCGGGTAAAAGAACTCATGGATGCTGATCGGCAATCCGTTTTGGTACCTTTTTGTAAAATCATCCCGTTCCAACATACGGGCAACCGTTACTTTGGCCGACAGGGTTACTACATCAGCAAAAGACATTGGCCCTAACCATTCGGAATTGTAAAATACCTTTGTTTTTTCAGGATCGAGAATTTTAAAAATTTGTTCCTTGTATGTTTGGGCATTGCGCTGTACATCTTCCTCAGTCAGTTGCTTACGAGTCTCCGATTTACCTGTCGGATCACCAATTCTGCCTGTAAAATCTCCGATAATCAGTTGTACTTGATGGCCTAATTCCTGGAACTGGCGCAGTTTGTGCATAACAACCGTATGTCCGATGTGAATGTCGGGAGCAGATGGATCAAGGCCCAGCTTAATTTTGAGCGGCTCGCCGCTAACGACCGATTTGATCACCTTACGCTTCAGCTCATCCTCCGGTACAATTTCCGCTACACCCCGCTGTATCACCTCTAGCTGTCGTTCTACCTCTACCTGTTGCTCCGGCTTCAATTCTTCCCACTTCATCCTGTATACCCCCTATTTTTCATCCAAAATATTACATATTAGACAAACCAAAAAGCCCCTTTCATCCCAAGGGACGAGAAGGAGCTACTCGCGTTACCACCCTAATTAAAGAAACGCATGTCAAAGACAGACATTTCTTTCACTTCATTCCTATAACGGGCCTACACCCGGTACTGGATTACTATGGTGCTTCGCAAACCTGCAAAAGCTTTCCATTCATCCAGACAGCTCCAGACGGTAATTCAAAGGAGGGACGCTACCGATTCACACCACCCATCGGCTCTCTGTACAACGTGAATCCGCCTTCTACTGAAGTCTTTCTCTGCTTTTCACGATATTTACTTTGACCTATTTATAACACACTGCTTTTATGTAGTCAACGACACCAAAAGACAGGCTTTTTAGCATATGGGTTCATTTTGTAATTTTATGCTATAATAATGGCTGTTATAAAGGAGGAAGACTTAATGGTTGAAGAAAAAAACAATGTATCAGAGCCAAAGCCTTCCCGCTTGCGGACAACCATGCGAAGGCTCGGCCGTGTCATAAAGTGGGTCGTCATCATCGGTTTTATGGGGGCACTATTTGCAGGAGGGGCGGCCGCCGGCTATGTTGCTTCTATTGTAAAAAGCGAACCCGTGCGTTCCAGATCCATGATCCTACAGGAAGTAGATAAGAATGCAATTACAGGCTTCGCTTATTTCAATGATGGCTCTCCCATCGGACAACTCCGGACAGAAGAAGATCGAAGACCTGTCACGTTTAAGGAGATTCCACAACTCGTCATTGACGCAGTCATTGCCATTGAAGATAATCATTTTTACGAGCATAAAGGTGTCGATCTATCGGGAACACTGCGTGCTGTGAAGCAAAAGGCGCTGCATGAATCCGTACAAACCGGGGGTAGTACCCTCACCCAGCAGCTTGCGCGTCGTGTCTTTCTAAATCTCGATCGCACGGATGATCGCAAGGTCAAAGAAATTTTGCTGTCTCTGCGCCTTGAGCGCTTCCTAAGCAAGCAACAAATTATTACGGCCTATCTTAATAAAGTACCTTTTGGTAACGGTTCAAGCGGTTACAACGTCTTTGGCATTAAAGCAGCGGCCAAAGGTATCTTTAATGAGAATGATCTGAACGAGCTTAATATAGCCCAGGCTGCCTATCTGGCAGGTTTGCCACAGCTTCCTTCTTCCTATTCTGCTTACAACGGTAAGGGTGAGTTTAATGAAGCTGGCTTTAAAAGAGCCATCAACCGCCAGCACCTGGTGCTCAGTCGAATGCTGGAGGAGAACAAAATCAATAAAGCACAGTATGATGAAGCGATGGCTTTTGATATCAAAAAATCTCTCGCACCACGTACTGTTAAGGCTTATAACACCTATCCATATCTTATGATAGAAACAGAACGACAAGCTGCGCAGGCACTCATGTCTGTCACCAATCCGGGTCAAGCAGCTAATGCCAGTGCAGATGCCAAAACCAAGGACGATAATGATTTGCTCAAAGAAGCTGAACAGCAGCTTCGCACAGGCGGTTATATGGTGTACACCACCATTGATAAGAGCGTATACAAATCTATGCGTCAAATTGCAGAAAATAAGAATAACTTCTCTGCCACTAGTAAAACCAAGGGTGACGAACAAGCAGCGGCTATTCTGATTCAGCATAAAACAGGCGCCATTCTTGGAATGATGGAAGGTCGGGACTTCCAAAAGGAGCAGATGAATTATGCCACCCAGATGGTTCGTCAGCCGGGTTCGGCAATGAAACCGATTGCTGCCTATCTCCCTGCATTGGACAGCGGTCTTGTGCAGCCTGGTAGTATCGTGGATGATGCCCCTATTATTTTGAAAGATGGCAGTAATGGGTATCACATTCCGAAAAATTCTAACAACCGCTATCAAGGATTGGTCACGGCGCGTTATGCACTGAATCAATCGCTCAATACGATAGCACTCAAGCTGTTTAACGAAAAAGTAGGGATCAGCAAAGCCTGGGCTTTTGCCAAGAAGCTGGGCATCACCACCTTGGAATCCAGTGATAACAACGCCCAAACGGGTGTACTTGGCGGCTTGGCCCATGGGGTGACCGTCGAGGAGCTTACGAATGCATATGGAGCCATTCCAAATGGCGGTGTGTTTAATGACGCCTATATGATCGAAAAGATTGTGGATTCGCAAGGCAATATTATATACAAGCATCAGCCTAATCCTGTGCAGGCCTTCTCACCGCAAACCGCCTACCTGATGACAGATATGTTGCGTACAGCCGTGTCGGAGGGCACAGGCAGACTGGTGAAGCGGAACTTTGACCAATCCGGTAAGATTCCGATTGCCGGCAAGACAGGCACTACGCAATCCTACACTGATGTTTGGTTCGAGGGCTTTACGCCTGACGTCACACTGGGTGTATGGGTTGGTTACAAGCAACCTGTCAATAAGCTTGAAACGAAAGTCCAAAAAGAGCGGGCTCGCCGCTTATGGGCTCTAATCATGAATGAAGTAACAGCTAAAGATGCTCAGCTGTTCCAAACGGACAGCTTCAAGAGACCTGACGGCATTGTAAGCCGTACAGCATCCGCATATGGTTCGGACATTTATAACAGTAAGTATCCACCTAAAAACAGTGAAAATGGTGTGAGTCGTGCGAAATATATTACCTACCAAGGTGTGAATTATATTCCACGCGATGGTACACCGGATGATATGTTATATGAACGGACCGTTAGGAAACGGGAAAAGTCAATCTCAGAATTGATTAAAGAGCTTCAGCAAGCCTTTAAGGTGATGAGACGACATAATTCGTTGTCCTACTATCTGCCTCAGGATGCAGATAAGGAAGCTCCTACTCAGATTGATCCACGCAAGGACGATGGAGCAGCTCCTAACGCTCCATCTAGCGTCAACGTAAGCTATAGTGATGGTAAAGCCATAATCAGCTTTAGCCCAAGCGGAAACAGCGACGTCGTAGGATACCGTCTGTATCGTTCTACAGATGGGGGGAGCTTCCAACGGCTTGGCAAGGTCGTTATGGCTGACAGCTCCAAGGTGTTCTCTGACAGCCCTGGGGGCAGCAGCTCTAGCTACTACGTGACCGCCGTTGATGTGGGCGGCCATGAGTCCGGTCCAAGCACGAAAGCAAGCGCAACACCTGTAGTGCCACCTGCAGATTCTGAGTCTCCAGACGTTCCGGGCGAGGGAGATGGAACAGGTGAGCAGCCTACAGAGGTCCCTACTGCCCCTGGACAGCCTCAAGCTAAAGCCGCAGGCTCATCCGTAGCGCTCCAATGGAGCGCAGGTAAGTCGGCGGACGCTATTACAGGCTATAACGTGTATTACAGCGAAAGCGGTGCGGAGCCTTTTACAAATATAGGCTCTACCGCATCTACCAGCTTTGAATATAAGTCGAAGAAAAAGCCAAAAGGCTGGTTTCGTGTCACTTCCATGAATGCCATGGGGGAATCGGCTCCTTCCGGAGCCGTCCGTCCATAACTGAAGACAAGAGTAGAAAGTGATAGGAGTCCCCTTAGCCATTAGGGCTTTGGAGACTCCTTTTTTTAATTCTAATATACACAGTACTTCAATCCTCTATGGTAGATAAGTCACCTGTAGGAAGGTTAAGCTCCCAGGCTTTCAACACGCGTCTCATAATTTTACCAGAGCGGGTTTTGGGTAACTTTTCCTTAAATTCAATTTCGCGTGGAGCAGCATGGGCAGACAGCCCTTCCTTAACGAAGCGATAGATGTCCTGCTGTAAAGCTTCAGACGGTGCATAGCCTTCACGCAGTGCAACAAAAGCTTTGATAATCTCTCCCCGCACGGTATCTGGTTTTCCAATGACTCCGGCTTCCGCTACAGCAGGATGCTCCAGAAGCTTGCTTTCCACCTCAAAAGGGCCGATTCGCTCTCCAGAGGAGTTAATGACATCATCAATCCTACCCTGAAACCAGAAATATCCGTCCTCATCCATGTAAGCCGAATCACCCGATACATACCAACCGGGAAAGCGGAAATATTCCTGAAACTTGTTCGGATTGTTCCATATACGATTCATCATGGATGGCCATGGTGTACGGATCGCCAAGTGACCCATCCGGTTAGGAGGCAACACCTGCCCTCTGTCGTCCAAAATAGCAGCTTGAATACCTGGGAGTGGCTTTCCCATCGAACCCGGCTTAATCGGCAGCTCAGGGTAATTACAGATCAACTGTGCGCCTGTTTCCGTCATCCACCAAGTATCATGAATGCGCTGTGTATATACTTGCCATCCCCATCGCACCACTTCGGGATTCAGCGGTTCCCCAACGGATAATACATGCCGCAGACTGCTGAGATCATATTTGGAAACAACCTGCTCCCCTGCGCTCATCAGCATCCGAAACGCTGTAGGAGCACTATACCATATGGTCACTTCGTGACGCTCAATCGTACGGTACCAGTCTTCCGGGCTGAAACGCCCCCCACGAATGACATTCGTCGCTCCATTTAGCCATGGAGCAAAAATACCGTATGACGTTCCCGTGACCCAGCCAGGATCAGCAGTACACCAATACACATCATCTTCCCGCAAATCCAGCACCATTTTGCCAGTATAGTAATGCTGAATCATTGCATTTTGCACATGATACACGCCTTTGGGCTTGCCTGTTGAGCCTGATGTATAGTGAATAATTAATCCATCTTCACGATCCAACCATTCAGGCTCAAGTTCCTCTGAGGACGTAAGCATTTCTGTCTCAAAATCGATAATTCCCTGCTCGCGTTCATCCATATCACCAACCACAAAAATATGCCGTAGCTCAGGAAGCTCCTCACGTTTTACCCGTGACAGAAGCGCAGGTGTGGTCACTAATGCAACTGCCCCACTATCCTCCAATCGATCCTTAACCGCAGTTTCCATAAACGCCTCAAACAATGGACCGACAACAGCCCCTACCTTTAGAACACCAAGTAAACTAATAACCAGCTCAGGTGAACGTGGCATGAAAATAAACACCCGCTCCCCTTTACCAATACCGTATTTGCGCAGCACATTTCCGAACCTGTTAGAGCTAGCACGAAGCTGAGAGAAGGTGTAGGTTTCATGACGGTTTGCGTCACAATACAATAGTGCCGCTTTCTCACCCCGTCCTTCCTGTACATGTCGATCAATGGCTTCATGTGCCATATTTACCTTGCCTGTTTCATACCACGTAAAATGACGCTCTGCATCCTCCCACTGAAAGTTGTTGTAAGCTTGTTCATACGGGCCCATGTTGGATGTGGGAACTACAGTCTGGAGTTCTTCAATCTTCATGCGTTCAGCCTCCTCACAATGGATTAATGAGAAACACGCAGGACAAGATAACGCTTACAAAAATCAATAAAGCAGATAGATTCCTTTGATTTACTGGTTGATTTAAATTGTGAACATTTTATGTCTAAAACAGTATATCATAGGTCACGATGTGACGACCATCCTTTTCATTTAATTGTTTTTTTGCTATAAGTATGGGATATGAGGAACGAGCTCATGGCGAACAAGGAGGGCGTACGTATGCAGCATTTAAAACTGTACCACTCGGATACGCTGGATCATAACGGACAAACAATCTATGTAGAAGGCCCCGTATCTGCGGATCAACTGCGTTCATTTCAAATGCACAAGCAATTAGATGCCTTTCGCAAACCAAGGGAGCAATTCGACGCGTTGGTGGATATTTCGGAACTGCCAGAAGGCAGAATTATCATTGCCCACAACGGGGAAACCCTTTTGGGATATGTTACTTTTCATTACCCAGATGAGATGGAGCGCTGGTCGGAAGCTGGCATGAAGGATTTACTGGAACTCGGAGCTGTTGAGGTAGCCAATGACTATCGTGGTCTGGGCCTGGGTAGCCGAATGATTCGGATTGCCTTTGAGGATGGACAGCTTGAATCCTATATTATTTTTACGACCGAATACTATTGGCATTGGGATTTAAAAGGCAGCGGTCTCTCCGTATGGGAATACCGCCGCATGATGGAGCGTCTAATGAAAACTGTAGATATGGTCTGGTACGCCACGGATGATCCTGAAATATGCTCACATCCTGCTAACTGTCTGATGGTACGAATGGGAAAGGATGTGCCCCTCGCATCACAAGAGCAGTTTGACCATATCCGATTTGTCCGAAGATTCATGTATTAAAAAAATTATACCATTAGCCCAAATGCTTGAGCATGAACTCCACAATACGATGCGAACGATGTGAAGCTTCTACCGTAAATTCAGCATAATTAACGTGGGCCGATCCATCAGCCTTATCTGACATAGATCGTAGTACAACATAAGGCACAGCGTTCATATGAGCTGTCTGAGCCACAGCCGCACCCTCCATTTCGGTACAAGCGCCGTCCATTTCCTGATGCAATGCAGTCACTAACTCACGATGTGCAACAAATTGATCGCCAGAAAGTACCTTGCCGACAATATACCGATCGCCAAACGATTTGCAGGCTTGCTCAGCTAGACTTACAAGCTCGGGATCAGCCACAAACTCTGAGGTGTCCTGATAAGGAATGACCCCTCTGGCATAACCCAAAGGCGTTACATCCATATCATGCTGCATACATGTTGATGAGATGACAATATCTCCAATGTTTAAATCAGGATGAACCGCCCCTGCCACTCCCGTGAATATAATCTGTTCTACACCAAAATGATCAATCAGGATTTGTGTTGTTACCGCCGCATTAACCTTGCCTACACCGGATTTACAGACGACGACTCTTTGCCCGTGAATGATTCCTGTAGTGTAAGTGATTCCAGCCTTGACCGTCTTACTCGCTTCCGTCATCGCTGCCAGCAGCAATTCAATCTCTTCATCCATAGCACCCATTAATCCATAAAGTCGGCTCATTACGCATCCCTCTATTCTTAGTTTGATGATGATGTCCAGAAGAAGCTTTATATCCACGAAAAAAGCTCCATCAAAGGAGCTTTCATCGAAGGTATATCCTATTCAGCACTGCGTCTAGTCTAAATAATTAACTGACAACCGCAAAATAGTTTCATGCGGCAAAATAACGCGAGGGTTCTCCACGTTTTCCTTTTTCATCAGCTTGGTCAGCAAACGCATCGCTACCGCACCCAAATCGTACATCGGTTGCGCGACGGTTGTCAGCTGAGGACGAACCATAGAGGCCATACGAATATTATCAACACTGATTACCGAAAAATCATCAGGAACTTTCAATCCCTCATCTTGAATACTATGGATCGCACCAATTGCCATTTCATCCGTTGCAGCAAAAATCGCACTTGGCTTCTTCTTCAGGCCGAGAAAATATTTCATGGCTTCAACACCAGATTCATAACGGTAGTTCCCGATTCGCACCAGATCCTCCTGATAATCAATTCCGGCTGCTTCCAATGCTCTCTTGTAACCTTGGAAACGTGCATAACCGTTTGCAGGGTCTTGAAGCGTACCACTGATCATTGCGATTTGACGGTGTCCATGGCGGATCAACGTGTTTACTGCATCAAAAGCAGCCGCTTCATGGTCAATATCGACCGAAGGATAGCTTCCTTTTTCATCACTCGTTGCACATAGAACGATAGGGACCGCAGCTGTATGGAACGCCTGAATATGCTCGTCCGTTACTGTACCACCCATGAACAGAAGACCATCCACTTGCTTTTCAAGCAATGTGTTGATGACACGAATCTCTTTTTCTTTTCGCTTGTCGGCATTACACAAAATAATATTATAGTGATACATATTCGCTATATCCTCAATACCGCGTGCAATTTCTGCAAAAATTGAGTTCGATATATCCGGTATAACCACGCCGACGGTCGTTGTCTTCTTGCTGGCCAGACCTCTAGCGACCGCATTTGGGCGATATCCCAATTGTTCAATCGCTTCGTACACTTTCTTGCGGGTCTGAGGTTTCACATTAGGATTATTGTTAACTACGCGGGACACTGTGGCCATTGAGACACCAGCTTCGCGAGCTACATCATAGATCGTTACCGTCACATTCCTTCTCTCCATTGCCAATAAATTTTCAACCGAATCCTAGATCAACTAATTAGAACCATGATACGACAAAATACTACTTTATGCAACGACAGCACACATTCTATCTATGTGAGATGATCGTGGAGTGCACGGGCTGTAATATTCGAATGGGATGTATGCCAAACAGCTTCTCCGCCCTTGATTAAAATGGCCTGCGGGGATTCATGCTTCACCTGAAGCCTGTCCGCGGTTTCATTGGACACCGGCCGATCTTCTACTACATAAATGATACCGTATTCAATATTTTCGTTGGGAGCGTCATGCAAATAGGACTCCACTTCCTGATATGCGCCTGCACTTATCGGACAACGTGTGCTATGTTTAAAGAGAAGCAACGGCTTGTCTGATGACGCTTCCAGAGCCGTATCTAATTGTTGAACAGTAGTCATTTTTGTCATCGTCGCCATTGGATATACATTCCTTTCTGTGTCTTGTCGTATGGCCTATTCCCATCGTAACAAAAAGAACATGTAAAATCCAATGGTGACCATGAAAATTTTCATATTTTTTAGTTTTTTGTATTTGTAAATACCGATTCACTGGTAAAACCGGATAATTGGACCAATTTTTTCTCTACATCATTCATCCAATCTTCGTCTCCCAGACTTCTCGCATAGCGATAAAGATCCAGTAAGAGATTAATTCGAAGCTCCATCCGCTCCTCCAAAGCAGATTGCCAATCTACATTGGGATTGTCCGCTTCCTCCAGTACAAGCTTGCGAATGATTTCTGCCAGTTCATTGTTGCGAGCAAAAGAAATTCTCCGCGCCGTAGGTTTGCTCCCTAGACTTTGTAATAGTGCCTTAATGTCCTTCGTCACATGCTGCAAAACCTCACTGGAAAAGCATGACGAGCATGAGAATACAGGGACGTGCAAAATTTCAACCTTGTCCGCATAGATTACCTTTCGCAGTTCCAGTCCCATCGGTTTGCCACATTGACATTGCTTTTGCATTTAACCACCTCATTACGTAGGATCAAACTATACGAGGATCTCATCAGAATCCAAATATATCTATCTACTAGTCTAATAAATATTTGTTAACTCCATTAAATCTATCATACCTTGTTTTATTTCGACTTTGGGACTTCAAATCCTTCCACACGTTGCAGCTATGAACAAATTACCAAAGCTTTGGCGGGTCAGAAAATGACGACAATTGCCGTCAAAGAGCAGACTACTAACATAAGAATCTGCGAAGGAATGGACTTCGGGCGTTCTTTTTCTTAAGATGTAAAAGTACAGATTACAAAACAGAGGTGTCATCATGTGACGCACGAAAGGATGGTTGGATGTCAAGACTTGCCGGAAAAAAGGTTATCGCCCTAGTGGATGAGGAATTCGAGGATCTGGAGCTGTGGTATCCAATTTACCGTGTTCGTGAAGAAGGTGCAGAAGTGCATTTAGCCGGTGCGGAAAAGGGTAAAAAATATATTGGAAAATATGGCGTACCTGCTGAAGCGGAATATGCCTTTGAGGAACTGAATAGCAGTGATTATGACGGGATTCTTGTCCCTGGCGGTTGGGCACCTGATAAACTGCGCCGTTATCCCAAGGTCATTCAACTCGTACAGGAGTTTCATGCTGCTCATAAGCCGATTGGACAAATCTGTCATGCAGGCTGGGTACTGATTTCTGCTAAAATTTTGGATGGTGTTACGGTAACTTCCACACCAGGTATTCGTGATGATATGGAAAATGCAGGAGCTACCTGGAAGGATGAAGCTGTTGTGACGGATGGGCATATTGTTTCTGCTCGTCGGCCGCCCGATCTTCCACCTTACGGAAAAGCGTTCTGCGATTTGTTAGCAGATAACACCTAAACCGTAATCACAACAGACTGTCAACAAGATGAAAAAAGAACCTTCAAAACCATGAATGAGGTGGTTTTGAAGGTTCTTTTTCGTCCAAACCATGCTACGCCATTAAGGTTTGTCACGACAAGTCTAACAGTATGGAGTTTTTGGCTCCCCCCAAAAGTGTATGCTAATTGCGAAGCTTTGCGGACATTACATATTACTGCCGTCCAGGCCCGGCCGGAGTGCAGCTGACATTAGCTGCAGTCAGCTTGTCTTCAATCGCTGCACCAGTGGACATGCCAAAGCAAACCTGAGCGACCGTCGTTGCCTCAGATGCAGTCGTATTCAGCACACGATGCTTGACCCGCAATAAAGATTGGGGAGACATGCTGAGTTGATGAATCCCCAGTTCCAGCCAAAGCGGAACGGACCGTTCATCTCCAGCCATCTCACCACATACACTCACATCAATTCCTGCTTGATGTGCCGCTTGTGCAGTCATGCGCAGCATTCGAAGTACAGCTGGATGGTATGGATGGTACATATGTGCAATCTGCTCATTCATACGGTCTACAGCCAGCACATATTGAACCAGATCATTCGTTCCGATACTAAAAAAATTGGTTTCAGCTGCCAATAAATCAGCGATCATCGCTGCAGCCGGTACCTCAATCATAATTCCTCGCTGAATGTTCGGATTATAGGCAAGCCCTCTTGCATCCAAATCCGCCATAGCCTCCTTCAAAAGAGCATCTGCCTGGCGGACCTCCTCTACAGATGAGATCATCGGATACATTACCTTGATATTTCCCATTGCACTGGCTCGCAAAATTGCAGTCAACTGGGTTTTAAACAATTCTTTCCAATCCAGACTGATCCGTATAGCACGGTAACCCAGAAAAGGATTTTCTTCCTCTGGTAGTTGAAGATAGTCCAACGGCTTATCTCCACCGATATCCAAGGTACGGATGACCACAGAGTGGTTTCCTGCCTTTTCTGCTATCAGCCGATATACTTCATACTGTTCCTCTTCATCTGGAGCAGATTTGCGATCCATGTATAAAAATTCCGTGCGGAACAGTCCTACACCTTGAGCGCCATGCTTCAAAGCTGCCTCCAGCTCTTTAATCGAACTAATATTGGCCGCCAGCCTCAGGGTGGTTCCATCCTTAGTCACGGCATCTACAGAAGCAAGTACCTGAAGCTGCTCTTTTCTACGTCGTTGCTCGTCGCGCAAAATTTTATAATGATCAGTTACCGTTTTTTCCGGATTCACATAAACTTTGCCCAGGTCTCCGTCCACAACCATTATGTCTCCCGTTTGAACGGGCAAATTCAGATTGCTCTCCAGTCCTGAAACGAGTGGAATCCCAAGTGCACGGGCCATGATCGCAGAATGCGAAGTTTTACCACCATTCATAGTTACAATCCCTAAAACATAGCTAGGATTCAAGTGTGCCGACTGGGAGGGTGAGAGCTCCTTGGCTACCAGAATATAGGGCTGTGTGTCCTTGGGAAGAGTCACCTCCGGTGCACCCAGCAAATGCTTGAGCAGCCGGTTCCCCACATCTTTGATATCGATTGCCCGCTCCTTCATATATTCATCGTCCAGTAAATCAAACATTGTCACAAAATGATCAATGGCTTCCTTCACGGCCACCTCGGCCGCCTTGTACTGACGCTCAATAATTCCACGAATTTCATTCATGAATTCCGGATCTTCCAATATCGCAAGATGAGCATCAAAGATGCTGGATTCTTCTGGCCCCACCATCTCTCGAAACTCATCCTTAATAAACTGGATTTCACTTTTGGATGTGCGTATCCCTTCATACAAACGTTCAAATTCCTTTGCAAGATCTACCGCATCCATTTTTTGATCAGGTAAATCCCACTCCCAGCTCGGCAGGACAAATGCCTTCCCGATTGCCACACCTGCTGCGGCGCCGATGCCTTCTATCATGTTTCTACCCCTCCAACATTCCTGTCATGCAGCACAACGGACATTACCGAGGCCTGACCTTTTTTTACTGTTTTAAACGGAGCAAAGCTCCACGACTTGACGCGATCCGGATTCGTGATGACCATAGGAGTCACCAGCGATGGAGCTTGCTCTCGTAGCGCCTGCAAATCAAATTTGATCAGCAATTGCCCCGGTTCCACCGTATCGCCTGCTTCTACCATAGCAGTAAAATTCCCTTTTAGCTGTGAAGTATCAATCCCGATGTGAAGTAGAACTTCAAGTCCTTCTCGTGTGGAGATGCCTAAAGCGTGCATGGTCGGATACAAATGCATCACAGTACCATACACCGGAGAAACAAGTTCACCGCGTTCAGGAACAAAAGCAACACCGTCCCCAACCAGCTTCGTCGCAAAAATTTTGTCAGGCACTTCATGAATCGGTAGCATTTTTCCATGTACAGGAGCGTTGAACAAAATTTGAGGGAGATCACGCTCCATCAGCTTCGCGATTTCCTCACGAATCAGTTCTGAATACGTTCCGAATACAACCTGCAAATTACCCCCACCCAGATTGATAAGCCCAGCCGATCCCAAAGCCTTCATCGCTCCGGTATCAATCAGCCTGTCATTGTGGACGGTCAGCCGCAAACGTGTGATGCAGGCCTCTACTTGCACAATATTTTCCTTCCCGCCAAGTGCTTCCAAAATAAGCGGAGCACTATAAGGAATATTGCCGGCCCAATCCTCCAGAACCGAACCTTCCTCGCGTCCAGGAGTTGGAATACGGAACCGCCGGATAGCCCATCGAAACAGTACATAATACACAAGCCCGTACGCGACTCCCACTGGAATTAACAACCAGGCGTTATGTGAGAGATGAAAATTAAGGACATAATCTATAAAACCCGCCGAATAGGAAAATCCGTGATGAATATCCAGCTCAAAGGTAAGCCACATGGCCAGCCCAGACATAACTGCATGCACGAGGAACAAATAAGGAGCAGCAAACAAAAAGGCAAACTCAATCTGTTCCGACACTCCAGTAAAAAAGCAAACAAGCGCAGCAGTCAAAAATGTTTTTTGCACCTTTGGCTTCAAATCTTCACGCGCTTCCTGAATGATCGCCAGCGCAATGGCAGGGATCGCAAACATCATAATGGGGAACAACCCGGACATGAAATAGCCCGCTGTCGGATCGCCAGCAAAAAACCGGGGTAAATCTCCCTGCACAACGTTACCAGACGGTGTTTTATATGTACCCAGTTGAAACCAAAAAATATTATTAAGCAGATGGTGAAGACCAAAGGCCGCCAGTAGTCGGTATAGAATACCGTAGATAAACAGTCCAAAGCCGCCCAAGCTCGATTCCAAACCTACTATAAATTGCAGCCCTCTCTGTATGAGTGGGGCAATAATTAGCATGAGTCCTGCAAACACAGCCGAGAAGAGACCAATAAGCAGCAGAACAAATCGGGTACCTCCAAAAAATTGAAGCACCTCGGGCAATTTGATGCTTTTGAAGCGATTATAGGCCACCCCTGAAATGACCCCCAAAATGATACCAATGAGCGTCGCCGGTTGAATGAGTCCGTTTCCAAATCTCAATGTGACCTGATCGTATATAGCCATACCAGCCAATGCTGCCAGTCCCGCCTGACCTGCCTGATTCGACATACCCAGGGCAACACCAACCGCAAATAAATATGGCAAAAAATAAAAAATCCCGTGTCCCGCCGCATTTGCCATATCAGACACCATGGGGAATCCCCATGTCGACCAAGGAAGGCTGCCGAGACTTAGCAATATTGCAGCGGCTGGTAGCACCATCGTCGGGAGCATGACAGCACGACCGAGCTGTTGTAAGGATCCGAGCCAATTCATGGCATTCCTCTCCTTTCTATCCCTGATGGTAAGCCGAATAAATACTTTTGTCAAAGCAATGATTCCATCTGCCAAAATATTTATTTACGCTACTACAGGTCCAAAGCTTTATCATCACAAGATAACACTATGAATCCGTTTAGATCCATTTCATCAACAAGGCATACATACATTATATGAATTCCTGAGAGGATAATATACTGTACCATATTCCTCATTTCGCACCAAAAACCTTCAACCCTGTGAAGCAAGGGAAGAAGGTTTTTATTCATCTGCGTATAGCACAGATTACTGATCCATGTTTATCCTTTACGCACAGCCTGGGTCACTGAGTCCTCCACCTTAATGCAACGGTCCATAATAACCGTCATTCCATGCTCCTGCGCAATGTCAGCGGCTTCCTGGCTTATAATTCCCTGTTGAAGCCACAAAACCTTAGCTCCAATAGCAGCTGCTTCACGCGCAACCTCTGCACAGTATTCACTGCGGCGGAATACATTGACCAGCTCCACAGGCTCAGGTACTTCAGCAAGACTGGCATAGCAAGTCTCCCCAAGAATCGTTTGCCCTGCCGCCGCAGGATTAACCGGAATAATCCGATATCCCCGTTTCTGCATGGCATAAGAAACCATGTATGAGGTACGGTCCGATTTATCAGACAAACCAACAACCGCTATATTGCCTACTTGTTCCAAAATGGTTTTAATCTCTTCTCTCGACGGATTTTCAAAAGCCATCCTGTTCCCTCCTATTCGCATCTTCGTTTGTTTTTATTTTACCCATTCTACAGAAGCACCAAGCGTCGTTAGATGGTCAAAATACTGCGGATACGATTTGGCGACATGATGTGCGTCCTTAATCACTAACGGCTTCTGTGCGCGCAAACCAACAATCGTCAAGGCCATAATAACACGGTGATCAAAATGCGCATTAATTTCCACGCCACCTTCGACACCCTCCGGTCTGCCATGTACGATAATTTCCGCTTGGCGTTCTTCTACCTGAGCTCCAGCCTTGGTCAGCTCATTCAAATAATCGGTAATGCGGTCACATTCCTTATATCGTAAATTTTCCACGTTATAAAAACGGGACGTGCCTTCAGCAAATACAGCCGCAGCCACCATTGCGAGCACAGCGTCTGTTGCAGCATCACCGTCAAATTCGACAGCTTTCAATCGACCATTGCCCTTCACAACGACGGTATCGTTCTCATGTGTCAGTGGTACTTCCATCATGCGCAGCACATCTACGATAGCGCGTTCTCCCTGTTTGCTCTGCTCCTTAAGACGATGGATGGTAACATCGGAATTCGTTACTGCAGCAGCCGCCAGCACCGCTGCACTCCCTGGATAGTCTCCCTGTACCGTATACGTACGTGGCTGATAGGATTGCCGTCCCGGGACACGGAAAAACATGTAATCATCGCTTGCATGAATGATAATACCAGCCTCTTGCAATACCTCCAGAGTCTGCCCAATGACCACCTTGGATTTCAAATCATGCAGCACTTCGATTTCACTGTCTTCCTCCAGTAAAGGCGTAAGGAATAGCAGGGCGCTCAAATATTGTGAGCTAACCGAGCCGGACACCTGAATTTTACCGCCTTTCGCCTGACCACCCTGAATACGAATTGGCAACTTACCTTCACGATGGTCTACTTTCACACCCAATTGCCCCAGTGCATCGATTAGATCATCATGTGGTCTTTTGCCCAATGAGTCGGGATATGTATTAACAAATGTAACATCCGGACATAGAGATGCAATACCCATCAAAAAACGGAGCACCGCTCCTGCATTTCCCACATTCAATTCCTTCACAGCTTGAGGATGGCTACCAAAACCTGTAATAACTATTTTTTCATCATCCTCTTCCAGTACTGCACCCAGATCGGCGATACAACGACGCATAGCATCACTGTCTTCACTATGGGCAGGATAATAAATGGTACTTTGTCCCTCAGCAAGTGCCGCAGTGAGCAGATAACGAGTAGTGTAGTTTTTGGAGGACAGGGCCCCAATCTCTCCTTGTAAGGAAGGGGTAGGTCTAACGATAACATCCATAATGTACATGCTCCTTTTCGGTTCAACCATCAAATTATACGTTAATTATACAAGTTGTAGCATTCATTTCTCCACCCAAAAAATAAGAAATATTAATCTAGGCCACCCGAGTGAATCCCGTCGGTTATTTAATCTATACCTGCCTTCAGGATTAAGCTGATTGACAGCCTAGAGATAGCTTAGCTATCATACATAGAGTGTGTGTGACATTTTGCACACGTCAAAAACATACGCAGCACCCATTATATATCAGAAAAGAGGTCCGGCCATGACGCAAATCGCCCTGATTGAACCTTCTGAGTTGCGCGCACGTCTGCAAGCAGGAGAGCAATTGCAACTAATTGACGTCCGCGAAGCGGAAGAAGTAGCGGAAGGCATGATTGAAGGTGCCAAGCACATTCCGCTCGGACAGCTTCCGGGTCGTCTTGAAGAAATTGAACGCACCGGTGAAATTATCTTTATTTGCCGGAGCGGTTATCGCAGTGAACGAGCCTGCGAATATCTACAGCAGCTAGGTTATGAAGGCTGCACTAACATGACTGGCGGCATGCTGCAATGGTCACAGGAGCAATAGAAAACCTACTTCACAAAAGAGACGGGAACCTTCCCGTCTTTTTTTGTTTTGACTCAAAGCTTAGACGCGGTAATGCATTAAAATCTTTTGTCCCTATCATACCATAGCGCCAAAAGATTACACAATCCTCTACTGCCATCATAATCGTATCCATAATTATAAATTAAAAAACGGAAGCTTCTTCTACCCATAGGGCAAAAAAGCTTCCGTTGTATTACATAATGCTATTCATACATATCCGTTCGTTCATTAGAACCATTGATGATGGAATACGCCTTCTTTGTCCACACGTTTGAACGTATGGGCACCAAAGTAGTCACGTTGTGCTTGCAACAGATTTGCTGGCAAACGCTCAGTGCGGTAGCTGTCATAGTATGCAAGCGCGCTGGAGAAACCAGGCACTGGAATACCTTGGGATACAGCCACGGAAATCACTTGACGCCATGCATCTTGATACGTTTCAACTACATTTTTGAAGTAAGAATCCAGCAACAGGTTTTTCAAGGCAGGATCGCGGTCATATGCATCCTTGATATTTTGCAGGAATTGCGAGCGGATAATGCAACCGCCGCGGAAGATCATAGCGATTTTTCCGTATTTCAAATCCCAATCATATTCATCGGAAGCTGCTCGCATTTGAGCAAAACCTTGAGCATAGGACACAATTTTACTTGCAAACAGTGCTTTACGTACGCTTTCGATAAATTCTTTCTTGTCGCCGCTGAAGGACTCAGCATTAGGACCGCTCAGCACTTTGCTTGCCGCAATGCGCTCGTCTTTCATAGCAGACAAGAAGCGGGAAAAAACAGATTCAGTAATCATGGACAATGGCACACCCAGATCCAAAGCGCTTTGGCTTGTCCATTTACCTGTACCTTTTTGACCTGCAGCATCCAAGATAACATCTACCATTGGCTTGCCTGTTTCAGCATCGTACTGGGAGAAGATGTCAGCTGTAATTTCGATCAGGTAGCTGTCCAGTTCCCCTTTATTCCATTCCGTGAAGATTTCATGCAGCTCTTCTGCATTCACGTTTAGGACTGATTTTAACAGGTGATACGCTTCACCGATCAATTGCATGTCACCGTATTCGATACCGTTATGCACCATTTTTACATAGTGACCAGCACCGTCGGGACCGATATATGTACAGCATGGGTCGCCTTCCACTTTAGCAGAGATTGCCGTTAGAATCGGCTCTACCAGTTTATAGGCACTTTCTTGTCCACCCGGCATGATCGCAGGACCATTCAAGGCACCTTCTTCACCACCGGACACGCCTGTACCAATAAAGCGAAGTCCTTTTTCCTCCAGCTCCTTGCTGCGGCGCTGTGTATCAGGGAAGTAGGCATTGCCTCCGTCTATAATAATGTCGCCCTTGTCCAGATGAGGCACAAGCTGTTCAATCGTGGCATCTGTAGCTTTACCAGCTTGAACCATGATCAGGATTTTACGGGGCGATTCCAATGAGTTCACAAATTCTTCAATGGAGAAAGTACCCGTCAGTTTTTTACCTTCTGCTTCTTTGATAAGATCGTGCGTTTTTTCTGGAGAACGATTAAAAACCGAGACAGTGAAGCCTCTGCTCTCAATATTAAGGGCTAAATTCTTACCCATTACCGCCAGGCCGATCACACCAATTTGCTGTTTTGCCATCTGGTTCCTCATCCTTTGCAACATATTTTGTCTTCTATATCGCCGCTTTACCGCATTACACTTTATGTGAATCGGAATACGTGCACTTCTATTTTAACGTTTTTGGTGTAAGAAGTGAACCCCTGTCTATTCACAGATGAAAACACCCCATTTACATGAGGTGTTCAGATGTACTACGCTTCCATCATCAGCAGTTGGTGGGATAGCGTTTGCAGGCGCTCATGGCAATTCCCGATTTCAGCCTTATCTCCATCTGTCATCGCTGTGAACAGCTTCTCCAATGCATCGTCCACTTCCATTTTAAGCAGCAGCAGTCGGGTTTCTCCTTCATTGGAAGCGTACATATCCTCCATTTCCTGTGCTGACAGCACCGGTCCCTTCTGATAAATAACACGCTGCTTAAAGCCTGTAACCTCGACCAGACGAATGACCTCACCAAACAAAATATTTTCTACTAAAATATGATGGTCCTTGACTCTTTTGACAATGGCATGGCCCCGGGTGCTTCCAATCAGCTTCTCCAGCCACTCAGCCAGCTTGGCATCGCGAATTACATAATCTCCAGCCAGCTTGTAGTGTCCTGTGCGCAATTGTTGAAAACGGAGCTTCACCAGCTTGCGCCCGGTTCTCACCGACAAAACCAGATACGACTCATCCTCGCTCCAGTACAGCGAATACCCTTCCGATATCAAATCCTTGATCAGATTATGGATATGCCGACGGCTAAACCGGAGCTCTAGATTGCAATATTCTACCTCACAGCCCTTGTTCACGGCATTCCCTCCTTTTTCAAGTCCGATTCAAGAAGTCCGGCTACAGCAAGCCTGCGGCTTTCCCGCTTGATCTTCCCTTGCTCTATTTTATACTTCATTTTATGTAAGGGTACTTGGTTATTTGACCTATTTTTATGAGTAACAGCGCACAATCCTACTTTTGCCTTATATGCTTGTACCGAGCCTGGCCTAAAGTCGGTCAAGCCCGCTGACATTATGCTATAATCGGACATATTACGCCACACGAAATGGCTTAACCCATTTACAGGAGGAAAAGGAATGACATTTAGTGGATTTACTGCAAAGGACTTCGATGTTTTTGAAATACCGGGGTTGGAGCCTCGTATGGAAGTACTGATTCAGCAGGTTCGGCCCAAGCTGGAAGCGATTGGCGAGGAATTAGCTCCATTTCTAACAGATTTATGTGGGGAGCCTATGCATGTTCACGTTGCCAAGCATGCACGACGCAAAGTCAATCCCCCGATAGATACATGGGTAGCCTGGGCGGCAAATAAACGCGGGTATAAGGCGTTGCCCCATTTCGAGGTAGGTATGTTTGCTTCCCATATTTTCGCCATATTCGCAGTCATTTATGAAAGTCCCAATAAAATAACGTTTGCCCAGGCGCTTGAAGCCAACCTGAGCGATGTGCGCTCTAACATACCGGGCCATTTTTACTGGTCCATGGATCATATGGCTCCAGAAGGTACAGAACAGCAGCACATGGACACTGAAGAGTTTCAAACGATCATCCAAAAGCTGCAACAGGTAAAAAAAGCCGAGGTCATGTGTGGGCTCCGTATTGATCGTAATGACCCTCTCGCCAGTGACGGAGCAGCATTGCTGCAGACGGTGCGTTCCACCTTTGAGCATTTGCTGCCGCTGTACCGAATGTCTTTCTCGAAAGAGTAGCCCTCGCTGCTTTTCAAGGCGCTGTTCAGGCCTCCACAGTCTTCCTGCGTGGATTCCGCGCCAGAGCCAAGTGGCAGCCAAACATGAGCAGCATCACGACCCCACTGATGATAAATGGAGCTGTGTGTCCAGCACGGTCCCATAGCACTCCTGAAACGAGCGGGCCTATAACCATGCCGGAGCCTTGAAGTGTTAAAAAAAAGCCCCATACCGTTGCTCGCTCGTTTTCCGGAATCAGTCGGGCAAGAAACGTGTTCCATGCAGGCAAAATGAGCGCATATCCCAAACCAATAAGCGCTACGGATACAAACACCAGCGGAATAGATCGAACGATTGAGAAGAAAAACAGCGTAATTCCGGCTAACAAAAAGCCAACATGTAGAAAATACTCCGTTCCAAGTCGGTCGACCAATTTGCCGCAAGGGATCAGTGCCAGCACAGTCACCCCACCGCCTGCAATCAGGAGCACGCTGTACAGGTTCGGTGAAATCCCAAGGTCCGTCCGAGCGTATAGCGTAAGTACTGGGCTGATCAAACCGATAACAAAAGACTGCAAAAACAGCGCCGGGTAAATTAACGGATTGACGTTAAGCTTTGTTTTGAGTACGCCGATCGTCTCTTGGATTCCCCTTAGAATCCCCCGCTTCTGCTTTATGTACCCATCAGACGACACTAGAGCGCTCTGTTCGAGGTCAACTTTGTCAGCAGACCTTTTCGGTCCTGGCAGCATGAGAGCAACCAACAACAACACAATACTGCATCCTATCAACATCATGAACACCATGCCGTAAGAATGTCCATAGTGGGATATGGCGAAGTTCATAATGAGCGGGCCCAATCCTGTTCCGCCCATAGACGCAATTTCCAGTGTACCCATCGCCGCGCCATTGCTGTTATTAGGCCCGGACATTTCAGTCGTTCCGGTCATAACACAAGGCCAGAGCGGAGAAGTACCTAGACCGAGTAGCAGACACGCGACGACGAGCCACACGGGCTCTGTCAGTACGCTCAGCATAATAATCGCTACAAGCGTAAACAACAGCGCGGTCGACATGGTTCCACGGTAGCCGAGTCGTTCAGCCATCCAGCCCGCCGGTGCCCGAAACGCGTTGTCTCCAAAATACTGAAGTGAAAAGGCCAAACCAATAACCCCAGCCGACAAACCAAGCGTTTCTCCCATATATACCGGCAGGATGGATACCAGAAGAGATCCTTTCATAAATTCGACCAGAAATACCAAAACCCATAATTTAGTGAAAAAAGGAGTCCACAACCGCTGCGGAGCTTTTTTTCGTCCTATTTGTCTCATCTAATCCACATCCTCCACCTTCATTTTTTGGCTATAAAGACCGGGTTCTCCGCCTACTCCACTCTTTCGCAAATAAATGCGCCCTCAATCGCTTGCATTCCTACTTTAAACTGCTATACTCAATTTTGTTCTATTATCACTTGCACAGGATTGTCGAAATCCTGCACGAAAGGTTGTGACAACACTAATGAATCAAAGCAACACCCCGCTTTTTACTGCTTTGAAAAAGCATGCTCAGAGCAACCCGGTTCAATTTCACATCCCAGGTCATAAAAAGGGAGTGGGAGCAGATTCGGAATTTCGCGAATTTATGGGGGATAATGCCTTTTCCATAGATATGATCAACATCGCTCCATTGGACGATCTGCATCAGCCTTCAGGCGTCATCGAAGAAGCTCAAAAGCTTGCAGCAGAGGCCTTCGGAGCTGATTATACGTATTACAGTGTACAGGGGACAAGCGGAGCCATCATCACCATGATTATGTCGATTTGCATGCCTGGTGATAAAATTATTGTACCCCGAAACATACACAAATCTATAATGTCTGCCATTATCTTCGCTGGTGCGAAGCCGGTATTCATTTCTCCAGTCAGTGATGAGAATCTCGGTATTCACCACGGGGTTACAACCAAGTCCGTACGCCGGGCATTGGAACGCCACCCTGACGCCAAGGGCGTCCTTGTTATCAACCCGACATATTACGGTGTGTGCGCCGATTTGAAGGAAATTGTAGATCTCGCTCACAGCTATAATGTGCCGGTCCTGGTCGATGAGGCTCATGGAGTACTGATTCATTTTCACTCTGATCTACCGATGTCCGCCATGGAGGCGGGAGCAGACATGTCAGCTACAAGCGTTCACAAGCTGGGTGGTTCCTTGACTCAAAGCTCAATCCTGAATGTAAATACGAAAAACGGATTCGTTAATCCGCAGCGTGTACAAACGATTTTCAGTATGCTGACAACAACGTCGACTTCGTATATTCTTTTGGCTTCGTTAGACACATCCCGACGTAATCTGGCCCTTAACGGTCATGAAATAGCACAACGCGCCCTTGATTTGGCTGAATATTGCCGCTCAGAGGTTAACAAGATTGAAGGGCTATATTGCTTTGGTAGTGAAATTCTCGGCACGGAAGCTACCTACGATTATGATCCAACCAAAATTACGGTTCATATCCGCCATTTGGGCCTTACCGGATACGATGTGGAAAATTGGCTGAGAGATCACTATAATATCGAGGTTGAACTTAGCGATATGTACAATATTCTCTGTTTGGTGACCCCTGGGGATACCAAAGAGGAAATTGAAATTTTGTTGAAAGCTCTGCGTGAGCTGGCTTCTCTGCACTATTCCACAGGTCAGGAGCATGAGCTGGTTGTAAAGATACCAGATATCCCTCAGCTCTCCCTCATTCCAAGAGACGCTTTTTATGGAGATACGGAAATCGTGCCCTTCAAGGAATCTGCTGGTCGCATTATTGCAGAATTCATTTATGTGTATCCACCGGGTATTCCGATCTTACTGCCAGGAGAAGTTATTTCGCAGGACAATATTGATTATATTGTTGATCATGTAGAAGTAGGCCTGCCTGTTAAAGGACCCGAGGACCGAACAGTACATCAGGTGAAGGTTATCGTCGAGACTGACGCTATTTCATAATATTGATCGGACAACACATGCTTACAAAATATATTGATAGTCAAGAAAAAAAGCCTCCATTTGGGGGCTTTTTTTCTTAAAGAACTATAACAGCTACTACATCCAATTCTATTCGTATTGGGCAACAAGCTCGCTATATGCAGCTTCTACACGTTTCCACTCATCTTCGTCCTCAATATTGTAAAGCACCATTTCTTCGTTTTCTTCTTCCATACGAAGAATAATGCCATCCGCTTCGGGATTGCCTCGCTCAAGCAGAAGAGCATAAACGTGATCTTCTACATCAAAGGTCTCTACCAGCACCATTTCTACATCTTTACCATTTTCATCAGTTAGCGTAAGAACCATTTCTTCATGTTCGTGGTCATGATCGTGGTTGCAGGCTTCACCGTGTTCATGTTTGTGATCACTCATGGAAATACCTACCTTCAAATTGTTTTATTTTCCCCCGTATCGTAACATGATCAAGGGTGCAGGTCAATTTGTGGTATGCCTAATTTATCGCTGTAATGACTTTTTCGGACACCAAGGTATAGCTGCCGTCTTTGCTCTCTTTAATGTAGAAACCAACCCGGTAATTCCCTGCTGTTTTGAAATCATACGTAAAGTCGTTCGTACGGAACCAGAAGTTATCCTTTTGCGCTCCTTTGATATCTTGGGACTGAATATCCTTCACGTTGCCCGAAGGGTCGGTGATCGCTACCTTCACTCCGGAGATATCTGTTTTCAAGGTATCAATTTGACTAAATACATTAAATTTCACTTTATTGCCTTTATTCACGTTACCAAACACAGTATCTCCCTTGAACAGGAACATATGCACGTTAGGCTGGTCGAAAACAACTTTTCCACCGGATGGATCAAAATTTACAAGTCCGTTAAAATCACGGATGGGCACATAGGTCTTCCCATCAATGACAACTGCACCATCTTTTGACACCTCTCCATTAATAATCAACTGCACTTGGTCCTTGGCGGATTCCGCCGAAATGGCGGTTCCTCCCATTATTGAAAAGGCCATCATTAGGGCCATCACTCTTCTCCATTTCATCACTACTAATCCCTCCATCGTCATCTGTTAAAAACCTTCTGTCGTACATTTATACCTAGCTCAGCCGCACAAGTTGCGCTGTGTTTCACAAATTGTCCAAAGTTTTTACATAAGAAGCCAAATCTTTAGTTCCAGCAGCATAGGTGGTAAAATACGACTGTAGAATGTTCTAGTACACAAAGTCTGGAGGATAAATCCATAATGAGCCTAACGATACAAATGCTTGGCACAGGCAGTGCCTTTGCCAAGCATTATTACAACAACAACGCGCTGCTGGACAGCGGAGAAGGCAAACTGCTAATCGATTGTGGTACAACCGCTTCGTTAGCATTACACCAAATGCGCGTCCCTTTGCCTGATATTGACGCCATCTTAATCACACATATTCACGCAGATCATGTCGGAGGTTTGGAGGAATTCGGTTTTCAAATGAACATTCTCCATCGTCGCAAGCCTCTACTTTATATCGCCGAACCCCTAATCCACCCTTTATGGGAGCATACACTCAAGGGCGGGATGTCACAGCAGGGTATGATTGACAAGCTTGAAGATGTATTCGAGGTAAACGTAATAACGCCTGGCGTGCCCACTACATTAGTATCCGGTATCCAGGTGGAGCTGATCCCTACACGGCATATTCCTGGTAAAAACAGTTATTCCTTATTCATAAATGACCGCCTTTTTTATAGTGCAGATATGGTTTTTGACCCTGATTTGCTTCATCATCTGGTGCATGAACGAGGATGTCGGAGTATTCTGCATGAGGTTCAATTACAAGGTGCCGGAGAAGTCCATACGACGTTGGACGAGCTGCTAAGCTTGGCGCCATCTCTTCAAGAGTTGATTCGTCTGATGCACTATAGTGATGATATGGAACAATTCAGGGATAAAGCTGGCGTCATGTCCTTTCTGGAACAGCAACGATTATATCAACTTGCAGAGTTGGAACGTGCAGAGTAGCATGCTAAATACAGCTTAACAATTAACAAAAAGCCGCCTGGCTATCCTTTGTAGGAAAGCCAGGCGGCTTGCTGTTTTTAAATATAATGCTAGTGTTGCGAGTTAAGGTCAGAACAATGGCAGTTGATCCAGGTTATTAGAAGGATCTCCGTCGGCATCTCCCCGAATTCGTTTGCTGCCATCCTTGGCCTTGAAAACGTTAACGCCTGCAATTGAGCCTGTCTCAATCTCATTCAAAGCCTGGCTATAATCTAAAATCCGACCGGTAGATGTCTGAAAAGACATAAGGTCGCCATCCCCGTTTTTACGTACTGCTGTAATTTGCTCCCGTTCTGTATTAGCCATGCTGTATCGCTCCTTATCCATAGTATAGTGGAGGAACTTTTACTAGCATGCGCATTGTACAGATTTGTATGCACCTTGCGCTGCCGACTACAACTTTTTGCGCATACGAACATGCGGTATTCCCGCATCGTCAAAAGGTTCATCGGAGATCGTCTCGTAGCCAAGCTTTTCGTAAAACTTCTCGGCTTGACATTGGGCATCTAGCAACGAGTATCTTAACCCCAATTCACGTGCACGTTCCTCCAGTGCTAGCAGTAATACACGTCCATAGCCTGCGGCACGATGCTCCTTGAGAACGGCAATACGTTGCATTTTAGCTGTATCTTCCTCATAGTATGTCAACCGACCAGTGGCCACCATTTCACCATGTTCACAAATTAGCAAATGATGGGCCGTATCTCCCAGCTTGTCATAATGGTCAATTTCTAAATCGAGAGGAACCTTTTGCTCATCGACAAACACTTTGGTACGGATCGATATTGCCTCCTGTAGCTGCTCCTCTGTTGTTACACTTATAATTTCTGCGGCCATCACCTGTTCCCCCTATCATTAACTCCAAATTTGTAAACTCACTAAATTCGAATTATATATATAAATGGTCATGAAGTACAGGCTGACTTCTATTTTTTCACTTTACATATATGGTTAATACATGATATTATCTAATAACCGAAGGACGGTAGCTCAGCGGGAGAGCATTATCTTGACAGGGTAAGGGTCATGGGTTCGATCCCCATCCGTCCTATTCGTCAAAAGCCTTGATATTCAAGGCTTTTTTGTTTGTCTAGAGATAAATCCAGTTATCCTGTTTTTTAATCAAAATGATACTTATAAGATAAAAAAGCCGCCCGGAAAGATAGGGTCGACTTTTCTGTATACTCAGATCATTGTAATTTAACAATGTCATTTTTTCTTCAGCAAAGCTTTTCACCTTAATCCTTCTATTTATATAGAAGAAAAAAAACAGGACCTCAGCACAATACGCATAGAACTCTTAGATTACGATATAAACCGCCCCGCTCTCACCGTCAATCTCCGTCGGGTAAGCAGTCACACATCCAGTATCTGGCTCTTGCACCCGGCCAGTGGAAAGGTCAACTTTCCAGTCATGGAGCGGACAATGGATTGCTGAGCCACATATCATTCCTTCGGATAACCGTCCCCCTTTGTGCGGACAACGATTCTCAAGTGCATGCACGCTGCCATCGCTCAGACGGAATACAGCTATTTCTGTATCATGAATGCGAACTGTCCTTGCTCCACGTCGGTCAATTTCGTTCAAATTAGCTATTCTGATTCTGTTGGTTGTCGTATTGGTCTCCATTTTGTCAGCCCCCTATTCCATTACTGGCTTAAGTTCCGGCAGCTGCACAAAATTTTTGCGCAGCTCTTCGTTGTGAATAATTTCGTGCCACGGATCAGTCGTCGTGCTTAATGTCTCTTCAATTCTGGTCACCAGTTGCTTCCTCGTCTCTGCATCCGAAAGTGCCTGTTTGATGGATTCCACTCCGACCCGTTCCAACCAATGGGCTGTGCGTTCGTTCCAATTGGCCTGCTCACGATAATACTGCAGATAGGCACCGGTCCATTCCATCACTTCATCCTCGGTTCTAACGGTACAAAGTAGTTCAGCTGCCCGAACCTTGATACCCCCGTTACCTCCAACGTAGATCCCCCAGCCACCGTCAATAGCAACGACGCCCAAATCCTTGATCGTCGCTTCAGCGCAGTTACGCGGGCAACCGGACACAGCCAGTTTGACTTTGGATGGAGCATTCAGACGTTCAAATGCCTTTTCCAACCGGATGCCCATCCCCATAGCATCCTGCGTGCCAAAGCGGCAAAAGGTATTACCTACACACGTCTTAACCGTTCGCAGCGTCTTTCCATAGGCATATCCAGACGGCATATCCAACTCGGCCCAGATCCCTGGCAAATCCTCTTTTTTCACACCAAGCAGGTCAAGACGTTGACCACCCGTAAATTTAACCAGAGGCACATTGTATTTCTCCGCGACAGCAGCAATTTTCTTCAGGTCGGCAGGTGAAGTAACTCCTCCATAAATGCGGGGCACGACAGAATAGGTGCCATCTTTTTGTATATTGGCATGGTACCGTTCATTCGTAAATCTGGATTCCTTCTCATCTTCATAATCCAGTGGCCATAGCATACCTAGATAATAATTGAGGGCCGGCCGACATTTAGTGCAACCTTCCGGTTCGTTCCATCCCAGCACATTCATCACTTCTTTGACACTCTTTAATCCCATCTCCCGAATGCCATCAATGATCGCTTCCCGGTCAAGCGTCGTACAACTACAAATACCCTCTTTCATCGTTTCTCCGGCTTCTGCGCCTGCGTATAGCTGTAAGAGTCCCTCCACTAATGGCTTGCAGCCGCCACATGAGGCCGATGCTTTTGTGCATGCCTTAATCTCCCCGACACTCCGGCAGCCAGCCGCAACCGCCTCTCCAATGTCACCCTTGGATACACCATTACATCCACATACAATTTCGTCATCAGGCATCTGCTCCAGCATCATGGAGCCACTAGCTTCTGGTTGACCAGGATTGAAGCCAAGTAATAACTCTTTCTCTCGGCCAACCACCGACTCGCCACTTTTGATCAACGAAAACAGCATGGCTCCGTCAGACGTATCCCCAAACAGAACGGCTCCGATCAGTTTTTCTTCCTTGATTACGATTTTTTTGTAGACGCTACCAATATCATCCTGATACCGCAGGGAACGTGTTCCCGGTTCATCCTTGTAATCCCCTGCTGAAAACACGTCGACACCCGATACCTTCAACCTTGTCGAGGTAACTGAACCACTGTAGCCGGGAGTCTCCATTCCCGCGAGTCGCTGAGCCAGTACACCACCTTGCTCATATAATGGAGCAACCAGCCCGTAAGTGATTCCCCGGTGTTCTGCACATTCTCCAACGGCGTAGATGCCGGGGATATTCGTTTCCATGTGATCATTTACGATGATCCCGCGGTTTACAGGGATTCCCGCCGACACCGCCAGTTCAATGTCTGGTTTGATGCCTACCGCCATAACGATCAGATCCGCTTCCAACTCGCTGCCATCGGCAAATTTCAACCCTTCCACGCGGCGACGTCCTGTTATAGCCGCCGTCCGCTTATTGACCAGAAATGTCATTCCCTGCTCTTCCAGCTCGCGCCGTAGCATAAGGGAAGCAGCCTCATCCAGCTGCCGATCCATAATATATCCGTTAATATGGATAACTGTGACGTCCATCCCCAAGTTAAGCAGCCCCCTGGCTGCCTCTAGTCCAAGCAATCCGCCACCGATGACGGCTGCTTTTTTGTGCGTCTTCGCCGTCTCCATCATCGTTTCACAGTCACGAATATCCCGGAAACCGATAACACCATCCTTGTCGGTCCCTGGAAGCGGCAGAATAAAGGCTTTAGACCCCGTTGCCAACAACAACAAATCATAAGAGATGCATACGCCGGAGCGTGATGTCACCTGCTGCTTTTCCGTGTCGATAGCTGTGACAGGATCATTGGTATACAATCGAATATTGTTGTCTTCATACCAACTCCAGTCGTTGATGACAATATCCTGCAAACCAGCCCCTCCCGCCAGAACGGAAGACAGCATGATCCGGTTATAGTTTGGATGGGGCTCGGCCCCGAATACCGTAATCTCATAGCTACCTGGTGCAAGCTTCAGCAAATGTTCGAGAGTGCGTATCCCCGCCATTCCGTTGCCGATCAACACTAACTTTTGGATATTGTTCATCAGGTCACTCCCCTTCCATTTGTATCCTCAAAACATAAAAAGCCCGCTTCACATATGGGGATTCAAAATATCCCCCACATGAGAAAACAGGCTCCATTGCCGTTTCATCGAATACGCCGTTGTATCCATCAGAGTATGGAATTAAAAAGTATTGTAGCTAATATATAATGGTTCAAATGATATGTCAACATTCCTTACGCATTAACTTATAAAAAATTATATTTTATCACCATGTAACATGTCTATGACGTATAAAATATCACTCCCCTACAAAATTAGGATTGATTTTCAGACCAAAACACGCCAAAATGGTTTAAAAGTCCGTTTTAACTTGATGATGGTGGAAAAATAAAGCAAACGGATAAAATCCAATGTCATATTTGTTATCAATGAATACCATCCCCATCGCTAACTACCCTTCATATTACAGAGAGGAGGAGCCCGCTTGCGTTCCTTGTTGGTAATTCACTTACATTCTGACCATGTATCTGAGCAGACACACGCCGTTTCCTCATGGCAGGCAGGACCTGAAAACCTTTTAGAATCCAACGGATACCTAACTCTGCCCTGCCGCAATGAATCTGAAATCAAACAGCTAATCCTTAATGCAGATGCGGCGGTACTAGACATGCCTGTCGGCACGATCAGCATGTGGGGTGGCAGGCTGGAGCAAGCCAAAGCAGTCCCGTTGCTCTGGTGGTGCAGCGCAGAATCAGCGTTATCATCGACAGAGGCTTGTGAAGCTGATGTCACTGTTGATGGCATTCTAACCCCTTCTATGGCAGCCCATGAGCTGAATTGGGCTCTTCATTTTAGTGCCAAACGCTTTTTTGAACGCCAGCACTGGCAAAGTGAACGCAAGCAACTGACCGCTCGGTTGGAAGAACGCAAATGGATTGATATGGCGAAAGGAATACTTGGAGAAGTAAACGGTATCCCGGAAGCGGAAGCATATGATGTGCTGCGGAAAAAAGCAATGAACGAACGCAAACGTATCGTTGATGTGGCAATTTCCATCGTCAAAGCACAGCAAATGCTAAAAGCATAAATCTGAAAGGGGCCTGAACATGAATATCATAGAAATATTAAAAGAAGTGGGTCGTGGCAAAAGGGGCGCCCGGGATCTGAATTACGCCGAAGCCGAAGCTGCTGCCGAACTTATTATGACCCAGTCAGCAACCCCTGCTCAAATCGGAGCTTTCTTTGCCGCGGAGCGCATTAAAATGGAGAGTGTTGGCGAGCTGGAAGCATTCGTAAACGTCTGCCGTAAATATACCCATCGCTACCCGATGCATAAAGGTATTGATTTCGCCGGTCCGTATGATGGCAGGAAGTCTTCATTTATTGCCACCTTCGCAACGGCCTTTCTACTCGCCTCATGCGGAATTCCTGTAACGATGCATGGTAGTGCACCCCTCCCTCCCAAATGGGGTGTTACGCTCCCGCTTTTATTGCAGGAAATGGGAGTAACGCCCCGGAACATGACGCGTGAAATCGCCGTTCATGCCGCGAAGCTGACTGGTGTACTGTTCGTAGCCTCCGAACAGTGGTGTGTGCCCCTGCGAGATATGCGGCCCATTCGCGAAGAACTGGGGCTTCGCACAGTGCTGAATACTGCCGAGAAACTGGTTGATTACGGTTCTTCCCCATATATTGTATTCGGCGTTTTCCACAATACCGTGTTCGAAAAGACGGCGAAACTCATACAAAATCTGAATTACCACAGAGCTCTGATCGTCCAAGGGAGCGAAGGATCGGAGGATCTGTTCATCGATCGGCCGACCCGGACTTACCTGCTTGCTAACGGCGAGGTATCATTACAGGTTATTGATCCGGAAATGTACGGACTGGATTCGGTGGTACCAGAGCATAACTGGACCCCCGCTGAACAACTGCGCATTACGGAGGAAGTGCTACAAGGCACAGCTTCTATAGCCTTTTCGAATCAAGTGTTACTCAACAGTGCGGTCCGGCTGTTCGTTGCAGGGCGAGTTGACTCCATAGAGGAAGGTTTGTATACCTGCAAACCGCTGCTAGAAAATGGGCACGCCTGGGGTTTGTATTGTCACTGGCGGGAAGCCATGCTCAGAACAGAAATAAAAACGGAAGCAGACAGATCTGAAACCCGATTGCATTTATAATTACTGGCGTCACGCAGTCTGTGATTACGAGCCCTAAACTGTCCAACTCAAAAAGGCCAGCTCCCTCACTCATACAAGGGGGCTGGCCTTTTATGCAAAGAAAAAGTCACTTACTCCGTCCTGCTCTAGAACTCCGACCATTCCTCGTTATCTGCACTGGTTGCGGATGCAGCCAGATGAAGGGGACGGATGCGTACAGCTGCCGTTTTGAAGCCAGGCATCCGACAGAACGGATCAAGATCAGGGCGGGTCGCCCGATTAACATTTTGTATCCCACCCCAATGCATGGGCACGAAGAGCGTATCTTCGCGGATATCTGGTTTGATCCGGCTGCGGACAGTGAAGCTGCCGCGCTGTGATGCTATTTCTACCCACTCCCCGTCCCTGATGTGCCAGCGTCGCGCTGTCCGCGGATGAATTTCCACATAATTCTCAATCTCTCGCGCGGCCAGCGACGGACTTCTGCGCGTTTGTGCACCGGTCAAATAGTGAGCCAGTACACGGCCGTTCGTCAAAATAAGCGGGTACTCCTCTGATATCTCCTCTCCTGCTCCACAGCTTTCAACCACCGTAAAAACAGCCTTTTGATCAGAATGGGCAAAGGTTTCCCGAAACATTGTATCCATACCGGCTCTGTCCGTAGACGGGCATGGCCAATATACTCCTTCTTCACGACGCAGCCTGTCGTATGTGATCCCGTAGTAATCCGCAGGACCGCCCTGGCTGGCGAGCCGTAGTTCTTCAAAGATATGCTCAGCATCCCTGTATGAGAAATAGCCGCCCTTGTTTAGCTTTGCAGCCACCTGACACAAAATGTTCCAGTCATCTCTAGCCTCGCCTGGTGCGGGCCTCGCCGCTTCCCGTAGCAGAACGCGGCCCTCCAGATTGGTCATCGTCCCCGTATTCTCCAAATAAGATGTCACAGGCAAAACAACGTCAGCCATTCGCGCGGTTTCCGTGAGAAACATATCCGCCACAACCAGCAGATTCAGCTTTTTGAGGGCTTTCTCCACCAGCCGGACATTCGGGTTAGATACAATAGGATTAGAGCCCATCACGAACAAAGCTTGGATTTGTTTCTGATGGACAAGCTCCATCATTTCATAGGCGGACACCCCTTTTCCTGGCAAACTGCTTGGTTTCACTCCCCATACGGACGCCACATAGGCTCGATCTTCTTCATCCTCAATCGATCTGTAGCCAGGAAGCTGGTCAGCCTTTTGGCCGTGCTCTCGTCCCCCTTGCCCGTTTCCCTGACCTGTGATAGCTCCATAACCGCATCCTTCCCTTCCAATCTTGCCAGTGGCCAGCACCAGATTAAGAAATGCACGCACCGCCATATGTCCATCTGTCTGCTGTTCAACACCCCTGGCCGTAAAAACGATGCCCGTCTCCACACTGCCAAAGGCACGTGCTGCCTGCTGGATCATTTCTACTTCAATTCCGCACAACGCAGCCGATTCTCTCAGATCCACACCCTTCAAATGAGTCAACAGCTGGTCATAGCCGTTGGTCCGCTTGCGGATAAACTCTTCATTCGCAAATCCCTCATCCACGATGACCTTTAGCATGGCATTGGCCAGCACAGCATCCGTACCCGGCTTGATTTGCAGGTGCAAATCAGCGGCGGCCGCCGTTGGTGTCGCGCGCGGGTCAATTACGATGACAAAGGCGCCGTTTTCCTTCGCCTGGTGAAAGTAAGGCATTAAGGTCGGCTGGCATTCAGCGATATTCGTACCTGCGAGCACAATACAACGAGCCAACGGAATATCAGCCAGCCTGCAGGTCAGTCCGCGATCAATGCCAAACACTTTACTGCCAGCGGATGCCGCTGCCGACATGCAGAAGCGCCCGTTATAGTCGATATAACGCGTACCTACAGCCACTCTTGCAAATTTGCCGAGTAAATAAGCCGTTTCATTGGAGAGTGAACCTCCACCGTAAATTCCGATTGCATCAGGACCTTGTGTGGACAGTAGCGTAGAGAAACTGCTAGCTATAGTATCCAACGCCTCCTCCCACTTGACGGGAACCAGTTGGCCCTCTTTGCGAATGAGGGGCTGTACCAGCCTTTCCGCATGAGTCGCATGCTGATGCGCATTCATTCCCTTGATGCACAACCTACCCTGCGAGGCTGCATTATGCTTCCCTTCCGCCTTATACACTGTACGAATGATACCCGCAAGTGTCTCTGTACCCGTGCTAACGGTCATCTTACATTGCACGCTGCAAAACGGGCACTGCGTATCCATTACTGACGGTACATGTAGCCCAGCTTCCGGTTTGCCTTCTCCTGACTGACACATCAAAGCCACCTCCCTTTCGCCATTTTTCGGAATTTTATCGTCTGCACGATAGATAATTCGCCATAACTCCAACTCAACCCGTCATCCTGTCAGCATTGTGGTCCGCAGACTACCCGCTAGACCACTTCGAAGAGCAGCGTCAAGCACACTTTCCCGTAATGCCAGAACACCAGTCCTTTCCATCCACTCCCACATTTTTTCCCCATACCGGGCACTATGTCGGTATATTTGCAAGCAAGTTGCAGTCAGCAGAACCGCTTCTGTCGGGTCTTCCTCCAATCCAAGCAGCTGCCCCTGGCGAACCGGATGCTCTGCATGGCCACCCGCATAGACCTCCCAGCCTGCTGGAGAACGAGATATTCCAATATCGTGGACAAGTACACCTCCGGGATATGCCGATCCAGGACAAATAGCAACTGTAACTAACGCTGGCAATGCGAGACTTGCCCATAAAGTTGCCAACCGCTCTCTTAGCCAGGCTACTTCTACAAATGCCTGATCCATCAGATCCGCCTCAACAAAAGACCGATCCTCGGCATTTAGGTTCGTAAAGCGCAGACCCGCAGAGGGCGCCTCTCCTCCGTACTGCGGTGTGACCTGAACCGCAACGCCAGCCCCTAATGGATTTGTCGCAGATCTGTCGCGCAACCCGAGAGATTCCAAGTAATAAAGTACAGCCGGACGACACAATTCACACCCCTGCTGTCTAGTCCAACCGAGACGGGATACTACTTCACCTGGAGTCTGACAGATTGCGTCCACCATAGCTGTTTTAAGCGAATCATGATCGTAATGCGTACATCCACACACAGGGACAATTTCTTGGGCGGTTGGAGTAACTACAGGTCCGGAATCTGTGGATCGGGACAAACTATTTTTGACCAGTGCAGCCACCAGCGGCCGACAGCCCCCACAGGAACCGGACGCTTTGGTCCGGCTCTTCACCTCTTCCACCGTCTTCAGCCTATCCGTGGCAATCGCTCGCAAAATAGCCCCCTTACTCACGCCGTTGCACGCACATACCGTTTCTTCTTCCGGCAGTGCGGCTGCCGCATCCTCTGCTTTGCTCCGGCTGTTATCCCGGGATGTAAGCTCTGTAGCGGACGCCCCGCGCCGTACCATTCCGAGCAACGAGGTACTTTCCGCCGTATCTCCGTACAAAATGGCGCCAGTAACAGCACCGCCGTGCATCATCACTTTTTTATAAACCTCCAGCATCCCGTTATATTCCATAACTGCTGTCTCGTTTCCCTCATCGCGAATGTCTCCTGCGGAAAACACATGGATCCCCGCTACCTTGAGCTGCGCATACGGAACCGTCCCTTCATAGGGAGCCGTTTCACGACCACAAATAACTTTTGCCAGCACTTTGCCCTGCTCATATAGCGGCGCCACCAGTCCGTATGAAATCCCGCGGTGCTCAGCACATTCGCCGACGGCATAAATACCAGGAATACTCGTGCGCATATAATCATCCACGACAATGGCGCGGTTTACAGTCAGACCGCTATCCTGAGCTAATTCGATATTCGGTCGGATACCAACCGCCAGCACAACCAAATCCGTGTCCAGCCTGTTCCCGTCCGCAAACATCAAGCCTTGTGCCCTGTTTCGGCCTATGATGTTGACCGTTTCCTTCGCCAAATGAAACCTCATGCCCTGTTCCTCCAACTTTCGCTGCAGAAGCACAGCTGCCGTCCGGTCAAGCTGACGGTTCATAAGATACTGCGCATTATGAACAACCTCAGTTTCCATCCCTAGATTCAGCAGGCCTTGAGCAGCTTCAAGTCCTAACAGCCCCCCTCCGATAACCGTGGCCCTGCGGTATGTTTTGGCATATCTAGCCATGGTTTCACAATCATTCACATCACGAAAAGCAATTACTCCCTGTTTTCGCACTCCAGGAATGGGCGGCATGAAAGGCAATGAGCCCGTTGCCAATATGAGCATGTCATAAGGTTCTTTCATGCCGGATTCCGTTTCCACCATCCCGGCTGCAACATCAATACGACAGACGCGTTCACCCGCGTACAGCTTTACCCCGTTCTCTTCATACCAGTCCCAGTCATGGGTAACGATATGTTTAAATGAGCTCTCCTCCTGAAGCATTTTGGACAGGAGCACTCGGTTGTACCCGGGACGGGGCTCTGCACCAAATATCGTGATTTGGAACCGCTCTGGCTCCAAATTGAGTATTTCCTCCACACATTTGATGCCTGCCATACCATTGCCGACGACGACCAGTTTTTTCATCATGTTAAACCAGCCCCATTCTCCGAATAAAATAAGACAGAAAAAGCCCTTCTCCATTCAATGGAAAAGGGCACCGTTGCCGTAAAAGTCGGCACATCGTTGTGCCGATATGTATCTAAGATTACTGAATTGTGAATGTCATGTCAACATTCAATACATGAAAACTATATTTTCACCTTTTATTTAATTTTTTTCTCGCATTTGTGTTATGTATATTGACATACAATAGATCCTTTTTTATAATTTGAATTAAAATCACTCCAACGTGATCATACCAAGTCGACTCACAATGAAGTGTGTCAACCACGGCAATGAAGCCGCAAACCGTTTCCTAGATACCATGTAGGGGCGATTTGCGGCTTTTCATGTTCAAATTACATTTTGCAGACAAAGAACAACAATTAGAACAGGAGAGATGGAGAATGAACAAAAAAAGTTTCTGGAAAAGCGGACACAAGCCCACCTTATTTGGTTCCTTTCTGTATTTTGATATCAGTTTTATGATATGGGGGATGATCGGACCGTTGGCCGTTGTAATTGCCAATGATTATCCAATGGACCCTGTACAAAAAGCCAATCTTGTCGCTCTACCCATACTCGGTGGTTCCCTGCTGCGGCTCGTGCTCGGATTCATGTCGGATTATATCGGTCCCAAGCTCACAGGACAGATTGGTATGCTTGTCACGATCATCCCGCTTTTGCTCGGCTGGCTGTGGGTTGATTCGCTGGAGCAATTATACGTTGTTGCCCTACTCCTGGGCGTAGCTGGAGCTTCATTTGCAGCTGCGCTGCCGTTAGCCGGTCAATGGTACCCCAAAGAGCATCAAGGCTTGGCTATGGGAATTGCCGGAGCCGGTAATAGTGGTACCGTCCTTGCGACTTTGTTCGCCAACCGCATTGCTCAACATTTTGGCAGTTGGGAAGCCGTTTTCGGATTGGCCATCCTCCCCATCTTAATCGTCTTCATTCTGTTCAGTATTTTTGCCCGCAACAGCCCTCACCGCCCGGCACCAAAAAATCTGTCGCAATATGCTTCGGTGCTCAAACAGAGGGATGCCTGGGTATTCTGTGCCTTTTATTGCGTGACGTTTGGCGGATTCGTTGGCCTATCTAATTATTTGACTATTTTCTTCAATACCCAGTATGGCCTCTCCGCGGTACATGCCGCCGATTTTGCAACCGTTTGTGTGATTGCCGGAAGCTTTTTTCGTCCTGTAGGTGGTTTTTTATCCGATCGGATTGGTGGTTCACGCATGCTAATGTACTTGTATGCGGGGGCCGGGATTATGCTCGCCGGCATTGCGTTGTTACCGCCACTTACCGTGGTAGTTGTGCTGCTGTTCGTAGGCATGATGTGCCTTGGCGCTGGCAACGGCTCTGTATTCCAGCTCGTGCCGCAGCGCTTCGGCAACGAAATCGGGCTCATGACCGGCATCGTCGGCGCTGCTGGTGGCATAGGCGGGTACTTTCTCCCTCTTATACTGGGTCATCTGTACAAATCAACGGGTTCCTATATGCCGGGCTTCATCTGTCTGAGCCTACTTACGTTCTGTGCCTTTACCCTCGTCATCATAATGCAATTGAAATGGCGTAACAGCTGGATGCGACGCTCTGCTACAGTTACTGATGAAGCCGTCAATCGCATTGGAGAATTAAATGCCTGATATTCATCAAATATAAAGCTGCGAAAAATATAAAGCTGCGAAGCATTGAATTGTCCCTCAAACATCCCTATAGCCCAAAAAATGGCTTAACTTCGTTTATATAAAATGAAGTTAAGCTATTTTTCATGCATACTCAATCGAATCACACCTATAAAAACTATGATAAACATCACATTAGATCAATATTTTCCGAAAATATTATGAAAATTAAATGAAATTTTCATTTAAAAAACATTGAAAATCGCTTTCATTTTCATAATTTCTCTTATGTAAACACTTATATAACCATTTTTCACACAACATACTTGTTCACTTGGTTTAAAATAAGGCGTATACTTGTCCACGAATTGTTCAAGGATGAACTAAATGTAATTTTCTAGAAAGAAGGAATTAAAAATGCGTGCTTTTCATTTTACGGAAGACGGATCTATCGAAACCAAATTAACCGGAAAAGATCTACTTGCCAACCCACTGCTGAATAAAGGAGTGGCTTTTACCTTGGAAGAACGGAAACAACTTGGACTTGACGGTCTCCTTCCTCCTACGATATTAACTATTGAGGAACAGGTTCAACGGGTTTACGAGCAATTTCAGAGCCAACCGGATAATTTGCGTAAAAATGTTGCGTTAAATGATCTTTTTAATCGCAATACGGTCCTTTATTATCGTTTGCTCTCTGAGCACCTAAGCGAAATGCTCCCGATTGTTTATACACCAACAGTAGGCCAGGCTATACAGGAATACAGTCATGAATATCACAAGCCTGGTGGTATGTATTTATCTATTGATAATCTGGCGGGTATTGGAGAGGCTTTTAAGAATTTGAACCTGGACCCTGATGATATCGACCTGATCGTAGCCACAGATTCCGAGAGTATTTTGGGAATCGGGGACTGGGGAGTCGGAGGTATTAATATCTCTATTGGTAAGCTTGCTGTGTATACAGCTGCTGCTGGTATAGATCCTAGCCGGGTGCTGGCAGTTGTTCTTGATGCAGGTACAAACAACGAGAAGCTATTGGAAGATCCTTTATATATGGGGAATCGTCACAAACGTGTACGTGGAGAACAATATGATCAATTTATTGACACTTATGTTCAAGCTGCACTTTCCTTTTTCCCGAATGCTCTGCTGCACTGGGAAGATTTGGGCAATGTCAATGCACGGAACATTATCAATAAATACGGAAATAGTATTTTGACTTTTAATGACGACATTCAAGGTACTGGAGCGGTTACACTCGCAGGTGTGATGTCCGGTGTTCAATTGTCCGGAATCCCACTGAGCAAGCATCGGGTTCTAGTCTTTGGTCCAGGAGCTGCCGGAATCGGCAATGCAGACCAAATTAGCGCCGCCATGATGCTGGAAGGACTGTCAGAAGCAGAAGCAAGACGTAACTTCTGGGCTTATGATTACCGTGGCCTGCTTACCAACGAAACAGAAGGACTTTTTCCATTTCAGGTTCCTTATGCGCGTGATGCTGCAGAATGCCGTGACTGGGAACATGCTGAAGATGGAAAAATCCCTCTGCTTGAAGTCATTCGCCGCGTGAAACCGACGATTATGATTGGTACTTCCGGTGTTAGTGGGGCATTTAGTGAGGAAATCGTTAAAGAAATGGCCAAACATACAGAACGTCCTATAATTATGCCTATGTCCAACCCGACTCCACTTGCAGAAGCAACTCCGCAAGATTTGATCCACTGGACCGAAGGAAAAGCCCTGATTGCCACAGGAAGTCCTTTTGAGCCGGTGATCTATAACAATATTAAGTTTGAAATTGGGCAATCCAACAATGCTTTCGTGTTCCCGGGTCTTGGTCTTGGCGCAATCGTGGTAAAATCCAAAATCATAACAGATAGCATGTTTGCTGCAGCTGCCCATGCAGTAGCTCAAATGGTGGATTTGTCGCAGCCTGGTGCTTCCCTGCTGCCAAAAATCAATGAATTACGCGAAGTATCTGAAGCGGTAGCCGTGGCTGTGGCCAAGGCAGCAGTTCAGGATGGAGTAGCGCGTCATCAACCGGACGATATCGCACAAGCAGTTCGAGATGCGATGTGGGACTGTAAATATAAACCCATCAAACAATATGGTCAGGCAGCGGTCCTGGTTTAAAAAATAGCGAACAACATCAAATTTATACTTGCATACGCAAAGTGATTATTTAACTGATGTCCGCCATTTTTGGCGGACATCTTCATTGGAGGCGACATCATGGCTACAGGTCATATTTTTATTATCTTAATTCCTATTTTCTTTGTCATTTTAATTGGTTATTTCGCAGGATTGTTTAAAGCTTTTAACCCCGCTTCTTCTAAGGGATTAAATACACTCGTGACGAAGTTTGCTCTACCCGCACATTTGTTTATTGGGATTACGACGACACCAAGAGAGACGTTGATTCAAAAGTGGCCCTTTCTTGTGGCTTTGCTACTTGGTGTAATCGGCTTTTATATTGTATTGCTCATTGTTTATCGCTTAATTGCCAAAAAAGGCCTGACTGAATCCTCCATGTTCGCATTGAATTCAACACAGCCTTCTTTTGCATTCATGGGAATTCCGGTTCTGGGCAGCTTGTTCGGAAGTGCGACAGTCGCCATCCCGATTGCGATTACCGGGATCGTCGTTAATGCCATTCTTGATCCGCTTGCAAGTATTTTGGGAACGGTCGGCCAGCGCAAAACAACAGAATCCGACGGCACTAAAGGCAACTTATTTAAAGTCACTATGAAATCAGTCCTTCATGGACTCAGCGAGCCACTTGCCTGTGTACCTTTGTTTGGTGTCATATTGACTCTATGTGGATTCCACGCTCCGAAACTTTTACAATCCATGTTTGATCAAATCGGCAATGTTACTGCCGGTACAGCCCTATTTGCCATCGGGGTAACCATTGGTATCAAGAAGATTACGTTCAGTCCAAAAGCACTTAGCATTGCTATGCTGAAAGCCATCGTAATGCCTATTGTTATGCTCGGTATTGCTGTTCTGATAGGACTATCCCATGAAGATGTAAGCAAAGCCGTACTGCTTGTCGCTTTTCCCGGCTCGGCTGTGGCCGCTATGATTGCTACCCGTTATGAAACACTGGAAACGGAAGCTGCATCTGCATTTGTTATTAGCTCAGTCTTATCGCTCATTTCACTACCCTTGCTCATTTCACTTCTTTTATAAGGGACAGAAAAGTTAAGAACCCTCAATGCAATCCAGGTATTTATAGGTGTAAAGCAAACCCGTTTGTCCTCATTTATCTTATTTTTTAAATATTGTCTGAACAATAAAGTGATTTAGTAAGAATTGAGTTGGAAAAACAACATAAATCCAGTTTGCCGACAAGCGGCGGCCCCATCGTTTCATTCACTCGGGGGCCGCCGTTCTTTTTGTATAACCTTCTACTCTCCCTTTTAATAAATACCTAACAATTAGAAAGCAAATTGTCGAAATATATATGGGATAGGTTGTATATGAAACTAAATCGCTAATTCAAAGGAGAAGAAAACGTGAAAAACTTGAAGTGGAGAACTATGTCCTTTTTTGGTAAAAATCTATTAATCTCTTTTCTTAACATCGTATTAATAGGAGCTATTCTCATCACATCCAGCTATATACTTCAAAAGAACATTCTCACCACGCAGCTGCAAGACCAAGTTAAGGTATTGACTAAAAAATGGGCAGAAGATGTTGATAAAACAAAAGTACAACAAGCATTGAATGAAAAAGATTATAACGGCTCTGTGCAACAAGATTTACGCAAATTTCTCGATTCTATTCACACACTTTATCCTAACGTTGCCCAAGCTTACATATTCGGCACAGAGCTAACAGAAGGAAATCAGACCTCCATTATTGGCGTTCCCACAAATTTAGTCCAAGCTTTCCAAGACTTAAAGATGAACATTGGGGACATGTACACTCTTCCTGACGAAAATGCACAAGCCGTAAAAAAGATGCTTCAATCTAATGAATCAGCATTAAGCAGCTTTTACACGGACGAATATGGCACATGGACTACTATTGTTTACCCGATTACAGATGCTAGCGGGAAAGTCACAAGTGCGATTTACTTTGACGTAGATGCGAGCTCTGTACCTACCGGCCTTCATAAATTGCTTGTATACGGTGTTTCACTGCTCATTCTGTTTCTTGCCATCTTCTTAACGATTCAATATTTACTGGTAAAACGCACCCTCTCCCCGATTCGTAGCCTGATGAAGGGCATTGAAGAAGTCAGCGAGGGAAATCTGAATGTAAAAATCAAGACAGGCGAGGACGACCTTGGCATTATCAATCAAAAATTTAATTCAATGATCAAACACCTTAACGATACAATGGTGAAAGTACAGGATACCACGCAAGAAGTTACGGGATCTGCCCAGGAATTGTTAAGCATTAGCGAGAAAAACAGTACGAATACGAACGTCATTAACAGCAATATTCAGGAAATAACCCAAGGGCTTGAAGCTCAGGATCACGCAGCACTTGAAAGCTCCAGAGCTATGAATGAAATGTCGACGGTTATCCAAACCATTGCGGAGAGCTCCTCTTCCGTAGCCGATCAAGCTTATTCTATGGAAAAACGCTCCGTTGAAGGCAATCAGGTAGCCCAAAAGCTTTCCGCTCAAATGGACTCTATCTCCACTACAATGGAAAGTACAGCTGATTCCGTTAATGCGCTGCAGAACCGTTCTAACGAAATCAGCAATATCGTCAGCATCATTACAGGCATTGCCAGTCAAACGAATCTGCTTGCACTGAACGCTTCTATTGAAGCTGCCAGAGTCGGTGAAGAAGGCAAAGGTTTTGCAGTCGTAGCGGGAGAAGTGCGTAATTTGGCTGAACAGTCTCAAGAGTCTGCCAAACAAATTGCAGAGCTTATTGAAGAAATCCAAAAAGAAATTGAACAGACTGTAAAAGGCATCAGCCTTGGTACAAAAGAAGTTCAGATTGGGCTAGAAGTTACGAAGCAGACAGGCGAAATGTTCTCTGAAATTTTAGATGCGTCTAATAAAGTGTCGTCACAAATCCAGGAAGTATCCAGTGCAACGGAGCAGATTTCAGCCAGCACGCAGGAAATGTCAGCTACCTCTGACGAGCTGTCTTCCACAGTTAGCAAAACAGTCGACAGCAGCAAACAAATTCAGCATACTATTGGAGAACAGGCTGAGTCTATGGCTTCTATTGTCCAAGCTTCTGACAAGCTTACATTGATGTCCGGCGAGCTGGAAGAGCTCATTTCGTTCTTCAAGGTGAACCGAGAAGCCTAATCCTATAACTTCCAAGAGCCCTAGATAACAATAAAGAACCTCTAGTCTGATAAATGCGAACTAGAGGTTCTTTGATCTACTCTTACATACTTCTTAATTTATAAATCCTTCCAAAGCTGAGGTTGGTTTACCGTCAGCCTGCCAAGCACCTTTGTTATAACCTTGATTGTAACCTGGAGTTGCAGCAGGCTCCCAATAAAATACCCCTGTACCTTTACCGCCTCCGATGTTCCGAACCTTCGTTTTGATTGCAAATATAAATGCCTTGGAAGCCGCAGGTTCATTATATTCCATCCCGATTTCACTGATGACAATGCCTTTTCCGTATTTGGCAATGAGGTTATTGGCATTGGTAATCGTCTGATCCACCTTGCCCTGCCAGTCCGCAGGAGAGGGATACAGAGACAGTCCGATGAGATCAAACTGAGCTCCATTATCAATCAGTCCGCCGATATTCCAGTTCAACACAGAACTGTTATCCCCGTTGGCTAAATGTACGATCGTTTTAGTACTACTGCTTACCGATTTTACAGCGTTATTGCCCGTGTTGACGAGCCACGCATAGTTTTTCATGTTCACCGAAGCTTTGCCGTCTTCCCAGAGCATTCCATTGTTCGTCTCATTACCGATCTGCACCCAGTCCGGTGTTACCCCCTTGCTTTTCATCGTGTTCATAACATAGACCGTATGGGACCAGACTGCATCCATAAGTTGTGTAAATGTGAAATTGCGCCACGCATAAGGTTTGTTCTGTTGCCCTGGATCTGCCCAAGAATCACTATAATGTAGAGTCAGCATAACGCTCATACCTAACTTTTTAGCTCGTTGCGCCAGTTCTGCTGCCTTTTCGGCATTCATGTATCCGCTTGCATAATCTTTCATGTCAGGGTTTACCCACACACGGATACGCACCGCGTTGATCTGATAGTCATCTCGCAAAATTTGCAGTATATCTCGACGAACACCCTTCTTATCCTTCCAACTCATACCTTGCGCTTCCATTCCTGCTACCCAGCTTATATCTGCTCCTTTGGCGAAAGCAGGGGCGGCCGAAGCCGCACCCAACCCTACAGAACCGAACGGATACAATAAGCTGGATAACAAGATCAACATCGCAAATACCATCGTGCGGTTACCTGTTTTCATAAGTCATCTCCCATCCGAATTGTATACTTCTCATTGCCTCTGACCAATCTACCAGCTCCCACTCGGGAAAACGATAGAGATCACACTTAAAATATCATGTTCTATTTATTGCGCTCTGTCTTTAAAACCTTAACAGCGTAGGCATCCAATTGAATGCTACCATCTTCTATCACATGATTTTCAAGCATATCCGCATAAGTTCGTCCATCCAACATAATCTTTTGCGGCTCATGCGTGAAATTCAATATGAAAATATAATCATGAACTCCATCGGTACGAATCGCCGTATTCACTCCATGAGGCAACTTCACATTGAGCGCTTTACTGATTCCTGCATCATCAATTAAACTTCTGTAAAAATGACTGTGGAATAGTCCGATGTTGCGTGATGCGATGTAATAAGCCTTTCCTTGTCCCAAACGGTTCACCGTCAAAGCTGGGCGTCCTGCATAAAAGTCTGAACCGTACACAGCCAGTACCTCTGCACCCTCTGTATGAATGAGATCACACAATTCTACAGCTTCATACTCCCCTTGCAGATCCAGCTCATTGCCTTCAACCGGCAAAATGTGATTACGGTCATGATCATGCAATCCGTCAATCTCTTCCGACCAGATCCCCAGCGTCTTACGAAGCGGGCCCGGAAAGCCTCCAAGGAAGCACAAATCATGTTCATCTACGATACCAGACCAATAGGTTGCTACGAAAATACCACCGTTTTCAACAAACTTCTGTATACGCTCCCCCACACCGCTGCGGACCATATATAACATCGGAGCTACCAAAAGTTTGTATTTGGAGAAATCTGCATCCATATGAATGACATCTACAGGCACACCCTGCTCCCACAGCGCCAAATAATGCGCTTCAGCTGTCTCTTCATATTTTACACCTTTGTTCCGCGGTCCCTGTGAATCGTTGATTCCCCAACGGTTCTCCCAGTCAAAAATGACTGCGGCCTCCGCCGGTACAGATGTACCGATAACCTCCTCCAGTTTTTCCAGCGCATTACCGACATGGGTCACATCCCCGAATACCCGAGTGTGCTCATGTCCGACATGATCGACAACCGCACCATGCAGCTTTTCACTCGAACCGCGGCTTTTCCGCCACTGAAAATATTGAACGGTGTCTGACCCGTGTGCCACAGCCTGTAAAGACGAGAGCAGATGCATTCCCGGCCGCTTCAGCTTGCTAACGTCTTGCCAGTTCGTCAAACTTGGTGTACTCTCCATGAGCATCCAAGGCTTACCTCCCTTGATTGAACGAATAATATCATGCATCATGGCCACTTTAGCAGCCTGACGGCTATCATCTCCCTCACGATCATGCCATGTTGGGTAACTATCCCAGGATATAACATCGAGCAGATCAGCAAACTTCCAGTAGTTCAATCCTTCAAAAAACTCCATCAAATTGGTTGTGACCGGAATTGCTGGATTTGCAGCCTTGAGCGGCACAATCTCATGCTTGATAAAATCTGCGGTCTGATCGGTCACAAACCGTCTCCAGTCCAAATTCATGGCATGAACCTGTGTTTCACCGTGAGGTGCCGGGGACTCAACTTGGCTCCAGTCCGTAATCGTATGACTCCAAAAGGTCGTCCACCATGCGTGATTTAGCTTGTCCAGCGTACCGTATTTATCCTGGACCCAAGCGCGAAATGCCTCCTGACAATAATCACAGTGGCAATCTCCACCAAATTCATTGGAAATATGCCAGCCAATAACAGCCGGATGGTTAGCATAACGCTCGGCTAGCTTCGTATTCATGATACGTACTTTTTCCCGGTAAACAGGCGATGTAGCACAGTGATTATGGCGAAACCCGTGCAGATTACGGACACGGTTAGCCTCCACACGCAGCACCTCAGGATATTTTTGTGACATCCAGGCTGGTCTTGCTCCACTAGGAGTAGCCAAAAATGCATAGATTCCGTTCTCAGCAAACGAATCCAGAATACGATCCAGCCACTCAAACGTAAATACACCTTCCTCAGGCTCCAATGATACCCATGAGAAAATGCCAACAGACATCACGTTACATTTGGCTAGTTTCATTAGACGAATATCCTCCGCTAACACCTCAGGGTAATGCTGCCATTGCTCCGGGTTATAGTCCGCTCCATGCAGCATACGTGGAATTCGCTCACTAATCGGGGGGTACTTAGTTATGTTTTGATACGTCACTGTAAATCATCTCCTTATTATTTCTATTACTCTTTGACGGAACCTAGCGTCATACCTTTAACAAAATACTTTTGTAAAAATGGATATACAATGAGAATAGGCGCTGCACCAATGAAAATTTGCGCTGCATTAACCGTCGTTTGAGAAAGTAATTCCATCTCCTTTGGACTCATGCTCATGGAACTCATGTCCTTCTGAATAATTACAGTTTGCAGGAACGTCGCGAGCGGATAGTCCTTTGCATTGCTCAAATAGAGTAGACCGTCAAACCAGGAGTTCCAATGAAATACCATACTAAACAGCGCAATCGTCGCAATGGAAGGCATGGATATCGGTAAAAAGATACTAAACAATGTCCGAAAATGTCCTGCTCCGTCGATCAATGCGGCCTCTTCCATCTCTTTGGGAATTCCTCTAAAAAAGTTCAACATAAGGATGACCAGAAATGTGTTGACCGCTCCTGGCAAAACAAGTACCCAGAAGCTATCCATTAAATGAATCTTTTGAATAACCATATAGAATGGAACCAGACCACCGTTAAAAATCATGCTGAACACGAACAACCATGAATATACGTTTCGGCTACGGAACACAGATGTTTCCTTTGAAAGTGGATAAGCAGCTAAAAAGGTAATCAGCAGTGTCAAGCCGGTTCCCAATACAGTCCGACAGACAGAAATCCAGATGGAGTGCAGAAAAATCGGGTTATTCATTGTCTTCTTATAGGCTTCTAATGAAAACTGCACTGGCCACAGTCCAACCAGATTTGCATCTGCTGCTGATTTAGCACTAAATGATACCGCCAACACATGAATCAGTGGAACGATACACATGATAGACAAAATCACTAGTAAGCAAATATTAAACACATTGAAAATGCGGTATGGCGTTGTTTTATGATACATGACTCTCCCTCTTTCAGTCTCGTGGAATCAGAATATGCGGTAACCTGCCCATTTGTAAGCAAGTCGATAAGATATCAGAATGAGAATCATACTGATAACGGATTTGAACAAGCCGATAGCGGTGGCAAAGCCCATCTCCCCATTGATTAACGCTGTCCGGTAGACGAATGTATCAATAATATCGCCTTTTTGGTAAACCAGTGGATTATAAAGGTTGAAAATCTGGTCAAAACCGGCATTCAGTACATTGCCAAGTGCAAGCGTTCCAACAACGACTACCATCGGAATTAACGAAGGTACAGTGATGTGTAGCGTCTGTCTCCAGCGGCTCGCTCCATCCATTTCAGAAGCCTCATACAACGAAGGATTAATACCCGCCAGTGCAGCGAGAAATACGATGGTGTTGTAGCCGAACTCCTTCCATATATCTGAAACAATGACAGTAAACCGAAACCAGTTATTATCTCCCAGAAAAAAGATAGGCTGGATCCCGAAACTACCGAGAATACGGTTCATAAATCCATCTGTAGCCAACAGGTCAATCAGAATTCCGCCCAAGATGACCCACGACAGAAAGTGTGGTAGATAAACTAGTGTCTGAATGGATCGCTGAAGTCCGACCTTGCGAATTTCATTCAGCAGTATAGCAAAAACAAACGGAACTACCAGATTGAAAAACATCTTTAACACAGCAATAATTAGTGTATTCCAGACAACTTGAAGACTGTCCTCCCGTTGAAACAAAAAGCGGAAGTTATCCAGTCCAACCCACTCGGAACCCGTTATGCCTAGCCAAGGCTTGTAATTTTGAAAGGCCATCACGATGCCGCCCATCGGAATGTAGCTGAATACAATTAAGAAAATGATGGCTGGCAGCAGCATGATATGAAATGGCCACGTACGTTGCAGACTTCTCATTGCAGTTCCTCCTGTAACTTTCATTCATGGTATACTTCAATTATAAAAGCGTTTTCGCAGTCCCGACAGTTCAAAAAACCAACATACATGGCACAAAAGCAATCATTTTTTTAAGCTCGCCAAACGAATAAAACTTTTTTTCAAATACACCATGATATCGCATTCATTTCCACTCGATACGGGTGAAACTGTAGTAAAAAGGCTGCCCACCTCGGGACAGCCTTCCTACTCTGTTACAACATCATTGGTTTTTACTTTTCGACGCTTTTATACCATTCGTTTACTTCATTTGTAATTTGTTCGCCACCCGCTGTTTTCCACGTCTGCACAAAGGTATCAAAAGCAGAGATCGGCTGCTTGCCATAAATAATTTCATTGAAGGTCTGACTTTCAATTTTATCCAGATAGTCCTTTTTAGCCTTCATGGTTGGCGTAGTTGGACCTGTGAACTGATCTTTCATGGAGATATCCTTCTGTTCCATAAGCACTTTGGCAGCTGCAGGAGTACCTTTCCCGTAGTTCACCATTACATCTTTCTCTAGACGGGTCTTCGGTTCTGCGCCGTTAGCCAAACTTAGCAAAGCCTTCATTTGGGCATCAGGTATACGCGCACCATCACGAACCAGCAAATAACGAATAGAGTTTACATAACCGCCTGGTATTTTATCGATAGACATTAGCTTTCCGTCCGCATCCAAATCATAATCGTAGCCCTTAAACAGCCCATTCGACAAATCGCTATCCGGTTTGGCATTAGCATAATGGTCAAACAAATAGTTTTGATAAGTGAAAAAAGCTTCAGGATGCTGCATTTGTTTGTTGATTAGTACAACACCATTGGTGTATTGCGTACCGTGACGCATGGCTTTGTTGTCAGGACCTGCTGGAATCTTAATCGGCTTCCATATGGCACCCGGCGCATTTTTGACTGTATCCTGAAGCGGCCAGCCGCTCATCCAATATGGTCCAGGAATCATACCGGCTGTTCCTGCGACTGTAGGTTCTGCCGTTTTATTTTCATCCCACAATGCTGCTTCCTGAGGAATATATCCCTTTTTGAGCCACTCGCTCAGCTTTTGCAAACCCGGCTTCATGCCAGGCTGCACGGAGCCATATTCCAAACTGCCATTTGTACCTTTGTTCCACTGCTGAGGTAGTGTGCCATATGCCCCGAAAATCCAGGACGGGTCACCCATCCAAGTGTTCATGGATGTTTTAAAACCGATACTGAGCGGAACCACTTTGTTCGGAGCCAGTCCGTCCGGATTTTTATTTTTAAAGGCATCCATCACTTTTTCCAGATCATCCATCGTCTCAGGAGCCTTCATACCCAGCTTATCCAACCAATCTTGTCGTACCCACAATACATAATCATGGTTATAGGCGAAATCAAGCACAGGAATACCCATTTTCTTACCATCTCGGCTATACTGATTCCATACATTCGTATCCTGATTCATCGCCTGCTTCCATGAATCCGAAGCGTACTTGTCAAACAACGGACCAGCCTCTGCAAACATACCGGAATCGATCATGTCCTGTGCCAGTTGCTCATTTTCCGTCCCCAGTACAACGACGTCCGGCATCTCCTGACCGGAGGACATAGCCAAACGCAGCTTCGTAGCAAATGCGCCATTCGTATCCGTGACGGACCAGAGTGATTTGATATTAATACCGAATTTCTCTTTAGCCCATTTGGTCGCAATGTTATTTTCGATAGATTCACCATTTTTAAATTTTAAGGCGGGATCTACACCCCATACCGTGGAAATTGTGACTTCTGGATTGTATTTTTCTTTGTATACGTTTTCAGTTTTAGCTGTGCCGTCCGCACTCCCATCATTTCCCGCACCTGAGCAGCCCACAAGGCCAACTCCTAATACCATAGTTGCGGCGAGCAACGACAACAGCTTTTTCTTCGAATGAACTCGCATATTGTTCCCCCTCTAGAAATCATTTTCTACTCTTTTATTATAGAAGGGCTTTTCTTCACAGCCTATGTCACAAAATAAATATTTCTGCACCTTTCCCAACTGATCTTTACTGATTTCGTCTTTACTGGTCCCATCTCTACTGATCTCGAAATTCGTGCGGAGTCATTCCGTAATGCTTTTTGAACATTTTACTGAAGTATTGGGGATTCTGGTAGCCTAGTTCCGTCGTAATTTCGTATATTTTTTTGTTGGAATATTTGAGCAAATAAAGAGCCCGCTCCATTCTCATTCGGATAATATAGTCACCCAGACCTTCTCCGGTTTCAGCTTTATAAATTTTAGACAGATAGACTGGATGAAGATAAACCTGATCAGCAATCGTCTTAACAGACAGCTCCTGGCCTTTATCCTGGGAGATGAGCTCCTGAACCTGCTTGACCACATAGCTTTTAGCGCTTTGCTCGCTTGCGGACCATTCAGATTTAAGTTTGTTCATCATGGAAAATATCCACTCTTTGAGGTGGGGGAACGAATGAACCATTTTCTGCGCATGTAACGGATCGAAGCCTACTTGATCCATCTGTGTAATGAAACGTCCTTGTTTGTGCGCTGTATACATAAAGGCGCTCGTCACCGAAATAAACAGCTCATATAAATGCTCGCGTGTATATCCCACCTCTTCCATTTTTCCAAATACACGGCTCACTTTCGCTTCAGCCTCGTCCCATTGCCTGGATTCGAGCAGATGAGTAAGCGTAGGGTGCATATAAAGCCCCTCTAGTGACTTAACTGAACTGTGTGGCTGTTCTGTCTGTTCTTCTATGAATAGCAGTGTATCCGTCTCCTCTTGATGGTTCCAGTATAAGGATCTAATCGCTGTCTGATATAGCTTAGGCAGCTCCTCTGGAAACTTAAACCAGCCGGTTAATGCGACGTAAATTTCCCCTTTCAAATAATTGCTCACATTTTTTCGAAAGGTCTCAATCGCCGCACTCAAACAACGATTCTGCTCATCCACACTCCGTTCAGGAAATGCATTCCAATTTCCTTCTATTAATACAATTAAGCAGTCATGCGGCGCTTTGCAATGCCAAACTTGAAAATCAGGTGCGAACACTTCTTCCGCAATATTTCCAATCGCATACTCAATTAAGGAGACTGAATGATAGTCCATATCAGAAAAATGCTTCCCTAGCTGAATAAGTAGCATACTGGCAGGATGTCCCGTGCGTAGCTTGATTTCGTACTCAGACATTTTGCTCTCTATTTTTGGTACAGACAAATCACGCCCGAGTAGCAGATCGTGCATCAAATGGGTCCGCAGCACACCAAAATCGTTCCTGCGGCTATATTGTAATTGGTGAACCTTATCAAATGCTTCCCATTCTTCCTTTAGCGAATCCATGGCGGCTGACACACATTTGATAAACTCTTCATCATCCACCGGTTTTAAAATATAATCAAAAGCCTTAAGCTGGAGCGCTTTTTTCGCATATTCAAAATCAGCATATCCTGTCAGTAACAAACATCTAATGTGCGGCCATCGCTCGTTTACTTCAACAATCAATTCCAGTCCCGTCATACCAGGCATGCGAATATCTGTTACCAGAATATCAATATCGTACGCTTCCAGCACATCCACTGCTGCTAATGCGGAAACCGCTTGATGAACCCTCTCGATGCCTAGCGTCTCCCACGGAATGGTAGCTGCCAGACTTTCTGTTACATAACTCTCATCATCTACTAGTAATATCTGAACCATCTGGTCCCTCCGTTTTAACTATATTCGAATCTGGCGAAGGCTCAATTAAACCATTCGCATGCTCTCCTTCTGTTGAGATCGACCATTTTAATACTGCACGCAATCCTCCCAATGGAGACAAAGAGAACTCCAGTCCGGCATCTTCCCCAAAATGTAATCGCATGCGGTGATGCACATTCCACAAACCGTATCCATGATCCTCTTCCACAGGCTTGTCAAGCGTTGATGTCAGGGCAGCTATAGCCTCTCTACTCAAACCGAGTCCGTTATCATCCACAATCAGGTACATATACGAGCCAACACGCTCAGTCAAAATATGAATTAGACCCTCCTCCGCTTGAGGCTCTATTCCGTGCAGCACCGCATTTTCCACCAGTGGCTGCACTATAAGCGGCGGAATCGGCAGACTGCTGGCCTGCGAAGAAACATGAACTAAGAACGTTAGCCTTGGCATACGCATCTGCTGTATCCTCAGATAATATTGAACAAACTCGACTTCCTCTGATAATGGAACTAAATCCCGCTCCTGTCTTGTTGTATATCGATAATACCTGGATAAATTATGAGCCATGGCCACGACCGCCTCATGATTGCGCAGCTTCGCCATACTTGTGATAAACGAAAAACAATTATAAAAAAAATGTGGATTGATTTGTGACTGGAGCTGCTTTAGTCGCGCTTCCTTGACATGTAGCTGCTCAACATACACCTTCTCAAACAGCTCCTGAATCTGTTCGACCATCTGATTGAATTGACTAGACAGGAAAGCAAACTCGTGACTCCCCCTTAGACTTAATCGAACAGCATAGTCTCCGTCCTTTAGTCTCCGAAATGCCCGCACAAGCTGAAGAATCGGCACTTGTACCTGTGAATGAAGCAAGTAAGCGCCAATCAGGCCTACCAGCAGCGAGCCAACAACCGTTATATAAAACAGTCGATTCGATGAGTAAATCGGAGACATCATATCAGACAAAGGCATGTAATCAATCAAATACCAACCCGTCGTTTGCGAAAGAACGGCATGAACCAGGTAGCTTTCTTCTCCAATTTTCACAGTCAGATTGTCAACTTCATGGAGTCCCATTTTTTCCAATTTTGAAATCAGCTGTCCAGACAGCTCTTCATTGGCAGTACGATTATAGATCGCTCCTACGCCTTTTTTATAATAAAAAGGCTCCTTGCGTCCATCACCTTTGAAGCGGTCAAGCATATCCTGAATATTACTGCTGTCAAATTCAACCTTAATAATCGTGTTAGCAGTTTCTGGATTACCAAGTGAAGAAAACGGGGATAATGTATACAATGAAAATATAAATTGGTCTTTCCCGTATGATCTTTTTTTGGATACCTGCCAGCCGTCTTTTATCAGCTGATTTAGTTTTTTCTGGTCATATAAACCTGCTCCATTTTCCGATACAACCCGTCCAAGCGAAGGAGAATAGATACTCAGTCCGGTTCTCCAATTAGAAGAGCTTTCCTGAAGCCCAAGCTTGGTTTGAATCCGTTTGACAAGGTTAATTCCATCCAGATTGAGAACTTTGTCCTTCAAAAAAATCGCTTGAAAACTGGCTACATCAGGATCATGAATCAGCAGATGCGGCCAGGAGGAAATCATTTCAATATTCGTATTCACCTGGTTTTGAAAAAAAGTCAGCTGATTATAATTAGATTGATTCAGCTCCTCACGTAGTACACCTGTCGTTGTCTGATTAGAATAGACATACAGGATCAGCAGAGGTATAAGCAATACGATAACGATGGAGACGATTTTAGTATAAAAATTAAATTTAAACATGAGTTCTACACATCCTCTGCACAAGAAACAGGCATACTTAATTGGTATGCCTGAGCCCTGACCTTTGTTGCCGTCAGTACATACACTACATTATCAATGGTTGGCGGTGATAATATGTTTGATGCTAAGCAAATGGAATGGTTTAACCAACTATCCGCTGAAGACTTGGCCATTTTAGGTGCCGGCTTCAATACACTAGGTGATTTTTTTGATTTTCTGGCGTTGGTTAAGGCCAAACAGGAAACAGCGAAAGGAAATAAAAAGTAAATATACTAAACGGCAACTATTTCACAACAAATTTCACACGAGTTCCATCCTCATACTCATCCAATTGATGACTAACCCATGATCCTGCCCCACGATTATCCTTAGGGGCTATGTATTTGACATTTGCACCTTTGCCACCTTCTGAACACATAGCCATCGGCCATTCATCACGATCGTATCCCTTACGAGTGGGGACACCTGTAAGCGAATGCTTGCGATTTTGCTCGGCTCCTTCACGGTCAATTGTGCATACTGGTGATTTTCCCGCCTGAATGGCTTCCTTAATATGCTGCGCCGTTTCAGGGTAACGACCTGACGGGAATTGCAGCGTTACCTGAGCCGCCGAGGAAGGCGGGTTCTCTCCTGTTATTTTCGTAAGAAGATTGCCTCCTTCAAACCAGTACGCGCCCGCAGCTAGCAGAACTAAAGCTATAAAACTTAGCAACTTTTTCTTCAATTTCTCTCTTCCCTTCAAGCTATTCCAATAGATGCCTTCAACTAAGGTGATCCCCGGATTTTATTTTTTGTAACCCCTTACTAACTATAAAAAAAGGTTGAATATTGGACGACAAATAGTATAGAGAGGAGGTTGCACGAATGAACGATGAGATCAAACTGGCCGTGAGCCAAATGCAAGCCGTTGTAGTCCGGTTACTGAATGGAAGTACCGTAATTGGCTGGCCTAAGCTCCTATCTGACCAAGAAACTCAGCAATTCAAGCTCTATGATGACGAACACGTATATACGATTTCTGTTAATGACGTGGATACAGTCGCAAGAGTTATTGTATAAGATACAGGAAGCGACTTAATGAGACATCCAGCGGACAAGCCCAAACAAGGCACACCACAGAAGAAGACTAATCAGAATCCCCCAAAATAAACCTTTAAAAAGCTTCATACCATACTGACAACCTTTCCGACTGGGCTTTTCCCCATTATAACATGTCAGAAAGACAGCTGTCGCAGCTTGCTCTTGCATCATCTTCGTATCATATATTTTAAATTTTAAAATCACAATACAAAGGAAAATAATGAAATTTCCGAAAATTATGCCTGATCACCATTGAAAATGCAATCATGACATAATAAAAGTCACATTTTAATCAAAATTTAATGAAAGTTTTCCGAAAATGATGTATAATTATTGACATAACAAAACGTACGAGGTGATCATCATGGCATTATTAAACAGAGTTCATGAATTAAAATTGCAACTGCCTAACGAGCATCATAGCATTTCCCAATACGTGGAGCATGCATTGCATTCGATTGACAGTTTTGTGGAGCAACATCGTCAATTTATAGCCGCTCAGGCTCTATATGGTGAAAAGATCAATGGTACGGAAGAAAGACTGTTCCGAGACACAATTTCTGAGATTAAAGCCCAACTGGTAGCTACTTTGGAAAAGACAGTTGAAGACTTCGCACACAAAGGCGATAAACATTGGAAAAATCATTATCAGGACGGCGTAGAATAAGCTGAAAATAACCCCCGGTCTTTGGACCGGGGGTTATTTTTTATAAGTGGATGTGGCAATGTACGTAGCTATTTTAACACTTTGGCAGATGTCGTTACCTTCTTACCGCCATAGACTACTTTAATACTGGAGCTTCCGCTTTCCAAGGCCTTCACCTGACCAGCTGTAACCTGTACGATCGACGGTTTGGAGGATGTCCATACCGCTGAGCTTGTCACATTGGTAGTAGCACCTGAATCATAAACTGCATTCACACTAAGCACTTGAGAGGAGCCTTTAGGCAGCTTCAGGTTTTTATTGCTCAATACCAGTTTGAGCAGCTTAGGTGTGACCTTGATCTCGATGTTAAACGACTTATCCTGATATGTGCCCGTAATCGTTGCGTTTCCAATTCCAACGGCTTTAATGGAAGAGCCTTTTACGATCGCTACTGAAGCATTCGATGTTGTCCATTTCACTTTACTGCTCAGGGTAACTTTTTTACCATCCGTATATATGCCGATGACTTTGATGGACTTACTTCCTTTCAAATTCATTTCGGCATTCGAAAAGCTTGGTGTCAATGTAGAAATGGCTCCTTCCACAATGACAGGTACCTTCACATATTTATTCATATACATAGCCTTGATTCCAGAGTTACCGCCATTCACCGCTTTTACTTTACCATTTGCTACTGTAACTGCAGCTGTTGTACCTACCCAGCTTACCTGATTGGTAATATCCAGTATTCCACCACCAGCCATGTGGGCTTTTACTGTCGGAATACTTGCTTCTTGGCCTGCAACCAGTACATATTTTTTCTCAGAAGCCGTCAGCTTGAGCACTTTATATTGCACAGTCACTGGAATATCCAGTTTGAGCGCACCTACCGTTGCTGTCAATGTTGCACTGCCTGGGTTCACTGCAACCAGCTTACCATTTGCTATTTTAACTGCACTTTCACTGCTTAAGCTCCATTTCACATCGGATTGAACTGCTTTTTTTGCTCCATTGACCAAATAAGCAGATATACTCGGAAGAGAAGTTTTGCCTCCTGTTTCGAGAGTCAGACTGGCTTTGCTTGAAACCAGTTTTTCAACCGTCGGAAGTACATTAATCTTCAGAGTCTTGCTCAAACCATGATAGGACGCTGTAATCGTCGAATTGCCTGCATCCATCGGTGTGATTTTACCTTGCTCGACTGTGGCAACCAGCGGATTGGAGGAAGTCCATTCTGCCGTGTTGGTCACATCTGTTTTGCTGCCAGTCAGGTTGACATCAGTTGCACTAACCTGAATTGGGGAGCTACCTAAAAAGACCGATTTGGACCCAGTTGCACTCAATACCAATGCCTGGGAAGAAGAGCGCACATACACAATCGTTTGTGCTTTGAGTTCATCTTTGCTTGCTTTAATGTAAGTCACGCCTTTGGCAAGTGGACGAATAAGACCATCTTTAACGGTAGCAACAGCCGCATTCGAAGAAGTCCATTCGACACCGGATACATTTTCCGTCCCACCTCCAGTAAGAACACCTTGAGCAGTCAATTGCTTCGATTCTCCGCCAATCGTCAGATTCAGTGGACCCGTCGGATTTAATTGCAGCTTGCTGTAAGGCGATTTTACTGTAATCGTTGTACTTACCGTTTGCTGCTCATATGTAGCAACAATCTTAATCTGCCCTTTTGACACAGGAGTAATGAGTCCCTTATCTACCTTTAAAATACTTGAATCCCCAGAGATCCATTCTGCCTTTTGTGTAACATCTTCCTTGCCCTTTTCTGTCAATGACCACACTTTTAATTGAGCGGGGCTTCCACCCAGATTCAATGTAGTCGGATTTTGACTATCCCACTCTACCGTGGAGGTCTTGCTCTCCTCAGCCCGGATCAAACCTGCTGGCCATGCTGCAAATACAAACATCAGCAACGCAAGTAAGAAGGTACTCCGTTTGCTCATACGTTTCATACGTTCCATTCGTTTCGCTCCCTTTGTCTCATTCTATAAAACAGGGTATTATTAACAATCCCATTATCTTTTATCGGTAAGCAGTTAACTAAATTGAACCCTTCATCAAAAAAAGGTGAATTATTACAGTTAAAGTTCTCCACGCAGTGACCTTACCACAAACAAATGCTCTTCCTTAGATAAGGTTTGTCCATCTTCAAGAATTACATCGTGTGCCGAGTGACTAACCAGCTTTACATTATAAGCAATCAGCTGATCCTCTCTCCAAATCGTCACCGCCGACTGAAAATGAATAGCATTATCAAACTGTAACGGAACGCTCATTACATAACCAGTAGCGTTCAGCTTCGCCGGATGGCGGCTTCTACGCTCACGCCCCGGAGGAAACATGGTAATATGCGTAATATTTTCAAAAGGAATAGCCAGCATTTTCGGGCCTAAAATAACACACTTTCGTATCTCATCCCATTTTTCAAGCGTGCCGCGCACCTTCTGGGTATGACCATTGTTGCCGTGATATAAAATGACCTGACGTCCCTTCCATTGACGCATGTCCTCACCTCCAGTGCTAGCGGCTATGAATATCCCACCGAATCGGTTCCATTCCATGCTCCTGCAAAAATGCATTGGTACGCGAAAAAGGTTTGCTGCCAAAAAAACCTCTGTGAGCCGCCAATGGACTCGGATGAACGGATTTTAGCACCAAATGCTTGCTGGTATTCACGAAGCTTGCTTTTTTCTGAGCATGGCTCCCCCACAAAATAAACACTGCTGGCTGCTCGCGCTCATTAATCGCTTCAATGACAGCATCCGTGAAACGTTCCCAACCTATTCCCTGGTGAGATTGCGGTTGTCCTTCACGCACGGTTAACACGTTGTTCAGCAGCAGCACACCTTGCTCAGCCCAAGGAACGAGGTATCCCTGATTCGGAATGGGAGTACCGATATCATCGCGAAGCTCCTTGTATATATTTAATAGAGACGGTGGCGTTCGCACACCAGGTCTAACAGAAAAGCTTAAACCGTGAGCTTGTCCCTCTCCATGATATGGATCCTGTCCCAATATAACCGCTTTGGTCAGATGAAATGGCGTTAATTTGAGTGCGGAAAACAAGTCTTCTTTTGGAGGATATACCTTATGTAACTTGTACTCTCGGGCTAACGTATACCTTAAATCATTAAAGTATGGCTTTTCGACCTCTTCTCGTAGTACATCATCCCAGTCATTCCCAAACATACTCCTGTCTCCTCTCAATATGTAAATCAGTGAAAACGGTAAGCTTTTTGATCCAAAAAAATAAGCTGAACTCCTCATCCGGAGCCAGCTTATTTATTCGTTACCTGTGTTATATGCCGAAGGACCAGGAAAATATCCTTACGGTAATCAGCTACCGCAGGTCTAAATTCGATTTCCTTATTATAACATTAACGATAATGATGTCAAGTAACTGAAAGCTTAATTCCCTCAGAAGAAAAGCTCTTTATTGCTGTATTTATTACGATTTTGTATGAGTATTCAGGTATTCCAATGCATTATATAACATAACAGCAGCTTCGGCACGTGTAATCTCGCTTTTTGGATAAAACTTTTCATTTGCATCCAAGGTATTGACCTTGTAGACTAGCGAGCGTTGAATGCTACCTTGGTAAGAAGGCTCCAGTTCGCTGTCATCCGCAATATTCGCAGGTGCGATTTTAATCATCGGAAGAGCGCCTGCTTTTTCCATGCCCTGAATCAGCATATGGGTGAACTGTTCCTTAGTCAGAGCTTTGGCAGGATCAATATCCTTTGGAATAACCACACCATTATAGTGCGCGTTGATAAAAGCTTCGGCGTACCATGCATTATCCTTCACATGGGTAAACAGTCTACTGACCTGTGGCTCCTTGTTCAAATCAATGGCGGCCAAACTGAGCTGGAGTCCGCCGGAGATCAACTGAATGCCTTGGGCAACGGTCACTTTAGATGACGGGAGAAACTTCGTATCAGAGATACCTTTGAGTAGACCCTGATCTTTAAGGGATATAATTTTTTCTTTACCGCTTACGTTATTCAAATCCTTAAATTGGCGGTCTGCCGCAGACATTTGACCTCCAACGGAAAAGGACAAAATGGCTACAGTTGTAATGGCTGCAAATGCACCTTTTCTCATACTCATGTTAAATTCCACCTTGTAATTGAATTAGGCCGCTTGGCCATTAACAACTTCATTGACGTAGTATAAGCTGGAAAGGTTGCAGGCAGACGCTGTTGCTTCTTATGCTACATGTCTTCCTTAATATAATACCTTCTCCAGACTGCGTGCCAACTCATCATCGGGAAGGGGCTTGCGATGCGTATTCTCTAGGTAGATATATTTCTCTGTTTCTGGCATTAAATATTGTTTGGACCATAGGAACATATCCGGACTGTCTCCCTGAAGACGAAGAAATCTCCGCACAGTGTCCGCATGAGAAATAGTGTTATCCAGATTGGTTAACCAATCTGCCCGGTAGAAATGCTCCCATCTTCCAGTTCCTGCGAGCGATAAAGCTTCTTTACCCATTCGGTAGCTCCAAACGGCATGAGAAGCTTGTATAAATGCTCGTGGATAATCTTTTTCAAGGAACAGCCCATAAGCGCTACATAAGCTTGCCAGTCCACGTGAGCCACTCAGATGCAGTTCAATCTGCACAAGCAGTTGATTATACAGCCTTCGACATTCATCTTCTGACAACTGCTTCATGATTCGTAGACACCGCTCTCGCAGTTCAACCCAGTCCGGGATTACCGACTCGGCTTTTTCCTTGAACCAGCGAACCTGTTCAGGAAAAGGCCTTTCTCCAGTAGCCCAGTACAGCCGTTCATCACTGCCTTCTTTGCCTTGTAGCCAATACCCCATAATTTGCCGAGCTGGATGGTGATAGAATTCCTCCCCTGCTCGATCATCCTTATGCGGGCCATAAACGATAGTGCAACGGGAATAATCCCGGTATAATTGGGAAATCTCTTGAAGCTGACTACTGTACAGCCGTCCGATAAAATCAGTAAGCTGCTCTTCAGCATCCACTTCACCCTTCATCCATAAATTTGCTACTAAATCCAGCGTATATACATGCGGCAAAATATTACCTGAATTGACCAGCAGGTACTCGTCCGCCCCTGAAGTAAACGCTGTTGTTAATTCCTCTATAATTAAGCTGGCTGAGGAGGGAAGTTGGGTAAGATGGTTCGACGCTTGCAAATCGTGGAAGGTCACATGGTAATATACTCCATTCTTGTCCCCATCCTGCGTCTCAGGCAATGCTGGTACACGATAATTAAGATTCCCATGGCGCCGAGATACCATTTTACCGTAACCATTGTCCGCCCATACTTTAATCACCCCTTCGGGTACTTCCATATGCCCCTGCTTGTATAACTCGGCAATCTCACCATACATCGCCATACAGCACACAGGATGCTCCACAAATTCACAGATCATATTGTACTGCTTGCGAACCACATACGAGATTAATTGTCCGCGTTTGTCCGGCGTATTAAAGGAAGGATCATCTTCCCAAAAAGGCTTGTCACCCTGCCCGCGAAAAGATAATACCCATACAATCTTTTCTTCCTTTTGCCGTTCAATCGCTTCCTGCCACAGCTGTTCAAACAACTCGGGATGCTCTCTGTAGCTAGCTTGTTTACCCGGAAAGGCGCGCAAAAACATCTCCGCCCCCAACGGTTCAGCATGATGATGTGTGATCCATAAACCCATGTCTGCTGCAAGCTTATGATGGATACCTGTGCGTGGTAAATCGGTTCCGGGAATCACCATATTTCCACCACAGCGCAGTAACGCTTCAAAAACGGGCTGCCACACCTGCTCCGTCGGTGGATAATCATCTTTCCAGCCAATCAAGCATACCTCATCATTGACAAACCATCCCCGATATCGGACCTTGGACGGTATACTGTCAACATTCTGGCTCGGTATTACTATGGTATCCCGCTTAGGCGGGAGGAGCTCCGCCCAGAACCAGAACGGCTCCACACCCAGAGCGAAACGGCTGTAATGAAGCAGTCCATAAATAATTCCTAATTCATCACGGCCAATAATATGGAGTACCGTTCCCTTGCTACCAGCAACAAAACGCAGACAATAGCCCTCTGGCCAATGCGGACAGCTATCTCCTTCCTGCGCATAACGGATAATGATCGAGGGCTCTACTTCTGTTTGCAATGGCTCGTTGCCAAACACTTGCTTATGATCTCGCGCAATCATGTTCCAAGCGTGGGCAATGGGCACACTTTCATCAGTTTGAAGATTGTATCCGCTTTCAGATGAAATAGTCAGAGGTTCACAGGCTTTCATTTATTGTCATCTCCTATTTTTTTCAACTATGAGGATTCTTCTTGTCTTTATTTTATAGGTTGTCAACATACATATAAAGCTGTACCAACGTAAATATAGCTTTTTTTCGGTAAATCATTTGAGAGTTGAAGCTTCATTTGAGAAAGAAAAAAGTAAGGAACAGGAGAGAAATAAGAAAGACTTGACTGCTACACTAAAAATGTTCCAAAAAACAGACTGCTCTTAAAGATTCAAGCGCAGCAAAAAGGAGACTTGATATGAAATTGAAAAAACGATTTGCCTCTTTGTTCCTGTTGGCATTGATGGCATTTATCCCGGTCCAGGCATATGCTTCTGGGGCCGTTCCAACCACTCCCTCTGGAATCCCGATTTCCGAAATCGAAAACAGAACAGATCAAATTATGAAAAAATATATAGGAACAGCGATTCCTGGTGCTGCGGTTTCCATAGTAAAGGACGGAAAAATTGTTTTTTCAAAAGGTTACGGATACGCAAACATCGAGAAACAAACACCCATGAGTACGGAAACAACCTATATGGAGGCCGGTTCCGTATCGAAATTGTTCACCTGGACGGCAGTAATGCAACTGGTTGAGCAAGGAAAGCTGGATTTGAATACGGACATCCGCACATACTTGCCTGACGGCTTTCTCAAGCCTTCTTTTGATAAGCCTATTACCCTGAAATCACTGATGAGCCACACGACAGGTTTTGAGGAGCGCCTGGAAAAACTTTTGGTTCATGATCCTGCTGATCTTAGGCCTCTCAAGGAGCATGTCGCACCCGGAAACCAGCCTCAACAGATTTATGAGCCTGGAACAGTGATTGCTTATTCCAACTATGGGACCAACCTGGCCGGTTATATTATAGAACGTGTATCCGGAATGCCTTTTGAAACCTATATTCAGAAACATATATTTGAGCCTCTAGACATGAAACATTCTTACTTTACACAACGGTATGATCTTATTCCAGAGGTTATCGAACATAAAGCAACAGGCTACTTCAAGAAGGATGGAAACTGGGTGGCAAAGCCGAATGTTTTCTTTAATGATGTGCCGGCTGGTGCGTTAAACATTACTTCGGAGGACATGGCTCATTTTATGCTTGCTCATCTGAACATGGACCATTCCTTAAAATATTCGCTGTTCAACAAGAATGAAACCTTGCGAGAAATGCATGAGGCTTCGTATACCCACTATCCCGAGCTTCCGGGGAATGCCCATGGCTTTTGGGAACGGTTCGCGGGAGATTATCGTGTTATCGAGCACGGTGGAAATACAGATTCATTCTCCTCTCTGGTCTCTATCGTGCCGGATCAAAACTTTGGGATCAGTATTCTGACTAATGTGGAAAATGAAATGTCCGGGGCAAGAAGCGAACTCATTGACCTGTTTGTCGGGGGTTCCCACGCTACTCCGCAAGCGGACAGCACGTTGAAGCATAGCGCGGATGTGGAGGGAAAATACCGTTCTGCTCGCGCAGTATCATCTGGTATATTGAAGCTTATACCCGTATTATCCAATGCGGAAGAAGTGGTCACAGCCAACGGCAATGGCGGAATCACTCTGAGTATTCCATCCATGAATATTCATGTTGATTATGTAGAAACCAAACCCTATTTTTTTGAACGCGTGACTCCCGGGAGCACTCCTTATGATCACGCGGGCCTAAACATCAGCCGTCTTTTTTTCTTAACCAATGCCGATGGTAAAGTGACGCAGTTGTCATATGGAGTGATCGATGACCAATTGCCGATATCCTTCCTGCAAACATCCATCTTCAGTTATATTCTGGTCGGGGGATGCGGTATTTGGTTTGCGCTTGGGTCTATTTTCGGTATTATTGGATGGCTGCGGAAGCTCAAGGACGCAAGAAAGCAGAAGAGTGCTTCACGGCTTCCCTTGCCTGACAGTGTAACCTTAATACCGCTGCTGGGTCTGCTTGTGATCATCAATCTCATTGCTTCAAGCATCCAATTGATAGGCGACCCCTATCAGCCTATGTCCAATTTCAATTTCAATATTATCTTTTTCTGGGTACTTGGGCTTGCCTTTGTACCGGCTGCCTATCTTGCTGTAAGAAAATGTAACGTTTCGGAGACTACATTATTAAGAAAGGTATACACCGCGACGCTGATTCTTTCGTTTTTAGCTATTTCGTTTTTCCTGTATTCCTATAATTTCTATTTTTTCGCATAGATCTACTTAATTTTATCCTTTTTGTAGCATAGATAGCCTCCACGACATATTTCGAGTCGAAACATAGAAAAGGCCGTCAATAGACGGTCTTTTTTGTATTCTCTTCTCTATGAACACTCTTATTCATATTTCATAAACTACTAGTGTAGCAAATATGTCTACAGAAAGAGGGTTAATTCAAATGAAACCAAAGAAAAGTGGAAAAGGCGTAGCCCCTGTCATATCCTCCCGCACTTTCTCAATCTCGGGAAATTCAAGAACTGTTTCCAGAGATTTAGTGTTCCGTGTTACAGCAGAGGATACCTTTGCCACAATTCTTTTAGATGATGTATCGATATCCTTATTAAGAACATAAATTACTTCGTATTGTAGGCATTTAGTCGTAAACTCTCGCAAGAGCAACTTGATGGCGCGATTGATACACCGTAAGCTTGCCAAAACAAAAACGCCTCCCCGTATGTTAACGGTGAGGCAGAAGGATTAATTCCTTACTGCTCTTTTTGCCTTCTACTAAATACAAATTCGTTATCCGCCGACCACTAGGTTAGCGGGTAAAAGGATACACTGTATACATTCTTAATGACTCTCAGGTTCTGAATAAGCTTGGACTACTTTTTTATGAGTAGTACCTTAGGTTTAAACTGTTCCATCCGTTCCCGCTCCTCACTATGAATTAACAGAACATGGTTATGAAGAAAAATTCGTGATAATATCTATGTCATAGTAAGTAGATATGAATTAATTGTTTGGAGGGATAATTTTGACTAAAATTCACCAAAAGTTGACTGAATTAATTGGAAATACTCCTTTGCTAGCACTGTTGAACTACAGCCAAATCCAAAATATTGAGGCAAACGTGGTAGCAAAGTTGGAATATTTCAATCCGGCTGGTAGCGTTAAGGACCGCATTGGATATGCTATGATTAAAGACGCTGAGGAGAAAGGCTTAATCAATAAAGACTCCGTTATTATTGAACCAACAAGTGGCAATACTGGAATCGGACTTGCATTTGCAGCTGCGGCTCTTGGATATAAACTTATAATTACACTTCCTGAAACGTTTAGTATCGAACGTCGCAAGCTTTTGACTGCGTTCGGTGCTGAGCTTGTGTTAACACCGGGATCCGAGGGGATGAAAGGCGCTATCAAGCGTGCTGAGCTCTTGGCTGCCGAAACACCAAACTCTTTCATACCACAGCAGTTTAGCAATCCTGCCAATCCAGAAATTCATCGCAAAACTACAGCTGTGGAAATCTGGCATGATACGGACGGCGGTGTAGATATTTTTATCGCGGGCGTAGGTACAGGTGGAACTATTTCGGGCGTTGGCCAGTTATTAAAGGAACGAAAACCTTCTGTAAAAGTGATAGCCGTCGAACCGTTCGATTCACCAGTGCTGTCTGGCGGTACTCCAGGTTCACATCAACTACAAGGACTCGGTGCTGGTTTCATTCCAAATAACTTTAATGAAGAATATGTGGATGAGGTTTTCAAAGTTAAAAACGAAGATGCGTTTGAAACTGCACGCCTGCTTGCCAAAACAGAAGGGCTGCTTGTTGGTATTTCTTCTGGGGCTGCGGTTTATGCAGCAACACAAATTGCGAAACTTCCAGAAAACAAAGGCAAGATGATCGTGGTCATATTACCTGATACAGGTGAGCGTTATTTGTCCACTCCGCTTTTCTCAGACGTAGAATAATAACAAAAGAGACAGGAATCCCGCTGCCTCTTTTGTTAATTTTCCAAGTACACAAGCAAGAGCTCATAGAATTGTTTCATTAACCTGAATTGATTTCTTTCTTCGCTAGCGGTCCATTTTTTGCACAACAAATGGACCGTTAGTGAAGAAAAAGTTACCTTGGTCCAGCGCGATGTTGTTGGAGCTCATCAGGATTTTCTGTAAAAAGTAGGCTTCCCCATAGTAGTCTTGTACCAATCTGTATGCCTCTTTCTTTAACTTGATGCGGGTGTAGTGCATCGTCATCAGGAAGTTTTCGATTGCGATATGAGGATTGATCTGCTCAGCTAAAACACTAGCATCAAATGCTCCTAGAAAGACTTCGGCTGAATTGTCGTAGATAAGGCAGCTGAGACATTTCTTGTTTGTTGAATAACATCAGTAGAATATTTACTACCCTTAGATTTTTGCTAGATACTTGCTGAAAATGATATCCTCCAACTTGATCCAACTAAAATCATCCTCGCCACGAAACAGTTTCACTTCCCTGCGAGCAGTATTTATAGACGTGATTACACCTGTGAGTTCTTCGTCATCGAACGGGCTAAAAACCACTAGTGTTATAGGTTGACGTGTGTTGTAGGACTCTATAAGCGCTTGCTCGATCAACTGGACTTCCTGATCGTCAAGTTCCGGCTTGCCTCTCCGCTGACGGTCTTTCATGAGTTTTAAGTATGCTTCCTTGTGTTCTGGTATGATAATCCTGCTGCTTTCCCATAAGCCGTTACCTTCTAATTTTTTCGACATGTATGTAGCCTCCTGATGTATTATGTAGAAATTATATTCCGAACATACGTTCTAGACAAGGCTTTTTGTATACCGAATCCAAAACTTTTGTCCTAGAAAAATATTCCTAGGTCTGATAGACTAGACGAAAATACAAAATCAGAGGGATAAAATGAAAATTTTGGAGCATTAAAATTGGCTAACCACCGCATATTCACCTGGTTAGATCAAGTTTTGAATAATGATTAAGTTTCTTTCCCTCAAATTCATCTCCTATATTGTCCCATACGATTGTATCGACATTATTCCATGCATCTTTCGAATTGTCATATCGCTATTCTCCATAAAATAAGTTTTAGACGGACTTTGAAATTGGAACAGTGACAACCAGTACGAGAAAATAATGTCCTAGACTGTCGCTGTTCCATTGAACTAACGTATCCCGTTAGCGGAATAACATATACGAAATTCTGATATTTTTGTACAATAGTCTTAATGTTTGATTTTCCTTGAAGTCTTTTTTAAATAGAAATTGTAGTCTGGTGCAATATGTAGGTTAGTAATATTACGTTGTCTATACCTACTATGTATTTCTAAAAATCCATATATCTCTTCTTATTCTCTATATCGAATTTGCGTCTAACCTATTTTACGATTTTGGCGGTAAACCATCTGTTGGCGGGAGTGGTAAAGAAGTCGATAGTAGAGCTTGACCGACCGAATATAAAATACGCCGTCGTTATGCCCCTCGTGAATCTTATCTATCGTTTTATTCTGAATGCGGACATTTGTGCCTCGATTGCATGAAACGACGGTTAATCACAGCAGAAACCGACATCCGCCCTCAAATAAAGGACGCGATGTCGGCTTTAAACTTAACGGCCAAACTCCTTATTGATTATTTTATTGTGAGCAGGCTCCACTTCCGGAGCTACCGAGTTGATGCACGTTACCAAAATATGCTGCCCGCCTAGAGATCCGAAGGCTCTCGATTCAAATCCGAAAGTACCGCCAGCATGCCCCCAGTATGATTGCCCGTCAGCTGTTTTTATTTCATAAATCCCTAGTCCAACTTTACCTATAGGTGAATCTACTGTCGTGAGCATCTGGTCCATTATCTCTTGATTTAGAAGCTTTCCGCCCAACAGCGCACTGAAGAAGGTGGTCAAATCTTTGGTTGTTGAGACTATATCTCCGGCTGCATTTGCCCATGATTGATTCATCTCTGTTAAATCATACAAATGACCCGATCTGTCCATATTATATCCTGTGGCATGCTTACCTGGAATATCGTGACTATTTTCCATTACAAATGTCCCTGTCATCCCGAGCGGTTCGATCAACCGTTTCCTGATCTGCTCCGCATACGTCTCTCCTGTTACCTTCTGAATAATTTGACCGGCTAGTATAGTATTCATGTTCGAATAGTTCCAGCCCTTCCCTGGCGCATATACAGGCGGCTTAGCTAGTCCCATGCTGATAAGCTCGTCGGACGAATAGTAACGGAATGGATTTTGAGGCAAGGTAATATCTCGAAAATCAAGATCAGTATAGCTCGCAAGCCCGCTTGTATGGTTCAATAACTGACGAATCGTAATTTTGTTGCCGTCATACCCATTACCCTTTATGACCCCCGGCAGCCATTTTTCGACCGAATCATCCAGGTTCAATTTTTTCTCCTGAGCCAACTGCAATACAACGGTAGCAGTGAATGTCTTCGTGATGCTTCCAATACGGAATGAAAAATCCGGCTCCACCGGGCGTGGTACTTCGAAACTGGCTGTACCCGTAGCGTAGGACCAGCGTTCCCCATCCTGTAGCCCGCCTGCCACGACACTTGGAACTCTTTTGTTGGTAACTACTTGATCCATGACGCGTTTGACTTCTTCCCGATGCTTTCTTTTCTTTTCTTTCTCGTTGAGTTCTTTTTTGGGTTCTTTTGCGAATTCCGACGATAAAATATTGTCGGTATTGGCAGCTTTATTGATAGCTTGATAAGTTGCCGTCTGACCCTCTGCGTGGACAGTTCCATAGGCCACTGTACCCGCCAATATAGCTATTAAAGTAAGTGCAACTCCTTTTCGAATGGTGAATGATTTCATAACGCATCGCTCCTATTATTTTGAATGTTGTTCTGCTTTACCCCCTCACCTTACCTCTGATATTGTTAAATCGAACAGTGATAAAACCGTCTAGCTTTTGATGACATCGTACTTGGACTTGTCACATATACCGCATGACAAACTATCAACTGTCTTATATGACGTGCTTGCTAAGCTACGTTCTAACCGCCGTTACCCCACCCTCTTTCGCTTGACGGATCGGGAAGTTATATTGCATGATAGGTCTGAATCATTCGGAATTTGATTTGCAAAAAAATATAAGAAGGTGTGCGTAATTCGTGTTCTCGATAATGAAAAAAAGGGTCTGGTATGATTGGATACTTGTGGCCATACGAACGCTTTGGCTGGTCATTATCGCAAGCGCTGGTTTTGTCGATCCGTCATTAACCGTTGTGTCGCTTTGGGTTGTACTTTCTCTCGCTTTCGTCGTTTATCTCGTTCCATTAATCATCCTCTATAGGAAAGAAGACTGGTATCTCACAATCGAAGTCACGATAACGGGCTTTTTTTATCTTTATTTAGCTTACGCAGCCCCGGGATTGCTTTGGTCTTTTGTTTTACTCGTGATTACTATCGGCTTGACGAGCAGTCGAAGAAACTATGTGTGGACAGGTATCCTTAGCGGAATCGTATTCCCGGTATTGAACGGTTGGATTGCTGATCGTCTCCCGTATGAGTTTATCGTTAGCTGCAGCCTTGGTTTTGCCATCGGCTTCGCGTTTAATATTTTAATTCAGTCCCATAAGCAAGCCCGAATTATTCAAGAGCAAAAGCTGTTGCTGGAGCAGCATATTAAGCGGATTGAGGAACTTACGTTGATGGAGGAGCGCAGCCGGCTGTCACATGAGCTGAATGACACGATTGGCCATACGCTTACCTCGCTCATCGTCGGCGTCGAATCACTGCGATCGTCCGTACCAGATGCGCAAATAGAGAGGATCAATTCGCTTGTCGGAATCGCCCAACACAGTCTGGTTGATATCCGAAAGCATCTGCATCAGCTCTCTCATACTCCGTTGAACCATTCGTTAAGTGAATCGCTGCGGCAATTAACTGAAAATTTTATGAAGTCAACAGGTATAACGGTCAAATTCCGTGTGATCGGCAGTGAGACTCTTGTTATGCAAAAAATAAACAATTGTTTATATCGTTGCCTTCAAGAGTCTCTAACCAACGTAGTTCGGCACGGCAAGGCGAGCATGATATCCGTTCAGTTACATTTCAATAGTCAGCAGCTTCGATTACAGATCGAAGATAACGGCATCGGAATGGAAGAAATCCAATTTGGATCTGGGCTCAATGGAATGAAGGAACGACTTGAACTATTTCACGGCACGGTGTCCGTGCATTCCGAGTCAGGACAAGGAACTTTCGTCATATGTGATATTCCGTTGCAGACAGAGCCTGTACATGATGCAATCCGCCTGCTGATCGTTGATGACCAGGTGATCATTACCGACAGCTTGAAGCAAATTTTGGATCAGCATGCTGATTTTAACGTCGTTGGTACAGCCAGGGACGGGCGCGAAGCATTAGAACATTGTGATCGCTCCCAACCAGATATCGTGCTAATGGATATTCGTATGCAAGGAATGGGCGGGATTGAAGCTTTAGTTGAGATGAAACAACGATGGCCTGATATGAAGGTTGTATTCATGACAACGTTTAAGGATTCCTCGCAGGCAGCAACTGCATTGGAGCGCGGGGCAGAAGGCTACATGCTGAAGTCGATTCATCCGCGGGAGATGAAGGAAGCCTTGAAACTTATTTATAATGGAGGAACCTGGATTGACCAATCGGTCGCTACGCGAGTCTTCGAAGAGATGAAGCGTCAACGTGAGCAGTTGGAGAAAATCGGTTCAAGTCAGGGAAACTACCCGTACGGGCTTACGAAACGCGAGATGGAGATTCTGGAGCAACTGTCGAGCGGTCTGCGCTACAAATCGATTGCCGCCAAGCTATTTTTATCGGAGGGAACGATCCGCAATTACTGCTCGATTCTCTACTCGAAACTCGGCGTCAACAACCGTGAAGAAGCATTAGAAATGGCGCGAATGAAGAATATCGTGTAGCTGGAGAACTTCCCGATGGTACTCACGATATAGGGGTCACGTGCTGTTCTTTCACAAAATGGGCCAGGTTCAACCAGTAGTGGTCGGTTGTTTCCATGCCAACGATGACGTCCTGGAACCCTTGCTCCGTAGCAATCTTTCTGAACCAGCTAACGAACAATTCAAAGCCTTCACGGTCGTTCTCAAACGTAATAGCCTTCCCGAACTCGACTCCGCGGTAGTCTTGTGCCCGGGCGACATGTTTGAATTTAGCGATGTCTACACCGATAATTAAGGTAGAAGAAGTGATTTGATTTAATATGTTCATTTTGAGTAGAATTCATCTTGTAGTCTCCTTGGTTTGTTTTTGGATCCAGTCGCTGGCCAGCATCGTGGACCCATTTACATCATACCAAGGAGTCTTTTTCATTCTGAAACCTCTTATTTCAACTTACCTCATATAAAAACTAAACCTACTTCATTATCAATATAGGGGACAAACTTGATAAATAGTGATTACTTTCTCCGTTGCGACGGCATTTTAAATTGACTGATTATTTATGTATTTGAAAGGCCTGATTTGCAGCGTCCCAATACGATCCACAGCCGGAAAACCTTCGGTCACTGGGAGCTGGATACGGTCGTTTCCAGCCGAGGATAGAGTAAGCTTGCGTCGACACATCGTGGTGGCAAAAACACGTTTTTACCAAGTGATTATATGACGATCGCACGGCATTATCGATGAAAGCGCGACCGTGGGCGAGGGAAAGAATTCGCCTGTCACTGAGAGTTGGAACGACTGTACGGCGTGGGCGTCTATTTCGCCGACCCGTACTCATCCTGGCAACGAGACTCCAACGAGAATGCCAAGTCTTGAGCGTGAATTTATCTCAAAGGGGCATAACTTCGCTCTGGTGACAGATGCTGATCTGGAGCAGGCTCTCGCCCTGATTAACAACCGGCCCCGAAAAACTTAAGATGGAATTCCTCTCACGAATCGTTACAGGAGGAACTGTTGTACTTGTCTTGACAATCCGTCTATTAAAAAAGGTGAAAGAAAACCATCATTTCACTGGTATTCTTTCACCTTTTACGGTTTAAGGCTTTTTCAGTAGCTTATATAATGACTCTACTTATTCAAACTGTAAATTTCCATCAGTTATTATAAATCCAAATGTTTTATTTAAGGCTTGTAACTCACTCCCATGAACTTCCGTTATTTTGATTATCTTATTGTTATCATCTCTAATCACTTTGAAATCGGATTTCCTTTAGCATCATAGTAAAAGTTATTTGATCTACCTTCATTTTTTATATCCTTATCAACAAACAATCTGACTTGCTTGTCATTGAAGAGAAATCTGTCCTCTTTCTTATCATAAGTTAGACCATAGGCAATGTAATCCTTTAAAGAATCGTAATTAAAATCGGCACCTTCACCAGCTTCTTGTACTGAGGTAGATGAACTGAGGCTTGTATCGTGATGATTTTCGATGGCTTGGATTTCAGGTGTACTCGGCGGAATGGGGAGCGCGATGAAGTCCAGCGGCAAGCCGATGAGCAAGACCAGGTATCCATACTCGGTTCAACTAACCCGATCAGGTCCATGAGCGTTCTCCCTCTTGTGCTGCAAAGTCCCGCCAGCCGAGACAAGCTTGTTTTGCGGCAAAATCAAATAAAAAAGTGCAAGAACCGCCAGTAAAGCAGCGCTGATGCTAATGGCAGCGGCATTCGTATACTGGCTGGCTATCCCTCCCCCGATGACCGGGCCAATCATAATACCGAGCCCTTCAATCCCGGAGAGTACTCCCCACCCGGTCCCCTTCTGATCCTCCGGAACAAGGTACGACAGCACCGCATTCCAGGCCGGAAGCACGGCTGAGTAAGACAATCCCAGCATAAAGGCAAACAGCATCGTTAATGCAGGCGGCGGCATGGATACGACTAACAGAGCCAATACGACCGTAAGCGATACGAAACCGACGAACAGCATTTGCTTGTGCCCCCATCGATCGGCCAGCTTTCCCATCGGGACAAGAAACAGCATCGCGCCGGCCCCGCCTAATATGAGCATTAGCGAATATTGCGGCTGGCTCAGACCGAGTTGGTCAGCGGCAAAACCGGGCAGTATCGGCAGCAGCAGTCCCGCGGCGGTCATCTGCAGGACCATGCCTGGCAGCAGCCATTTCAGCTGAACGAGCCTTCTTCGCAGTCCTGCCGCTTGTTCGGCAAAGCTGACATTCTGGAGATGCAAGGGGGTTGTTCTGTTAATCCCGAACGATGCGATGCAGCCGACGGCGAGCAGCGCAACCATCAGCCGGAAGGCAGGTTCGAAGCCATAATCGAAGGTGAGATTGATTGTGACCGGCCCCAGACCGATGCAGGCCAACCACACGGTGTATATCGCTCCCATCTGGGCCGCCCGCTCCGTAAGTCGGACTTTCTCCAGACAAATGAGCCATATAGGCGACGCCCCCATCCCAAGCATCACGGAACCGGCAACAAGCCCCCAGGCATACGGACTAAAGAACACGGCGGCTAGTCCGGACAGCATCAGGACGAAAGTGGCGGGCAGCAGCCAGCGCAGCGAAAACCTGTCCAGCAAATATCCAGCCACACATTTAATCAGCGTATCGGCTGTATAATGAAGCGAGACGGCAAGACCGACCAAAGCAACGGTTTGCCCCGACTCGTTGACGGCAAAGTTCGGCAGGAACGAGAACAAGAAAGCGCTTCGGACAAACTCTGTGCAAAAAAGCACCGTGAACAGCGTCAGAGTAGAAAGCTTGAACGCGCTCCTCCCGCTCATCATATTCCACTCCTTCTTAAGGGACTTGCCTCAGGAAACAAATGCCTGACAATATGGTCCGCAGCCGCTTTCTGCCTTGCTGCGAGCAGCCCGTTCATCATCGACTGCTTGATCTGCTCAGAGGAGATCATCGCTTGTATCTGCAACACCAGATCATGAATCGTAAAGGCCACGACTGCCGCTCCTTTGCGCTGCAAATACAGGGCATTTTCCTTCTCCTGCCCCAGAAACGGATTTAGGATGAAAATTGGAACCCCGGCCTGAATCGTCTCGGATAGTGTAACGCCTCCCGCTTTCGTGACTACGCAGCAGGCGCTGCTCATCAGAACATGCAATTGATCGGTGAAGCCGAATACATCCACTCTTGCATCATCCGCCCAGCTCTCCGCAAGCTTCCGTCTCCATCCTTCCTGCCGGCCGCAAATCACTTGAATGCGGACGCCTGACAAGAGCAGCAGCTTCCCGATGAGCCTCGATAGCGAATGCAATGTGCCGCAGACGTTAGCCATAAGCAGAATCACATGCTCATCTGCTTCTTTAACGGAGCCGGGACCACTCATTGCCGCATCATGAAATGACTCTCTGACCGGAATTCCGGTCACGGTAATACGACTCTCGGGGACGCCCTGCCTGACCATGGCCTCTTTCACGTCGCTGGCAGGGACAAAATAATGATCCGGCTTGGCGAACAGCCATCTTCGGTGAACGTCAAAGTCCGTTATGACAACAGCAGTCCGGGGACGGATCGCAGATAATGCCACGCTGCTTGGCAAGCTGCCGAACGGGAATGTATAAATGATGACTTCCGGCTGGTACTGGAGGATGATTTTCTTGAGCCTGTCGCCGCCAAGACTGTTCATCCAGGCTGCGATCTTTCCCTTCATGGGAAGCTGGTTGGTCAGATGGTAGGTCCATCCGTAATAGGGAATGCCCAGGCTGGCTGCATACAGGCTTTGCCGGTACAGATAGCGGATTATTTTGTTCAGCACAGGATAGGCTTCCCGGAACAAGTCGACAACCGCCACCTGGCAATAACCATTGCGGATCAAGCTTTGCTGCAACACCTTGGACACCTGATGATGACCTTCTCCGTAATCGGCCGTTAAAATTAAAATTTGCGGTTCCTGTCCCACTATTGTCACCTCATTTCCTTTGTCAAGCCATTTCATCCAGACGAACGAATTGCAAGTTGCGTCCCTGTAATTGATGCAGTACTTCCTCCAGAGCCCGAAGCATAAAATATGGCGCGTGACGGTCCGCTCCCGGCGAATCTCCGCTGTCATGCAGCAAAATAACAGATCCGTCCGTAATTCCGTTCAGCAGCGTTGCCTTCAGTTTCTTGCGGCAGCTTCTGCTGCGCCAGTCCCCCGCCTTCAAGGACCAGAGTACAATGCGGTACGATTTGGGATGAAAGAAATCGAAAGCGTTCATGAGCCCCCACGGCGGACGATAGTGATCCGGCCTTTTTCCAATTATGGATTCAATAATATCTGCGGTCCGTTTCATATGATCACGCCGCACCGTCCAGGGAAGCATCAGCCAATTGGAGATGTGATTGTAATTGTGGATTCCAATCTGATGACCTTCACGATCCATTCTTCTGATCAGATCCGGGTGCAGCTCCGCCTGCGAGCCAAGCACGAAGAATGTGGCCTTCACTTGATAATCCTGCAATAAATCCAATAATTCCGGTGTATACCTCGGATGCGGCCCATCGTCGAACGTGAACGCTACCTGGTTCTTGGTCGTTCCCTTACGAAAGGCTCCAAATTTGATCATTCTTGGCAGAAAACTAGGAATTATCATATACAGACTGATGAAGCCTATGAGCCCAATCAACAAATATTTAACAAGCAACGTCTTTATCCTCCTTAGTGAAAATTAAGCTTAAGCATACTGCTGCAAGGAGCAAACCCATTTTTCTTCCTGTGTATCGCTCTGCATGCTCAGAATTTGCATGACCGCATGTCTGGCGGAATCCTGCTGTCTGCACAGCCCTGCCTTCTCCCTCATTTCTTCCAATAGGGAAGGCTGTTGAACCAGCCGCTGAAGCTGATCCTGCAAATTGTCAATCTGACATAGATACGCTACTCCCGCTTGAATCAAATAACCCGCATTATCCTTTTCCTGCCCCAGCCGTGGCTCCAGCAGCAGCATGGGAAGCTGGAGCGCCAGCGCTTCGGAGGTCGTCAGTCCGCCCGGCTTGGTAATCAATACGTCTGCGGACGCCATCCATTCATGGATTCCCTCCAGGAAGCCTGTCAGTATGACGTTATCCCTGTCTCCCAACGCTTCACGCAGGCGGTACAGCAGCTTCACATTGCGTCCGCATACGATGACAAATTGCACGTTAGGGGGAAAAGAGTCAGATTGCATTTGCTCGATGAAGGATTTATCGATAATCCCGCAGCCGCCACCCATCACCAGCACGACAAAGGCGTCAAGAGCCAAGGCCAGCTTCTCGCGCAGCCGGTCTTTATTGTCATGCTGACTGTAGGATGGGCGAACAGGGATGCCCGTTACAGCGATTTTGTGGTCAGCAACGCCTTTTCTCTGCAGAGCTGCACGCACGCCTTCGGAGCCAACCAGATACAGATCCGTAGACGGATGTATCCAATAGCTGTGATCGGAATGGTCGGTAATGACCGTTGCCGCAGGCAGATCCGTCATCCCTTTTTCCTTAAGCAAGGAAATGGCGGCTGATGCCAACGGGAACGTGCTGACAATCAACGTCGGCTGTTCCTCATTCAGAAGTTTGAGCAGCCGCTGCAGGCTGGTCGTGAGAAAATGCTTCAGGAAGAAAGTAAGTGTACTGTCCGTCCGGGTCTTCTGATACATATATCCGTATGAGGAAGGAAAATGCTTCACCCATTGCAGGAAGCAATACCGTTCAACCACATGCATGCGGGGATGGATCCATTGCATGAAGTCGATCACCTCTACTCCCTGTTTGTACAGCACCGATGCCTCTAAAATCGCCTTGGCCGCCTGCATATGTCCATCCCCGAGCGCGCCGGACAGAATCAGCAGCTTTTCCCGTTTCATGCTATTCATCAACAATCGCCTCCCTCGTGAAATTTAACTATGCATGAACAAAACAACCAGCACCGCCGTTAGGAATCCGACCATCCCACCAGCCACACAATCGATCGGATAGTGATAGCCCCAATAAACCCGGGATATGGCCACCAACAAGGCCAGACCAATCAAGACAAGCATAATTGCCGGTGATGAGGCCAACATAAAAGGTGTAACCAGGGCGAAAATAGCGGTAGTATGGCCGGATGGGAAGGAATAATCCTTCAACGGGAATTTGCCTACCTTCACCTGCTCCAGCTTGCGGAAAGGCCGGTCTCTGCGCACCTTTCTCTTGATCAGGACAGCAATGATATGGCTAACGGCCAGTGCGATCAAGCTTTGCAGCCCGATTCTGCTGAACTCCCCCTCGGCGAACCATGCCAAGGACACGGCGCAAATGATGGTAAACAAAGCTCCGCCCAAATGGGTAATCCATCCGAGCAATCGGTCCATTGCCCTACTGCTCAGCCGCTGGTTGCACCAGAAGAACATCGTTTGATCAATTCGCCTTATCCACTGCATCCTGTTTTCCGCCTCCATTCCCTGTTTTTTCGGTCGGTTGATGTTCATCCCTTATCTTCCTCCGCTCGCACAGCTTCCGTATCAAGAACCATATTGCCGCAATCGCAACACCAATGCCCACCAGCGTAATCGTGAGAACTTGGTTCACCATATTCTCTGCCGCACGGCCATATATATAGAAGAGAAAACCGACTACATAAAACTTCACCGCCCGGCCAATGGCCGCATAGCTGAGCAGCTTCCACAATGGATAATTCATGCATCCAGATAAAATCGTAAATATTTTAAATGGGATCGGAGTGAACGATCCGATCAGGATTGCAGCCTCGCCGCGGCGGGCAAATAAGTCGCTTGCCGAATCCAGCCATTTTTTCTTCATTACACCACCCATAACATGCTTTCCCGACACCTTGCCGATCCCATAACCGATCGGTGTCCCAAGCAGACTTCCTGCAAAGCCAACCGTAGCGAGCCATAAAGCCGACTCCGGTTGCACCGCGCTTAAAGAAAGCTGCAGGAAGAACGCCGGGATGGGGAAAATAATCGCATCGAGCATAGCGTGAATGAAAAGTCCCGTCGCTCCAAAGTTCTGTAAAAATTCCATAATTTTATCCATGAATGCCTATCCCGCCTTTGTTACAGAGCATGATGAAAAATAGGTTGCCTCCGGGCGGTATGGGTTTCCAATCGCTGTGTTTCCAACTCCATACCGCCCTCCAGGAACTTACTCACCACGCTCTTAGTTTCTTTTTTTTAATTAATTGGAGCTTGATTTGGGTAGACATAACTCCTTTGAAACGGACCGTCACTTCACCGTCATAAATCGGTTCCTCAGCGAGCTGCGGGAGTGAATCAGCATCATCGGTATCAATTTTTCGGTCTTGCGGCCAATCCGCTTCTTGCCTTCAGGGTGCATGACGGATAACAATAATCGGAGATAAGCCGTTGTAATGCGTTGGAACAGATCGGATTTCATCGGTTGTTGTTCGAAACCAAGACCATGTATCAAACCACGATGAAGCAGCGTAACGCCGACTAACGCCTTCACCTCTCTGAACTCCGGCTGACTTGCGAATGCCTCGCTGATCTGCTGCATGGATTTCCGTGTAAGCCGGGCCGTCATGAGCGCTGCGCGGTCTGAGTCTTCGGATTTGATCAGCGTCAGAATCGTTTCATTATTGAGATGGAGTTCCCCGACCAGATCGCCTTTATTGATGATCGTGGAGTCCGCACAGACGATACTCTCCCCTCGGTGTTTCTTAATCATGACTTTGCAAATTCCAAAGTGCGATGTATGCGAGCCGCGAAAGCGTGAAATCCAATCGAACCCTCTTTCCCACACCATCCAGGCCGCCTGCATTGAAGATTTGCGTAAACGAAGCAACATTGATCCAATCATCCCTCATTCTTATTTTAATCGACAAATTTTATTGAAATTGTCCAACTGAAATAATATTCCTATGTGAATTCCTTATTTTTGTTACTTTTATGATAGAGGATTTAACCAAAAAAGCATCCGGGCTGAGGTACTGGATGGTGGCCCGTCTTGAGGGGGGCCTTCACTCAATTTGATGCACATCGCTGATCGCTCAAGTTTAATCTGATATATAAGTGCGACCAAAAATAATTTCGTTACATGCTAGTTGAGATTCATTTGCACTCCTAACAATCCAATCAGGTAATACTGATAAGATGGCTTCTCCTTCTGAAAAGTCCGGATGACCCGAATCACATCGGTACGATGCTGATCGGAAACCTTCAATTAAAGCAGTGTGCAGCGCGTGCCGGGAAAATGACGGAAAGTCCCCTCATAGACATCTTCTTCAACAAACCCTGCAACCTAAGGATTCGTCGCCCTCTTACGGCCGAAGCTAAACAATTCATTCAGTTCTGCGTACCACCTGTAAGAAATGTACAGCTGAATAAGAACGTGAGTTCAAATCCCTGAAGTAGCGAATCGTTAAAGAGCAGCGTTAGGAATCCGTCTCCAATATAGCTATTATAGTAAGTGCAACTCCTTTTCGAATGGTGAATGATTTCATAACGCAATCGCTCCTATTATTTTAGAATCTTGTTCTGCTTTACCCCCTCATCTTACCTCCGATACTGTTAAATCGAACAGTGATAAAACCGCCAAGCTTTTGATGACATTGACTTGGACCTGTCACATATACCGCATGACAAACTGTCAACTGTCTTATATGACGTGCTTGCTAAACTACGTTCTAACCGCAGTTACCCCACCCTCTGTCGCTTGACGGATCGGGAAGTTATATTGCATGATAGTCTGAATCATTCGGAAATTGAGATGAAGGAAGCCTTGAAACTTATTTATAATGGAGGAATCTGGATCGACCAATCGGTCGCTACGCGAGTTTTCGAAGAGATGAAGCGTCAACGTGAGCAGCTCTTCTTGGGAAATTTTTACTTGGCTATCGCGGAAATCAATGAACATCTCTTCTTCGAGCACGATAAACACCTGGTTGGTATCTTGATGAGGAGACCAATGTATTGATCTTAGATAATTTCTCATTCAGACTATTACTTTATTTTTCAGTCTAGAACTTTAGACACCTACAATAAAGACCGCAAAGGCTTAAGCCCTTACGGTCTAATTTACTTCTGGCATCCTGAGTCCATTTTCACTTTTCTTGTTTCGTTTCGTCCCCGTCCATAGTCGTTGGTGACAAAATCCAGTATTCGGTTGACAGCACCAAAAATGGCCAGGCGGACATTACAGATACCAAGAATGAAGCATCTAACGATTATGTAGATATGCCACAATGGTACATGGAGGAACTGGCCGTCCATGTTAAAAGCATGCGGAAATTAAGGTTTGAGACAAAGGCAAATGGGACATGGAAAGGCGGGGATCGTAACTTTGTTTTTCATTCAGGTACAGGGAAACCCTATTACCATACAACGCCGTCCCAGCAGTGGAAAAACTGGTGTGAGCGGCACAGCTTCCGTAATGTATCACTTCATGATCTCCGCCATACAAATGCAACGTATTGCTGGGCCAGGGAGCATCTATCAAGGAGATTCAACATCGATTACGACATTCCACATCTCAGGTGTCTTCAGATACCTATGCTCACATCACCAAGAAGCTTAGTCGTAAAACAACAGCACACCTCGATGTCTTCGATCCAAAAGTTCGTCCCCAATCCGTCCCCAGGAGCGAAAAAGGCGCTCGCTCCCTGTGATCCTGTGATATGGAAGCCAGGATTTCAATCACTAAAAAATAAAAAATCCCTTGATAATCAAGGGATTCAAAAGAAAAACAATAGTGCCGAGGACCGGGATCGAACCGGTACGGTAGTCACCTACCGCAGGATTTTAAGTCCTGTGCGTCTGCCAATTCCGCCACCCCGGCATAATCTTAGGAACGCTATTTTACACTTACTTGTTCTTGTCTTACAAGTATCTGAGAAGCTTACTTATTAAGAAGTGTTCTCGCTATGTAAATGTCGTTCAACCGGGCACCAACATATAATACGATAATTTCATCGGATTGTAAAGTTTTTTTTAAAAAAAATAATAAAATTTCTTTTTGTATAACTTATGCACATTTGAATTACACTAATAAACGTCTTTCCAAACTACCAGAAGGGGTGTTACGAATGCGTGAAGGTATGATTCCAGCTGTTCTTGGAACGGTAGTATCGGCTTCAGGCGCTGTGTTGCTGAGCAGTAAGTACAAACTTGCAGCTACAGGCATTCTCGGTTTCGGACTGGCTCATGTTGTTCTGGGAGCGATTGATCTGATTGAGCATCGCTAGTTGTTTGGGAAGTGCCGGGCGGGATTACTCCCCCCCGGTTTTATTTTTATCAACGTTTAGTCTGGAGTACAAACGTTTATGTAAAGTATAGAAGCTGATGTACCTAATAAAAGGAGCTGTGATGTGCTATGAGAGATAATAACTCTGAAAAGAATCGTACTGACGATCAAATTGAACATAAACAATCCCTGGACAAGCGCGAGCCAGGATTTAATCGCATTCCTGACACTGATGCAGATACACCTGCTGCTACCGATATGATTGATGAAGCCATAGGTCGCGGGATAGACAAGTTACGTAACGATTTCACAAAATAAAGCGTGGGTAATAGGACATAGGTTTAAAGTAGCCCTTAATGCATTTGTTTTGATATGTACAGCGATTTCGTAAAATCACTTAAAGATCAGCATGATCCAGCCAATGATCGAGATCCACAGCACGATGCTGATTAAGAGTCCACACATGATACCAAAAGAGAAATTACCTTCATTCTTTGGCATGGTACTGCCAAATTTCAATCTAAGCTTCATTTGATTCCAGTTCATAGAACCCCCTCCTTAAGTTCTATTTCGGAATATGAAGCTTGTTTTTGTAGACCTATAGTCATGTTTTTAAAAATAAAAAAAGGGTTTTTCGTCCTATCATCCTGATCGCGGAAACAGGATTACAGCTATACCGACCAAACAAATCAATCCACCAATGAAATCGTACAAGTCGGGTGTCTTTTTATCAATCCACCAGCCCCATGCAATGGAAAGAACAATAAAGACACCACCATATGCTGCATATACACGCCCAAAGGAGGAAAATACCTGAAAGGTAGCAATAATTCCATACACAGCTAAAATTAATCCGCCGCAAAGTCCGACATACCATGTCTTCCCTTCCCGCAGCCACTGCCAAATCAAATATCCTCCTCCAATTTCAGCGATGCCAGCCAATATAAAAAGTAAAGCTGCCTTTAGCACCATTTCACATCCCTAATTCTTTAAATTTTTTTTGATTTTTTTGGGATATCTCATTAGAGCACTCGACCTAAAATGATAATCAATGCAATCACACCAACCAGAATCAGCAGGTTGCTGACCTGACGCCATAAGCTAGGCACTCCCTCGGAGTGAAGCTTCCGCTGATTGGCATCAAAGTTCGCTTTTGCTCCTTCAGCATCTGCTGATCTAGAGAAGGGTCTGTTTTCTTCATTCATAAGAGTACCTCCTTTTCAATCCACTTTAATCATACCAAACTTTTCCGTCGATTTCGCGTTGCTTTTATGTATATACTTACCACATATTTCTGATTGCATCTTCATATATGTGAAGTGTACCCCCTTATGTCAATATTTCGCTGAATATAAAGTCTGATGTCGAATCAAGGTAGAGTGGGTATTTAGACGTCTTTCATTGCAGGACGGTAGTTATGGTATAATTTAGTCAACTTGTTCAAGATCGTAACCAGTATTCAATTGTTTACTCAACTTGCAATTAAATTCACATCCAAGAATCCACATTCCGTTTACAACCTGCATATTCTGTTTGTAAACCCAGGAGGAGGATACCGATGTCCCCAATCTTTATAGCAAGTTTAATGATAATGGGTATATTTTTATTTCAGGCAGCCATCGTTTTCGGCATCATACATTGGATTTCGAAACGCACTCAACGTCCAGCACAAACCAAAATGTATCTCACTATGAGTTTGCTCGTTGTAATTTTAGGCTTCCTTGTATGGGACAACTGGATACACTCACAGGAATTCAATGGATGGGCCATGATTAGTCTGCTGATGATTATTATTAGTGCCTATATACAGCTTAGAAAGCAAAAAGAAAAATACTAATCCATTACCATGCATCAAAGGAGGAGCGCCATGAAATCTCACTCAACACGCTTTTGGTTACAGAGGGTGCTACTGCTAATGCTTGTTTTACTCTTCAGCGGCTCTCAGCAATCGTTCATTGTTGCCGATGCCGCCCCGCCAATTAATGTTCAGGCCTCTGCCAAAGCCAAGCAATTACTTGCCTACCTATCTAATGTACCGGATGGTATGCTAATTTCCGGGCAGCATGATTACTTAGAGGCACCGGATGAACAAAATAACAAGCTACAACAAATCAGCGGACAATACGCAGGGCTTCACGGCTATGAGTTTGGAGGATTAGCCAATCAGTCTCTTACGGCCCTACGAGAACAACGTCAGCATGTTGTGAATAGTGCTATCCAGTGGAGTCGGGGCGGCGGAATTGTAGCTGTTACCTTCCATCAGGCGCTACCGGGCAAACCCAAAACGTGGAATAACGTACAAGCAAAAATTACTCAAGCTGAATTTAATCGTTACATCACGCCAGGTACCCCGCAATATAAACAACTGATCGCCGATCTGGATGAGGTGGCTCTGTCCCTTAAAACCTTACGAGACGCGGATGTACCTGTTTTATGGAGGCCCTATCATGAAATGAACGGCAACTGGTTTTGGTGGGGAAACAAGCAAAATTACGCTAAGTTGTGGAATTTAATGTATGATCGATTTACTCATGTCCATCATCTGGATAACCTGTTGTGGGTGTGGAGTCCCAATGCCCCAAACGCATATAGCACTCCTTATGATCTTTCCTTCCCAGGTATTAACCGGGTAGATATTCTTGCAGCTGATATCTATAACAATGATTACAAATCCTCTTACTACACCGAATTACTAAAGCTTGCGCAAGGCAAGCCTATGGGAATCGGAGAAAGTAATATTCTGCCGAGTGCGAAGGTGCTGCAGAACCAGCCAGCCTGGGCCTATGCCATGACATGGGGTAAGGAACTGTCGGCAACCAATTCACAAGCAGCAATCAGACATTTTATGAACCAAAATAATATCATTACACGAGACCTTCTTCATGAATCACTGGACTGAAAGAAAAAAGCTTTCACTTCGCTCTAGAAGCAAAGTGAAAGCTTTTTTATACCAAAATTCAAATAAAGTTCTCTAACTATTCCTGATAACCTCTTCTAGATCAATATCGGCATATGCCTCTTCTCCAAGATGTACGGATACAATGGTGTAGATCCGCTTGGACAGTCTAGACATCAGCCGATCACCCGGTGCTACAGAGTATTCTTCCCGATAATCTCCAATTTTGTGAAAACCGCTGGACATATGGATGTACAAGTTGCCCCTACGTGTTTTACCATGCACCAACATCAAATCTCCTCCTGCTGTGTAACCAACCTAATTTCCCTGTTACATGTATATCGGTCAGAACAAGATAGGATATAAGTCCCTGGTATCCTTCTTTCGTTTCACATGTTAGTGCACGTACACGAAACGGGTCTGCCAGTGATGTGACAGACCCGTTTTTGCAAACCCATTTTCGTGATTTAGGAAGAAACTATTCTTGATAGGATTCTGCTATTGCATTCGCTGCAATGATTGCATTGTACACGTCAGCAGGACTAACCGGGAACGGCATGTTGACCATTGTATCATTCGATGCACAAGCAGCTTCAGCCACTTGGCGCCATTCAGCCTCAACAAATTCCTCTACACCCAAGTCACGAAGTGTCAATGGAAGGCCTACATCCTTAACCAGTTTAATCACGGTTTCCAGTTCTTCTTTCGGTGCATTTTCCAGCACTAGCTGGGTTAACAAACCGAATGTGACTTTCTCACCATGCTGTGCTTTATGAAGCGAAGGAACAGCCGTCATACCATTATGAATGGCGTGTGCTGCTGCCAATCCACCTGATTCTGCACCAACACCGCTCAGATAAATGGTAGCTTCAATCGTATCCTCCACCGCACGAGTATATACTTTACGATCCACAGCACGTTTGGCCTTCACAGCATTTTCCAGCAACGTATCATAACAAAGACGAGCAAGTCCCAGCCCTGTAGTGGAAGGCTTATTCAGAACCAGGTTATCCCCGTTGGCCTGATAGCAAGCACGAGCTTCAAAATAAGTGGCCAGTGCATCACCGATTCCAGCTGCAAAGAAACGTGCAGGCGCTGCTGCCAGAATGCCTGTATCCGCCAGTACAACGTCTGGATTAGTAGGCAGGAACAGATATTCATCAAAAGAGCCATCTTTTTTGTATATAACCGCAAGCGCGGTACAAGGAGCATCTGTAGAAGCAATCGTTGGGAAAATAACAACAGGCAGCTTTTCATAATAAGCCGTTGCCTTAGCGGTATCCAATGTTTTTCCCCCGCCAATGCCTATGATAATGTTCGAACCATGTTTACGCACCAATTCGCGGTTACGATCAATCTCTTCTTTTGTACATTCATATTGGAATTTCTCGAAGACCACTTGGTTACCAGCTGCTTCAATTGAAGCGCCTGCCTCCTTTTGGGCCCTTTCAAGTATGAACTCATCGCAGATAACAAAGGCTTTATCGCCATAATCCTTAATATAGTCATTTAACGACGAGAGCAGATTTTGTCCAGAAATAAATTTCTTGGGTGAAGTGATGGATCTTACAACGTTTGCCATGTAAATTCCTCCTCAGCTTTGACTCATACTCAAATTAATAACCATTTGGGCATGTGACCCCTTAACTATAAACCTCTTTTTACATTATTAAAAGGCTTATTATGGAATATTTTATGAACAAATTGTGTATCTATTATACTTGAACAGTCGAGCTCCATTCAGAATACAGGATACCCATCATGATACGATCATAACTGTTGCCATCACGAAGAACAGCGGAACGAACTCTACCCTCAAGCTGGAACCCCGCCTTCTCATAAGTTCGGATCGCTTGTGTATTGTACTCAATCACATCCAAGCCGACCCGATTTAAATTGAGCTCATAAAACGCATAACGAAGAATGAGACCTACAGCTTCTGCCCCAAAGCCCTTGCAACGGTACTCCGTATTACCTATACCTATTGCCAGTTGTCCGCTGCGATTATTCCACTCAATCCCGTGGATAGCAACAAATCCGATCAAGACATCATCTGCCAATGTTCTTAATCGAAAATAGACCTCGTTAGATCTGGGAGATCCTTCTGACTCCATCTGTTTCAACGTGTAAGGAAGCGCTAAATCCGTATCTACATTTCGCAGATACTTCGCATCCTCACCCCATTTGAACATCACTTCGGCATCTTCTTCCCTGACTGCGGCCAGCTTTATTCGTTCTCCATAAAATAAATTTTCGATCTTAATGACCCTTCAGCTCCTATTATGAAATGTGTGCTATGTTTTCTGTCACAATTGTCATGCTATCCGATGCCGCAATATAAGCTCTCCCTTATGAATTCAATGTTTAAATTTTACAAAATAATCAAACATAACACAACCAAATCATTACAATTGTCATTGTGTGATACACAAAAAGACCTTGCAGCTGCAAGGTCTTCGCATAACTAATATTTAAACAACATAGCAACCAGCTGATACCCAGCTCCAATCGTCCAGAACAGCACATAATCACCGCGCCGGATACGACCCGATTCAATACCTTCATGTAGAGCAATGAACGGGCTACTGGTTCCTGTGTAACCATATCGATCACCCACATAAATCATTTGGGCATCCTCTAGCTCCAAGTGATCCCGAATCTTTAATACATTTGCTAACGAGAACTGAGACAGACAATAAGCCCGTACATCCTGAGGCGATAGCCCATTCTTTTTTAAAATGCGTTCAAGCAGATCAAATGTAGGAGGCAAGGCCATATTAGCATCGAACGGAAGCCACTGAATATATTTTCCGGGGGCATTCCTTTGGAGTGTTGCCGCTAACCCCTGAGCCGGGTACAAAATTTTATCTATATTGACTGGGTCCGTAAAATACATAGAATCTATAAATCCGGTGTCTTCTTCTGTACGCTCCAAAATAACCGCACATGCAGCATCTCCATAGTTCGCATAAGTAATCTCATCCTCCGGACCGGAAATGAGTGAATTATAATCCGAACCGATAATAAGCGCTGTCCGCACGTCAGGATTAGATAACATCGACCGACTGGCTTGATCGACAGCGACTGTCATCCCTGCACAATTCGCGTTGGAATCCATCACGGCCACATCAGGTCTGGCCCCAATCGCATGGTGAACAAACAAGGCATTCATCGGAAACAGTGACTCAGGAACTTGAGTGGAGAACACGATCATATCCACGTCACAGCCTGTCATACCAGCCTGTTCCAAAGCTTTTTGCGCAGCCGCAATTCCCATGGTTAAACCGTTTTCGTTCGGATCATCAATGATATAACGCTGTTTTCTACCCATATGCTCCATGAAGCGTCGAATATCTTTGCCCCGCTCGTCAAAATGGCGAACATAGTATTCATTATCCAACGAATGGGACGGATGGTACACACCCAGTGCTTTTATTTTGATATGGCTCATCAGGCTTCCCCCTTACACAAACGTCAGCGCATTATTGTACAACAATATCTACGTTGTTTAATCCTGCTTCGCGTGCTACTCGACCAAGCTGCATTTTAATAATGGTTTGTTGAAGGCTGATACCAAAGATTACTTTGGCAAATCCGGTTTCTTTATAACGTACAAATGAGCCCTTCAATTTTTCCACTTCTCCTGGACCCAAAAGTGCCATCTGGGTACAATCTACCTTGAGTGTAAAGCTGGACGCCTGAATGGATGAGGTTTTGGCTACATAATCTTTTACAAAGCTATCATACTCCTCCTGGCTAAACACTCCATTCACCGCCATATGTACCGTTTTCATGGCTTGATCTACTTCGATAGTGTAAGGATGTTGACTCATTTTAGAAAGACTCCTTTAATTTCATTTTTTTGTCTATTAAGAGTATCGGAATAATAGGTAGAATTTTTAATATTAAATCAGATGAATCACCACTAATATATTACAAATTTGCGAATATAAAAAACCGTCACTGCTCCTAAAGAAGCAACTGACGGCTAGAGATTTGCGTATTCTCATGTGAAATTAATTCGTAAACGTATGGCGCCCGAGTGAGATGACAGCCGGGCGACTTTTACTCCATTTGGCTGTGGCAATGGCCGGGTTGTAATAAAACAAGGACCCATTGGTCGGATCAGCACCATTAAGTGCCTGTCTGGCTGCGCGGTACGCAGTCTTGTTGGGTTTCAGGCGGTATTGTCCATCCTGTACAGCGGTGAATTGGCCAGGCTGCAAAATAACGTCCGGGATCGAGCTTGGAAACTCGCCGGACTGAACACGGTTTAATACGACAGCCCCGACAGCCACTTGACCTTCAAACGATTCTCCGCGCGCCTCAGAATAAATGATACGAGCCAGTTGATCCAGCGCGGTTACGCGCACCTTACCGAAGGATTTCAGCTTGGCTTGTGTAGCAGCTCCGGCTACTCCATCAGGTGTCAGACCGTTATCCCGTTGAAAACGAGTCACCGCTTTACTGGTCAGAGAACCATAGTACCCAGTAAACCCGGCTTTGAAATAACCGAGCAAATGAAGCCGCTGTTGAAGCTCCAGCACCCGTTCGCTTTGAACCCCTTTCTTCAAAGCTGACGATTGTGCTTGTGCTTGTCCTGGTGCGACTGACAATACAGTACCTAACATACATGCGCAGGACAGGATTAAAATAGATAATTTTTTCATATTCCAGACAACCTCCTCTTTCATGTTCTGTCCGGTGCAACCATTCCGGCCTGTACAACTCAGGGACGTTTATCCGATGATGTTTCTTATGACATAACTTATGCCTAGCTGCAGAAATGACGCGTGGCTACATACGGAATGGGACAATCATGCTTTCACACGTCCGTTGCAGTATACCACAAGCCGCATTTACGTATCATCCGGCTCTGGTCCTAAGACTACCCAAGCAAATAAAACGCCATCCCTAAAGGAATGACGTGTATTAAAAGCAATGGAGCATGTTCTGGATACACTTGAATACGTGACTTTTTTCGCTATTTTTCGCTTTAACTTACCCGGGACCGAAGCCTGATTTCTATGAATTCAAATCACATTTCCGCGCACACATATATGGGCGTATGCATAGAGTAGCGTACGATCCTCAAATTTCGAATAACAGAAAGGCTGGAAACGACGCGTGAATTCATATATGGATTACACCTCTCCTACTGTACAATTCACCTATGATTTAAGAGACAATGTTTTGTTTCAGAAGGATGCTCAAAATTCGATCAACGAGCTGTCGATCCAGCAGCTGAATACATTGGCAAATGTATCGCTGCTGGATATTCGCCTCAGCACTGCTAATGTTGTGGAGCCTCACTATCATCAAAATGCCACAGAACTGGTCTACTGCATCTCTGGAGCCGTAACCGTGTCACTGATTAACCCCTTTACCCGCGAGTTACGACATTTTCCGATCACACCTGGCCAAGTGGCTAACGTCCCTCAAGGATGGTGGCATTATCTGGTCGCCACGATGGATAACACTCATTTGTTGACGATTTTTGATGCCCCGACCCCTGAATTTATACTGGGATCTGACATTTTGCGCCTAACGCCAAATAACATTATGGCTCATACTTACTGCCTGGATGAGAATAAGGTTCAGGAAGCGCTCGTCCCTATTAAAAAGCCTGTCATCATCGGTCCTCCCAATGACTGCAAGCAGCAGCCCCCCCCCCGAAAACCTGGGATACATGTGAGGCTTGCTGATGCTTCACCACACTATCAAGCCGTCCCCCAAAGAGATTACGCCTATACTAACGGATATCCTGGCTTCTCTTTTAATCCCTATCAAGAATAGGCTAACTCTAGTCAGGTCTTAAGTTCGAGGGAATACCTTTTCCCTGTATGTTCGCCGTTACCATAAGACCGTCCCTCTCATAAAATGCCAATGTATAAGAGGGGGTGATGGAATGGACGCTTACTACAACTGTTTGAACTGCATGAATAAAAAAGTACGTATTCTCACCATGGACGGAAAACAGTACGAAGGAACCATTATGGATGTGGATCGTAATAATGTGTACTTAAAAACAGAACGGAACGGACGTGTACAAACGTCTGCCTTTTATCCTGGCTACGGGTATGGGAATCAAATCTTAACATTGAGCCTGTTCACCCTGCTGGCGATTGCGTTAATTTAATCCCTGACCCATTGTCCGTTCCTGTCTATAGATGCCAATGTACCTCAAATGACAGCTGTCCCGCCCGGTACCATTTGTGTAGGGCTTGTACGCTGTTATTTGAGGTGTTTTATCATTTATTCCATCCTCTAAAACACTTAACCCCCCATCAGTTATATACCGATGGGGGGTTAAGCTACTCATTTTAAATTAAACCCATAAAGACTTCGTAATGATAACGAGCAGAATGAACAGTACCAGAATAGCTCCTGTCGATGTCCAAACTCCTGGGTAGCCTCCTACTGAACCGCCGCCACAACCTCTTTCACATTCACTCATGGTCATTGCCTCCTTCAATTCAAGGTACAACATAGCTTATGTATTGAGCTTTCCCATGGACCGGGCTTTTTGGCAATGTTATGAATGTTTTCGCTGATGGGCATTAGCCTACACCTTTCCTAGGCAGGAGCATAGGATAACACAACTAATCTTGAAGGAGTGAAGCAATTGAATTCAAATCAAATGCTCAATTACAACGTTAATCAACCTTTTCCTCACCATCCTACCTCTCACCACGTCGTGGTGCACCCTGTAGATCCATACGTCGTAGAAACATTAAAATCGGTGATCGGCAAGTACGTTGTACTTGAGACCACTCGTGGCAGAATTGATGGATGCGTAGTTGATTGTAAGCCCGACCATGTTATTTTAGATGTATATGGGAAAAAATTCTTTGTTCGAATCAGCGAAATCGTATGGATCATGCCCAACTAAACAAATCAGACATTAAAAATCCTCGCAGATCCTGTTCCGGATTCGCGAGGATTGATCATAATATGATTATGCTAATCGAGCTCTCCTCCAAGTGAAGCCCGGAGTTCATCTATCGTTCCGTTGTATTCATCCAAATCCACTTGGCCTCGAATACCCGGAACACTGCCTGTGCTACTGTACTGCCAAGCCCACCAGTTATTCCAAGCTGGAACCGCGGTCGGCTTTTGCGTAGTGCTGTATCGGGCTACCCACAGTTTATACATAGAAAATGTAGGATCAAACTTGGAAGCAAAGACATTACCCGTGTATACGATCGGCTGACGTCCGGTAAGCCTCTCCATTTCATCCAAAAAGGCATGAGCCACTTCATTAATTTGTGCAGGAGTAAGACCTTTGGGGTTATTTTCATAGTCCATCACAGGGGGCAGATCCAGCCTGCCTCCTGCTGAATCTAGAGCCCTAGCAAAGTTAGCAGCTTCCTGACGAGCTCCATCCGCGGTAGTTGCGTTCAAAAAGTGGTAAGCGCCAACCAAGATGTTAGCCTCTCTGGCACCCTGTACATTTATCAAAAATTGATTATCTTGATATTTTGTGCCCTCTGTAGCTTTAATAAAAGCAAATGTTTTACCTGCCGCTGCCACTTGCTGCCAATCAATATTGCCATTATAGTGTGAGACGTCAATCCCTTGCGCGTGTCCATCGGAAGAAATCACAGGTGCAACAGGTATGGTAGGTAAAACGTTCTCGGTAGTTGATGGCTCCTCCGTTTCCTGATCCAATGCTATAACAACCTTACCATCATCTGCATTGAGTATATGAAAAGGTGTGCTGTTATTAAGATCAACCACAATACGTACCGATGCGGGAGTTGTACTAAACATGGAATATCTTACTTGGGAAACATCTGGATCTTCTGTGACTGGAAAACTTCCTTGTCCACTATTGTCAAATGATTGCGATGCTAGAAATTCCTCAGCAAACTTTGTATCCGGTATGTCTACAACAATACGGTCTGCATGAGTCAACGTAGTTACTTTGGGGGTTACTTTTCCATTAACAGCTATAGTCAATTGGTGATTAGCGAAGCTAATTTGGTTTATAGCCGTGCGCGCACTCTCTTTAGGATTACTTACAGCTGGAGTAGCAGAATGATCATGAGTGGACTCGCTATTCCCGCTTGAAGCAGGTGGAGTCGTCAGGAACACGGTTTTAAGCTCGTTGTTCCAGACCACATCAACCCCTGTCTGTTCGGATACAAAGCGAAGCGGAACATAAGTCGTCCCCTCTCTAAGCAAAGGCGCTACAGCCAATCCCATTTGATGATCATTAACAGAGGCCATGGGATTGTTGACCTGAAGACTGAGGTTAAGATTTTGCTTATGTATAGTTATGGTCCCTGTCTTGGACTCCCAATTCACGCTATAACCCGATTCCTCTACAATGAGACGGAGTGGAACCAGTATATTCCCCTTTACTTCTTGAATCTGAACACCTTTGCCAACACTTATATCTTTACCGTCTAACTGAAGATGTGAACTCGAAGAGGCAGCGTGACTCTCTCTTGGAAATGCTAGTAGAAACAGAAACAAAAAAGCAAATAAACAAATTTTCTTCATTATGTACCCTACCATTCTCTATATTTTCGCTTATGAAATTCTTGCACTCTATGATTCTCAGGACCTCCATTTTGATAGACGCGAATCATATGTAAAAAGTTACGATTGATTCAGTACATATTTCAGTTTTATCATACAAAAGTACTAAAAAACTCTACCAGCTATATAGCAAGCAGAGCTTTTTCCAGTTTTATTAATCTGGTTTACTAGCAATCTTATCACAAACGAATACTTCATGTTCACACTGTTAAAAATGTTAAACCTATAAGAATGATCGAGGTAACAGACAGTACCAGTAAGGGAAGCATTGCTTTCTCTCGCAAAGCCTTAAAGCTCACATTCAGCCCCATACCTACCATAGCCATCGTTAACATAAAGGTGGTAACTTGAGAAATTCCGTTTGTCAGACTAGATGGAACTACAATATATTTTCCAAAAACATAGCTGCCCACAACACTTGTAGCCATAAAGCCGATGAGGAACCAGGGAAACTCCACTTTAGCATCTGTACGAATTTTTCCGGTTCGTTTCATCCAAACCATTAAAACAAAGCTGAGCGGTATGAGCAAGAAAACACGCCCCAGTTTGGCTAATAAGCCCATTGCAAGAGCATCCTGTCCGGCAGGCGCTGCAGCTAAGGCCACATGTGCAATTTCATGTAAACTGACGCCCGACCAGATCCCATATTGCATATCCGTCAAAGGAAGCCAGGGTCGAAGCACGGTAAACAAAATGGCAAATATCGTACCAACCAAGGCAATGAGTCCTACTCCTATGGCTGTATCCTCATCTTTGGATTTTAACAAGGGAGAAACCGCTGCAATCGCTGCTGCACCGCAAACTCCTGTTCCAATACCAAGAAGAAGCGAAAGCGAAGCATCTGCCTTGAAACGTTTTGCCAGCCAAACCGTAAAAAAGATGGAAAATACAACGGTGCCCACATCACGCAAAAGTAAACCCAGTCCATGATGAATGACAACATCCATATTCAGCTTCAGCCCAAATAACACAATCGCTCCGCGTAGTATTTTCTTTGCTGAAAACTCAACCCCTGAGCGCACAGCTTCAGGGTATCCCCACAACTGTCGGTACAGAATAGCGAGAAACATGGCACAAGCCAATGGACCTACATAATGAAAGCCTGGCAATTCGTTCAGACCGTAGCCTGCCAAAGCAAATAACATCGTGAGGATAATGCCAAATATACGCTGGAATAATCGCCCTCTGTTCGAAAATAATTTGGTATGTTGTGTATGACTATTCATGGTGAACCCCTCCAATTCTACATACATCCAGCTTAATATGTTTTTTGTCATAAGAAAAATAAATCATTATAATTATGATAATAAGTAAATAGATATAATAAATTTGGAGGAATGGGCTTTGGACCAATCTTTAATCGTATTTGTTAGGGTCGCAGAGAAACAAAACTTCACACGAGCTGCCGAGGTATTACACATGACCCAACCTGCGGTAAGTCAGTATATTCAAATGCTGGAACGTAGCGTAGGAACCCGTCTCCTGGAGCGTAGTAATAAATATGTGCGCTTAACCAAAGCAGGTGAAATTGTGTATCATCATGCCCAGGAGATTATCCGACTCCATACACGTATGCAGTACTTGGTGGATGAGCTAATGCATACGGCAAAGGGTAACCTGTCTATTGGTGCAAGCTACACGTATGGCGAATATGTGCTGCCGCATGTGATTGCGCAAATGAGAATCCAGTATCCACTCATTCAGCCCTCCATTACCATCGGCAATACATTGGAAATTGAAAAGCTCGTGATCCATAATCAACTGGATGTGGGGATTATCGAAGGAGAATTTCAGCATGACCATCTACACATTGAATCATTTGCTGATGATCGAATGTATATCGTCGTTCCGCAAAATCATCGTTTGGCTGGTAAATCTCAAGTGGATATAAATGAGCTGCATGAGGACATCTGGATTCTGCGGGAAGAAGGCTCTGGAACCCGGGAGGCGGCTGAAAAGATGTTTGCACAGCTTCGATTTTATCCTTCTCATATGATGAATTTTGGCAGTACACAGATCATCAAAGAGTCTGTAGAAGCAGGCTTGGGGATTTCTTTGCTGTCCCAATGGGTCATTCAGAAGGAACTTGCTTTGGGAACATTAGAAGTATTGGATATTCTCAATCTCCCGTTCATTCGGAAATTTTCTTTTCTGACCCCTTCTGCAGTATTTGAGACGAAAGCATGCACCGCTTTTTTGGAGGTTTTGCGAAGTTATAATGTGAAAAGATAACGTGCATAAACAAAAAAGCACCCATAAAGGTGCTTTCAGCATTCATCATTATAATATTTTTTATGAAGAAAGATGATCCATACCATGATATAAGAAATGAGAAAAATCAGCGTAGCTTCCTTGGAACTGTTGCATATCATGAGCAGCAATACCTACAAAATTCCCTGTAAAACCACCGGATAAAAAGCTGATATCCTGCATTTCAAAAAGTCGCTTCCAAGCAGATCTATCTCCGACTCCATAATAAAATTGCCCGTGGGATGCATGGACTTCCACAGCTAAATGTATAGGAAGATCGTCCTGAAGCGTAATCGCTTGGGGAACTAAAGTAAATGTATTGGCTTCACATCGCATCAAGCGTAGTACCTTCCCTTGTCCTTCCTCATAGCTAATATAGGCGTACAAATAATCTTCTTCATTAAGGTACAGTAGTAGCCCCGCCATCTGCAAATAGCTTGTTGGCTGGTACTCCAGTGCTGTTTCTACCCGGAAATGATGATCTGTTTGCCGAATGGCAAGCACGTGATGCTGGAACAGACTTTGTATGGATTCCCCAGCATGGATTCGAAGATAGCCCGGGCGCTGACTTAATGAACACCAGCTCTCGTTCGCTAGGATACGCAATGTGTTCCACGTTTTATCTAATAGGGCTCCCTCGAAAAAATCCTCGAAAATATTACTCTTTTGCTCTTGCTTAACCGAAATTGTCCCTTGAGGTGCAGGCACCTCCAATTGAGGCGTATGGCCCCCCGCGGTTAATCGCAGCCAGCCTTCATCATTCCAGTACACTTGCTGCAAGGCTGTTTCCCGTCCCAAAATGGCATATTTCCCCTCTACCGGGCGTGTGCATAAATGAGCCATGTACCATTCGCCGTCCGGTGTTTGTACAAGACTGCCATGTCCTGCACATTGTAACGGGAAATCCTGTCGATCACGTGATGTAAGCATCGGGTTGTGCGGGTCTACTTCATATGGTCCGGTTATTTGCTTCGAGCGTGCTACGGTAACGGCATGCCCCGTACCCGTTCCGCCTTCCGCTGTAACAAGATAATAATATCCGTTTTGCTTGTAGATATGAGGCGCTTCTGTTTTCTTCAAAGGAGTACAATCAAAGATTTTAACAGGCTCCCCAATGAGCTGTTGTTGCTTGCTATCATACTCCTGCATAACGATACCGGAAGATTTATTGCTTTCCAACATGCGATAATCCCACAATGCGTTCAACAGCCATTTGCGTCCGTCCTCATCATGAAATAAAGACGGATCAAATCCGCTACTATTCAGATAAACGGGCTTCGACCACGGTCCTTGGATCGTAGGCGCCGTCATCACAAAATTATGAACATCCTTGAACGGACGTTTGGTGCTTTTCACATCCGTATAGAGCAGATAAAAAAGGTTATCCGCATAACTAAGCTGTGGTGCCCAAATACTGCAATTTTTAGGATTACCTCTTAAGTCAACCTGATCGGTCAAAATATCTGTGCAGTGCTCCCAATGGGCCAAATCTTTGGACTGGTACACCCGTACTCCAGGCAGCCACTCAAACGATGACACCACAATATAGTAAGTATCCAGGGCTCGTGTAATACACGGATCGGGATTAAAGCCTTTTAATATGGGATTTTGGATCATCATGAGACCTCACTTCTCCTTACTTCCAAAATGTGACTTCAGCAAAAACCTGTTCCTTGCTCCATGCTTCTGTTCCCGCCTCAAAACAATCCGCCCACGGAACACGCTGCTTACGTAACGTAGCAACTTCATCGGGTCCGTTATATTCCTGATAACAGACGGTTTTCTCGTTCGCAACATTGTTCCAATTGTCCCAGCCACGTGGGTCAATATGATCGCCCATTTTACAATCGACAAATACGGTTTTGGCATATTCCCGCCACGGACGGCCCAAAAAAACCGGGGTAATATCAGGCTCTGCAGTTAGGTAGCATTGGTTGAATACATAGCCATACGCTTGTCCTTGCGGCGTAGAGGCGGCTGTGACGTAGCTCGTTTGGTTCTCATGATGGCGTAAACTGCGAATTTCGCAATCTTCAAAATAAGCGGTAGCCCCACCAAAAATAAAGTCCACCGTACCCTCTATATAACAATGCTGATAGAGCTGCCGATAGTGTCTATGGTGCTCCTTCAAATGGATTCCACCAAACTGGAGTCGTTCTTTCGGTGCAGGAGGTAGAGGGCCTGTAAATAAAGTATCCTGGTGCCCTTTAAAGGTACAGTTTCTAAAGACCGTTTCATCGCAATGAGCGTATACCGCAACGGCCTGCCCAATGGCTTCTCCCTGTCCTGCCGTGTTGGAAATCGTGAGATTTTCCAAGATCAGATGGCTACCGCCTAAAAATAAAGTGGGTGTCGCAAAGGTCCCTATTTCCTCACCCGCTTCATTCCGCTCCTTGGCATACCGATTCATTCGAATCTCTACCTGCCCGATGCCTATAATATGAAGATACGAACGGTAAATTCGCACCTCTTCCTCATAAATACCTGATAAAATAGTTAACGTTTCCATTTCATTGGAAGCCGACTGCTCCAATACAGCAATTGCCTCCTGAATCGTATGGAAATCACAAAAGGATTCTTTTCCAACTAGCATGATTACCCCGATCCTTTCATTTGATTTACAGGTGCTTGGCTAAAAATGTCTGCCACGCCGTGCGCATTTGCAGCGTCTCCATATGTCCACCGCCTGCAATCACAGGCTGCCAATGCTCTGGGTGACCTGCCTGCTGGTAAGCTTCCAGCAACCCTTTTGCCAAATGCTCGACTCCTTCAATAGGACACATCCGGTCATTTTGACCTGTTATACTCATCCGTGGACGAGGTACGATCCGCTTTTGAATATCAAGGGTGGTAAAATGCTTCAGCAAGCCGGGGACATAGGAATAAAAGCCATGATGGTCCAATCCCCGTTTAGCGATTAGCGTATGGGCATCTACCTGTCCACAAATATCAACCGTAACCTGTATCCGTTCATCTAACGCAGCCATCCACCATGCCATGAGTCCGCCCATCGACATACCGATTGTTGCGATACGGGAAGCATCAATGTCTTCACGCTGGCACATATAATCCACCAAGCGACGGTTATCATACAGCATCATGCCCCACAGCACTTGGCCCTGCCAGAGCATTTCCTTTACCAGCTCGCTTTCGGTTTTGCCCCCACGTTCATTGAAGCCCCACATGTCAATGCAGCATACGCAGTACCCCATGTCTGTCAGGGTTGTAGCAAACGAGGGCTGCTGCAAGTAAGAGCTGCTATGGAGCAGTTCCTTACGTCCATTCGTATAGTTGCCCCCATGCGAATGGTTAAAAACGACCATTGGAAACGGACCGTTCCCTTGCAAGGGTGTAGCTACATAAGCGGGTACAGATTCGATCCCGTTCAAGTCCAGCAGGAGACACTCCAGTCGGTACCCCTCACGCTCTTCTTCATTCAACAGAGTTGCCGTTATAGGGCGATCTGCCGGAAGGTCTCCCAACAATGCTTGTAATTTATCCACGTTGTACCTCCTTTCATGTCCTCCTAATTCATCCTATTTTGTTCAGAAGGTTGTATCGTTACTTGTTCTATCAGCTTTTCGGGCTCAGCTGTATTCTTCGAATGGCAACGATTGATTTCAACGTCTTCCCCATTCTCAATATAAAAGGCAGGACCTTGATGATTTTCAATCGTCACCTGTTGAAAACGAATATCCCTCACGTTACCTAGATAAAAACCACGGTTATTCATATCTTCGATCCCTGTCATCATGGCCGGACGACCGGGAATTGCATTTTTAGCCATAGAAATATCAATATTGGAGAATGTAATTTCAGCAATATATTGTTCTGCTAGTCCGTATAAGAATCCAGCAGCCGCATGAACCTGTCGTGCCGTAATATCGGAAAAATGAATTCGTCTAAAGCACGGGGTTTCATCGGTAATCGGATAGGGATTTTTGTCCCACACATATTTGTCTTTGCCCCGAGGGCCGCAGAAATAATACAGGTTCAGAATAAATGGACAAATGACCTCCTCCATCACAATGTTGCTGACGCGGATATCCTCGATGATTCCGCCACGTCCCCGTCTGGATTTCAGACGTATACCCCGATCTGTTTGCTTGAACACACAATTGCTGATCGTAACATTACGAATATCACCACTCATTTCGCTCCCCAGTACAACTGCGCCATGTCCATGCACCATCGTACAGTTGGTAATCGTAATATTTTCACATGGAATTCGCTCTTGTGTATCTTCGGTCCCCGCTTTGATCGCAATACAATCATCGCCCACATCTATATTGCAGTTGCTAATACGAACATTGGAACAGGATTCAGGATTAATGCCATCCGTATTGGGGGAGTCCGCCGGGTTAAGAATGGACAAATTATCAATCGTAACGTTATAGCAAGCGATGGGGTTCACAGTCCAACTGGGGGAATTTTTTAACATAACATCTTTAATGGTAACCCGCTGACAACGGTCAAAGCTGATTAATTTGGGTCTCGGATACTGTAACTCCTCTGGATGATTTCGGTGCTTTTCCCACCACGGCTGACCATTTCCATCCAGCGTTCCGCTACCTGTAACTGAAATATTCTCAAGATTCTGTCCATAAATGCATGACGCATGCACTTCCCGCTGAACGCCTTCCCATCTGGATTCCACTACAGGGTAATCAGCCAGATCCGTACTGAAGGACAGAATTGCGCCAGGACTTACATGTAGTTCAATGTTATTTTTCAGAAAGATAGCACCTGTCAGATACGTCCCAGACGGAACAACAACGGTTCCTCCTCCAGCATTGCTGGCCGCTTCAATGGCAGCCGCAATCGCTCCCGTAGCCAACGTCGTGCCATCCTGAACTGCTCCATATTCTACAATGTTATACAATTGCATTTCGTTCTCTCCTGTCTTTTTTTTGTGAATACGAAAATGATTTATAGACTGGGCTTGAAAATACACTGGAAAACGGAATAGGCGGAATGGTGCTGGACAAGTGTCAGCGATGGTAAGCACCTTCCGCCTGCGTAGTGGCAATTCATGTACACTCATGCTCAACCTATATCTTTATTTTTTCGTTTTCTTATACGCTTCCTCATACTCAGCAGTAATCCGTGATCCACCGGAGTTTTTCCAGTTTTCTACGGCTGCTTTAAATCCGGCTTCGTCAAGCTCACCCATAATAAATTTGAAGGAGGCGTCGGTAATGATTTTCTCCAGCTCTGTTCCTTGCTCATTAGCGGTGACTGAATCCAGTGGCACGGTCGGGTCCAGAACAGCAAATTCATTATTTTCTCGGACTAATTCATTAGCCAGTTCCTTTTCTGGATTGGCATCTTTTAAGTTATAAGTCACTTCACTTGGTCTGGAGCTTGAAAATGGCTGAACATCTGCTTGCCACAAATCTGTATTCGTAATTTTGAAGGCTCCATCTTTTTCGATTTTATAATGAGTGCCTTCAATACCACCGGTCATATACATATATACATCTTTGTCAATTAAATCATCTACAAATTGCAGCAGTCTCTTCAACTCAGCTTCTGTTTTTACTTCGGATTTCGGAAATGCCAGCAAACCTCCTACCCCGCTTCCCTCAGACCATACGTGGTATTTGCCATCTCCATTCGAAATCTTGTTAACTGGTACCAGCTTCAGCCCCTTTTGCAGGCCTTGGGACAAGGTTCTGAGGTTAGAGATATCGATCATGCCTGTATAAATACCTGCTTTACCTTGTGCAAATTGTTGCTGCTGGTCCGTTTTAGCGGTTACAGCAAAGTCTTTAGAGAGATATCCGTTTTTGTATAACTTATTCGAATACTTTAAGGTCTCCAAATATTGGGGAGTATCAAATTCCGGCGTAAACTTTCCGCTTTCATCTACTTTCCAGCCATTAGGTGTGCCAAAGTAGGAACTTAAAGTTTTGAAGCTGCTGTAGCGTAGATCCGATCTGTCAACAAATCCAGTCGTATCCTTTTTTCCATTCCCATCCGGATCATCTTCTGTAAACGCTCTCGCAACTTCATACAACTCATCCAGTGTCGTCGGCACCTTCAATCCTAAGCGATCCAGCCAATCCTGACGAATGACCAGACCTGCCCGAGCCAGATTCTTCTGGAACGGAACGCCATACAGTACCCCTTCAATGGATGCGGCTTCTCGCACTTCAGGCGGGATCTTCTTCAAATTTTCATAATCATCCAAATACTTTCCTACATCCCAGAATAGTCCTGATTTCAATGAACTACGCACTGAAGAGTTAGTCATCATCGTCAGCGTCACCATATCAGCCAGTTCACCAGAAGCCAGTGCGGTGGTAATTCTCTCTTCTTTGGAAGCATCCGGCACCCAGTTGAACGTGATTTTAGAATTGGTGTATTCTTCAATTTTGCTTTTGATCGTTTCTGTAGGCGGAGAAGCTGTATGCAATACGTTTAACCAAGTGAACTCCAGTTTGGACTTCGGATCATAGGTTTGGCCGCTTTGATCCTCCCCCCCCTTATCACCACAAGCTGCTAAAAAAACACTCATGACCATTAGTACAGCAAGAAGGCCTGATACTCCCTTTTTCGTCGTGATTCCCTTTTTCATCGTGTTTGCTCCTTTTCTGTTTGTATATTCATGCCATATCTTCCTCTTTCACCAGAACCTCTCGCTCTATTTTGCTGAATACCTGATGCGTCATCCACATCACGAGATAGCCCATAATACTTACTCCGGCAAAAGTTAGAATTCCTGGGTACAAGCCTAGAATCAATGCAAATAGCACGACAATGGCTACAAAAAGAACAAGCGTGTATTGTAAATACGAAAATCCAATCACTATTGACATCTTGACCTTCAGTCTGATGCCTTTCCAATCATAGTGAGCCAGCAGCGGGAAAATATAGGCCAAAGAGATAAGATACAAAAAGGCTCCAATAAGCGTCACCACACGAACATACCAGGACGAGACGTTGACGATATCCACGTAGAGCACGTAACCCACAAGGCTGTAAAGCCCGCCAATGATTGCTGCTTCTTTAAAGCTTTCTCTAAAGTAACGTACAAACGTCGGGAAAATAGCGACTTCCTCATTGCCCCGAATCCACTGTCTTAAAATACTAAGCATAGCAACGGTTGCAGGCCCAACGCCTATAAAACCCAAGCCCAGAATCGTCGCAACCGTCCAAAGCAAATTAAGGTAGACCAGGCGTAGCAGGCGCATGCACCATTTGTTCATGTTTTCTACAAACCGCACCATTTTGCATCCTTCCCGTCGTCATTAGTAAACGCCGTCTTCACCAAATTTCTTGGCCAGTCGATTGGAGCCCATAATCAGGATTAAACCTACCACACCTTTAAAAAGCCCTACCGTTGTACTAAAACTTAATTGTCCATTCTTTAAGCCCGCAGTATAAATGTAAGTGTCAAAGATTTCGGCAACTTCGCGGTTTAAGGAGTTCAATAGCAGATACATATGCTCAAAGCCCAAATCCAACGTGCTACCGATCTTCAAAATTAACAATGTAATAATGACTGGGCGGATCGCAGGCAAGGTAACGTGCCATGTCTTTCTCAGGCGTCCAGCTCCGTCCATCTCTGCTGCCTCATACAATTGCGTATCTACCACTGTAATCGCAGATAGATAAATGATGGTAGACCAGCCCAGTTCCTTCCAAATCACTTGCCCGATGTAGACTGTTCGCAGCCATTGCGGAGAAGTTAAGAAACTGATCTTCTCACCACCTAGCGCGGCAATCATTTCATTCAGCACCCCACCGTCTACGGTTAGGAATACATAAGAAATCGAAACAATGATAACCCATGACATAAAGTGCGGGATGTAGATAATGGTTTGGATAATGTTCTTAAAGAACATCTTCCTGACTTCGTTCAGCATAAGCGCCAAAATGATGGGCAATGGAAAAAAGATTACAATGTTCAATGCAAACAAAACCAGCGTATTGCGAAGCAGCATAAAAAACGTAGGCTCGGTAAACAAACGAATAAAATGCTTCATGCCTACCCATGGACTGCCTGTGATTCCCTGAAAAGCTTGATAATCCTGAAATGCAATCACCAATCCCCCCATAGGAAAGTACTTAAAAATAATGAAGTATACCAGTCCGGGTAAAACCATTAGATAGAGCAGCTTGTGTTTCTGCATTCGTAAAAGGCTTTCCGTCGTTCTTTTGTTCTTTTTCATTTTCATGTTTGGTGCGGGGACACTTGAAACTTTCATTAGTTCGACCTCCTTCAAACGTTCCTGTATACGTTTTCAAGAGTATGCGATTTTCAGCATTCCGTATATAATCACCAAATGATAGCGTTTACAAAATTGGGTGTGCAGCCTACTTTTCAACCTTTCACCTTAGCTAATGATTACTACACAACCTAATGATCATTCGCTTTTTTCCAGGCTTAGGGAACACCTCAAGATTTGATTATATACGGAATTCTTTCCTCTTGATAAGGTTGCCATGTAAACGATTACGAGGAGGTCAACCACATTGACACAGCCATTACGAAAACAAAAATTACGAAAAAAAGAATCGCTGGGCAGCCGTATCTTCAACATTGTAAACAGTACACTATTGATTCTCATTGCCCTCACTTGTCTCTTACCTTTTTTGAATATCATCGCCAGCTCTTTTGCCTCAACCGAAGAAGTGATAGCCAAGAAGTTCATTTTATTCCCAGTTACTTTTTCCTTGGATGCCTACCGCTATATTCTGTCGACTCCCACCATTTTTAGAGGTCTCGGGGTTTCGGTCGGCGTAACGATCGTCGGTACAGTTGTAAGTATGATATTTACTGCTTTTATGGCTTATGGATTATCCCGAAGATATCTACTCGGCCGCAATACGATTAACTTCATTGTCGTGTTTTCTATGTTGTTTAGTGGGGGGATGATTCCAACATTCCTGGTTGTAAAAAGCATGGGGCTTATCAATTCGTATTGGTCCTTGATTCTTCCTGTGGCCATTAATGCGTTTAACCTGATTATCATGCGTAACTTCTTTCAGGCGCTGCCAGATGATCTGGAGGAATCAGCCAAGATGGACGGGTGCAACGATTTTGGTATCTTCTTTAAAATTATGTTGCCATTAGCCCTGCCTTCTATTGCAACCATCTCTCTATTCTACGCTGTTGCCTACTGGAATACGTATATGCACGCCATTCTCTATATCAATGATTCTGCCAAATGGCCGATTCAAGTCTTGCTACGTCAAATTGTAATCGTTTCCAGTGGTATGCAGGCAGAAGGGACTGCTGTAGATGTCATTCCGCCTGCGCAGACGATTAAGATGGCGGTCATTGTCATTGCGACCGTTCCGATGTTAATCGTGTATCCATTTGTGCAAAAGCACTTTGTCAAAGGAGCTTTGTTAGGAGCGGTTAAAGGTTAATTGGCTTGCTTCATCTTTCGGTAAGCTCCCGGTGTAACCTGTTCCTTTTTCCGAAAAGAGCGGATAAAGTTTTGCGAATTATGATATTGCAGTCGCTCGGCGATTTCTTTAATCGTCATATCTGTCTCAACGAGCCACTTCTTACCCATTTGCAGCCGGTAGCCCATCAGATATTCACTAAACGTCGTTCCGTATTCTTTTTTGAAAATACTGCTTAAATAATTCGGATTGTAATGAAGTCGGTCTCCAATGAGTTCTAATGATAATTCCTGGTCATATTCAGCACGGATAATAGCAGCAATTTTCTCCGAGAGACAGCGGAATTGCTGGTTGGTCTTCTCCTTCATGCTTTTTACCATGGGGAAAATAACTTGCTCTATCAGCATACGTTCTATCTCTTCCGGATTACGGATGTCCAGCAAACGATGATACAAGGCATGATTGTCTTGCGTCAGCAGCACTTCAATCCCTAATAGTTGCTCTAATTGGATGAGGTTATTCACAAACCGTACCAACAGCACCTCAAAGTTCATGGAATGATTGTTTTTTACCATCATTTCCTCCAATAATGAGTGCACGGTATGATATACCTGCTCTTCGTCCCCTATTCGGATGGCATCAAATAGTTTTGATTCCAATTCCGTAGGATAATGGAGCAGCACCGGACCTGAAATGACCATGGAAATATCTTCATAAAAAATAATCGACTCTTTGCCTAAATTTAAACGGTGATGCAAAGCTTGCTTGCTCATCTCACAGGCTTCTTTACTTTCTAATAAGTTATCATACGCCGTACTAATGCCGATGCTGATGGAAACATTTAAATACTCTTTTACGTTTCGAACCAAAAGGGTCGCATCATCCAAGACTTGCTTTCTCATTTCCTGTTCGCTCAACCCTGTCAAAATTAATATGGTGGCCTGAGTGTTATCGTTCAAAATGATGGGAAGCATTCGCTGCTGCTCTGGAATCGTTTCTTCTACGATTTTGTTAATAGCCAGCAGCAAAACATCTTTATCCGAGGGCTCTCGATCTCCCAGATTATCCAGTTGGACTAACAAGGTAATATACATTTGATTCTCGATCTGCGGATAACCCAAGCGTGGCATTTTTCGTGCCAATTCCTCTGCAGAAATACGTTTGCGGAACAGGTTGAGAATCAATTGGGTTTCCAACTGTGGCATTTCGGACTGAATGAGACTTTCCAAGCTTTCCTTCTCGGTTACAATGTTATCGATGGAATTAATAATCCATTCAATTTCATTTTTAGAAGGTTCATTTTTGAAAGCGAAATTAGGATTTTTAGGCAAGCTTCGTTTTATTTGCTGAAATGGCTTTGTAAAGTAAATGGCAATGAAGTACGCCACTACCACCATTAAGAGCGTTAATACAAGTCCCATCATGATGATCCCAAATTTGGTCGTTTGAAAGGCATCCGCAATTTCTTTCTTATCTAATACTGTTAAGTAAGTCCAATTGTTATAGGCAGATTTGGCATAGATGACTTGTCGTGCAGGCTGCTGATCCGTTTTCTCCAAAGTTAGCATACCTGTGTTGCTCGGCTTCACTGTGGCTTCTGAAATATGCTGGAGCTGCTGGGTGGACAATAATTGTTCGGCAGGCTGGGTTTCATACATTAAATCGCCTTGATTATTCAAGATAAAAACAGCCATATGATCCTCGGTTTGAATCGTATGATTTAATGTTTGCAGCGAAATATCCGACAGAGCAATGGCTTGCTTCTTCTTAGAGAATACAGGCAAGGTATTAACAAAACGAATCCCTTTATCTGTTTTAACCCAGAATAGTCCCTGATTCTGATGGTCGATATAGGTATTAACCAGCTTCTCCCTTTCTGCTTTCGTCAAATAAGACAGGCTTCCATTGGAGATTCTCCAATTCTGATCCAGACTGATGAGTGAATATTCCGTTCCCTCTAATCCCATCGTAGCAATATAATTGAGCTGAGTATTCACATTCCGATACGCTATAAAATCTTTTTCTGTAATGGGATTTTTCACAACATCATTAAAGGAACTGGTCGTGCTATACGTATTAAAAGCATATTCAATCGTTTGAATTTTCTGCTCCAGGCTATTTCTGATCTGTGCCATATAGCTTTGCTTGGTATTGGAAACCCTCTCCACAACGGAGCTAATTGTTGTAAAATAGATGTAGCTTCCAAAACTGGCCACAAATCCTATTCCTAAAACCAGAATCGTAATAAAAATGGTGTAGAACATTCTTCCTTTTTTCATTGCGCTCCCCCTCTGGCTCTTTGCATCACATCAAAATTATAGCGCTTTCATAACAAGGTTTAAATCATTTTTTTCACGTGTGCATTATTTTTTACATCCGTATCATTCCAATTTAAGTCGATTTTGTTTGGTTGGCGGCAGTTAAAAAGAAATTTGGAGGAATTACTTATGTTACATGTTGTTAGTCCTAAAGAACCGATTGTAAAAGAAGAATTTCCGTCAGAAACTTCCTTTCTCTCCCTCTATCCCCTAGCAGTTGGTGAAGCTCGTCCTTTTATATTGGTATTACCTGGCGGTGGTTACGAGCATTTGGCCTCACATGAAGGAGAGCCTATAGCTCGGTGGTTAAACGATCTAGGTATTCATGCGGGTGTGCTGGAGTATCAAGTCGGTGATTTCGAGATTACTTCCTTGTTGGAGGATGTAGAACATGCTCTGCAATGGATTCGCCAAACATCGCATGACTGGCTGGTCATCCCTGACCAAGTGGGGCTCATCGGTTTTTCAGCAGGCGGTCACTTGGCCTCCATTGTCTCCACTATAGGGACGGTAAAGCCAGATCTTCTGTTGTTGGGATACCCTGTAATTTCATTTTATGAGCCTTATACACATATCGGAAGCCGTACGCATTTTTTAGGGGAACAGCCGACGCTGGAACAGCTTCAAGCCTTTTCATCCGATCGGCAAGTGACTTCAAAGACACCTCCAACTTTGATGTGGACTACAGCCAATGATGGCGCTGTACCGGTAGAAAATAGTCTGTTGTTCGCTTTTTCATTATCCAGGGAACGTATTCCGTTTGAACTGCATGTATTTGAGGAAGGACGACACGGCTTGGGACTGTCAGAGGACAACCATGAATGCCATCAATGGCTCAATCTGGCGGAAACTTGGCTTCAAAAACATGGATATGCTCGGGCGAGACAACAGATCACAACTCGACTGTTTATCGCCGGGGACTCCACTGCAGCTCAAAAAGGGGCTACCGAAAAACCGATGACAGGCTGGGGTGAACACTTGCAAAGCTATTTGGCACCGTCTGTTCATGTGGACAATCGTGCTGTCAATGGGCGAAGCACCAAATCTTTTATAGCAGAAGGCCGATTAGCTGATATTGAAAAAGATATTCTAGCTGGAGACTATCTGTTTATTCAATTTGGACACAACGATGAGAAAAAAGAAGACCCCACTCGCTATACCGATCCTGATGGAGATTATCGTCAAAACTTAATTCATTACATTCAGTCCGCTAGAGAGCGTGGTGGAATTCCAGTGCTATTGACCTCTGTAAGCCGCCGCCGATTCACCGCAAACGGTGAACCTGATCCGCTGGCTGTAGGAGCCTATCCCGCTGCCATGAGACAAGTAGCCGCGGAAACCAAAACACCCCTGCTCGATATTTTTGAAGCTTCTCAGCAGCTTTATCGTTCCATGGGTGAAAAAGAGTCCCAGCAGCTATTTATGTATTTGCCTGAAAAAGCGCACCCTAATTACCCCGCTGGTATAACGGATAATACCCATTTTTCTGACAAAGGAGCCAAACAGGTCGCCCAGCTTATAGCGGAAGCCATTCGTCAGTGTGCGGAACTGTCTGCATTAAAACAGCGTATGGTAGAAAGGAATCTAGACAGCGATGAGAGACTTGCACATCAACTTGTCAACTGATATCAAGAACTAGAAAGAATACAAATACGAAAAACGGGCTTGGAGCTAATCACTCTGACGTCCGTTTTTTATTCCGTGTGGATCAAAGACTATACAGCCAGGAGAATAGTTCAAAAATACAGTACAATAAAATGAATTTCTTTAATTGTTATATTTTAATTATTTTGTATCTTATAGGACTTTAGAATCGTTTTTTGTATTATTTTGACAACATTTGTCGAATAAAGCGAAATCAATAATTTTACATGGTATATTTTAGGAGCTCATATCATACATCAGGAGGAATTTTTTATGAATACTAAGAAAATCTTATTAACAACAGCAATGTCTTTGGGGCTAATTGGTAGTATCATCGTCCCTAGTGCGTCCGCAGCAGTAGGTCCTTCGCCAGTAATTACGCCTGTTGTAGAAGTTAACGGAGTATATTACAGAACGGCTACATTGCCACGAAATTATTCCTATGCGCTGTCAAATTACCCGGGCGATACTTATAAAGTGGCGAGCGGAAATGTCACAGTCTCCTCTTCCGGCGTGGTAACAACCACCACTGCAACGAGCGCAAGAGTAGAAATTTACGGCGGTAACGGTAAATTGAGAATGGTGTATACCGTCAAGGTAAACTAAGGTTGGAATAAGCGTTCCTGGGAGTACGGAGTCAACGATCATTATCAAAATGGTGATTTGATAGCGAGTTTCTTAGGCACTTTGTTAAGTGATTTCGAGAATATCAAAAGAAGCACTGTCCGTTTATTGGGGCAGTGCTTTTGTTTAATGCAATCGTAATTATTATTCGTACATACACCAGCAGTAGCTAGTTTAAATAATTTGTTTAAGTAAATTAGGCGTTTATCAGTATGAAATATTGTATTGTAAGGTGGTGGTTAATTTTAATGCAAGCTTTTTGGGTTTATTACTATCCTGTCGCTATGCAATTTGATGCCCGTCCCCCTCTATATCCAGAATTAATCAAACAACTTTACTTAGATAAAGAAGTAAATGTTTTTACAAACCAAGGAGTGTTGATTAAAGGAAAAATTACGATGTTTGGGATTCAACCGATGTTGCAATGGGGCGACCTTATGGATATGTATTTATAACAGATCATACGGACCCTTCAAAACCTAAATATTGCAACCTTAAATATACAGACATACAATGGATTGCATTCACCTAAATTTAGGAAGAAAAGCTACATGAACGTAATAGAAATCGAAGTATACAATATTTAACGGTTCCTACTGCCAAAAGTTTTGAGAAAAAAGGTAGATATGATATTGAAAAATGGGTTTATTTACAAAACCGCTTATATTGAAGAAGTTGATATTTCGTCTGGCGCTAATTTTGGATCTGTTAAGTTTTTCCCTCAGGGAGCACTACCAGATGCACCACAATTTACAACAGCTGATGATATTATAGCGATTGCTGCGGCAGGGCAGCTTGTTATACCTGGCGGAAGTACATCTGGTAGTGGTATGCCTGCCTGGTAGTGGTATGCCCGGTACTGGTGTGCCTGGTGATGGCTATTACCCAAGAAATTGGTATCCTCAAATGTATCCTTAACAAAATTATAGTTTTTCTTCCCCTTCCCCGTTTTGGGTATGTTATTATCCCGTTGCCTTTCACCTATATTCCTAAAACTATAAATTCTGATTTGCTCCGAAATTGAATAAAACTTTGAAGATGCTTGTTCAGTCACGATATAGTTATTGTAATTATAAAATATGAACAACTACTCTACTATAGAAGAACATGGTGGCAAGACTTCGGTCCACAATAGGTATTCCTCTCAAAAAAAGAACTTTATAAATTTGTTATGAGGTGACAAAAAACAAATGACATAATAATCTTTCGATCCGATCTGTTCCCTATCCCTCGATACCAAAAACGCTGATTCTCATAATTCCCAATACCTTTAGCGACAGTATTCAAAGGCGGTCGGCTGAGAAAAAAAGAGTTTGTGCGACAGCTTTTGTTTTACAAGAGATAAAAAGAGCAGGAAAGGTACCTTCACTGCTCTCTTATTAAATTTATTTAAAACTTCAATCCTGACCAAGAACCAACTTTAGTTTTTCCTCCCGTAGTCTTAAGCCATTTACCCAATAAATTTTTGTGTTGAGATTCAACTTCGATCCATAATTCCTTGTTTACTACCCATATTGCAAATTTTATTCTCGTTACTATGCTTGTAGGGTAAGTACCTTCAACTCTATTTTTGTCTCTATTCAATACAAACTTTTGAACAGGTATTCCGGCAACTTTTGGCGTTACTTCGATTTGGCATTCATGTACCGTGTAACTTACCGACCCTATCGAGATACTAGCTTCTCCCGAATAAAGGAGATTACCTTTACCTCCAGTTATGGCACAATTTTGAGGTGTTGGTGTTGGTGTTGGTGTTGGTGTTGGTGTTGGTGTTGGTGTTGGTGTTGGTGTTGGTGTTGGTGTTGGTGTTGGTGTTGGTGTTGGTGTCGGTGTCGGTGTCTCACCGCCTAACACTTCTAAGCCACTCAATTCATCAGGAAGATAACTTAGATTTCCATAGTTTACTCCTGTTCTGTCACTAATAATATTAATCAACTGGACTCGGTTTGTATTCGAATCATAATCCCCTACTGTGGCGGTAATTGTCCCGGTTATATTTGGTACAGTCGTTCGGATTTTTTTGCCCTTTAGATTTTTTACTTCGGGTAAGGTAATAAGCTGAAGCGATCTGACAGATGAAATAAAATTTTGCTTTCCTTTTTTTCTTAATTGCTGAGCCGGACTTTTTCGGGAAGTTTTCAAACTTCCCACCTTGTTCTTCACAATCACCACTCCTTCGCTGATCAATATGATTGTTAACTACATGCTTAGCTTATAAAGTCATAGTTATAAATGTCCGGGCAATTTTCACTTTATTTATGTCATCAACTTAAAAATACTTCGACAAATGAATAAATAGGTATATAAGGACTTCTACTAATAAGATAGTATTCTTTGTGGAAACAGTGTCCCCCAAGTTATCCTTCTTATGGAAAAAGGTTTTCATAGATAAATTATTCAATACCATTCTTCCTTTTTCAAAAAGTTTAATTAAATTAAATTAAATTTATTTGATTAATAAGAGGGTCACTTTTAAGTTTCCATCTTGTAAATCACTTTCAGTAGTCCTGTGTCACTCTTTTCCTAATGCTTCTATAAACGACGAAAAAACCCTTGCTAAGCAAGGGTTTTTGAGGAAATGGGCCCTGAGGGACTCGAACCCCCGACCAATCGGTTATGAGCCGACCGCTCTAACCAACTGAGCTAAGGGCCCTCAAAAAAACATGTATATTCACGTCACATATTCATAACAGCAACGTTAATTAATATACAACATTTTCTTGTGTTTCGTCAATAGTCTTTCGAAAATTTTCTTTTTAAAAATTATTTTTGTGGACTTACGGAATAAATCGGACACCATAACGACCTTTGCGCGAGCGGTACACCTCCACTGCGCGGGGATCATTGTAGCCATACATCCAGCCGTCGTGCTCCAACCTTTTTGCCAGACATCCTGCCTGAAATTTAGTCGTGTACAGTCTGCCATAGTAAATCCAATACATCCGAGCTCCCTCTTTTCACATGATGGTAGGAGTTAGTGTAACCGGATCGAATTCGATTTACACGGCCTGGGCCATAACAATCTACAATGGTTAGCAAAGAGTACGAATCGCTCTAATCATTAGACCTATTGGCCTCTATAGCTCATCTTATTTACCAAAGGAAGCGGGGTCCTGGCGCCAGGAACGCAGCAGTTCCATCTCTTCTTCCTGAATGGTTCCTTCACGCAAGGCAACGTTCATCAGGGCTGTATAATTGGACAAGCTTTGCAGCTCCACACCCGCTTCTTCAAAGGCTTGAGTCGCTTTGTCTAGCTGGTAGCTGAAAATGGCCAGTACCGCTAATGGCTGAGCGCCTGCTTGTGCTACGGCCTGTGCTGCTTTAATGGAGCTGCCTCCTGTAGAAATAAGATCCTCGATAACCATAACCTTCTGACCTGCACTAATACGGCCTTCGATTTGGTTTTCTTTCCCATGTCCTTTGGCTTTGTCCCTTACATAGGCCATTGGCAGATTTAGCTTTTGCGCCACCCAGGCTGCATGAGGAATCCCTGCTGTAGCTGTCCCTGCAATGACTTCAGTTTCGGGGTATTGCTCACGAATAAGGGCAGCAAATGAGTCTGCGATCAGCTCGCGCACCTCCGGGTAGGACATGGTCAGGCGATTGTCACAGTAAATTGGCGATTTAATGCCGGATGTCCATGTAAAAGGCTGTTGTGGGCGCAATGCCACCGCCTGAATACGTAACAGATGGGATGCAATTTGCTCAGGTATACTATTGAATGTGGTCATACTTGTATCATCTCCTCAATAATGTGTTCCGCTGCGGCGCGTGGGTCTGCTGCTGCGGTGATAGGACGTCCAACGACAATGTAGCTGCTGCCTTGTGCAATGGCTTGGCGAGGTGTAAGCACACGCGACTGATCGCCTGTAGCACTACCTGCCGGGCGTATGCCAGGAGTTATCGTCTTAAAGTCTGATCCACATACAGCACGAATGGCAGGCACTTCCAAAGGTGAAGCTACCACACCATCCAGTCCCGCCTCACGGGTCAGTTGCGCGTAACGAACCACTGCATCCTGTACCGTACCAGGAATACCTAACTCCTTATTCATGGTCGTCTGATCCGTGCTGGTCAGCTGTGTGACTGCAATAATGAGCGGCATGGAAAGCGAGCTGTCTGCGGAAATAGCTGCTTCTGCACCAGCTTTAGCGGCTGACATCATATTAACGCCCCCAGCAGCATGTACGTTGAACATATCTACACCTAAGCGGGTAATGCTCTCTGCCCCTCCCCGCACCGTGTTAGGGATATCATGCATTTTCAAATCCAGAAATACGGAGTATCCTCTGGACTTTAGTTGTTCTACAAAAGCTGGCCCTGCACTATAAAACAGTTGCATACCTACTTTTATATAACAAGGAATCCCTTCTAGCTGCCGAATTAACTGCTCAGCCTGTTGTGCATTGGGATAATCTAACGCAACCATCAGCCGTCCTGCCATCTGCTGAAATGCTCCATTCACCGTTCTTCATCCCCTTTTTACGTCAATTCGGGTGCATTTGCCCGTGATAAAGGACATCCGTCAGCCGAAGCTGATGAATGTCCTTCCCTGTGCTACTTATTTCCTCACATCTATTCGTAACGCATTATTTGCTCAGGACCGGCATGGATTCGGATGTGAAATTGATCGTTTCCAGCATTCTTAGCAAAGCGCGTACTGTATCCAGTGAGGTCATGCAGACAATGCCATTCTCAACTGCTTCGCGGCGGATACGGAATCCATCACGCTCTGGCGTTTTGCCTTTGGTCAACGTATTGAAGACAAAGTTGGCTTCACCCGTGCGAATCATATCCAGGATGTTCGGATTACCTTCGCTCAGTTTGTTGATCGTGTTCACTGGAATATTGGCCTGCTTCATAGCAGCCGCCGTTCCACCTGTTGCAATAATTTTATAGCCCAGTCTGTAAAAGCCCTGCATCAACTCGACAGCTTCTTCTTTGTCCTTATCTGCCACTGTAATGATGATCGCCCCAGTGGATGGAATTTTCATACCAGCTCCCACAAGTCCTTTGTACAGTGCTTTGGCATACTGAATATCGCGTCCCATAACTTCACCTGTCGATTTCATTTCCGGGCCCAGCGTCGGCTCTACACGACGCAGTTTGGCAAAGGAGAATACCGGAACCTTAACCGAGACATAATTACTTTCAGGCCATAGGCCTTCTGAATAACCTGCATCTTTAAGCTTACCGCCCAAAATAGCCTGTGTAGCCAGATTCGCCATTGGGATATTTGTTACTTTACTCAAGAAAGGAACTGTCCGCGAGGAGCGAGGATTAACCTCGATCACGTACACCTCGTCTTGATGAATAACAAACTGGATATTTACCAGACCGATGGTTTTCAATTCCTTAGCGATGCTGATTGTAATTTCCACAATTTTTTGTTTCAGCTCGACAGATAAGTGCTGTGGTGGATACACCGCGATAGAGTCACCTGAGTGAACCCCGGCCCGTTCCACATGCTCCATAATGCCTGGTACCAATACTGTCTCGCCGTCGCAGATGGCATCGACCTCTACTTCTTTACCCAGCATATAACGGTCGATGAGCACCGGATGCTCTGGATTGATTTTAACCGCTTCTTCCATGTACCGCAGCAATTCCGTATCTGAGTACACGATTTCCATAGCGCGTCCGCCCAGAACGTAGGATGGACGTACCAGAACTGGATAGCCCAGCGCCTGTGCGGTTCCTACTGCTTCATCAACTGATGTGACCGTGTTGCCTTTAGGCTGTGCGATAGCCAGACGAGACAAAAGTTGCTCAAACTTCTTCCGGTCTTCCGCTTCATCGATACTTTCCAGACTCGTACCCAAAATATTCACGCCTGCCGCACTCAGTGGAGCTGCGAGATTAATGGCCGTTTGACCCCCGAACTGGACGATAACCCCAATCGGTTTTTCCTGCTCGATAACATTCATTACATCTTCGAAGAAGAGCGGTTCAAAGTAGAGGCGGTCGGATGTGTTAAAGTCCGTAGATACCGTCTCCGGGTTGTTATTGATAATCACTGCTTCGTAGCCCGCTTTTTGAATAGCCCATACCGCATGTACGGTGGAGTAATCAAATTCAATCCCTTGCCCGATCCGAATCGGTCCGGAACCGAGTACGATAACTTTCTCTTTGCTAGATGGAATCACTTCATTTTCCACCTCGTAAGAGGAGTAGTAGTACGGAGTTGTGGCTTCAAACTCGGCTGCGCACGTATCTACCATTTTGTAGACCGGACGCAGGTTTTGAGCTAGACGGAATTCACGTACCTCACGCTCGGTTGTCATACTGTCGTTTTGGCCCATACTGCGAATCTCGGCGATCGAGCGGTCGGTAAAACCTTTACGTTTGGCCTGATAGAGTGTTTCGTAGGTCAGCTCAGCTTCTCCAGCGATGATGGCTTCGAACTTGATGATTCCCTCTACCTTATCGAGGAACCACCAGTCAATTTTCGTCAAATCTTGAATCTCCTGCTGCTGCCAGCCGCGACGGAACGCCTCGGCTACCAAGAACAAACGCTCATCATCTGCTTTAATCAAGCGATCCTTGAGCACGTCATCAGACAGCTGATCGGCTCCCTTAAGATGCAGACGGTGTACACCGATTTCCAAAGACCGTACCGCTTTCTGGATGGACTCTTCGAATGTGCGTCCGATGGCCATGACTTCACCCGTTGCTTTCATTTGCGTGCCCAGCTTGCGGTTGGCAGAAATGAATTTGTCAAATGGCCAGCGTGGTATTTTGCTCACGATGTAATCCAGTGTTGGCTCAAAGCAAGCATACGTCTGTCCCGTTACCGGATTCACAATTTCATCCAACGTGTAGCCGAGTGCAATTTTAGCAGCCATTTTAGCAATCGGATATCCGGTTGCCTTGGAGGCCAGCGCCGAGGAGCGACTTACGCGCGGGTTTACTTCAATTACATAGTATTGATAGCTGTGCGGATCAAGCGCAAACTGTACATTACAGCCGCCTTCGATATTGAGGGCCCGGATAATTTTCAGAGAAGCGGAACGCAGCATCTGGTATTCGCGATCTGACAGCGTCTGACTCGGAGCTACGACGATACTGTCGCCAGTATGCACGCCGACTGGATCAAAGTTCTCCATATTACAGACAACGATGCAGTTATCATTGCCGTCACGCATGACCTCATATTCGACTTCCTTCATACCTGCAATACTCTTTTCCACCAAACATTGTCCGATTGGACTGTATCTCAACCCAGAGCTGACGGTTTCACGCAGTTCTTCTTCTGTGGAGCAGATACCACCGCCTGTTCCCCCTAGCGTATAAGCCGGGCGAACGATAATTGGATAACCGATTTCGTTAGCAAATTCTAATGATTCTTCCAAGGTTGTTACAATTACACTCTCCGGTACAGGTTGTTCCAACTCGCGCATCAAATCACGGAACAGATCACGATCTTCGGCTTTTTCTATCGAATTCAGTTGAGTTCCCAGCAGCTTGACGTTTTCACGCTCCAGCACTCCGGCGCGAGCCAGTTCCACTGCCATATTCAGACCTGTCTGTCCTCCCAGCGTAGGAAGCAGCCCATCTGGACGCTCTTGACGGATAATCTGTGTTACAAAATCAAGTGTAATCGGCTCGATGTATACTTTGTCTGCCATATTGGTGTCTGTCATGATGGTTGCCGGATTACTGTTGATCAGTACTACCTCGACGCCTTCTTCTTTGAGCGCTTGACAAGCTTGTGTACCAGCGTAATCAAATTCTGCTGCCTGACCAATGACGATAGGACCGGAACCGATCACAAGTATTTTTTTAAGTTCTGTATTTTTCGGCATATTAGCGCTCTCCTCTCACTGCGGCGGCGATAGCAGCCTGACGCGGTTGCTTTGGATGATTTCTTTTGTGCTCACGGATCATGTCCAGAAAGCGGTCAAACAGGTAGCCATTATCGTAAGGTCCTGGTGCAGCCTCTGGATGATATTGCACCGAAAACGCGGGATACTTGGTATGTTTAAGACCTTCAATCGTTTTATCGTTGTTATTAATATGCGTCACTTCAAGCTCAGTACCTTGGATCGAATCCTCATTCACCGTGTAGCCGTGATTTTGTGATGTGATAAAGCAGCGTCCGCTCTCCAGTTCTTTCACCGGATGGTTACCACCGCGATGTCCGAATTTCAGCTTTTCCGTATCCGCTCCCGAAGCTAAAGCGAACAACTGGTGTCCCAAGCAAATTCCGAAAATCGGATATTCCCCTAACAGTTCAGCTACCGTACGAACGGCATGGGGTACGTCTTTTGGATCTCCAGGGCCGTTAGACAGCTGGATACCATCCGGGTCCAAGCGACGAATTTCCTCAGCCGTCGTATCATGTGGAACGACAACTACATCGCAGTCCCGTTTGTTCAGTTCGCGCAAAATGCCGCTTTTGGCACCGTAGTCAATCAATACGATCCGTTCTCCGTTGCCAGGACTGCTGTACGGATGAGGTGTGGAAGTCATAGGGACCTGATTGCGCAGTTCTTCAATGGTCAAGTCAGACATCATTTCTTTCAGTTCTTCCAGCGGCTGGGAACCAGTCGTCAAAATGCCCTTCATCGTGCCGTGATGGCGAATAATCCGGGTAAGCATGCGGGTGTCGATGTCGCTAATGCCAATGATGCCATATTCCTTCAGCAAATCGCCCACGCTGTATTGAGCACGCCAGTTACTTGGCGCTGGCTCGTAATGTCTAACAGCAAAGCCATGGACATAAGGCCGTACCGATTCAAAGTCATCACGAGTAATTCCATAGTTGCCAATCAGCGGGTAAGTCATCGTTACGATTTGTCCGCAGTAAGAGGGATCAGTCAGCACCTCTTGATAGCCTGTAATCCCTGTGTTGAAAACGACCTCGCCTGTTTTATCACCTTCCGCACCAAATGATGTGCCTGTAAACAGCGTGCCGTCCTGAAGTAACAATCTTGCCTGCATCCCGTCTCACTCCTCTATATTGTTTCCTGCTATAAGGTTCTATTTTTTTTAGTGGTTTCTATTTATTTTGCTTCGTCAGCAGACCATACCAGTTTGCCATCTACCCAAGTTTTCACAGGCCAGCCTTTGAGCTTCCAGCCTGTAAAAGGAGTGTTGCGTCCTTTGCTGGCAAACGTTTGCGGATTAACTGCCTGCTCCTGCTCCAGATCAATCATGGTCAGGTCAGCTGGAGCTCCTTCTTCCAGGCGTCCCGTATCAAGGCGGAAGACACGCGCTGGATCAGCAGTCATACGACGCACCAGAAAGTCCAGCGTCCACTGTCCGGTAGCTACGAATTTCGTGTACAACAGCGGGAAGGCCGTCTCAAATCCAACGATCCCGAATGGCGCCAGCTCCATCCCTCTTGCCTTCTCTTCCTCACTGTGCGCTGCATGGTCGGTTACGACGATGTCAATCGTACCGTCTTCCAGTCCCTCGATGCATGCCTGCACATCACGTGGGGAGCGGAGCGGAGGATTCATTTTCCAATTCGCATCCAGCCCAGGGATGTCCTCATCTGACAATACCAAGTGGTGTGGGCATACCTCAGCCGTTACCTTGATACCAAAAGATTTTGCGTGGCGGATTAACCGCACTGACTGCTCTGTGCTGACATGGCATACATGATAGTGTGCCCCGGTTGCCTCGGATAACAAAATGTCTCGTCCGACGTGAATGGCTTCGGATTCGTTCGGAATGCCTTTAAGTCCGTGGCGCTTGGCAAATTCGCCGTCCGTCACAGCCGCTCCTTCAACAAGCGTGTTATCTTCACAGTGTGCAATAACCGGCATATCCAGTGCCTTGGCCCGCGCCATGGCGTCCTTCATCATTTGCGCGCTTTGCACCCCGACACCATCGTCAGTAAAGCCGATTGCACCTGCTGCTTTGAGCGCTTCAAAATCTGTCAGCTCACGACCCAGTTCGTTTTTCGTAATGGCTGCGTAAGGAAGAACCTTGGCAAGCCCGGCTTCCTGTCCCTTTTTCAATACCAGCTGGACTGTGTCCACATTGTCAGTCACTGGACGTGTGTTTGGCATGCAGGCAATCGTCGTAAATCCACCTTTCACCGCTGCACGGCTGCCCGTTTCAATCGTTTCTTTATATTCAAAGCCAGGTTCTCTCAGATGCACATGCATGTCGATTAAACCGGGAATGACCAGTTTTCCCTGGGCGTCGATTTTTTCAACTTCGCGCTCCTGCTCAGATGCCCCTTCTTCTATAAGTAGGCTGACTCCAGCATCTGCATTTGCGATAGCCAAAATCTTTCCGTCGGCGATTAGGATGGATTTCAATTCAGCCTCGCCCTGCTCGTTCAATACGCTTGCATTCATTATTAATTGTTTCATCTGAAATATTCCTCCGCTCAGTTTTCTGCAACTTTTCCTACGATCCTACTGACAGCTTCTACAGCTTCATTGCCCGTTCCATAACCGCCATGCGGATCGGAACCCCGTTTGCCATTTGTGGAAAAATTCGTGATTGTTCGCTTTCCACAACCGCACTATCAATTTCCACGTTCCGATTCACTGGAGCTGGATGCATGATAATTGTTCCGGGCTTCAGGTTCGCTGCTCTTTTCTCTGTCAAACCGTACTGCTCTCGGTACTCATCCGCTGAGCGCAACATCCCTTCGGCATGCCGTTCCAGCTGTACCCGAAGCATCATGACCACGTCCGCCTGTAGTGCCTCTTGCATCGGAACATAAGGCGCGTACGCCGCAAGATCAGGTGCTTGCATATTATCAGGAGCGCAGAAGCTAACCTTGGCTCCAAATTTTTGCAAGGCCCACAGATTCGAGCGAGCGACACGGCTGTGCAGAATGTCTCCTATGATGGATACTCTCAAGCCTTTAAGCTCACCGAAAGTTTTTCGCATGGTGTACAGGTCCAGCAGAGCCTGCGTTGGATGCTCATTGTTGCCGTCCCCTGCATTAACCAGTGGAACACTGACCTTCTCAGCGAGCTCTTGCAGCACCCCGGCTGGCTTTAACCGGATGACTCCTGCATCAATGCCCATGGATTCGAGCGTACGTACTGTATCGTAAATGGACTCCCCTTTTTCCACACTGGAAGCCGCAGCGGAAAAGTTCAAAACCTGAGCGCCCAGCCGCTTCTCTGCCATTTCAAAAGAAAAGCGGGTGCGAGTGCTGTTTTCAAAAAACATGTTGGCTGCAAAGCGTGATTGCAGTACTGGAACCAGTTTTTCTGGTTGATATTCCCAATAATGAGCGCGATCCAGAATGGACTCGATTTCATTTCGGCTAAGTTCCTTTAACCCGAGCAGGCTACGTTCTTTAAGTTGACTGGCTGTTGTGATCATAGCTGTTCCCCCCGGTTCTGAATGATTGTCACTTCGTCCTTACCGTCCGTCTCTTGAAGGGCTACTACGATTTCCTCAGATTTGGAGGTCGGGATGTTCTTGCCGATGTAATCCGGACGAATCGGAAGCTCACGGTGTCCGCGATCTGCTAGCACTGCCAGCTGAATCATTTGCGGTCGTCCGCAGTGCATCAATGCATCCATCGCCGCGCGGATGGTGCGGCCTGTGTACAGCACATCGTCAAAGAGAATGACTTTCTTATCATGAACCGATACGTCAGCAGGATTCATCAAAAGCTCTTTTCCATTTCCTTTAGCTTCGGCTACGCTGCTCCGGTCATCCCGGTAGGCTGTGACATCCAGCTCTCCCCATGGAATTGGTGCGCCTTCAATCTCAGCAATTTTTTCAGCCAGGCGTTGCGCCAAATGAACTCCGCGTGTTCGAATACCTACTAGCACACAATCGTCAATACCTTTGTTTTTCTCCAAAATTTCATGTGCAATCCGTGTCAATGCCCGACGAATCGCAATTTCATCCATCAGTACATGTGTTTCATGACTCATGCTTCCAGCCTCCTCAGGTGATGTTCCCTTCAGACCTGGTCCCGTGTTCGGATACAAAAAAGACTCCTTGCCCAAGTTTGGCAAGGAGTCTCGTGTGAACAGTCTTCCACTGTTCTCCGATCTCTCGGACACACTGAAGACATACCGCCGCAGCGGATGCACTGATCAGTGATCCATTCACGTTACCTTGCCAGCCTCACGGGACTGATTTAAAGGTGCTATTCAGGATTTCCTTTGTCCTGCTTCTCATAGTGTGAGATGGTTAGCCATCTCTTGGACAAAGTTCATCGCAACTACAAGAAGTATGACAGATTGAAAATCGTGTGTCAACACCCGTTCAACCGGAACCACCGGAAGCACTCTAATAATTATACAACTTCATTGTATAATTATCCATAGTTGTTTTTACCCATACCTTATCCCACAATAAAAAAACCGCCAATTAGGCGGTTTAACTTAATAATTTATTCAGGTTTGTGAATAGGAATGCAAATTGTCATTGTTTTAGCGACTACGCAAGGATGCTAAAACATCCTCCATATCAGGAGGGATCGGTCTGTTGAATTCCATGTACTCTCCAGTGGATGGATGCTTAAAGCCCAGTACCGCCGCATGCAGCGCCTGACCATCCATACGAACCCCTTTGCTGCGCCCATACATAGGGTCGCCAACCAATGGGTGTCCAATAAATTTCATGTGAACACGAATTTGGTGTGTGCGTCCTGTTTCCAATTGAAGTTCAAGCAGGGTATAATCCCCCAACCGTTCAATGACAAGAAAATGGGTGACTGCATGCTTGCTGTTGCGTTCCGTCACTGTGAACAATTTGCGATCACCCGAATCGCGGCCAATCGGAGCATCTACCGTTCCCTGATCGTGGCTCAAATGACCGTGAACTAAGGCTATATATTTCCGAGTCACACTATGGTCCTTAAGCTGTGCTGCAAGTGATGCGTGAGCCTGATCATTTTTAGCCGCCATCAGCAGTCCTGATGTATCCTTATCAATACGGTGAACAATACCAGGACGTAATTCCCCGTTGATGCCGGAAAGATCGTGACAGTGGTACATCAGTGCGTTAACCAATGTTCCCGAAGAGTGTCCCGGTGCAGGATGCACGACCAGACCACGTTGCTTGTTAATAACAATAACGTCCGAGTCCTCGTAAACGACATCCAACGGAATATTTTCCGGTACAATATCTACACTTTCTGGCTCCGGTACCGATAATACAATACGATCTCCTTCAGCCAGCTTGTAGTTCGCCTTGATCGCCGTACCGTTCACCAGCACGCGACCATTTCCGATCCACATCTGTATCTGAGAACGAGACACTTCCTTCATTTCTTCGGCGATATATTTGTCTATACGCGTTTTGGCATCCCCGGAATCGGCTGTCCATTCCAGAGATTCACCCTCCAGTTCGTCCTCATAAGACAGACCTGCGGCTTCGCCGTTTTCATTCACTTCGCTCATGCTATGACTTCCCTTCAATGCTATCATTGCCATTTCCTTTTTCCCGACGCGATTCCAGCAATGTATCCAAAATAATCAGTGCTACACCGATGACAATCGCCGAATCTGCCACATTAAAAATGGGGAACGTATAGCTCCCAAAATTAAATTGTGCAAAATCAACTACTTCCCCTGAAATAGCTCGATCCAAAAAGTTACCGACTGCTCCCCCCAGCACCAAACTTAGCGCAACAGGAAGTAGCTTTTGTCCAGCCTTGACTGTTTTTCGCAGGTACCAGACGATACCAATCACCACTACAATTGTAATCACGATAAAAAGCCAACGTTGACCTTCCAAAATCCCAAAAGCAGCTCCACGATTTCGATGGGAGGTGATTAAAAAGAAGTTGCCGATGACTGGTATTTGTTCGTACAATTCCATCCGCGTAGCCACCAAATATTTGACTCCCTGATCAATCAAAAAAATAATTAGCGCAATACCAAAATAAATCACAGTCCTTCGTCACTCCGATCCGCTTATATCCGTTGTTGAACCCATTTATTGTAGCATAAGCATTCTCAGATCGTCCACGAGTCCCGCAAGCTTCAAGTACAGATCATCCATAAAATGAACTCCTTCGCATTTGATTAGAATTTCCTATGTAAAAGAGGTCTTCCCGGTGCAAACTACATGGAGCATACTCGACACAACGCATGCGCATGTAAACCTAGAACAAGGAGAGGATTCCATGTCCCCATTGACGGAGCAACAATTGCAGGGCTTGCGTAACGAACTGCTGGAACGCAAAAAAGAAATTGAACATCGTTTGCAAGACAACGACCATTACGGACTCGGCGATTCCCAACGCGACCAAACCGGCGAGCTTTCTCCTATTGATAACCACCCAGGAGACCTGGCTACCGAAACCTACGAGCGAGCCAAGGATATTTCCTTACTGGAACACGACGAATTCCAATTAGAACGCATCGAATCAGCTCTGATGGCTATGGAAAAGGGGACGTATGGCATTTGTGCCGCCAGCGGTAAACCCATTCCCTATGAGCGCCTACTGGCTGTTCCCTATACCATTTACTGTAAAGAGTACAGTCCCGAAACAGAAGTGTCTAACCGCCGCCCAGTAGAGGAAGAATTTCTCGCTCCCTCGTTCGGCAGAACGAGTCTGGATGAGCGTGATGATCAAAACGGCTTCGACGGTGAAGATGCTTGGCAGATCGTCGAAAATTGGGGTACCTCTAACACACCAGCCATGGCCGAAAGTGGAGAAATCCACAGTTATGATGATATGGAAATTGAAGCAGGCGATGATAATATGGGCTTCGTAGAGCCATACGAAAGCTTTATTGCTACTGACATTTATGGACAAAATGTATCTGTTATTCGCAGCTCCATTTATCAGCGTTATTTAGAAGATGGCGAGGGCGAAGGTCTACTGGAGCCGGATACGCACGAAGACGAATCGTGAACTTCAAAGTGGAGATCGTTGCCTAATAGGTGGTAAGCTCCAATTGTCGCTGTACGATCCGTACAATATCAGCGATATAATCACCGATAATCGGCAAATTCAACGCTCCGAGCATTTGCAGCACATAAATAATGGTAGCGGCAAAAAAAGTAAAACCTAGCGCGATGCCGATTCCCCGGGAAACGCCTGATATTAGATTTAGCCAGAGTAATCGCCAAGGCTTATTCAGCAGCAAAGCGTAATCTGCAATACGTGTCCGTTCCATCTGCTCTGACACAGCACGTATCAGCTTTTCAACACGACTTAATTGCTCTGCCTGATTACCTGTTTTGCTTTTATCTGCGGCTATGGCAGCCCCTTCTCCGTTTACCCCTCGGAGACTCCTTCCCTGTCTACGCCTTGATCGTGCCGTCATATGCACAATCCCCCTTTTCCCATGGCTGCCCTGAACGCAGCAAACGAGCCGAAGCACGTAACGGAGAAAAACCGTTTCCGATGCTTAGGCTCGTTTTTATATGCTGCCTGTTATTGTATTATGGGACAGGGGGCTTGTAATTATTCCCCAATATGAACGCCGATGGTTTTACCGTTCACTTCCACATGTTCTGCCGGTTCGGCTTGACCAAATGTCACAGTAGTAACCAATACGTTCTCACGCAACACAGAATCGAAGCTTTCAATGGCCAGACGCAGCTCATTATCTACATCCAACGTCAACGCCACATACTTTTCAATCGGCAGATCCAGTTTTTTACGATAATCCTGTACCGCACGAACCACTTCACGTACCCAGCCCTCTTGCTCCAGCTCCGGTGTAATGTCTGTGTTCAACGCTACCGTTAAGCCATAACCGGAAGCAGAAGCGAAGCCTTCTTTCGCTTTTTTCTCCACCAGCAATTCTTCAGCCGTAACTTGCAGTTCTTCACCTTCTGGAGAAGCGACGTTTAACACTCCTTTTTCTACAACAGAACGGGTATCCTCAGCAGACATTCCCTTGAAAAAGTTTTGTAGGAAACCGACATTTTTGCCGTATTTCTTGCCTGCTACTTTCAAATTCAGTTTCAGTGTAAAATCTACAAAGCCGCTATCGTCCGTCTCCACATGAATATGCTTCACGTTAATCTCATCTTTGATGATTTCCTCATAGCCACTCAGTTCAAAGTCCTGATCCATGGACAGAATCAACTCGGACAACGGTTGACGCGTTTTCAAACCCGTTTCGTTGCGGACGTTACGCGCCAATTCGACGACACGGCGTGCCGTTTCCATATCTCGTTCCAGTTCCAGATCGATCAAGGATTCATTGGCAGTCGGATAATCATCTAAATGAACACTTTCCCCGTTGCTTAGGTTGAGGTAAATATCCTCTGCAAGCAGTGGTGTAAACGGCGCAAGCAGTTTGGCAGTCGTTAACAGCACTTCGGTCAGTGTACGGTATGCATCCAGCTTATCTTCTGTAAGACCATTGCCCCAGAATCGGTCGCGTGAACGACGGATATACCAGTTGCTCAGCTCATCCACAAACGACTCAATCGCTTTGGATGAGTTCAGGAAGTCATTTACAGCCAGCGCTTTGTCCACTACCAAAATCAGGCTGTTCAGACGGGACAAAATCCAACGATCCAACTTATGAGCCGATGGTTTGAACGGATGCTGTGCCGGATCAAATCCGTCGATATCCGCATACAAGGTCAGAAAAGCATGTGTATTGACAAGCGTATCCACCAGCTTCGATTTAGCCTCACCTACAATGCCTTTGGAAAAACGTTTGCTATTCCATGGTGCACTATCTGACAGCAATGCCCAGCGGAAAGCATCTGTACCATACTCGTCAATCACTTCCCACGGATCAATAACATTACCCTTGGATTTGGACATTTTCTGCCCCTGCTCATCCAGTACATGGCCTGTCGCCATGACAGCTTTATAAGGAGCTTTGCCAGTCAGCATAGTCGAAACCGCAAGCAAGCTATAGAACCAGCCACGAGTCTGGTCAATCCCTTCACAGATCATATCTGCCGGAAATTGCTGCTCGAACGTTTCATTATTTTCAAAAGGATAATGATGCTGCGCAAACGGCATGGAGCCGCTATCGAACCATACGTCGATTACTTCCGGTGTACGAGTCATTTCGTATTTACCGCATTGGCTACGAACCTTGATATCATCTACATATGGTTTGTGCAGCTCGATATCCGCTGGTACGTCGCCGATCGCACGTTCCCTCAACTCAGCAATACTATGAGGAGCGAACTGTTCTCCAGTTTCCTCACAAACCCAGATGTTCAGCGGTGTACCCCAATAGCGATCGCGACTGATGTTCCAATCCACCAGTTCCTCCAAAAACTTGCCAAAACGTCCTTCACGTATATGCCCCGGGTACCATTCGACTTCGCTGTTGTTGGCAATCAATTGATCCTTGATCGCAGTTGTTTTGATAAACCAGCTGTCCATAGCATAGTACAATAATGGAGTATCGCAGCGCCAGCAGAACGGATAGCTATGCTCGTATTTTTCCTTGCTGTACAGCAAGCCTTTTTCGGACAGCATTTTAACAATATCTACATCACAGTCTTTCACAAAACGGCCTGCAAAATCAGTGATTTCCTCTACATAGTTACCTTGAAGATCCACCACGTTGATAAACTCAACACCATTTTCACGACATACCCGGTAATCATCCTCACCATGCGCTGGAGCCATATGAACAATACCTGTACCGCTGGAATCTGTTACGAACTTCGCACCCAGAATCTGATTACCCTTCTCAACCTGAAAATACGTAAATGGCGGGGTATAGGTTTGGCCAACCAGTTCTGAACCAGATAGCGTGCCAATCACTTCATGCTCGCCTTTAATGACGTCTTCAACCAGATTTTTAGCAACGATGTATACACCGTCTTCCTGCTTCACACGTGCATATTCCAGTTCAGGGTTGACGGCAAGCGCCACGTGACTCGGCAAGGTCCAGGGTGTTGTCGTCCAAGCCAGTACATATTCACCACTGCTATGCAGCTTGAATTTGGCCGTGGCACTCAGATCCTTTACATCTTTGTAGCCCTGCGCTACTTCATGAGAACTAAGCGTTGTCTGACAATCCGGACAATACGGACTCACACGATGACCACGATACAGCAGATCTTTTTCATGAATGGTCGCCAAAATGTTCCATACGCTCTCGATATAGTTATTATCCAATGTAATGTACGGGTTATCGAGGTCTGTCCAGTATCCGATCGCTTCGGTTAGATCACGCCATTGTTGCTCGTATTCAAACACGCTCGCCTTACATTTTTTTATAAACTTTTCAACGCCGTATTCTTCAATTTCAGGTTTATGGGAGATCCCCAGTTGCTTCTGTACACCTAATTCTACCGGCAAGCCATGCGTGTCCCAGCCTGCCTTACGTACGACGCGGTATCCCTTCATTGTCTGATAGCGGCCCACAAAATCCTTAATTACACGGCCCAGCACGTGACCGATATGCGGTTTACCGTTAGCTGTTGGTGGGCCCTCATAGAACACAAAATTTGGCTTTCCTTCACGATTTGTAATGGATTTACGGAATGTGTCCTCCTGCTTCCATTTGCTCAGGATGCGCAGGTCACGGGACCGTGCTTTTTCTTTAACATCCACTCTGTTCATACTGTCATACTCCCTCTCTGCTCATCATTGATTTCCCTAGCATTTCCTAAAAAAAGCAACAAAAAAAGCCCCATCCCTGTAAAGGGACGAGACTGTGCTCGCGTTACCACCCTGATTCCGTAAAAATAGACCATTCTAAAAATACAGTCTCATCACGGCTCTCTGAGCCCCACTCAACTACAGCAGGGCGCCATTATAACGCATGGCAAACGGTGATTGCTTACACACGCCATACATCTTAAGCGCTTCAGCTCACTTCTCCGGGAGGATCTTCGGTCATGTTCTGAACGTTGGCTTGCACCGGAAGGCCAACTCTCTGAGGGACAAATCATGACGTACTAGTTCCCATCAACGAATTAAACATGTTAAATTCATCGAATATTAAACAGCAACATCGTTGCCTTGAATAACAACCATCAGCCGACGGACGGACAATCGTTGAATTCAGTATAGTATTTACAGTTATAGCCTGTTTAAAGTGAAAAGTCAACCCTAACAACGTCTAATAAAAGCTTGTCAGAAATGAAATTAGTAAATTTCTTTCATCTCACGCTCGCGCTCCAGTACTTCGCGTTCCCGGTTTTCAAGAGCTTCCCAGCCGTCTTGGCTTAACAAGTCAAGCTGTGCTTCCACCAGTGTACGAAACCGTGCTCGGTAAATCGATGCCTGCTTCTTCAGCTCTTCAACCTCCAACGCGATCTTGCGGGATTTGGACAATGCTTCGTTCACAATACGGTCCGCATTTTTTTCCGCTTCCTTCACGATCAGTTGGGATTCTTTCTTGGCGTTGTTACGAACTTCATCTGCGGCTTCCTGCGCTACGATAATCGTCTTACTCAGCGTATCCTCAATAGTCGCGAAATGATCGAGCTTCTCCTGTACGTTCAACAACTCGGTGCTCAGTTCTTTATTTTCACGAATAACGCCCTCGTAATCTTTGATCACCTGATCCAAAAATTCATTAACCTGATCCTCATCATAACCGCGAAGCCGGCGGGCAAATTCCTTGTTATGTATATCCAATGGCGTTAATGGCATGCCGTCCACCTCCTATAAGATTGACAAAAAATACATTTTCCGCGTCACGACGCTCACTATCATCTATCGGTCATCATACCCCGTTTTGTGAATACTGTACAGAGCAAAATCGTTCCAGTTCTTCGCTATAGCTTAATTCTTTCGACAGAAAGCTCGTGATTCCTGCCTACAGCTATACAAACTTACCAATTTTGACACGGAATCTTCCCTTTTTTGTCATCCCGTCTGTTTCAAGCACTTTGAAACGCCCAAAACCCTGCATGGAAATAACGTCTCCAGCTTTAAGTGGAGTGGATGGATTCTCCTCCACCTTCCAATTTACCCTGCACCGTCCCGCCCGAATCGGTGTTAATATTTTACTGCGGCTTAGCTTGTACACATCGCTAGCAATACCGTCCAGACGCAAAGAAGCGACCGTCAGGTCTAGCGTCTCTAATGCAACTTCCTTCGTTCGCAGACTCGCTACAGGCAATAGTTCTGTCCATACATGAACACGGTGTACCTGCTGCAAATGCATCGTCATAAAATTACCGATCTCTGAAGCTACCAATACATGACACCCATCATCCAGTACATGAATATCTCCAATTTTCCCACGTTTGATTCCAAGTCCCAGTAGGGCACCTAGATAATCACCGTGCTCAAGGGTACCTATTTTAAGATCGTCAGATGTGATGGAAAGGACCTGAATCCCCATCTCCTCACCGTCCAAATACGAATAATCGGGCGCAATCAGCGCCCGCTTTCGTTCCGAAGCCATGTATCCGCCATCTACCCTAATCGTGACCTTGTCTTCCTTCGAAGCAAGTGTCTCCAATATGTACTGTTGGCGCGGGTCCAAAAAATCAGTCAGCTTCTGCTCATGATAAGCCCCCGCATGACTGATCCATTCGGAAGCACGATCCACATAATCCCGTTCATCCGGGTGAAAATGCTCATAAATCTCAGTTCGCATAACTCCTCCTAGACGAGCTTACCAATTAAAGAAATCAAACCGTACGACGCAAAACGCAGAGCAATCAGCGCAACGATGGGAGAAATATCAATCATCCCGAAGATTGGCGGTATAAACCTGCGAAAAGGAGACAAATACGGCTCCACAAACTTGGCAAGTAAATCACCAATCACACTCTCTCTAGCATTAGGAAGCCATGACAGCAGAACATATGCAATGATCATGTACGAATAAATCTGAAATAGCCAGTAAATTACCTCGATCAAGAAAAGTTCACCTCATTCTGTTAAGTTCTTGTTCAGTGTCAGCCAGTATTTCCGTAATAGAGCCTTGAATCTCAACCGTATCTGGTGTACACAGAAAAATATTGTTCCCGACTTTGGAAATACCACCACCCAGTGCATACACAGTACCACTCAAAAAATCAATAATGCGTAGCGCCTGATCCTTGCGAATTCGTTGCAAATTGACTACGACGGTGCGATGGGAACGGATATGGTCGGCAATTTCCTGTGCTTCATCATAAGAACGCGGCTCATACAGGACAACTTTCACATTTTTCTGTGAATGGATGCTGACAACATTAGTGCCCTTCTGGTTCTTACGTTTATCAAAGCTTGGGGTTTCAATTTCTTGATCTTCCTGCGTATTCATAACCTCTCGCTCTATAACTTCCTCTTCTTCCTGAAGCCCCAGAAAGTTCATGAACTTATTCATTACGCCCAATGGAAATCCTCCTCTCGTCCGACCAGTACGGAACCAAGCCGCAGCCAGGTCGCTCCTTCTTCAACCGCCACTTCAAAATCATTGGACATCCCCATAGACAAGTGAACGATGGGTTCCCTGGTCAAGGCTTGTCCATTTAACCTATCCCGTAATTCACGCAATCCCCGAAACACAGGCCGAGTTTTTTCCGGGTCTTCCTCATGAGGAGCCATCGTCATCAAGCCAATCACGTCCACATGTTCCAGCTCGCGAATTTGTTCCAAAAAGGGGACAACCGCCTCAGAGGACAAGCCATATTTGGACATTTCCCCAGAAATATTGACTTGCACAAAAGCTTTAACTCGCAGTCCCAGAGCAGCTGCCTTCTTATCCAATTCCTGAGCGAGTGATAAGCGGTCAAGCGAATGTATAAATTTAAATTTTCCAATTACATCTTTAACCTTATTCGTTTGGAGATGACCAATAAAATGCCACGTTCCCCGGTCACCCAGCTTACTCCATTTATCCGCAGCATCCTGCCAGCGATTTTCGCCCACATGCTCTAAGTCGCTATCCAATACCGATGTCATTGTCGCCGCCGAAACATATTTCGTGACAGCGATCACATTTACTTCATCACGCGAACGTCCGCTTCGGGCACATGCCGCTTCTACACGGGCATTCACTTCTTTAATTCGTTCCTCCAAAGACACGGGAGGACTCACCTCTCTTCCAGACCAATCCAACTCGCCATTCTTCCTGTGACGCCGCCTTCTTTGCGATATGAAAAAAACAAATCGCTACGGCTACTCGTGCATAAGGTTGTACATTCGATATGGCTCGGCAATATTCCTGCTTTCATCATAATGTGTCGATTGCATTGTTTCAAGTCAAGTAGTGTTTTACCGTCAGCTAAGGGGAAGTAAACAGAACCTTCCCATTTATCATTACCCGGGCAATCATGCTCCAAAACCCGAATTTGGTTCATCACGTGCTCATCCACCTCATAGGATTCAGAACCAATGGAAGGACCAATAGCTGCTAGTATATCAGACGGCTGAGATCCATATTCGTTTTGCATGGTCTGTACCATTTTCAATGCGATTTCCGCAACGGTTCCCTTCCAGCCTGCATGCGCCAACCCAATCACACGGCGCACTGGATCACAAAAATATAAGGGTACACAGTCTGCATAAAAAGACGTCAGCAAAATGCCAGGTACATTCGTCAACAGTCCATCTGTGTCCTGAAAAGCGGATGCACGATCTATAAAGCCCCGCCCGCGGTCAGTAGCCTTGACCACAGCAACATGATGACCATGAACCTGCTCACCGCACGTCCATGCTTCAGCAGCAAAACCAAGTTGCTCTGCAATGAGCCGCCGGTTACGAATGACTTTCTCGGGGTCATCCCCTACATGAAACGCACAGTTCAGACTAGCGTAGGGAACCTCACTGACACCTCCATGACGACCTGTAAAACCCGCTGTTAATCCCTGAACCTGTCGTTCCCAGGATTGAATATATAACAACTCCGGTACGGGACGTCCGCCATCTTGCATTGGCATAGCCCCCGTAGCCTCGGTATTCATTACAAATGGTTCCATTCATTCTCACCTCTACTGCCCAGTGTACCAAAAAGCCGCCGCTGTGTCTTCACAACATACTAAATTACGTGTCCCTCTTGTTCAAAAGACCCGTCGGTCATTCCGCTCCTGACGTTCGATATACGGCTTTTCCTCCCTTTCATCCGGTGGATCATGCAATCCCTCCAATCGAACAAGCACAACATCCGAACCAATTTTCACAATGTTGCGCCACGGAATAACCAATTCGCTTCCCCCTCCAAACCAGCCCATGAATCGACTGCTGCCCGGAACCACAATAGCTTCAATTTTCCCTTGTCGTACGTCAATCTCCAGATCACTGATTTGTCCCAGACGTCGCCCATCTACAATGTTAATGACATCCTTGGTTTGAAACTCGGAAATTTTCATGGCTCTTACTGACGTTTCCGGTGCACTCACACGCATCACATCCTTTAATTCACTATATGAGCGAAAGAGCCCAAAAAATGTCCTGTAAACGCAAAAACGATCCGGATAGGATCGTTTTTATCGCTGAATCATTCAAGCATTCATTTCATTAGGACTTTACATGTTTTTGCATTTGCTGAATAGCCGACTTCTCTAATCTTGAAACCTGGGCTTGAGAGATACCGATTTCGTCGGCAACCTCCATTTGCGTCTTTCCTTCATAAAAACGCATAGACAATATCATCTTTTCACGCTGGCCCAGGCGATGCATCGCTTCCCGCAGAGCGATTTCCTCAATCCATGAGACGTCTTTATTTCTGTCATCACTGATCTGATCCATCACATAGATTGGGTCGCCCCCGTCGTGATATATCGGCTCGAACAGCGAAACCGGATCCTGAATTGCATCCAACGCGAACACAACATCTTCTTTAGGCACATTCAGTGCCTCTGAAATTTCAAAAATCGTTGGTTCCCGCGAGTTCAGATTCGTCAGACTGTCCCGCACTTGAAGCGCCTTATATGCAATATCCCGTAACGAACGGGATACACGGATCGGATTGTTATCCCGCAAATAACGGCGGATCTCTCCGATAATCATCGGCACCGCGTAAGTGGAGAACTTTACGTTTTGCGAAAGGTCAAAATTATCAATCGCCTTCATTAGGCCGATACATCCTACCTGAAACAAATCGTCCACAAACTCTCCCCGATTGTTAAATCGTTGAATCACACTCAGGACGAGTCGGAGATTGCCGTTGACCAATTTTTCTCTGGCTGATCGTTCATTATTTTGCTGAAGTGATGTGAACAACTCGCGCATTTCTGCATTGGTTAATACCGGCAGTTTGGCGGTATCCACACCGCAAATTTCCACTTTGTTTCGGGTCATCGTGTCTTACCTCCCAAGGAGCAACATTAATGTACATTATCTCCTGAGGGCATTTTTTTATTCGCCGTTTCCATCGCTTCCGGATATACCCATGCATTATACCATTTTATTAAATTCTTTTCGTAAGCGCTTTATTATTCGTTTTTCCAGACGCGAAATATACGATTGCGAGATACCCAACAGGTCAGCAACATCCTTCTGTGTCTTCTCTTCTCCGTCTTGTAAGCCGAAGCGCAGCTCCATAATCAAACGCTCTCGATCCGTCAACTTATCCAGTGCTTTATGCAATAATTTACGGTCTACCTGCTCTTCAATATTACGGTAAATGGTATCATTTTCCGTCCCCATCACATCGGAAAGCAACAACTCGTTACCGTCCCAATCAATATTCAGAGGCTCATCAAAAGAAACTTCCGTTCTTGTTTTACTATTGCGACGCAAATACATCAAAATCTCATTCTCAATGCATCGGGACGCATAGGTGGCAAGTTTGATTTTCTTCTCCGGATCAAAAGTGTTAACCGCTTTGATTAGTCCAATAGCACCGATGGATACGAGATCTTCAATGTTGATGCCCGTATTCTCAAATTTGCGGGCAATATATACGACTAACCGCAAATTTCTTTCGATTAGCATCGACCGTACTGCCGCATCTCCAGAAGAAAGTTTTCCCAGCAAATAATCTTCTTCGTCTCTCGTCAGCGGTGGGGGGAGCGCCTCGCTGCCGCCAATATAATAAATTTCTTCACTTTTCAGCCCAAATAAAAATAAAATACGATAATATTGCAGTTGCAACGCTAGCCTAATTTTCATCTTCAATTTCATCTGTTCCCGCATATCATTCTCCCCCTTTTAAAAATGTGCAATTCCATCTGTGCTCCGTCCATTTCACCAATGGATGTTTCTCATTGCCTTCAAACATCATTTTGTGTTTATGCTCCATCATCCTGATTCTGTTAAATGTTCACTCAAATGTGCATCTCGTTTCTGGTTGGTATCAGCACTGCCCCCTTCTTGTGCCGTCACATCCGGGTGGATGATGGCGTGATACTTACCCTCTGCTGACAATGTTCCCCCGTCCAAGCCAATCAACACTCGATGATGTACAAAATGAACCCCATTCATCACCACCTCTACCCGGTCTGGTTTAAGGGCAAGCATAAAGGAATGACTGCGGTTAATTCCACGATAGGGGACGAGACGAACACGATCCTGCCAGCTAAACGATTCGTCTCCCAGTTCCATCACCAGTTGGTCAGCATTACCCTCAGAACATTTTTGGAGCCAGGAAGCAGGCAAATACGACTCCCACAATGCTGCCTCCATGACCATCACCGGGGTTCGGGTCAAAGGATCATGGAGCTGGTTACCTGTATCCAACAAGCCTGTACACTCAATATGATCCTGTCCAATCCACACCTGCACTTGTCCCAGAAACCCACTCATCCTTTCTGTGCGCTGCTTTGAGGACTGCACAATTCGAAAGAAAAGCATCACTCCGCCAAATGCGCATAAAATAAACCAGAATGCAATTTTCAGTTCAAAAGACATTCCTCCTGAAGCGGTGTACCAGATGCCATTAAACAGTTCCCCTGTATTTTGGAGAAAATAATGCATCCCCAAAATGCCACCTGCAGCTACAAAATTGATCATGTAAAAGGCACCCATTGTACGAAGATACTTTTGCATGCTGCCAAATCCAAAAGCCACCAGCAGCATTATGACCGATAATGCCAGTTTGATCAGGAACGTAAATAAAAAGGACAGTTCCGGCACAAACATCATGACCACGTACATTGCGCCGATTCCAGCTGAAGCCATCAACCTCCACCACACCGGACGGATTTTTCTCATCCAAGCGGTGACCATCAGCAGCACAGCATCAATGAACAAATTGGCCAAAAAAATCAAGTCGATATAAACAACCAAGGCTTCACCCGCCCAGCGTTTGCAGGATAGGCTTAAGTATAGTAGTCATGCTGTTCAAAGTCTGTCTAACGGTGGGGACGGTGACCGACTAATTTTGTCGGAAAGAGGAGAAGCACCTGAACTGCAGGATACGGAAAACAGAAAGAAGCCCGCATCTCCAGGGAGAATGCGGGCAGTCTGAATTGAAACTAGTTATCGTTATTATTATTGCGCGAACGGTTACGTAAAAATGTAGGAATGTCTAATTGATCACTGCTTTGAGTGTTACCAAATGGACGCAAGTTAGGAGAGCCTTTTTCCGCCGATTCGGAAGTAGCTGGGTTAGCTGCCGGTTTACGTCCCGGTGCCGGTTGACTTGGCTTGCCTTCAAAGCCAGTGGCAATGACGGTAACCTTGATCTCTTCTTTCAACTCTTCGTCAATGATAGCACCAAAAATCATGTTTACTTCCGGATCGGAAGCCGATGTTACAATTTCAGCTGCCTCATTAACCTCATACAGAGACAGGTTGTTGCCGCCAGTGATGTTCATAATCACACCACGAGCACCTTCAATGGATGTCTCCAACAACGGGCTCATAATCGCCTTGCGTGCAGCTTCAGCCGCACGATTTTCACCAGTTGCTTCGCCAATCCCCATCAAAGCGGAACCACGCTCCGTCATGATCGTCTTAACGTCAGCAAAGTCAAGGTTGATTAGACCCGGTACAGCGATCAAATCTGAAATACCTTGTACCGCCTGACGCAGAACATTGTCCGCTTCACGGAATGCTTCCAACATCGGGGTTTTCTTGTCCACAATTTCAAGCAAGCGGTCATTCGGGATTACAATCAAAGTGTCTACTTTTTCTTTTAATCCCTCAATACCAAGTTCAGCTTGATTGGAGCGCTTACGCCCTTCAAACGTGAACGGTCGGGTTACCACGCCTACAGTCAGCGCGCCGCATTCCTTGGCAATTTCAGCAATGACAGGAGCCGCTCCGGTTCCTGTACCGCCACCCATTCCCGCCGTTACGAATACCATATCCGCACCTTTGAGCGTATTCATAATGAGCTCACGCGACTCTTCAGCCGCTTTTTTACCCACATCTGGGTTAGCGCCGGCACCCAGACCGCGGGTCAGCTTATCGCCAATTTGAAGCTTATGCTCAGACTTCGCTAAATGAAGTGCTTGGGCATCTGTATTGACTGTAATGAACTCCACACCCTGAACACCATTTTCGATCATTCGGTTAACCGCATTGCTGCCGCCGCCTCCGACGCCGATCACTTTAATTTGAGCCAAGCTCTCCATTTCAAAATCAAATTCCAACATACTATTCCATCTCCCCCTCAATGTGCATGGATGGCCCGTCCATGATTGGCATAATTAGCAATGAACGTTATATAAATTCACTGAACATATTTTTTAATCGTTCAATCAACCCCTGCTTTTGCTCACCTTCCGCAACGGGACTACTGCTTTTGGTTCGGTTAGTCGGCTTCTTGGCACTTCCGCCACTGTTGCTAACGCTAGTCGATCTTCCGCGATAGTAACGAATAGCATTATGCAAGATTCCTACTCCGCTCGTGTAGCCCGGATCCCTTACACCGATAAAATCAGGTACGGCGATCCTTACGGAAGCAGCCAGTTCGCTTTGTGCCACCTGAAGTACACCAGGCATGGAGACGGTGCCTCCGGTAAGTATATAACCTCCCGGAAGCTCTGTGTAACCCAAGCGCTTAACTTCCGCCTGAATGAGTTGAAAAATTTCCTGCACTCTCGGCTCAATAATAGCAGCCAAATCCTGCTGGTTAAACTCCTTATCCACATTACTGCCGATACGTGTCACTTTAAAGACGACATCGACTGCCGCATCATCATACCATGCGCAGCCGTATTTAAGCTTTACTTTTTCGGCTTGATCGGTAAGGGTTCTCAGTCCGTAGGCAATATCATTGGTTACAAACTCTCCACCAATCGGAAGTGTTGATGTGGCAACAATCGTTCCTTCCTGGAAAATGGCAACATTCGTAGAACCTGCACCAATATCCACCAGAACTGAACCCATCACCTTTTCATCCTTCGAAAGAGACAATTGTCCGGCTCCAAGAGGCAGCAAGACCAGATCTTTAATCCTCAAGCCAGCTTTCTCAACGCAGCGCAACAGATTATGTATCGGGGTCTTGCCTCCAGTAACAATCGTAGCCTCTACTTCGAGACGAACTCCAATCATACCGCGAGGGTCCTGAATGCCTTCAAGGCCATCTACGACGTACTGCTTGGCTACCACGTCAATAATTTCTCTCTCCGGTGGTACGGCAATAACTTCAGCTGCCTTCAGTACACGCTCAATGTCCTCCTCACCGATTTCACGGTCCTCGTTGGACACAGCTACTACGCCATGACTATTTTGCAGGCCAATATGATTGCCTGAAATCCCCACATACACTTCTGTTATTTGAATACCAACCATGCGTTCTGCGTGATCCACGGCGTTACGGATTGATTGCACGGTTTGATCAATGTCTACAATTGCACCTTTGCGAATCCCTTCCGAGTCGGCAGATCCAACTCCAATAATATTAAAGGTTCCATTATTCATTTCCCCAATAATAGCCCGAACTTTGGATGTACCGATGTCCAAACTAACAATGATGTCATTGTTGCTCAAGTCTGTGGCACCTCCTGACTCCAAAATGAATTTCGTTCTTTAAACACACTCTGTACATATTCAACAAACTCCATGCTTTCCCTCTTTTTTCTACAAATTTTTTAGAAGCCAATTTATGGTTGCAGTCACATAAAAATTTGAAGAAAAAAGAAGGAGGCAAGTCTATTACCCATAAAATCAATTCTAGCATTTTTTCACATCACTGAGTAGTATCTTTTTCTTGGCTCTCTTCACTCGTATCTGGTTTGAACGGAACGTAGGAATCCGCCTCCAACATGGTGATCAAACCTGGATCTTCTGTTTCTAGCACCTGATTCAAATAGCTGATTTTAGAATTCAGTAGAGAAACGGTTGTTATAACCTCAAACTGGGAACGTGTGTACATTTTGATGCGGTCCGGAAAAGAAGGAATCGGCGCAGGAATGATTTCCGAAATATCGGCAGTCCATTCCCCCGGAATGCGTGATAAAGCATCACACAGCTTTGCTTTGTACGGATCATCAGATTTCCATTTGGTCAAAATAGGCTTCTCAACGGCTATTCCGCTACTCCCCACGCCCACGCTTGTCCCATTCGCTAGAATAGCACGAAGGCTCCCGTCACTCTGCAACTCGTAAGCGACCGTAGCAAACTCTTTAATGTGAATAGCAATAATACCCGGAAACTGCTTGTCCACTGTGACTTGCTGTATCGATTGAATTTCCCGCAACTTCTCAGAGATGTCAGATGAACTGACTCCGAAATACTGATCTCCAACAGCCAGACCGCTTCGGTTAAGAAGCTGGTCTCGGGTCGAAAATACATTACCATCAAAACGAATTTCAGAAACCCGACTCAACGAAGAACGGAAAAAGAGAACAGCGAGCAATACGATAAACAACAAAATGAGAAGAATAGCAATCTTTCGGCTTGTTCTTTTTTTCGTTCTGTTCTTTTTAAGAACAGGTATTTGAGCATTTGGCATAGCTTCTCTCCACAAAAGCCCTTTTGTCCCCCCGTTAATGGAGGGACATTACAGGCATTAATTTACGAAATCCAGTTGCTCCGGCACCGGAGACTGACGGCTCATTCGGGCACCCAGTCCCTGAAAAAGACGCTCGATCCGGTCATACCCTCTGTCAATATGATGAACCTGCTCGACAACGGTACGTCCTTGAGCCGCTAGACCCGCTATGACCAGCGCAGCCCCTGCCCGCAGATCGGTAGCCTCTACCGTAGCCCCGTACAGACGTGAAACTCCTCTTATAAAGGCAGCATTTGCATCAACCGTAATATCAGCACCCATTACATTTAGTTCATCCACATGTTTGAATCGGCTTTCGAAGACGGTCTCTTTCATGACACTGAATCCGTCCGCCAAAGAAAGCAGAACCATGACCTGAGATTGCAAATCCGTCGGAAAAGACGGGTAAGGGGAGGTAACGATCCTCTCCACTGCTTTGGGACGACTCATACAACTTACGGTCATTATATCATTCAAGATGCCGACTTGAACACCAGCCCGCCTGAGGACATGAATCAGAGCAGACAAGTGGGATGGATTGCAGTGTGTCAACGACACACTTCCTCGTGTAGCTGCAGCTGCGATCATAACCGTTCCAGCAACTATGCGGTCAGGAATGACCTCATACGTACACGGATTGAGGCAACTGACCCCCGTAATTGTAATCGTGTCGGTTCCAGCACCGATAATGCGGGCTCCCATGGCATTCAAGAAGTTTTGTAAATCCTGAATCTCCGGTTCCCTCGCTGCATTGGTGATCGTTGTTCGTCCTTCAGCCAACGCAGCGGCCATCATAATATTTTCCGTTGCACCTACACTCGGGAAATCCATGTGGATGTCCGAGCCGATCAGCTTGTGGGCTCGAAACGTAATTTGCTCGTCTTTTTCCTCTATCTCTGCGCCAAGAGCTTTTAAGCCCTCTAGGTGAAGATCAATTTTGCGCTCGCCTATGGCACAGCCTCCGGGCTGGTAAATAGAAACTTCTCCATATCTGGCGAGCAGCGGTCCCATCAGAAAGATAGATGAGCGCATTTGCTTCATCAAATCTTCCGGAATTTGGAACGTTCGGACGGACGACGTATCCACGTATACCGTTTCCTCTTCATGTCGGCATGTACAGCCGAGTCTTTCAAGGATGTGCAGCATGACCTTAATGTCTAAAAGATGGGGCACATTCCGAATTTCTACCTTACCTTGTGCAAGTAAGCTCGCTGCAAGAATAGGTAGTGCCGCATTTTTTGCCCCATGGATACGTATGGTGCCTGACAGGGGACGGCCTCCCTCAATCACCAATTTGTCCAATGTATCACCTCCGAGTTTACCGCTCACCCACTACGAAAACCTCCGGAACTAGCTTGATGCCGGTTTGAGATGATATTGTACTTTGAATATGCTTCATTAGGGTAAGCACGTCCTCTGCTGTCGCTTGACCGGTATTTACAATGAAATTGGCATGCTGTACAGATACCTCTGCGCCTCCCGCCTTCAAGCCCTTGAGACCTGCGCTCTCAATAAGACGGGCAGCATAGTCTCCTGGAGGATTGCGGAACACGCTTCCTGCACAAGCTAACTGTAGCGGCTGAGTCAGCCGACGGCGGTCTTTAAAAGCCGCAAGCGCTGCTGAAATTTCCTCGCGGTCGCCCCGCTTCATCCGAAACACTGCCTCTGTCACCATTCCACGTTGCTCATGCAACACGGAGTGACGATAGCTGAAATGCATATTCTCGGCATCGTACACAGCCAATTCCCCTGTATCCAGCACAATCTCAGCGGACTGGAATATTTGTGACACATCAGACCCATGGGCACCGGCGTTCATGTAGACAGCCCCACCGACCGATCCTGGGATACCACCAGCAAATTCAAGACCGGATAGGCCCTGTTTGCTGGCCATAACGCACAGTTTGACCAGTGAAACGCCTCCTCCAGCAACGATCTGTTCATCTTCAAAATGAACATAATCAAATCCTGGTCCCAGCTTGATCACAAGTCCCCGTATCCCTTTGTCAGAGACGAGCATGTTGGAGCCCCGCCCCAACTGCATCCAGGGAATTCCGTGCTCGCTAGCCAGCTTCAAAACTCTTGCCAGCTGCTCTTTGGTATCCGGGATGACAAGTGCATCCGCAGGGCCTCCAATCTTCCATGTCGTATATTTGGACAGCGGCTCATGCTCCAGCACTTTTCCGATATCATGCTCCGCTAATAATGGCATCCATTGCTGCATTGTACTGAAACCTCCTTGTTGCTTGCCCCGCATGGTTATAAGGCTCTCACCTGACAACCGGCAGCCTGAGTGATGGTCACAATCTATAGGGTATCCTATGTAAATACCATCCGGTGTGTGACAACCGCCCAATTCTACGCTGCAAACTACCTTTTACGGGCAAGACGCTCCATTTCTTTTACTAAAATATCCGCTGAGTCAGGCTTGCCAAGCGCAGACGCCGACTCCGCCATGCGACTCCGCCATGCCTTATCCTTCATAATTCCCGCTATAGATTGAAACAGGGCCGGGCCACTCAGTTCCTTTTCTACAATCATGACGGATGCGCCTGCCTTTTCAAGGGTACGAGCATTAGCCTCCTGATGGTTATTCGTCACATTAGGTGATGGGATCAGAATGGACGGAATGCCGAGCGATGTAATCTCTGCCAAGAAGGACGCACCTGCACGATTAACAATTAAAGAAGTACAGGCCAGCACCTCTGGCATATTGTGAATATAGGGAAGCACATGTAGATGATTGGGCAATGAGCCGATCTGATTCCGTATGCTATCCAGCGTTTGCTCGTAATAAGATTCTCCGGTTACATATACAAAATGGACGTCTTTCAGTTGCGAAAGTTGCGGAGCCATTGCAATCATGGCGTCATTAATGGCCTTCGCTCCCCTGCTGCCACCAACCACAAGAACAACTGAGCTGTCCATCGGAACCCCAATCGTAGCAAATCCCCGATCCCGGTTAGCCAAACGAACTGTTGTAGCACGTGGGTTTCCGGTGTACAGTACATTTTTAGCTTTGGGAAAAGCTCCTTCTGAGCCTTCAAAGCTAACAGCCACTGTATCCACATAGCGACTCAGAAATGTATTAGTCAGCCCTGGAATTGCATTTTGCTCATGAATAATGCTGGGAATTCCCAACTTGGAAGCTGCATAAACGACGGGGCCACATACATATCCCCCAGTTCCAATAACGACATCTGGCTTAAATTTCTTTAATAATGCTTTGGATCTGCGAACCCCTTTGAAAAAACGCATGATCGTTTTTATATTTTCCACAGACAAGCTGCGACGAAATCCTGTGATATCAATAGCCTCAAATGGAATTTTTTCCTGAGGAACCAACTTACTTTCGAGTCCTCGTTGACCGCCAATGTATAAAAATTCAGCGTCTGGATCAATCTCTTCGCACTGTCTGGCTACGGCCAACGCCGGATAAATATGCCCTCCGGTGCCGCCGCCGCTCAACACGACGCGCATAAACGTTCACCTCGCATAACGTGATAAATTTAGTAAAATGCCCAGAGCAGTTAGCATTAAGGTCAGAGAAGAACCTCCATAGCTGATTAAGGGCAGTGTTATTCCTGTCACCGGCATTAAACCGATAACGACACCAATATTAATGACGACCTGTACGGCGACCATTGCGACAATACCCACCGCAAGCAAACTACCATAGGTATCCGGAATGGTTATAGCGACACGCATTCCTCTCCACACGAGAACCAAAAAGAGCCCCAGCACCGTCATTCCACCGATAAAGCCAAGCTCCTCCGCCAAAATGGAAAAAATAAAATCAGTCTGCGGCTCAGGAACGTAGCTATATTTTTGTCGACTCATTCCGAGTCCCAAGCCCGCCAGCCCGCCAGGACCAATCGCATATAGCGATTGAATAATTTGATAGCCTGCGCCAAGCGGATCGGACCAAGGGTCCAGAAAAGCTGTGATGCGCTGGAGTCGATAAGGCGCAGCTGCAATCAGTGCAGCAAACCCCGCTGCTCCCGACAGAGCTAGCAGACCGAGATGCTTCATACGCGCGCCTGCCGTAAATACGATGAGCATGGACGCTCCCATCATTACCGTACCTGTGCCCAAATCGGGCTGGAGCATAATAAGCCCAAAAGCCAGTCCCATGAGTCCAAGCGGCGGCAACAGGCCGCGCGTAAAAGAGCTAATATCATAATCAGGACGACTGAGCCAACGAGCGAGAAAAAGAATCATACCCAGCTTCATAAACTCGGAAGGCTGAATGCCGAAAGAGCTAATACCGAGCCAGCTTCGTGCCCCGCCTCTTACTACACCAATGCCGGGAATTAATACGGCAACCAGCAGCGCTAGACAGATCAACAATACGACCTTGGCATATTTCTGCCAGACCCGGTAGTCCGTTCTGGCAGTAAAGTACATCGCTACTAGGCCGAGCCCCGCAAACAGCAATTGTCGCTTAACAAAATAGTAGGAGTCCCCGTACTCGTGAAAAGCGAGGACGGCGCCCGCACTATATACCATAACCATGCCGATGGCTAATAAGCTTACAATACAAACGAAAAGCCATAGATCCGGCGCTGGACGAGACTGCTTCATCAGGAGGCCACCCCTTGCATAAAAGTAGGGGCTTATCCAACCCCCCTACTTACAATTTATGCGCCGCCTCTTTAAAAATACGTCCACGCTCTTCATAGGATCGGAACATATCCCAGCTTGCACAGGCGGGTGAGAGTAATACCACATCTCCCGTCTCAGCAAATTCAGAAGCCTTGTTCACAGCCTCCACGAGCGTAGCGGCGGCATCCTCCCCATTATCGACGACCTTGACATGCTCTATTCCGGCCTGCTTGGCCCGCTCAGCCAGCTTATGCCGTGTCTCACCCAGGAGCACAACGGCTTTCACACCTTCCTGTAAAGAAGGTACGAGCTCTGTATAATCAGAGCCACGATCCAATCCTCCGGCAATGAGTACAATAGGCTGCTTAAAGGAAGATAAGGCCATCATCGTTGCTTTCGAATTGGTTGCTTTGGAATTATTGTAATAAGCTACACCAGCGTGTTCTAAAACATATTCAAGCCGATGTTCTACGCCGCGAAAAGTACTTAATGGTTCCGCCAAATTTGCTGGTTCTGCGCCTGCAGCAATGGCGATTGCGCAGGCAGCAAGAGCATTTTCTACGTTAAAACGACCCGGAAGTCCAATCTCAGCTATGCCTATAATGGGATGCAGCACACCATTTCCATCGCGGTATACGATGCTACGTTCAATATCGTCCGTCACATCCGGTATGTATGGCGGATCAGCAAACAACCCTTCCTGCAAACGTTCTGTCGTAGAGAACGGAAGCAGCTTCGCTTTTATATAGGGTACCAGCTCCCGGCAGACGGGGTCGTCCCAGTTCACCACCGCAGTATCCGCCGCCGTTTGATTGGCAAATAGACGCGCCTTGGATGCAACGTAGTCCTCCATGCCTCCGTGGTAGTCCAAATGGGTCTCTGCTACATTGAGCAGGCAGGCCACAGCGGGCTTGAAATCCTTTGTTCCTTTTAACTGAAAGCTGCTCAGCTCCACAACCATCCACTCATCCGACTTGGCGTCCACAGCCGCCTCACATACGGGCGTACCGATATTACCAGCCACGATTGGATTCATGCCGGATGCCTCCAACAGCTTGCCTACCCAAGTGGTCGTGGTCGTCTTTCCGTTGGAGCCAGTAATTCCGATGATCGGAGCTTTACATAGATGGTAGGCGACCTCAACCTCGGTCACAACCTCAATGCCGAGCTCGACAGCTTTCTGTACGGGAAGGGCCGTATAAGGAATGCCTGGATTTTTGACAACCAGCTTCACTCCAGGATGAATCAACCCCTCTGGGTGACCCCCGCATAAAACGGAAATTCCCAAAGCCTCTAATTCAGAAGCTTCGGGACATTGTTCCCTATCTTTTTTATCATTGACTGTCAGCTTCGCTCCGGCCTGGTGCAGCACCTTGGCAACTTGCACACCGCTTTTGGCCAGACCGATAATGACGACTTCCTGATCTCTGTATGCGTCTGGATGATTCATTAGTCTACAACCCCTTGTTGAGATAAAGTCCGAGTCCTGCCAACAGCAGTCCTACAGCCCAGAATGTAATAACTACGCGCCATTCGGACCAGCCGGACAGCTCGAAATGATGATGAATAGGGCTCATTTTGAAAATACGCTTGCCACGTGTTTTAAAGGAAGCTACCTGCAAGACCACGGACAGCATTTCAATTACGAATACACCGCCGATAATGAGAAACAAAATTTCGCTTTTCGTAACGATGGCAATGGCACCTATGGCGCCGCCGATTCCCAGCGAGCCTGTGTCACCCATAAACACCTTGGCAGGATGAGCATTATATACAAGAAATCCTAGTACAGCGCCGATCATAGCTGCTGAGCATACTGCTGCCGGAAGCGAGGTTGCCTGAATCGCGACAATGGCATAAGCAGCAAAGGCAATGGCACTTGTACCGGACAGCAGCCCGTCCAGCCCATCCGTGAAATTGACAGCGTTGCTAATTGCCAGCATCATGATAATAATGAACGGATAATAGAACCAGCCGCCCCAATCAAATGACCATGACGTTCCAGGGATGCCGATCGCAGTACTATGATCATTGCTAAGCAGAAGCCAGCACATGATCGCGCCAAACAATAATTGTCCAAACAGCTTTTGACGCGCCGTCAGGCCTAACGAGCGTTTGAATACAATTTTGATATAGTCATCCAAAAAGCCGATCAGCCCAAAACCGAGTGTAGCAACCAGCAGAACGTAAAAGTCCGTATTTTTGATAGCTGAAAACTTAAGAAAGGTCAGCGTAAAAGCCACCAGAATCACGATACCGCCCATTGTAGGCGTACCTATCTTTTTAAGATGGCTTTGTGGCCCGTCATCCCGGACCTGCTGGCCAAATTTCATTCGCCGCAGCAGCGGAATGAGCAGTGGAGCGGCAATGACCGCCAGTATAAACGATACGACGATCGTCAGCAGTAATAATTGAATATCCATGGGAGTCTCCCTCTCGTCAACATCAGTTCTGTAGCGGACCGTTTTTCAGCGCATCCACAATTTCTTCTAGTCGCATCCCTCTGGATGCCTTAACCAGCACAATATCATTGGCGTGGAGATGAACCCGCAAATGCTGGATCAACTCTTGCTTATCTGTATAGGCGTGCACGTTAACAGCTGGCATCAACCCTTGCGCGCCCTGTGCAATCGAAGTGCCTAACGCACCGTAGGTAAACAGTACCTCTACGTCGTGCTTTGCCGCGAAAATTCCAATTTCCTCATGGAATTGCTTTTCCTCAGGTCCCAGCTCCAGCATGTCACCAAGTACGGCGACTTTACGTCCATCCGTTTTATACGCAGACAACGTCTGAATTGCAGCCTTCATAGAAGCCGGACTGGCATTATAAGCGTCGTTTAGCACAGTAAGTCCATTAGGACAGTTCACGACCTCAATACGCATGCCCGTCAGTTTTAAAGACGACAACCCTTTACGTATATGGTCTGCATCGACATTGAAATGACGCGCTACCGCCAGTGCTGCCAAACCATTTACAACATTGTGCTGTCCAAGCAAGGGAAGTCGGAAAGCCTCTTTGCCAGATTGGGCTGTTATGAATAAGCTACCTTCTCCATCCGAAGTGATTTCAGTTGGATAGTCATCGTTGCCTGCAGCTAGCCCGAACGTAAATAATTTTAAACCTTCAGGCTTGACCGTTTCAGACTCCGCCAACACTTGTGAAAGCAGTGGTTCATCCCCGTTGTAGATCAGCAAACCACCGGGCTTAAGGCCACTTGTGATTTCCAACTTTGCACGAGCGATTTCCGCACGAGAACCAAGCTGCAGCAAGTGCGATTCGCCTATGTTCGTTATGATAGCTACATCTGGTTGGGCAATATTAGCCAGCAGACGAATCTCTCCACGTCCACTCATGCCCATCTCCAGAATGAGAATATCTGTATCCTGCGGCATGGACAGTACCGTTAAAGGCAAACCGATATGATTGTTATAATTTCCTTCGGTTTTGTGTACTTTAAAAGTCGTGCCCAGCAGAGCGTTTACGATGTCTTTCGTTGTCGTCTTGCCGTTGCTTCCCGTGATCCCAACGACAGAAACGCCAGTTTCGCGTAAGTATGCAGCTGCTAGATGCTGAAGGGCTTCTAACGTATCCTCTACCTCAATAGCGTTCTCAGCCGGAGGTACGCCATGATCCTTTTGCCATAAAAATGCAGCTGCACCTGCCTCACTTACGATCTGCTGCACATAATTATGCCCATCAAATCGTTCGCCCACGAGTGGAACAAACAACCCTTGGCTCTGCGGCCTGCGAGAATCTGTAAAAACGCCTTCGACTATCTGTTCGGCGTCCGCTTCTCCGTGAAGTGTTCCTTCACACATAGATGCAATCTGACCGATTGTTCTTTTCATCACTTGGATAAACCCCTTATCGCTTCTTTGGCTACGATGCGGTCATCGAATTCATGCACCGTTTTTCCGATCAACTGGTAAGTCTCATGACCTTTTCCCGCAATCAATACTACATCGTCAGGGCTTGCCATTTCAACAGCTTTATGAATTGCAGTTCTTCGATCCACGATCAATTCGTATCGTTCTGCGGGTATACCTTCATCAATCAGCCCTTGTTCGATGTCTTTCAAAATCACTTTCGGGTCCTCTGTTCGCGGATTGTCGGAAGTAATAAACGAATGATCACTGTAACGCGCAGCAATTTTCCCCATCAACGGACGTTTCGTACGATCCCGGTCACCGCCGCATCCAAATACACACCATACTTTACCGACCGCAAATTCCTTTACGGTGCGAAGGACATTTTCCAATCCGTCCGGTGTATGGGCATAGTCTACAATAACAGCAAAGGGCTGACCCGCATCTACAGGCTCTACCCGCCCATCTACGCCCGCGATAGACTCTAGACTCCTCTTGATATCCGCCAGCGAAATTCCCTCCAGCAGAGCTGCGGTAATGGCCGCCAGTGCGTTGTACACATTGAACTTGCCCACCATTCGAAGCTCAATATCGGTATCTCCTTTAAAAGTGGACACATGGAAGAAGGTTCCCTTGGCACCAATAGTGATACGAGATGCCTGCACATCAGATTCCTTTTCCACGCCGTATGTAATCACTTGGGCCGCAGTTTGAGCCTGCAAATAGGAAGAAGCCGGATCGTCTGCATTCAGAACAGCATATTTGCTATCTGATGCATCACGCGAGAAAGCATTTCCCAACCTAGAGAACAAAAGTCCTTTTGCAGCACGGTACTCCTCCATTGTGTTGTGGTAGTCCAGGTGGTCCTGCGTCAGGTTTGTAAATATAGCTGTGCGAAAATCAGTTCCCTTGACGCGACCCTGCTCCAACGCATGTGAGGATACTTCCATGACACAGCATTGAACCCCCTGCTCTGCCATATTTCCCAGATAACGTTGAAGTTCCACCGCTTCGGGCGTAGTGCCAGACATTGGATAAGACTGACCACCGTAACGCATTTGAATCGTACCAATCAGTCCGGTGTTCACCCCGGCGTCCTTCATGATCTTTTCAATCAGATAAGTTATCGTTGTTTTACCGTTGGTTCCGGTTATGCCGATCATGCGCATGCGTCGGCTCGGTGAATCAAACATATAATCCGCCAAAACCGCCATGGCATGTCGTGCATCCTTAACTACAAGCTGCGGAACAGGTACATCCAGTTCCCGTTCAACGACCAAAGCTGCCGCTCCGGACGCAATTGCCTGCTCGGCATATTCATGTCCGTCCACTGTAAAACCTGGCAGACACAGAAATAAATCTCCCGGTTGCACTCGACGTGAATCCGCCCCGATTCCTCGGCAATCCACTGTACCGTCACCCACGACACGGGAGACGGCCAGCAGTGAAGCCAATTGTTGAAGCTGCATCTTTCATTCCTCCATTGCTCTCTCGTTATTCATAGTATGGTATAAAATGAACCTATCAATCCCCCATGTAAATACGGATCGTTGATCCCCGCTCCAATCTGGAGCCCGGCTTCGGCGCCTGACTCACGACCGTCTTGCCTGACCCGGATTTTACGAGCATAAAGTTCATATTCATATCTTCGTACAAATCAGCTGCAGTAGCACCTACCAGATCAGGTACCGTTTCGATCGGATTTTCTCCATACTTGTACTCTTTGGCAATTTGATTGGTGCGAGGTGGTATTTTTAAGGCAATCAGCGCGTCCTTTAAAATATTTTGCACGATTGGCGCAGCAACAACCCCGCCGAATTGAATGCCCTTCGGGTTATCGACAGCGGTATAGACGACGATTTGCGGATCATCTGCCGGTGCAAAACCAATAAAGGATACAATATGCTCCGAGGAAGAATAACGCCCGTTAATCACCTTTTGTGCTGTCCCCGTTTTACCTCCCACCCGGTAGCCTTCAATAAAAGCAGGACGACCTGTACCTTTAGCAACGACACTTTCCAGCGCTTCCCTTACCTGTCGGGAGGTGTCCTCTGAAATGACCCTACGTACCAGTTCTGGTTCTACTTTTTCCAGCACTTTTCCGGTTCCCGGCTGAACCCAACCTTTTGTAATGTGAGGCTTGTAAAGATTACCGCCATTGATTGCCGCTGATACAGCCGTAACCTGCTGGATCGGGGTGACAGACACCCCTTGACCAAAAGCGGTCGTCGCCAGTTCTACAGGACCTACCTGAGGTAGCTTGAACAAAATGCCGTTGCCCTCACCAATCATGTCGATCCCCGTTTTGCTGCCGAAGCCAAAATTGCGAATGTACTTGAACAGTGTTTCTTTGCCTAACCGCTGCCCCAATGTTACAAAACCAGGGTTGCAAGAATTCTCCACCACTTGAAGGAAAGTTTGGCTCCCATGTCCGCCTTTCTTCCAGCAACGCAGACGTGCTCCACCGACTTCAATATATCCCGGATCAAAAAAACGGTCATTTTTGAGATTGACCTTCTTTTCTTCCAAGGCAGCCGCCAATGTAATAATTTTAAAAGTAGACCCAGGTTCATATGTCATCCAGATAGGCAGATTTCGATTGTAGATTTCAGGCGCATATTGCTTGTATAGCGCTGGCTCATAGCTTGGTCGTCCAGCCATGCCTAATATTTCACCCGTCTTGGGGTTCATAGCTATAGACAACGCGGACTTCGCCTGAAATTTGACCATGGCTTGGTCAAGCTCCCGCTCCATAATGGACTGCACAGACTTATCAATGGTTAATTGTAAATTCAGTCCATCCTTCGGTTCAATGTATTTTTCGGAAGAACCTGGCATCAGACGACCACCTGCATCTGATAAATATGCAATACTTCCGTCAATTCCCCGAAGCTTACTGTTTTGCTGCTTCTCTACGCCTGTCAGCCCTTGATTATCAATTCCTGTAAACCCAAGAATATGAGCGGCTAGATCACCATAAGGATAATAACGTTTGTTGTCTTCAGCAACAACGATACCCGGCAGCTTCAAATCACGAATTTGCTGCGCTTTCTCCATCGTAATTTTTCGTCCGCCGGGCTGAAGTTTTTGGCTTGCTGTTCGTTTGGTAATCAGCTTGAGCACTTTATCCTCACTCATATCCAGCAAGGGCGCCAGCCTGCGTGCCGTTTCTTCCGGCTTCTTAATCTGTACTGGTATCGCCATGACTGTGGGCGAACTGACATTGTAGGTCAGCGCCGTACCCTGCCGATCCAAAATTTCGCCACGCTTGGCGGCAAATGGAATATTGCGGCGCCACGAATCCTCAGCCTTGGCCGAGAGCTCGCCTCCTTTACCCAATTGAACATAGGCGAGCCGGATCGACAAGGCCGCAAACAGTACAAATAATCCCATTAGCCCCCATACCAGCCTTCGCCGCATGGTCACGTTAGATTTTTTCAAACGCGCTCCCTCCGTTCCTCAAATACTCATGACATGTCTTACCTCATGAATATTCAAAAGAACGAACATTAGAACAAGCTATCAGTTATCCTCGCCTTTAATCTCAGCAGCACTTTTCTCATCTGCAACAGCCGATATTCCTCTCTTAGGAGCTCCCGCATCTGTTCCAGCTTCGGCAGTAGTACCGGATTCGTTTTTATTATCGGCCTCCGTTTTTGTTGCGCTCCCAATCTGGTTAGCTGCAACTCCATTGGTCGAGTCCTGTGTATCCTCCGGTTTCACTCCGGTCACCGTTTCTTTGGCCGGCTGAAGCATCACACTGACGATTCGCTTTCCATTTACCATTTGCGCCTTTTGAGAGACGACATAACCTTCGCCGCTTACCTGCACACCAACCCTCATAAGGGTTAGAACTTGAAGTGTGTCACGCAACGAAACACCTGTAAAATCAGGGATAGTCATGTTGGCACTATCCTCAGTCAGCAAGTAAATGCGTTGTCCGGGTTTCATTTTGACGCCTGCTTCAGGATACTGGCGAACAATTTTGGAGCCTTTGCCTACCGTTTCATAGGCAATCCCCTGTTTGAGCAATGCGTTTTGCGCATCCTTCTTCACCTGACCCGTTAATTGTGGTACCGTTGGCAAATTCACTGTTTTTACAACAGCGCTGCCTGATTTATTCGTTTTAGTTCCCGTTTTTGGAACACCCATATATTGCAACGATTGGGATACGATTTTTTTAAATACAGGCGCTGCTGCTGTACCGCCGCCTACCGATTTGTTAGGTTCGTCCATAACAACCAAAACAGCCATTTTCGGATCATTTACCGGTGCAAAACCTATAAAGGACACGACATCCTTCGAATGGTCATATACTTTTCCAACGACCTTCGTCGCTGTACCTGTTTTACCAGCTACACGATATCCGTCGATATAAGCAAGGCGTCCCGTACCAATTTCCTGGTCAGACACAACCTGCTCCAGATAGCTACTTGTCTGAGCTGCAGATTCCTGAGTAATCACTTGGCGGATTTCCTTTGGCTGAATCGTCTGCACTTCGCCTGTATCTGGGTTTATAATTTCCTTTACCAGATGAGGCTGCATCAGCTTCCCCCCGTTAGCAATTGCCGAGATGGCAGCTACCTGCTGGATTGGCGTCACCTGGACACGTCCGTGTCCATATGAAGCTGTTGCGACCTCGGATTTGTACTGGGTATGGAATGTGATAGCTCCGGTAGACTCACTCGGAAGATCAATACCCGTTTTCACCCCGAAACCAAAGTTATTAATATATTTCTTCAGCCTTTCGCCACCCAACTTATCCAGCCCCAGATGGACAAAGCCGACGTTACTTGAACGCTTGACTCCCTGAAGATAAGTTAACGTTCCCCAGTTACGGCTTACGTCACGAATATCCCAACCTCCGACCCGAATCATACCAGATTGGTAGGATTCATTCGGATTGAATACCTTTTCTTGAACCGCGGCAGCCAAGGTCACAATCTTAAACGTGGAGCCCGGCTCGTAGATGGACTGAGTAGCATTATTACGGAAATTTTCCAAAGGTGTACTCCCATATGTATTGGGATTAAAATTCGGGTAGGTCGCCATACCGAGAACATCCATCGTTTTGGGATCAGCCGCTACCACAGTCATCGTTTTCGGATTGTATTTTGCAATAGCTTCCTGCATGGCATCCTCTATATAATACTGAATCGTATCGTCAATCGTCAGCTTTAAATTTTTACCATTTTGTGCCGGCTCATAGACACTTCCCGATCCTTGAAGAGGAACTCCCTTCCGATCCCGCTGATACAGAAGCTTTCCAGCCGTCCCCGAGAGCTCTTTATTATAATAAGCTTCCAACCCCATACCTGCTGTGCCATCTTTTCTTTGATAGCCAAGAACATGGGAAGCCAGCTTATTTTCTGGATAATAGCGTTTGGATCCTTGAACAGTGTCCACAGCTCCAATTACTTGATACTTATCCTTCAAATACTCTTTGAACGTATCCACTTGTGCCTTGACCTCAGGATCTACCTTCCAGCCTCCATTGCGGATCTCGCGGTTTTTTAAGTAGTTCCCCGCTTTATCCTTTGCAGAAAGATGCCTTCTCAGCTCATCCTCAGGTGTTTTGAGTAATTGGTGTAGCTTAGCTACAACCTCATTCTCCAAATCATACTCCTGAATAATGGTAGGATTGACAACTACCGTATAAGCTGGTGCATCCGTAGCCAATACGTTTCCTTTACGGTCCGTAATGGTTCCACGCTTGGGCTGAATCACCTGATCTTTTTCCACTTGAGTAACTACCAGGTTATGCCAGTACTCCCCGCTCACAACTTGAATCCAAAATACCTTAAGTAGCAGAACAAGAAAAAAGAGGGTAATACATCCCCCTATCAGCAGTGTACGAAGCTTTATTCTTTTGACCATAGCTCAAACCTCTCTGCAAAAAAATGTACGTCAGAGCATAGCTTGATGCTATGCCCTTAACTATTTGGCAGCCTGCTTTTCCACACGAATGGGCTCTCTTGTTGGTTCGATATATCCCTGTTCCTTTGCAGTCGGCACGATCTGATTTTCCAGACGCTCTTTTTGAATCTTCAGTTGGGCGATATTGGTCTGTAATTTGGAAATGTCCTTGCTTGCCGTATTAATCGAATAATTGATTTGATAAATGTGAGCGTACCTGCCAATCAACATACCAGCAATGACAATGCACGCTACAAGTGTCAATAGATACAGCAGCTTTTCTCGAATCGGCAGCTCTCTGCGGCGTGTAACGACTTTGGTGGTCTCACGATACCGTTGTTGCTGAACCTGTTCCTGACGGGCTCTTTCTTTTACAGCCAAATTACCGCGTGTATAAGCCATGTCGCCTCTCCTTCTCCATTAAATTTACAATTTTTCGGCAACTCTCAGCTTCGCTGACCGGGACCGTGGATTAAGCTCCAATTCCTGCTCTGACGCTACAATCGGCTTACGGTTCACCAGCTTCAGATCGCCTATCATTTTGTCCTCCAAAATAGGCAAATCAGATGGATAGATGCTTTTCGCCAAATACTCCTTGAAAATATGCTTGCATATCCGATCCTCCAGAGAATGGAATGTAATGACCGAAATTCTGCCTCCTGGAGCCAGACATCTTATTGCCTGATGCAAAGTATCTTCCAGTGCACCCAACTCATCATTTACAGCAATCCGCAAAGCCTGGAAACTGCGTTTAGCCGGATGTCCCCCGGTTCTGCGTGCCGCAGCCGGAATTCCTTCTTTGATAATATCGACAAGTTCCCCTGTTGTGTGAATAGGCTTGTTCAATCGACGTTCAATCATGATCTTTGCGATCCGCCGTGAAAACTTCTCTTCTCCGTAATGAAACAAAATACGCGCAATCTCTGCTTCCGACCATTCATTGACAATTTCGTAAGCCGTAAGCGAGCTACTCTGATCCATCCGCATATCAAGCGGCGCATCATGATTGTAACTAAATCCCCGTTCCCCCTCATCGAACTGGGGCGAGGACACACCCAGATCGAACAAAATACCCTGGACCTGCGGGACGCCGTCTTTTTCGGGCAATCCCAATTCAGTCAGCTTGTCCTGCAAGTGGCGGAAGTTAGATTTCACTAATGAAATCTTTCCTTCATAGGCTGACAGCTTCTCTCGCGCATTGTTCAATGCCCAGTCGTCCTGATCAAAGGCAATAAGCCTTCCCTCAGGGCCAAGCTGTGATGCAATGACGGAACTGTGTCCTGCCCCTCCCAACGTGCAGTCCACATAAATCCCGTCCTGCCTGATGTTTAGTGCCTGTGTTGCTTCTTCTTTGAGTACGGTAATGTGGTGAAACAAACGGCTGACCTCCTAAATTACAATTCAAAGTTGAAATCAACCAATTTCTCAGCAATGTCATTAAATGCTTCCTCTGATTGGTTGAAATATTGCTCCCAAGTGTGCTTACTCCAAATCTCTACACGGGTGGACACTCCCAATACGACGCACTCTTTAGTAAGCTTGGCGTATTCGCACAAATTCCCCGGTAAATTTACCCTGCCCTGTTTGTCCAATTCGCATTCAGTCGCCCCCGAGAAAAAAAAACGGGTAAACGCCCGCGCATCGGCCTTCATCAGAGGCAGTGCTTTAAGTTTTTTCTCCATGACAGCCCACTCATCCATAGGATACACGAAGAGGCATTGGTCCAGCCCGCGGGTAACCACGAACGAGGCACCGAGAAGTTCACGAAACTTGGCCGGTACAGTAAGCCGACCCTTCTCATCAATGCTATGTTGGAACTCCCCCATAAACATTGGTTTCGTCACCCCTTACCCCATTCTCCCACTTTGGCCCACTTTCCACCACCTAAGCATAATAGATTCGCTTTAAAAAATCAAAGACCTCTTTTTCATTACCAAAAAGTGATAGAAGCTGGATCCATAGCATTATGTCTGTTATTGTAGCCCTGCGTCATAAGATACAAAAAAGCCCCTTATCCCATGAAGCCGGCACCCGACAATATGCATCAGGTTTCGAAACCACACGGAATAAAGGGCTTACTCTCTGTCCATTATGTCAACCTAAACAAACACTTGCATTAAAAACACAACACTTTTGCAGCGAAAATCGTGACGAAAAATCCGCTTACGCGTTCCAGCTGTCCAAATAGATCTTTTGGTCTTCAGTTAACGTGTCAATTTGAATTCCCAGACTATCAAGCTTGAATCGAGCTACCTGCTCATCAATTTCATAAGGTACATTGATAACGGCCTTACCAAGCTCATTATAACGATCATTCACGTATTTCAAGCCAAGCGCCTGAAGCGCAAATGTCGTATCCATAATTTCTGCTGGATGACCATCGGCGGCAGCTAGATTCACAAGGCGTCCTTCTGCCAGCAAATACATTTTACGTCCATCTTTAAAGCGATATTCCTCAATATTACGACGCACCGTACGAATGGATTCGGAACGTTTAGCAAGCTCAGGCTTACTAACCTCCACATCAAAATGCCCTGCGTTACACAGCACAGCCCCATCCTTCATCACATCAAAGTGTTCCCCTGTAATTACAGCCTTGTTACCAGTTACTGTAATAAAGAAATCACCCAGTTTGGCAGCCTCTACCATTGGTAACACATGGAAACCATCCATATGGGCTTCTACAGCCTTGATTGGATCAACCTCGGTTACAACAACGTTGGCTCCCAACCCTTTCGCACGCATTGCAACCCCTTTGCCACACCAGCCATAACCTACCACAACCACTGTACTTCCGGCTACAACCAGATTAGTCGTACGAATAATGCCGTCGAAAGCTGACTGTCCTGTACCATAGCGGTTGTCAAACAAATATTTGCAGTAAGCATCATTAACAGCCACCATCGGAAAGTGAAGTTGCCCTTCTTTTTCCAATGCCTTCAAACGAATAATGCCAGTAGTTGTCTCCTCTGCTCCCCCACGGATCGTAGAAATCAGATCAGGCCGTTCGGATTGCAACAGAGTAACCAAGTCACCACCATCATCTATAATGAGATCCGGCTTTGTTTCCAGTGCCTTGATTTGCAAATTTTTGAATTCTTCTGGGTCCGGATTGTATTTAGCTAATACTGTAACGCCATCTTCAACTAATGCGGCGCAAACATCATCTTGTGTGGACAATGGATTACTACCCGTAATAGTTACCTGCGCTCCACCTGCTTGTACCACTTTAGCCAAATAAGCCGTTTTGGCCTCCAGATGTAGACAGATGGTTACCTTCAAACCAGCAAAAGGCTGTTCTTGCTCGAATTGTTGACGTATACGGTTCAATACCGGCATATGTGCTTCTACCCAATCAATTTTCAAATGACCTTCAGGAGCCAATTTAAGATCGTGAACTATGCTATTTTGCAGAGAATGGGAAGTCATACTTTGTTTCCTCCTTCAAATTGGTTAAATTTTATTCCATGATAAATCCTATATAAAACAACAAATTATACATAAATAACACGATGCGTCCCCGTCAAATCCAATGGTACATTCATAATCGTATCCATCAGACTGAGACCATAACGATTCAGAAAATGATAGATCGTATACGCCCGCTCCTGCGGCTGTCCAAATGGGAAAAGCGACCATTCAATACGATCCCACTGGCGAAGTGCTGTTTCATTTTGTCGAAGCAACGCTTCCTGAACTTTTGCCTCCAGATAGGCGATCTGTGACAGAATCTTATCGCGGTTGGTTTCTCCAAGCCGTAGCAAACCTTTTTCAATCAAACCTGTCTGCTGCACAAGCGGTTCGTACATGCGGACAAAAGCTTCCTTTGCCCCGGAAAACTGATCCTGCATTCCAAGCTGGTCTTGAGTGGCAATCCATTGCTTTTTCCGTTCCTCAAGTCCGTCTCGAACTTGACCAAAACTTAATTCATACTTAAGCATATGCTTCTCCACACCTGACTCTACCAACGTAAAAGACATCCGTGGCAGCAGTATCGGCATCTGCATCTCCAACACCCCGAAAGCATCCCGTGTAATCGCCCAGTAAGCAATCTCTCCTAGACCCAGCACAGATGCCAGCACCGGAAACATTGAATCCTGCATTAGAGGACGAGTTAGCACATTATTACTAAAACGTTCGGGATGTCTATCTATCTCTTCAAGCAGTTCATCCACAGTAAACACCACCAGACCGTGTCGATCTGTGAATAGCCCAGCTTTTTTGAAAAGCAGCAAACGTTCATCTTCATGGATATAAAAGAGATTCGCGCCGCCTTCATGCACATCCGCTTGTAAATGATAGCCATAATCTACGATCCGCGTGGCAGTCGTCCGGTAAGCCTGCTCCAACTCATCATTGTGCTGAACCAGCCGCTTAAAAACGGATGCTTCCAGCTTGCGTAGCGAAGGATCTGCTGAATCCAAAAGTACTAATCCATAGCTGCCGAACAAAAGGCCCAGCAACTTGGCAAAGGCTTCACTCAGTCCATATGAGTCCGTTAATCCGTTCTCAATCATGCGCATTATATCAGCCTTATGTTCTGAATCTGGCAAGCTTTGCTCTATATCCGCTATCGCTTGCTTCCACTCAACAGTATCAACTTTAATCGCACTAACCGAAGAACGGCGTTCTAGTTGCTTATTCAGCTTGATTTTGACGGCTTGTGGGTCATTTGCCATTACGTATGTATGATTGACCTCATCCCAGTCATGATCTTCGCCAGCAATCCAGAAGACGGGGATAACCGGACGTCCAAGCCGTTCCTCAGCTTCTCTCGCTGCCTTAATAATTGTAGCGGCTTTGTAAATGACCAGCATCGGACCTGTGAACAGTCCGCTTTGCTGTCCGCCAGCTACTACTAAGGCATCTGGACTATCCAGACGGTCCAATGAAGCACGAACCGCCTCATGCGAATTGTATTTCTCATTGTATATACGAAGACATGCTACGACATCCTTACGGTTTAATCGCAGATGCCCCGTCTTATCCAGCCACTTCGCCCGTTGGGCATAAGCATCGGCGTGCAGCACATTATACTCATACAAATCGCTTGCGCGTCCCGTACCCTGTATATAATCTTCTGCCAAAGCCGACCCTCCGCGAAGCGTTTCCGGAATTATTTTCATGGGTCTGCCTCCTGTCTCCACCAAAACCTTACTGCTTGATTGTACCGAAAGCCCATGTCCACGTCAAAGCTTCCTACAAAAAAAACCGCCGAATAACTCGGCGGTTGTTGCATAAAACAAGATCAGGCGTAAGGCTCAGCTACAAAATGTCCTTTAGACACTTCGATAAGCGTGGCATTTTCCAGGTTATAAGCCCCTGTCTTATTGCCAGATGCATCATGAATCGGGCCTGCTTGGTCGCCTGGCATAATAATCCGTTTTTTGTTAGCTTCTACTTCTGGATCAGGAAGTGGGATCGCCGACAAAAGCATTTTCGTATAAGGATGGATCGGATTTGCATACAACTCAGCGCTTTCTGCAAGCTCGACCATTCTACCCATATACATTACAGCTACCCGATCACTGATGTGCTTAACCATCGACAGATCATGCGCAATGAACAGATATGTCAGACCCAAACGTTCTTGAAGCTCTTTTAGCAGGTTGACAACCTGAGCCTGGATAGATACGTCAAGAGCTGAAATCGGCTCATCACAAATGATGAATTTAGGATTAACCGCTAGTGCGCGTGCAATACCGATCCGCTGACGTTGACCACCAGAAAACTCATGCGGATAGCGTGTTGCATGGTCAGGGTTCAAACCAACCAGATCAAGTAACTCTTCAATCCGTTTCTTACGTTCTGCACGGCTACCCGCCATATTGTGAATATCCAGCGCCTCACCAATAATATCAGAAACAGTAAAACGCGGGTTCAATGATGCATACGGATCTTGAAAGATCATCTGCATATCACGGCGCATGGCTTTCATTTTACTCGGTGATAATTTGTAAATATCCGTCCCGTTAAAACGTACGCTTCCTGCTGTAGGTTCATACAAGCGCAAAATCGTACGACCCGCTGTAGACTTACCACAGCCGGATTCGCCAACCATACCCAGCGTTTCACCCTCACGAATATAGAAATTCAGGTTGTCCACCGCTTTGAGCACACGGTTTTTGCCAACATTAAAATACTTTTTAAGACCTTCAACCTCAATTAAATTGTTGCTACTCACCATGATCTCACCTCCTATTTCTTCAACTTCGGATCAAGCGCATCACGCAAGCCGTCGCCAAAAAGGTTGAACGCAAGCATAATCAAACTGATCAAACCTGCCGGGAAAAGCATCCGCCACGGGTAATACATCCACCCGGTCAGAGCTGATTCAATCATTGAACCCAGCGATGCCTCCGGATTCGGTACCCCTAACCCGAGGAAGCTCAGGAAAGCTTCGGAAAAAATAGCGGTCGGAACGCTCAACGTCAATGTAACGATGATCGGACCTACTGCATTAGGCAAGAGGTGGCGGAAAAGCAAACGACCTGCTCCAGCACCCATGGAACGGGAAGCAAGTACAAACTCTCTGTTTTTGAGTTGCATCATTTCACCACGTACAATCCACGACATGTTAATCCACCCGGTCACACAAAGCGCAATAATGATTGTAGTGATACTTGGCTCCAGTACAACCAGCAACAGGATCGTAACAAGCAAGTAAGGAATGGAGTACAAGATTTCAGAAAATTTATTCATGATTTCATCAACGCGGCCACCAAAGTAACCCATAATTCCACCATAAATAACACCAATCAGCAAATCAATCAAAGCTGCAGCCAGACCTATCGTCAAGGAAATCCGTGCTCCCATCCATGTACGGACAAACATATCACGTCCAAGATCATCCGTACCGAACCAATGCTCCGCGGAAGGTGGCAGATTCGTGCTGAGTAAATCATTAGAGTAATAATTATAGGGTGACAATATCGGGCCGATTAAAGAAAAAAGCACAATCAGAACTAAAACAATCAAGCTAGTCATTGCAACCTTGTTTTTACGAAGTCGTTCCCAGGCATCGCGCCAAGCAGATAAGCTTTCTCGCTGAATAACTTCAGACTGCTTTTCATCGACACCTATTTTTTGGAAATCTTCCGGTTTCACCTGAAGTTTATCCAAATTCACAGCATTGTCTTTCACAGACATAAAGTTACCCCTCCTTCCCGCCGGACAGCTTAATCCGAGGATCAATAAACCCATACGCGACATCTGTAATAAAACGCGCTAACATAAGCAAAACACCGTAAAAAATCGTTATCCCCATAATCATAGTGTAATCACGGCTTGTGATACTTTCCACAAACACTTTACCAATACCGCCAATCCCGAAAATCCGTTCAATAACCACAGATCCGGTAATAATATTCGCTGTCATTGGACCTACGTAGGTAACAACTGGCAAAATAGCATTCCGCACAACGTGCTTGAACATGATCGTAATGGATTTCAAGCCTTTAGCTTTGGCCGTTTTGATATAATCTGCATGCAGTACTTCTATCATACTGGAACGCGTCAATCGTGCAATAAACGCAATTGGTTGAGCGGACAAAGCCGCAACAGGCAGAACGTAGTCCATTGGGCCCTCAAAACCCATAACATTAAACAATTCCAACTTTTGGGCAAAAAAGAACTGGATTAATGATGCCAAAACGAAGCTGGGAACCGCAATACCTAGAATTGCCAATATCATCGCTACGGTATCAATGAGTCTACGATGGTACAAAGCCGCCAGCATGCCTAGTAAAATACCGACAATAATGGAGACAATAATTGCTACCAGACCTAATTTTAATGATACCATAAAGGTCTGTCCAATAATGTCGCTCACATCTTGATTCAATTTTTTCATAGAAATACCAAAATCACCCGTAACAATATCACCTAAGTATTTAAAATATTGTACATATACAGGCTTATCCAACCCATACTGTTCCATTAATCGGGCTTGAATCTCAGGAGACGTCGCTCTTTCGCTCATAAAAGGGTTACCTGGAATTGCCTTCATCAGAAAGAACGTCGCAGAGATCAGAATGAGCAAAGAAATAAGCATAAATATAAATTTACTGATCAAATAACGCGCCATCGCCCGTTTACACCCCCCATATTTTTTCGACACCATTCGATTCTATAGAAATAGAGTTGGGTTGTCCAATCTACTTATATGCATGGTTAATTTAATCATATTAAGAAGAACCCTCACACACAAAAAAAACGGGATATATATGGCAGTACCCACATATATATCCCGAAGTAACTCTTCAACTTCAGAATCAAGTATCAGCTACTTACTGTGTTATATAAGCTCTTGTAAAATCAATTGCACCACTAAAATCCAAGGCAACGCCTTTTACATTTGGTTTCGTCAAAGAAGTATTAGAGTAGTAATAAATCGGCAGTAAAACCATATCATCCTGAACAAGAAGCTTCTCTGCTTTCGCAAATATTTCCATGCGTTTTCCTGGATCAGTTTCTGTTTTAGCCGCTTTAATCAAACCATCATATTCAGGATTAGAATATCCAGAATTATTGTTGCCATTACCAGTTGTCCAGATATCCAAGAATGTCATCGGATCATTAAAGTCAGCAGACCATCCACCACGAGCAATTTGGAAATTCAACTTGTTACGTGTTTGGATAAATACGCCCCACTCCTGGTTTTGCGTTTTCACATCGATTCCCAGGCTTTTCTTCCACATATCTGCAACTGCCAAAGCAATTTTTTGGTGTCCTTCAGTAGAATTGTAGAGTAGAGTGATTGGAGGGAGTGAAGTTACTCCTTCTTCCTTCATACCTTCTTGAAGCAATTTCTTCGCTTCAGCTACATCTTCTTTGAAATAATCATCTTTATGCTCATTACGGTATTCCTGAGATAAACCTTTAATACCCGGAGGTACAAAGCCGTAAGCAGGAATCTCTCCACCCATCGTTACTCTATCAACAATCGGCTGACGTTGAATCGACATTGCAAATGCTTTACGAATTTTAAGATTATTGAACGGTTTTTCGGTGACGTTAAACAAATAGTAATAGGTGCTTGCTATACCTTTAGCCTGGAATTCATTAGGCATTTCATTTTTCACAGCCATCATTTGGTCTGCAGGAATTTCACCATTTGGTTTACCTGCATAATCAAGTTGTCCACTTCTGTAAGAAGCGAGTTCTGTTGCACCGCTGTTTACAAGGGACATTGTAATTTTCTTCAGTTTAATTTCGTCCTTACCCCAATAATTCTCGCTTTTGGAAACCTCAATCTTTTGACCTGTCTCCCAAGTCGACAATGTGAAAGGCCCGTTAGTGATCATGCTTTCTTTTTTAGTCGCCCATTTATCATTACCTTTAACAGACGGATGCACCGGATAATAGGTGTAGAAAGAAGTCAATCCCAGGAAGTAAGGTGTTGCATGTTCCAGTTCTACCTGTAATGTATGGTCGTCAACTGCTTTGACACCTACATCTTTGAAGTCCGTAACTTTAGTACCTTTAAAAGATTTGGAAGTGCTCAGGTTGTAACCCTCAGCATTTTTGATATAGTACAATTGGTAAGCATATGGAGGTGCAGGAGCCGTGGAAGGATCCAATACCCGTTGCCAAGCAAATACGAAGTCGCTTGCTTTGACTGGGTCGCCATTACTCCATTTTGCAGTATCGCGAAGCTTAAACGTATAGGTTTTGCCGTCATCGGAAATTTTCCAAGATTCAGCTACGCCAGGAATTTCTTTACCATCAGGGCCCATGCGAACAAGACCTTCATACATTGTTTTTAAAACAGTGTTTGCTTGAGTATCTTGAGCCTGTGCCGGATCGAACGTTGGCGGCTCGGATGCAAGGTTAATGCGCAAAATTTGCTTGTCGGCCGGAGCCGGCGTAGTCGAGGTGTTTTCTTGTGCGCCCTTACCATTGGTATCGTTCTTGCTGGAGCCGCAACCTGCGAGCAATGCGCCAACTGCAAGAATGAGTGTCAAAAGGACTAAAAAGCTTTTCCTTTTCATCTAGCGTTTTCCCCCTAGTTCTAAAGTGGTATATGTTTATAGATTATACAACCAGCGGTCAAAAAAATCTACATTACATTTCTTCAAATTAAGCTTTTTTTTCAAAAAAACATGATTAATTCATATTTTTTCACCATTTCATGTCATGTTATATCACATGATGTTGAATATATTCTTAAATATGCCAACAACAGTCAACAAAATATACGCCAATGTCATTGCTATAAAAGTTAATCTCCAGACCGCTCTACATAATCTTTTACCATCAACCTTCCCTTTTATTCGATTTTGAGCTCCTCCAATTAAACCCAAGGCCAGTAATAGGAGCAGTAGAATCAAATAAAAACCGAATCGAGATGTAAAAATGACGTTAAAGAGTGCTGCGACGGAAAATATCAGAAAAAACGTGGTAATATCCATAGAAGTAAGTAACGATTTCTTTTTTTCCATTTTAAGAATGTAGCGACAAACCGCAAACACGATCAAAAACGGAAAAAAGGGAAGAATACTGAAAGTGATAATAGTACCTTGTATAAGACTCAACTGATCACCCCTCTTTTAGCCGCATACCTTCAATTAATTGCCACAATACCTCATGAGTTGGTGCAGTAACCCCAGCCTGATCTGCCATCTGCACCAGTTGTCCGTTAATTGAAGCAACTTCTGTCATGGACTGTGCAAGTACATCAGCTAGCATGGACGAGTGATTTTCTGCCGTTGACCGGCATACATTTATAATTTGCTCCCACCATGCGTTTTCCCAGTGGATACCATGAGCTTCATACACTTGAATGCCTTCATCGTACAACCTGCGCATCATATGTATTCGAATAGGGTGCGAAAGCAGCTCGCCATTACGAACTCGCCATACCGCCGTCAGCGGATTGATTACAGCATTGATCAACAACTTGCGATACATACCGTTCTCGATTTCTTTCGACAAGCAAGCGTCAAATCCTGCTGCAAGCAGCCGATTTAGCACACATTGGTTAAAATTATTGTTCTTCGACTCCTCCCCTTCCTCCGAACAACCTATTTCAGTAACACCCGATCCTGCATGTACAATAGATGCGACTCCCTGCCTCTTGGCTCCTTCAGTCGTCACAGCAGGGTATACCACAGCTTTAGGCCAAGCCTTTCTAATGCGTTCTATATGACCGATTCCATTCTGCAAGCAAACGATTCCTATATCTCTGTCCATTTGAGCTGCAGGCTGGATCTGTTCTAATACTTCCTCAATCGCCCCCTGTTTGGTCATAAGCATTATCCATCGTGCCGGAGCCTGTGAATTTAACCGTTGCCAATCTGCCAATGGCGCTACCTTCAATTTATCTCCAGACATATGTACTGCCACCTGCCCCTCCTTATCAAACACAGTAATTCCTTCATGAGTAATGACGCGTGCTTGTTCAAGTGTACGTGTCCACAGCCTTACTTTCGTACCTGAAGCAGACAACCTCCCCGCAAACAACAATCCTAGCGAACCCGCTCCAATAATATCAATCACCTTTGTATCGTCTCGCTTCCATCTTTTTTTCTACTATATCATATGCACTCTAAAGAAATACAAAAAACGCCAACTACGGCAAAGCGCTAGTTGACGTTTTATTTCAGAATTGCAGAAGTAATCTTGTTACTCAATGCGCTCCAGATTCCCATTGGCATCCATTTTGAATCTGGATTTAAGCTCTTCCTCATCTTCAGTAATTAGAGCCAAGCGCCGAGCCCGGTCCATAATCTGAATCAGAGCTTTATAATCATCATTCACAACACGATAGTCGGTTTGCACCTCATTCACTTCTTTGGACAGCCGGTCATTAATGGAGCGAAGCTGACTCAATTCTTCTTCCTTTTCCCGTAAATCTTTCTCCAGCATCTTAATCTGCCGATTCGTTTCCTGGACGGATCCCTTCCATTGACGCAAGAAACGAATTACTGCATCAATAGATAATGTATCCTCACTCGTACCATCCGTTCTGTACCCACCTTCGACTGTATCAAGCGAGGCAAAAGCCGCAACCTGTGATACACCTACCGGGTTCTGCTTGCGGATATAACTGCGCTTCTGGCGCTGTGCTTTGGCAATGCTAATTGCTTCATCGTAACGTTTGCGCACGCAACTGTTCCAACGAAAGCCGCATGCTGCAGAGGTTCTTCCTATCTTTTGTCCAACCTCCTCAAACGCAGCAAGCTGCGTTCCACCTTCACGGATATGCCGCAATGTCACCTCCGCCAATATCAAGTCATCTTCCACACTCCATGCATCTTGTCTTATTGCAGTCATGCCTCTAGCCCTCCTAACAACATCCTGAAATAACCGTCTTCATGAACCGATCCTGCCGGTATTTGAATAGGGTATAAAAGCTGTTTATTCATTCCTATGCCTCTCGTAGAGTTCATAGAATCTATTTGATACTAAATTGTATTTCCATTTCTGCAAGAACTCATACGTGAACGTAAACAGTTTCGGGTTTCAAGCATGCTCAGACTGCTGTACAATAAAATGAATGGTTAAAGAAACAGAAAGGATCATATACATTACCATGAGTTTTTTTCGGGAATACATAAAAGGGGAAACCAAATGAACAAACGAATAAAAATCACAATCAGCACCCTGCTGAGCACCATTATGTTGCTAACTTTCATATATGTACGTCCTACTCTAGCCGCTCCCTCCCAAGAAGAAAGTCAGATTTTACAAGATAGTCTGTCGATTGTAGAGATAGACCATGAAATTGAGCGAATCAGTCAGGAGCAACAGACTCTTTTGCAGCGCCAGCAGGAACTGCGAAGTAACCTCACCGTTCAGCAAGAGCAAATGACCATACAACGGAAGCGTGCAGGCTCTGTGCTGCGATCTTATTATATGGGGGAAAGGGACAAGCTGTTAAGTGTGGTGCTAGGGGCAAAAAGTATAAGGCAACTTCTCTCTCTGTACGATTACTACTTGTTATTGATTAGTCACGATCAGGATGTGCTTCAAGAATACGAATCCAATTATCAATCTATGCGAAAAACAGAACAACAAGTCATCCAAGCGTCAATGGAATTGGAGACAGTCAAAACAAACTTACTGGCTCAACGCAAACGCATTGTCCTGCTTCAGTCGCGTGTAAATGACGGCGTTAGCGCCAGTAATGACCCGGATACCCTACGCAAGCTAATTGGCGAAATGACAGCTTATTGGGAAAATGTAGGTGTCTACGAGGTAAATAAACACTTTAAAGCATTAGCTCAAGCTATGCAGGATTTACCGCAATTCATTCAACAACAACAAGGTGCCATGGTTACAAATGGAAAAGTCATTACGATAAGCATTCGTGAAGAGGACTTTAACCGTTTTTTAAAGTCAGAAAATGAATTGTTTAATCACTTCAACTTTACATTTGCGCAGGATCAAATTATGGTAGAAGGCCAACAAGGAACGATGAAATTAAGGGTAGAAGGTCACTACACGGTAGAGAATGAACCGAAAAATGCAATTTTATTTCATGTGGATCGATTAGTATTTAATGGTCTGGAACTACCTGATACGACCCGCAACAAGCTGGAAAGGGATTTTGATCTGGGTTTCTACCCACAGCAGCTTATTTCCTATGTCAAAGCCACAGAAGTACGCACTTTAGCAGGAATGCTTGAAGTTAAGCTCGAATTAAACTTTAAATAAGCTTTTGCCCACTTTCATTGTTCTGAACTTTTACGTGTACAAAACAAGAGACCCCGGGATATTCCCGAGGTCTTTATTATTGTAATAACGATAGGACTTTATAGCAAATCAGCTGCCAACTGCGCGAGCTTGGAGCGTTCTCCTTTTTCCAACATAATATGCCCGCTAATCCCTTCTTGCTTAAACCGCTCCACCACATAGGTTAAACCGTTGCTGGCTGCATCCAGATAAGGGTGATCAATCTGCTCCGGGTCTCCCATCAAAATGATCTTGCTTCCCTCACCCACCCGAGACACAATCGTTTTAATCTCATGTCGGGATAAATTCTGCGCCTCATCGACTATAATAAATTGCCCAGGTATCGAACGTCCGCGAATATAAGTAAGTGCCTCCACCTGAATACTGCCCAAGCCCATCAAAATTTTGTCGATATCACCTGATTTTTTGGCATCAAACAGATATTCCAGATTGTCGTAGATTGGTTGCATCCATGGACGAAGCTTTTCATCCTTTTCTCCTGGTAAATAACCAATATCCTTGCCCATAGGAACAACAGGTCGAGCAATCAGCAGTTTCTTGAAGCGATGCTCATCCTCTACTTTAAGCAAACCTGCCGCCAGCGCCAGCAACGTTTTGCCCGTACCCGCTTTTCCTGTAATGGTCACGAGAGGGATATCATCATTAAGCAAAAGCTCCAATGCCATCCTCTGTTGAGCATTGCGCGCGCTGATTCCCCATACTGATTCGTTACTTAAGTACAGCGGCTCTAATCGCTCTGCCTCCTGGTTAACTTTCAGTAATGCTGATTTTCCAGTTCCCATTTCATCTTTCAGAATGACAAATTCATGTGGATACAGTGTATAAGGTAGTTCCAGTGACTTGATTAGTAAAAACCGGTTAGAGTAAAATTCATCTATGATGGACGGGTGCACCTGTATTGCCGAGTATCCGGGGTATAGCTCACTTAAATCGCCTGTTCTATCGGAGAGGTAGTCTTCAGTCAGCAGTCCCAATACATCTGCTTTGATCCTGACCAGCACGTCTTTACTGACCAAAACGACCGAACGCGGCTCAGGCTGCTCCTGCTCTTCCAGATGATAATTCAAGGCGACCGCCAAAATCCGGTTATCGTTCGAAACCTCCCCGAACATCTCCTGAACTTTCAAAAAACTTCGGTGGTTCAACTCAACCTTAAGCCTTCCACCTTGGGGAAGTGGAACGCCACTATGCAGATGGCCCACTTCTCTCAACCCGTCCAACAATCGCGATACATTGCGGGCATTCCGTCCAATCTCATCCGCGTTGCGTTTTTTGGAGTCGATTTCTTCCAGAACTACAGCTGGAATAACAACTTCATGTTCTTTGAAGGTAAAAATGGCTTTCGGATCATGCAGCAGCACATTCGTATCCAGCACAAAAATTTTCTTCATTAAATCCCCTCCAAAGCGGCGTGGACAATCTCGTGTTTCATACCTATACCTATTCACCGGGTACCTAATACTTGCTGATTCCCTGAAAAAAGAACCCCAAAGCAGCATAAAACAACGAAAAGTTGTAAGTGAAGATAGCCTCTGAGCCTGTCCATTTTTGAATTTAGACACAAAAGGCCCAGTGATTGCTCACTGGACCTAGACTTGGTTCACTATAACTTTAGACATACCTCAACCCCCTTATGTTATATAAGAGCTTTACTCGCTGCGAGTATAACATAAGCGGGAAGAAATATACATACTCAGGAATTGGAAGAAGCTGCGGTATTGTCGCTTACTTTTTTAGCTAACTCCTCTTGTAGCGCTTGTTTGGCCAAATCGAGCTGTTGCTCATCAATGTACACATACGGGCTACGCCATGTTCCCGCTACCGGATTGTATTTCACATTTTGCTTGGAAATATTCCAATAGGTTTGTACGATATTCTTCATTTGCTGTGACTCAATATCTGTCATCATATTCTTATCAACCGATTTAATAATTGCACTAAACTTGGTCAAAGCGTTAAAGGATTGCATTTGGTCAATTAGAGAATGAAGCACCTGATTTTGTCGACGATTGCGATCAAAATCGTCAGATTCAGCTGTTCTCGGACGACAATTCGATTTGCGGTAGCGAACAAAATCAAGAGCCTGGTCACCGTTCAAATGCTTGGCTCCAGCTGTCAGATTAATATCGGTACCATCTGCACGGTCACGATAACACATGTTTTTATCAACCGTCACATCTACGCCACCCAAATTATCTACTACATCTCTAAAGCCCTGGAAGTTAATAACCGTCACATAATCGATATCAATGTTTAAATATTTGCCGATCATCTTCTTCATCTGTTCTTCAGCAACTTCACCAGATTCTTTTTCTCTAGCCTTAAACACCGGATAATACTCATTCAACTTGCGAGGTTTATATCCATCCATTTCTAGACGCGTATCGCGCGGTAGGGACACGATGGTAGACGATTTAGTATTGGGGTTCAATGTAGCTACCATAATAACGTCGGACAAATAAGTCGGATGATCAGGGCGGTAATCGGTTCCTAGCAATAAGATAGTCAAAGGCTTAGTTTCTGCCAATTGTGTTTTGGGTACTTCCTTGTTGATCCCCGTATCCAAAACTTCCTCTACCTGATTGTAAAGATAGTAGGTATAACCACCTGCTGCTAAAATACCTATAATGAGCAGAAACAAGACAAACTTCATAAACGATCTGAAAAAGCTTTTTTTCTTTTTCGTTTTTTTCGGTTTGGCGGATTTTTTCCCAGTTTGTGTCCGGGGAGGCAATCCGTTCGAAAGATTACTCATGCTTCAACACCTTTTCCTGCGTTTTGAGAAATATAGCTTTCTCCAAGTTTACAATCCTAAAACACACACAGCGGCGCATCCCGTTCCCGGGCGTCGCCGCTGTGGCCAAAGACCAATCCAATCAATTACATATTTGCTTGTGCTGTTTTACGTTGCTTCTCTGCACGCTCGCGTTCACCTTTGTTCAAAATCTTTTTACGCAAACGGATGGCATTAGGTGTAATTTCGCAATACTCGTCATCATTCAGGTATTCGAGCGCTTGCTCCAAAGAGAAGATTACAGGTGTTTTCAGTTTAACTGTATCGTCTTTTGTTGCTGAACGAACGTTTGTCAGTTGTTTTTCTTTACAAATGTTAACGACGATGTCGTTATCACGTGTGTGCTCTCCAACGATCATACCCTCATAGATTTCAGTACCTGGCTCTAGGAACAAAATACCGCGATCTTCTACGCCCAGCATACCATAAAATGTAGAGCTGCCGTTTTCTGTTGACACGAGTACACCCTGATGACGTCCACCTACTTGACCGCCAACAAATGGTCCATAGCTGTCAAACGCATGGTTCATTACGCCATAACCACGAGTCAAAGTCAGGAAGTTTGTAGTGTAGCCGATCAGACCACGTGCAGGGATCAGGAATTCCAAGCGAACTTGTCCGGTGCCGTTATTAATCATGTTAACCATTTCGGCTTTACGGGAGCCCAAACTTTCCATAACTGCGCCCATGCTTTCTTCCGGAATATCAATAAGGAGACGTTCGATTGGCTCCATTTTCTTACCATCAATTTCCTTGACGATAACTTCCGGTTTGGACACTTGCAGTTCGTAACCTTCACGACGCATGTTTTCAATCAAGATACCCAGATGCAACTCACCACGTCCGGATACAATAAAGGCGTCCGGGCTATCCGTTTCATCAACACGTAAGCTGACGTCCGTTTCGAGTTCTTTCAGAAGACGCTCACGCAATTTACGGGATGTTACCCACTTACCATCGCGACCTGCGAATGGGCTGTTGTTAACCAAGAAGGTCATTTGCAGTGTCGGCTCATCAATCTTCAGTACAGGCAGCGCTTCAGGATGGTTTGGATCAGCAATGGTTTCACCAATGTTGATATCTTTAATTCCCGCAATCGCTACAATGTCACCAGCGCCCGCTTGATCCGTTTCAATACGTTTCAGGCCTTGGAAGCCGAACAGCTTCTCAATACGCGCCGATTTACTACTACCATCACGTTGCATAACTGTGACTGCTTGCCCCTGCTTGATGATACCGCGGTTTACACGACCTACTGCAATTCGGCCAAGGTATTCGTTATAATCCATCAGTGTTACGAGGAATTGAAGAGGCTCATCTACATTCTCAGTTGGAGCCGGAATATGCTCTACAACTGTTTCGTACAATGCTTGCATGTTATCGTCTTGCTTTTCAGCATCCATGCTGGATGTTCCGTTCAGCGCCGAAGCGTACACAACAGGGAATTCCAGTTGCTCATCATTCGCACCCAGCTCGATGAACAGATCCAGTACTTCGTCAATAACTTCTGCCGGACGAGCCGCCGGACGGTCAATTTTGTTCACTACAACGATAGGCGTCAGATTTTGTTCCAGCGCTTTACGCAGTACGAATTTCGTTTGCGGCATGCAACCTTCGTAAGCATCTACGACAAGCAAAACACCGTCAACCATTTTCATAATCCGTTCCACTTCGCCACCAAAGTCGGCGTGTCCTGGTGTATCTACAATGTTAATCAGATAATCTTTGTAAGTGATAGCTGTATTTTTAGCCAAAATCGTAATACCGCGTTCACGCTCCAGATCGTTGGAGTCCATGGCGCGCTCCTGAACAGCCTCGTGTTCTCTAAATGTTCCGGACTGTTGAAGCAGCTTGTCGACAAGCGTCGTTTTTCCGTGGTCGACGTGGGCAATAATCGCAATATTGCGAATGTTTTCTCTAGCATGCATGGTTTGTATCCATATCCTTTCCGTATATCAAAATAGTGTCTCTATCCTGAAGCAGTGCTGATTCAAGGCTAACAATCGTTCTTTAGGCCCACTCCCTGCCAGCCTTCTATATGTTTCAGGCTTTGTACAGACAGCTTCTCTCTCCGATTCGCGTGAAAACCTTAAAATAAGCGTCAGAAATCATTCCGACGCTCTTATCATATCCATTATATTATAGTTGAAATATGTCATAAAGCAAGACATTATTGCCTGTTCCGTAATTTACCGCCATAAAATCTCATTGCTTGTCGTTTACCATTTGCGTTTGCCACGGTTGTTTACGACCAACCAGATTCCAGCGCCGATCAGTAAAACTGCAATAACATATATGATACCCGTTCTTAACAGGGTAATGACCAATAAAAACACCGATACCAAGCCCAATATCACGCCCCCCGTATATACATTACGAGAAAGCGAAATATCATTAATGGCGTACTCCCATAATCCAACCGCCACACCTAGAAGTAACAAAGGCCATAAATAGGCCATTAAATTCCAGCCCCAAATATTGCAGAGCAAAAATAAGAAGCCATAAACCGATAAAATCCCTGCTGGCAGCAACATAAAGGGTGAAACTTTACGCTTCATGTACATTGCATGCAGTACGATTCCAGGTATTAAAAACAGCAAAGGCCAAAAGTTTCGTCCCAAGAAGGAGAACGTCCCCAGTTTCCCCAACAAAATAATCAGTCCTACGGCAACAATGCCCACTCCGATCATACGCTCTTTTCCGGAATTCATCGTGGTCTCCTTTGTTTGCTGAATTTGTTTTTAGGTCGCTTAATGTGATTGTTTTTAAGTATATTTTAGCCGATGTTTTCCAAAAAAACTACGTTCAAATATGATGAGCACGTAGCTGACGATATATTCCTGCAATCACAACTGCTGAGGCTAAGAGTCCTGGTAACCATGCATGTATAAGCTCTCCCGTACCTGCTAACCATACACCCAATCGGGGATCACGCAGTAGCATTTCTCCTGCCGTAAAAGCCAGGATTGCAGATCCGAGCAAAACAAGTACAGGGAACCGGTGAAGCCAGATCGCAATTACGTTGCTGCCCCAGACAACTATCGGAATGCTAATTGCAATACCAATGACAATAATGGCGATATCCCCATCTGCTAGTGCTGCAATAGCTAATACGTTATCTAGACTCATCACAAAGTCCGCTACCAGAATCACCTGTATAGCCTTCCATATGGTTGTTTCTGCTCTGACTCCTACATGATCCTCACTCTCATAAAGCAGCTTAAACGCAATCCATAACAGAAGTAGACCACCTGCCGCCTGAATAAAGGGTATGCCCAGCAAAATGACAGCTACAAAAGTCAAAACACAGCGCAGGAGGACTGCACCGACTGCCCCCCACCATATAGCTTGACTCCGCTGCCTTGCAGGCAAATTTTTGCTCGCCATGGCTATAACAACCGCATTATCACCGCTTAACACCAAATTAATCATTAATATTTTCAACAGCAAAATGATATGCTCCATGTGTACAAACACCCCCATCCTACTTGTATGCGAAATAGGACGAGGCTATGCTTATAAGCTTTGTCAAATAAGTCATCCTTTATTAAAAAATGATGTCAAATTCGTTGAGTAAAGACCTTGAAATCAATAACAAACAGCCATATAATGAATCGTATTTCCGGAAAACGGGTATTAAAATAAACACATACAACGATTTTAGGATGTTTAATCAGGGAGATGAGAACGATTGATATGTCCGGACTTCAGTTCTTTTGGCTACTGCTTAATGTGATATTTATTGATCTTCTGCTCGCAGGGGATAATGCGATTGTAATTGGACTTGCCGCCAGAAAGCTGCCTCCTGCAACGCAAAAAAAAGCGATACTGTACGGCACCGGTGGTGCCCTGCTTATTCGCATAGCAGCCACCATTGTGGTACTCTGGCTGCTTCAAGTACCGTGGTTGTTACTCATCGGGGGGATTATGTTAGTCTGGATTGCGTATAAGTTGCTCGTAGACCAGGAGGACCATACCGAAGTCAAAGCGGGAACAACATTATGGGGTGCTATCCGCACGATTGTTGTAGCCGATGCGGCTATGGGTCTGGACAATGTGATTGCTGTTGCTGGCGCTGCCCAGCAGCATTTGCTACTTGTAGTGCTGGGCCTGTTAATCAGCGTGCCAATCGTGGTATGGGGAAGCACTCTTTTTATCAAACTGATCAATAAATTCCCCTGGATTATCTATTTGGGATCGGCTGTACTTGGTTATACGGCCTCTAATATGATTACTGAAGAACGTAAGCTGGAACCTTACTTTACCGAGCACCCTGCGCTGCGTATCTTGTTTATTGCTACAGTTATGGCTGGTATTTTGCTCACGGGATATCTTCAAAATCGCAAAGCAATGTCCAGTCGAGAAAAAGCTGTTTAAAATGCTTCAAAAACTGTTTTAACTAAAATCAAAAAAGGCAGACCCCATAATAACAGTGGGTCTGCCTTTTTGTTTAAAACCAATCTTCCTGTATAACTTCCTCATTACGCCCCTCTATAGCTCCGCCTGACTCCAGGACAAGCGTTTCCGTTGCAGCCACAGCCTGTTCAATCAAGGCATTTAAATCCCGAATAGAGGCTTCAATCTTTTGAACAACCCACAAATTTGGATTGGTCGTTGGGGATTTAGGAACAAACAATGTGCAGCAATCTTCATATGGAAGGATGGATAAATCGTAGGTGCCAATTTGCTTAGCGATTTCCGTGATCTCCTGCTTATCCATCATGACGAGAGGTCGCAGCAATGGTAATTCTGTTGAACGGCCAATCACATTCATGCTGGATAACGTTTGACTAGCAACTTGACCCAGACTGTCACCCGTCACGAGTGCCAGCGCTCCTTCACGCTCAGCCAGCATCGTTGCAATTCGCAGCATAGACCGTCTCATTAGCGTTATAATCAGATTGTCCTGTCCAGTGCGCGTAAAGGCCGTCTGCACCTCTGTAAACGGTACAAGGTGGATTTTGATCCGCCCTGCATAGCCTGCTAATACCCTTGCCAATTCAATGACCTTTTCTTTCGCACGCTCACTTGTAAACGGATAGCTATAAAAATGTACACATTCAATTTCCAGTCCTCTACGCATGGAAGACCATCCTGCTACCGGGCTGTCGATTCCACCAGACAGCAGCAGCATAGCTTTACCGTTCGTTCCTAACGGAAAGCCCCCTACAGCCATAATAACATCGCTGAATATATAGGCCGCCTGCTCTCTGACCTCCACACGCAACTCAATATCTGGTTGATGCACATCGACCCTCAACGCTTGAAACTCTCGCAAAATAGGAGAACCAATTAAATGGTTCATCTCTTGTGAGGAATGAGCAAACTCCTTCCACACTCTGCGGGCATTTACCTTGAAAGTCGTTCCCTCGGCCACATTCAGCTCACGCATCAAAGCTACAGCGGTCTCAATTATAGCACCCAGCTCGACAGGAGCCATTTTGACAGGACTTATTGTCGTGATGCCAAACACTTTTTGTAACACTTGAATGATCTGTTCATAAGGCTCTCCTCCGAGTACCACATAAATCCGTCCAAATTCCTTCCGCAAAGAAGCGCCGGGAAACGGCTTGAGCAGCAGCTTCACGTGATTCAGTACTGCCTTTTCAAAACGAGTCCGATTCTTCCCTTTTAATGTAAATTCACCGAAGCGAAGTAACAGCATATCATAGTGCATTTTAACGTTTCCACCTTTCAAGGGATTCCAGCTTGGCTACAGCCTGTTGCAGTGCAAGTATAAGCTCGTCAATATCCTGTTCCGTATGCTCGTCACCGAAGCTGATACGAATGCCGCCAGATGCTTCTGCCTCATTGCGGCCCATCGCCTGCAGCACCCGGCTGGGCTCGGCCAACTTCGAAGAACAAGCCGATTTGGTGGATACGACCACACCTAGTTGCTCCAGCGTATGCAGCAGCACCTCGGCCTTCATACCCGGATACGAAAAGTGGACAATATGCGGTGCTTCCTCCCCGCTGTTTAGCCGCAGTTGAGGGATTGTCTGCACTTCTGCGACCACCCGTTCTCTCCACTCGGTCATACGTCGTGCTGTTTCTGCTTGTCGTTCGCCCGCTAGTCGTACCGCTTTGGACATACCAACAAGCAGTGGCACATTTTCCGTACCTGCACGAAAACCCTGCTCCTGAGAGCCGCCACTATGCAGTGGGAAAACCTCTACACCTTCCCGAACGAATAGTAGTCCAGCACCTTTAGGTCCACGCAGCTTATGCGCAGAGAGGCTGTACAGATCAGCCTGCCAGCCCCGGATATCAACCGGCAGCTTTCCAAACCCTTGTACACCGTCAATATGAAATAGAATACGGGGGAACTGTTTCTTCAGCGCAGCTCCGATATCATGCACCGGTTGCACCCTTCCCGTCTCATTATTGACATGCATAATACTGACTAAAATCGTATCTTTACGGACAGCGGCACAAACCTGTTCGGCGCTCACATGCCCTTCTGCATCGACAGGTAAAAATGTAACCTCAAAACCCAGATTTGTCAGTTGTCTGCAAGCTTCATACACAGACGGGTGTTCTGTCGATACAGTAACAATATGCTTGCCTCTGGTCTGATACTGCAAAGCTACTCCCTTAATAGCAAGATTGTTGCTTTCCGTTGCCCCAGATGTGAAGACAATCTCTGATGGATACACTCCCAAAGCCGCAGCACATACTTCGCGCGAACGCTTAAGCAACTTATCCGCATCCTCTCCATACCGATGCATCGAAGATGGATTGCCATAGTGGCGTCTCATGATCTCAGCAACGGTTGTAATCACCTCTTCAAAAGGCGGAGTTGTCGCCGCATAATCAAAATATTTCATTAAACTCCCCTTTCTGCCCTACAACTGCTGCAACAAAAAAAGACCAAAACAGGGAAAGGCCGCTACATTATAGCGACACCCTTTCCCCATATTGACCCTGTTCTGCGGACCTAATCTAATTGAAATTACACACTTTTTTCGTTATAAGCTATAGGGCTTAGATCGTATATTTTTCACGTGCATTTTGAATCTTGTTAATATATCTTTGCGTTTCCAGCGGAAGCTTATCTAGTACAGACATTAACTGTTCATCACTACTTACACCAAGCCGCTGCACCCGTCCGGGACCTGCATTATATGCAGCCAGCGCCATATTTTCTTGTCCGTTAAAACGTTTAATCTGATAAGACAAATAACGAACTCCAGCATCAATATTTTGTCCAGGATCATACGGGTCACTGACTCCCAGACCTTGAGCCGTAGCATCCATAAGTTGCATAAGCCCTTTGGCCCCGGCCGAAGAAGTGACCGACGGATTGAATGAAGATTCCGTATCAATAACTGCTTTAATCAACGCTACTGGAACGCCGTATTTCTGACTAGCCTCGTTAATCATATCATCATATGCCGTAGGTGTTGTAGGCCCGTCTGTTGCTGTGCTGGAAGGAGCGGGATACAATGACGAAGCCGTTCCCCTCGAAGGTCCCAATTGAAGCCAAAGCAAACCATTTTCGTCTCTGGTAACATCACTTGAATTTTCTCGAGTCACAGCACCATCTGTTTCCAACTGACCTACTTGTTCCAGTAATCCGGAAAAAGCGTCCGTTGTCCCCGTCTGGGTTGTAGCACTCATATTATTTAACAGCTGCATGTCTAACATGGACTTGGACACGCGCGGATCAATTTGCATGTGGTGTTCCCAACTTTCTATAGTTGTTATATCCCAAATAGCTTGTCGTTACTGCTATGATACAACTTTTTACTATGTACTTCCATACCTTTTAATGAAAAAAAGCTCCGTTTCTGTCGAAAAGACAGCGGAGCTTTATAGATCAGCTTAAATGTAATTATATCACTAAGATGATTTTTCTCGGATATACAAAAGAAAACTGTACTTTTTCCTCCAGCAAGGTCAGCGAACGAACGGGATAAAAGCAAAATAACTCAATGTCGCCAGCGCCCCAAGACCAATCGACCAAATGCCGGTCGTTTTGCTGCCATTCACATAAGCAAAAAAGCCTAAAACTGCAGCAATAGGCCCCAGTACTATGGACCACATAAACAATGAGGCAATTCCCGCAGCCAGACCAACATAGCCAGAAATACGACCACTATTGTTTATAACTTGCTCTTCACCCTTGACCTCATGTCGAGTCACAACTGAGCCGGGAGCAACCTCTGCTGCATATTCCTCACGATCATTACGGCGCTTGGCAGATCGTTCATGAATGTGACGGGGGTAATCTACACGTTTGCGGCTAACATGCTCTTCATTCTGATGCTTGTCGTTTTCATGATCTTCCATAATAAACTGCACCTCCAAATGCAAAATGAATCGCGTAATAAAATTTACACGGACTTCGGTTTAAAAGTGTGGCAACAGGTTGCGGCTGACGTGTCGGCCTTATCACGTTCTTCTGAACTGAAGCTTTCCCCCGCATATTCTTCTTTAAATTTCTTTCCGGCATGACCATCAACTTCAATCATGATCAAATCTGCCTTGCACAAGTTGTTTTCTCCCCAATAATGACAATTGGCTACGCTACACTTAACGATTGGCTTGGCCTCTTGGCTCATGATCATCACCTCGGATTCATTGTCCCCCCGCTATCCCGCACCTATGCGTTTATGGTATATGGCAGTTGGTGACATACGAAAAAAGCCGCTTCCTTCACCTCCTCCAAAATGGCAGGAAGCAAGTAGAAAACGGCTTGCTTGTCTTGTTTTAGTTTTTGATTAGAAATGATCTTCCCCGTTGAATGCTTTATGCATGAGTACGGCGAGTCTGCATCCGGCGCTGAGTCAAATAGTCACTTTCATAATAAGTCAGATCATCACGCAATTCTTCAAAATTTTTCGTAATGTCCATGATCACTTCGCGAGCGGCTGGCACTGGCGTTTTACGGAAGCGGATAGCATCTTGTCCCGTATACGCATAGCGTCCATCCTCTGCGTAAGATTCATTTTTGGGATAAAAAAAGCTGTTCACGCAGTCATGGTAAACGTTATACAATGCCTTTTCCGCAAAATCGACGTCAAAATTGGCACGGCGTAAAGCCACACCCAACTTTTCATAAGATACTTCGGAAAAAACAAGGACATGACGGAGATCCGACAAAAAGCCTTTGTAAAAGAGCACGGACTCCTCATTGCCATCTGCAGCCAGTTGCGGCAGAGCATGCTCATTGAGGAATGTTTCCACCCGTTTCACGGCAGTTTTCAGTCTCTCCTGCGCCGACTCACATAATTTTTGTACGTTGACTGCTGACATCAAGGCAGCTCCCCCTTATTTGTTGCTTGTTCATCAATTTGGTTACCCGAAAATAGTCCCCTCTAACCGAAAGAGCTGTAATTTTCAGTATTTATCCTACCACAAATAAGCATTGAAAGGTATAAAAACATGCCAACCTCCTCACGCTAAACCATAAATTTATGAATTCTCAAGGAGGACGGTCCCATGTCTCGGCGAAAATGGTTAAAACCCCTGCTAGGAGCAGCTGCCGGGGTGCTTCTCATCACACTGATGCTGCCTTCCCGTGATCACCGCCATACACCGCAGCCCGAATATACGGCCAAGATGGTGCCACAGCAAGAGAAGCAACTCAAAAAAGGAATGTTGGCTTTGGACCTGTCCGCTACGGATACCCTCACACGCATGGATGCAAGGCAGGATATTCAGTACGTGATGCGGGAACTTGATGGTAAAACTGCTGATCAGAAAAGGGAATTTACCCGCACGCTACAGCAATCGCACAGTCATCTTCATACGTTACAGTGGATTCACACAAGCGACGGGAATACGAACACCTACACGGGCAGCAAAGCACAAACTCGTCTGCTCAGTCATCCTCAAATTAAAAGCAGCTTGGCTGCGGCTCGCCGTTCCGTCATGCAAAATAAATCCTACGAATCTGCTGCATTTCAGGCTGAAGGCGGTAAATATTTTGTCATGGCAGAACCATCGGCTGACGGAACATGCGGCGTTGCTGCTCTGGTCAGTCAGCAAGTATTGCGTGACGTGGAGAAGCATCAGCGGAAAAATTTGCGTTTGATTCCCTATCCAAAAGAAGGCAGCTACAAAATCGAATCCGTACATCCCGACACATTGCACGATATTACTGTCAAGACGGGCCACGACAACGAAAATGCAAGCCATTATTTTGAAAATGAAATTGTCGTTCGCTTCCATCATAATCCTGATTCACGACAACTGCAGGAAATTGCAGCAGATTTACACTGTGCGCCAGGCCGCAAGCTTGGTTATACCTATGTATTTCATTCGGATAAGATGAACTTTAAGGAGCTAAAGCAATATTTTTCAAGAAAGTGGAACCCGCTTTATACGGAACCTCACTATATGTATCTAACCAATGAGAGCACACCTATCAAAGCGGACAGCTCTATTCCCAATGATTTGCTCTTTTCCCGCTATCAATGGAATCTGCCGGCAACTGAAACCAACCGAGGTTGGAAATTAAGCAAAGGCAGCAAGGACGTAATTGTCGCTGTCGTAGATACGGGAGTAGATTTGAATCACCCCGACCTAAAAGGTCAAATCCTTTCAGGTCATAACGTGGTAAACCCGTCTGAAAAGCCTTATGATGACGTCGGTCATGGAACGCACGTCGCCGGCATCATTTCTGCCCTCGTGAATAATGGTGAGGGGGTCGCTGGCATGACATGGTACAACAAAGTCATGCCGATCAAGGTACTTGACCAATCCGGCTCCGGCACGACTTACTCGGTTGCAGAAGGTATTATCTGGGCAGCTGATCACGGTGCCAAGGTCATCAATTTGAGTCTGGGCAATTACGCACAAGCTGAATTTTTGCATGATGCGATCAAATACGCCTATGAAAAAGATGTCGTATTAATCGCAGCCACAGGCAATGACAATACGGAACGACCTGGCTATCCAGCAGCGTATCCTGAAGTGTTTGCCGTTTCCGCTACAGATTCTTCTATGCACCGTGCATCCTTTTCTAACTATGGAGATTATGTAGACGTCATGGCTCCAGGTGCAAGTATTGCCAGTACGTACCCAGGGAATCAATATGCTGCACTGTCGGGCACTTCAATGGCCAGTCCCCATGTATCAGCACTTGCTGCCCTGATTCGATCCGTTAACCCCGATCTGACCAACAAAGAGGTTATGGATTTAATGAGAAGCAGCGTAATTGACTTGGGCACACCAGGGCATGACAAATATTTCGGATATGGTCAAATTGACGTGTATAAAGCGTTGAAAGCAGCACAACGTCCATATGTTCCTTTGCAATTCTATCCACAGCATTTAAGTGACAAGTTAAAATCTATTTTAAAGAAACTGGAAACGTAAGATTCCTTATTGGAAAAAAGCAGCCATGTTGCTCCATGGCTGCTTTTTTGGGCTTTATTAACGCTTGGAACTGCTGCGAACAGGACGCTTGCTATGACTGCGAGTATGACAGCAAGGTTCTCCAGGATCCTTTATACTCACCGGAAATACGTGATGTGGTACAGGTACAATGTGCGTCTGATTAACAATTTCAATTGGATGAACCACAGGCACGACTTGTGGGAAAAATTGATGATTTACAAATTGGATCGGCGGGCACACGATCGGGTCGTAAGGGCAATGACTCATAATGTGCAACTCCTTTCGGTGAATTAGTACAGCATATTAAGAAGGCATGTGCTGTGCTTGGATGTTTACCCCCTAATACAAATATCCCTTATAAAATAGGCTTCCGTTCAACAATGACCGAATGATCAAGCAGTTCGCCCAACAAACGGCACAGTTTGTGAAGACCTGTTATAAGTGTTTCCTTGTCCACATACGAAAAAGAAATACGGATATGATTACTGTCCATACCACCTGCATAGCACACTGCACCAGGTAAAAAGGAAACGCCTTCTCGGTCAGCCAGCCGCTCCAATTCTGGAATATCAACATTAGGAGGAAGCTTAATCCACACATTTAAGCCGCCTTCGGGAGCATACCAGCTAACCTCTGGCGGAGCATAGCGCTGGAGCGTATACAATGCGACTGTCAACCGATCCCGCATTTGTTCCCGCAACCAGACAAGATGTCGATCAAGACGGTTCCTGATAAAGGGCAATAGCGCTTTTTGCGTTAATAGAGGGCTCCCCAAATCCGTAGTAGACTTGGCAGCCACCAAACGATCCATTACACTGCCAGTGGCCGCTACACAAGCTATACGGCAGCCGGGAGCAACGGTTTTGCTAAAGCTTTTGATATATATCACATGTCCGGATTGATCATGTGCCTTGATAGAGAGTGGCGGCTTTGTTTTATAGTAGAGGTCAGAAAATGGATCATCCTCAACAATGAGGCAATGATAACTTTGAGCTAGATCCAATAATTGTGTGCGTCTGGCCGTCGTTAAAGTTACTCCGGTAGGATTATGAAAGGTGGGTATCGTGTAGATCAGTTTTGGGGGATGAGTATCACAAAGACGCGTGAGGATATCGATCCGCATGCCCTGCTCATCCATCGGAATCATAATTACTTTGGCACCACGACTGGTAAATACATCAATGGCCCCCGTATATGTAGGAGCCTCCATGTAGACAACATCTCCAGAACCAACAAAAGTACGTGCCACCAGGTCAATGCCCTGTTGGGCACCACTGGTCACGAGCAGCTGTTCTGCAACAGTGCATAGGCCACGTTCGTTCAGGTGATCTACAAACACTTCCCTCAGCGCTAAATCACCTTCAAAAGTACCGTATGCTGCCATTGCATCAGGATTTCCAGAGGATAGACGTTGAGTATCAGCGATGATTTCGCGTGTAGGAAGAAGCTCCGGTTGAATTGCTGCTATATGAAAAGAATAGGGAACCTGTCTGCTATGGTTAAAGTTTCTCCATAACTGTGCGCGTGGCAAATAATCGATCAGCGACATTTGCCATGACAAATCCTGCGCTCCCTCACGTTGAACAGCTACCGAAGGCTCTGCTACATAGCAACCTTTTCCCTGTGTACAGGTAACCAGATTAATAGACTCCAGCTCAGCATATGCCTTGCTTACAGTTACGGGACTTACCGCAAGCAAACTGGACAAATGACGGACAGAGGGAAGCTTTGTGCCCTGAGGCAACAGTCCAGACTGGATGCGATCTGCTAATGTTTTGGCAATCTGTAAATATAATTTAACACTGCTATTGCGGCTGAGATCAATATGCATCGGAACCGTCCCCTCCAAAAATCAACTGTTACATTTAGACGTTTACTGTTATACTTCATTATCGATATAATACAACAAATTTCATAGTACAGTATAGAACACAGGAGATGATTGGATTGGAACACAAATTTTCGGGTATGGCTCGTACTCAGGGCTCGTCCATGGTAAGGGACATTTTAAAGCTGACACAGGGAACAGATGTGTTATCTCTGGCAGGCGGCCTTCCTGCCGATGCCTTTTTCCCCATCGAAGCTGTTGCTAAAGCCTATGAGCAGGTATTTCGCCTCGGCGGTACTACCGCTCTTCAATACGGCCTAACCGAGGGCTACATTCCTCTACGGGAACGTCTTGCAGCAATCATGTCATCCCAAGGCATCTCCGTCACCAGAGATAACATCATCATGACGACGGGCTCACAGCAGACCATTGATCTGGTTTCGCGTGTATTGCTCGATCCGCAGGATACTGTATTGGTGGAGTCCCCTACTTATTTGGCAGCTCTTCAGGTATTTAATTCCTATGGTGCCAACATTGTAAGTGTAGATACAGACTCTAACGGTATGCGATTAGAAGATCTTGAAGCCAAGATCAAAAAACATCAGCCTAAATTCGTGTATGTCATCCCAACCTTCTCCAACCCGGCAGGAAGTGTTTGGAGTATGGAACGAAGAACAGGCGTTGTTGAAATATGCCGTAAATACGGCACTTTGATTTTTGAAGATGATCCTTACGGACGTCTTAAATTTGACGAAAACCTTAACTTTCCATCCCTTTTCTCAATCGATCAACAGCTAGGTGGAGACGGTCATGTGATGTACACTTCTACATTCTCCAAAACCGTCGCTCCTGGTGTTCGATCTGGTTGGCTGGTAGCTAATCAAGCGATTGTCGTTAAAGTCGCCAATGCCAAACAATCTGCCGATCTGCACTCCAGCAGTATTGATCAACGTGCTTTGAATGAGTTATTGGACTTTTTTGACTTGGACGGACATATTCGTACTGTGTCTGCTGAGTACCATACTCGTATGCTACGTCTCACGTCGCTGATGAAAGAACGCCAATGGGAAGGAATCACCTGGAATGATGCACTTGGCGGTATGTTTATGTGGGTTACTTTACCCGAGGGATTCCGTTCTGATCGGTTGCTGCAACTCGCAATTCAGGAAGGAGTGGCATTTGTGCCTGGACAAGTCTTCTATGCTGACCTAAGTGGCAGCAACCATATGCGAATCAACTTCACGCATACGGATCCTTCCTTGCTTCCAAAAGCAGTTGACCGATTGGATCGGGCACTGAAGATGTACACAGAGGAAAGTGTTGTAAACAGCGTGCGATGATGGAGTTGGCAGGACACGTACGTGAGGCCGCTTCACGAATCATTTGATTTTACGATCGCTGTTCCCTCTGATTCGTTTGGAATTTGAATAGCATGTTGGAATCTGGGACAAAGATGTACGCCTCGCCTCTGTAGATTCAAATGCGTTTGCTACGCTGACTACGTGCCTCATTCTCGAACGGTTTTACGGTAGAGAAGTAAAAATTAGGATGAAAGCCCACAGTAATTATGCTGGGGGCTTCATTCTAAGAATGCACTATATCTGCGTAAGTACGGTATGTTAAAAAGGGTGTGCCATCATTCCCACAGGAATATGACACACCCTTTTTAATTCAATAAATACATTTGGATTAAAGGCTTTCATGCAAACAGGTCATTTACAAAAGTTAAATTCATACTTTTTAAGGTGTTGCAGTGGGGAAAGTTTTCCGTAAGCCGGGTTCTGTGCTATTCGTGGTACAGACGGGAACTACCCTCCCACTACAAGCGACAATCATCTATCTAGGCCGAACATTGCTATCCAGCTCCAGCGACCAACCTAGACACGCCTCGGGCTAAGGCTGCTTCGCGAAGAAGCTGTGTCCCATTAGGTCTTGCTCCAGATGGGGTTTACCAGGAACGAAGTCACCAGCGTTCCTCGGGGTCTCTTACACCTCGGTTCCATCCTTGCCTGTGCCGCAAGCGGCCATCGGCGGTCCATTTCTGTGGCACTATCCTTCAACTCGCGCTGACTGGACGTTATCCAGCATCCTGCCCTATGGAGCCCGGACTTTCCTCTCGCGGCTTACGCCACCAGCGATTGTCTGTCAAACTTTCCGAACAACATTACATAGTATACAGGGAACGCGCGCATGATACAACCCTGAAAATATTGTAAAACGTATAGATCTCTGTTTACTTGCCCAAATAAAACGGATGTACCTTTCTCTGCAATGAATCATCCGCCACATAATAAGCAGACCTTCCCACGTATAGCGGGATAGAAAGCTTACTAAAATCAGGAACGTCCTCATCTAGGAACAGTTCATCATCTCGGTAGGTCTGCTGTATTTCACCGACGATCCAATCATGATCTCCATAGGTATGAATATCCACGACTTTACACTCATAAGCAAGATAAGCCTCCAGCAATATAGGCACATTGACTGAAATTCCATCCTCATATGCAATGCCAAACTGCTGAAACTTATCTACATCTTTACCACTAAAGGTACCTACAGCCTGAATCCATTCCGATCTGTGCGCAGGCAGAAACTGAATACCAAAGCCTCCGCTTTTCTCGATCAGTCCGTGAGAATATGTTTCCTTCCTCAGTGAAATGCCATACATGCCCGGTGATGATCCGATATAGGTATGCCAGCCTGAGGCCATTACATTATTTTCCCCCTCATAGCGGGAAGTAACAACAGCGACCATACCTGGATAGGCATGAATTGCAGAATCAGCTATCAGCGTCCGCATAGAACCTCTCCCTACGAAAAAAATAATAGAGCATCTTCATTTTCTCATAGATGTTGAGATTTTACAAAAATTGAAAAGGTTCGGTTTCTACCTGAGATACATGTACTTCCGTTGAATAACGACCTTCTACCAAGCGTTTGCGCATCCATTCTGCGGTTTTAGGCTTCATAATCTTTTCAGCATTATGTCCAGGGTCAATAATAGCAATCCCCGCCATCAGGGCATCGTGAGCCGTGTGATAGTCAATATCCCCTGTGACCAATACATCAGCACCTTTGAAAAGCGACTTATTCACATAGCGGCTGCCTGAGCCCCCAAGCACGGCTGCCTTTTTGATCATACGGTCCAAGTCGCCCACCACACGTACATGCTCCACGTTGAGGCCATTTTTCACAACATCGACAAACTCCCGTAGCGTGCGAGTTTCCTTAAGCTTGCCCACCCGTCCCAAACCAAAGGAACGGCCCTGCAAATCCATGTGATACAGGTCATAAGCCACCTCTTCATAAGGATGAGCCTTCAGCATCGCTTGAACAACTTTATTGCGTACACCCTGCGGTACAATGGTCTCAATACGAACCTCTTCACTACGTTCCATTTTACCCTGCTCACCCAAAAACGGCTGTGTGCCTTCACCCGGCACAAAAGTTCCATAGCCGTCAATGTTAAAGCTGCAATGGCTGTAGTTGCCGATATGTCCAGCTCCCGCCCCCAGTATGGCATCCAGTACCCGTTGATGATGTGTTTTGGGTACGAAAACAACAAGCTTGAATAATTGCTCGGTGTGAACATCCTCAAGCGTACCTTCACTTTGAATACCCAGTGCTTCTGCCATCCAGTCATTCATGCCGTCCTCAGCTGTATCCAGATTCGTATGACTGATGTAGACAGCAATATCATTCTTGATCAGTTTTTCATACAATCTACCCGCAGGCTGATCTGTGTTCAAAGCTTTAAGTGGGCGGAATATAATCGCATGATGCGCAATAATGAGGTCAGCTTTTATGCGGAGTGCCTCTTCGACAACCTCATCATTAACATCTAGGGCTACTAATATGCTTTTGATTTCCTTTTGCAGACTACCCAGCTGAAGCCCGATTCTATCGTCCGGAACTGCCAAGTATTTCGGAGCCAGCTGCTCCATATAGCTAATTACTGTCTGTCCTTTGGCAAACATGCAAGTACCTCCTCTAGCTGTTCAATTTGCTTGCGCAATTGCTCCCGCTTATGCTGTGCGGATTCCTGATCTGATCGTGCCACTTGTGCCAGCACATCCTCAAGCTTGCGAATCTCCAATTTCCATTTATAAAAAAAGATTTCATTCGGTGCTTTGACCAATAGTGGTCCGAGTTGCATCAACAAATCCGGTGTCAGTACCAGCGAACTATCGGGAATTTTCCATGGTTGATACAGCGCATCCTGTTTCAGTGGGCTTACCGAATCAGGTACTGCCGTCAGAATCTCATATATTTTCCCGTCTTCTTCCATAATATGTTCACTTGTTAGTACCCATTGATGTTCGATGAGCCAACGGCGTAAGATATCCTCTCCTACGTTAGGCTGTAGAACAAGTTGTTTCACTGAAACAAGCTTGTCTTTCCCTTGCTCTAAAATGGTAGCGATCAAGGCACCACCCATCCCGGCTATCGTAATAACATCAACTTCATCGACCTTAATTACAGCCAAGCCATCTCCCTTTCTAACCGCAATGCGATCCGTGAGACCTGCTTCGGCCACCTGCTTTTGAGCCGCACGCAACGGTCCATCATTGACTTCACCCGCCACAGCTTGCGGTACTCTGCCACTACGCACTGCGGCCACGGGGAGTAGTCCATGATCCGAGCCAATATCCGCAAGTCTGCTCCCGGCAGGTATTTGTTCCATAATATATTGTAATCGTTGAGAAAGTTTCATAACGTCACCCACGTAATCCATTTTTTTCGAGTCCAAAATAAAATTCCAACAACAAATGCCAACTTCAGTATGCTGTAAAACACCACATCTCCCGCCGCTTGATGGCGCAGGATAAACGTGTCTGCTTCAGCCATGAATGCTAGTGTCATGCCTATAGCGAAATAAACCAAAGCGAGACGCGGAAAGCGGCGATGTACCCACCAGCTTAACCAGATCAACAATACTGCGTGCAAAATCCAAAATGCCTCAAGCATCACTAAAGTTGCTGTAGGCCAGTAGCGGCCTATAAGGATCGCGTACACTAAAAGTAGCCCAGCAATGCCACAGTAATGAAGCAAGCTGATCCGCAAAGTTAATCCCACAAGACACCATACCACACCGCATAGGCCTACGAGCAAAAGAAACCAAACCTTAGCTTCACCTTGATGGAGCTGAATGATCCATACACCCGAACCCAACATAATCGCACTGCCTAAAGTGCTCAACATCGCACTCATACTCTTTTCAGAAGACCGCCAAAATGCGGCCACTCCATAGCAAATCGTAGTAACTGCACTCGCCGAGAATATTTGCATTGCCAACGGAAAAGCGGTAAAATAAAAACCGATCAAACAAATGCAGGAAATAATGACAAAACCAAGAAGCCAGGCGATCCCATGCCCGTGTCTAAGATATGTAAGCAGCCCGGTGTTGTTACGGTTCTGGCTCTGCGTCGGATCTTCGTCCTCCCGATACAGGTTAGACAAAAAATCGCAATATTGCTCAGGGAGCAGCCGACTTCGCCGCCAATGCTCAATTTCATGTAACAGTATTGCCCGCTTTTTCTCCTGGTCCAAGCTTCTTCCCCTCCACCAAGACTGCCATGAGATAAAAAAAGACCTCCTGCGCGCTTCAAGCCGCAGAAGGTCCGCAATGTAACGCTTCTATTCGAGGAAATCCTTCAGTCGCTTACTGCGGCTTGGATGGCGCAACTTACGTAGCGCTTTGGCCTCAATCTGACGAATACGTTCACGTGTAACACCAAACACTTTACCCACTTCTTCAAGGGTTCTGGTTCTTCCGTCGTCCAAACCAAAGCGGAGACGCAAAACATTCTCTTCCCGTTCGGTTAACGTATCCAGTACATCCTCGAGCTGTTCCTTCAGAAGTTCATAGGCAGCCGCATCTGCAGGCGCCAACGCTTCTTGATCCTCAATGAAATCCCCCAGATGTGAGTCATCCTCTTCACCAATTGGTGTTTCCAATGAAACCGGTTCTTGGGCAATTTTCATAATTTCCCGTACTTTTTCCACGCTCAGCTCCATTTCGGCAGCCACTTCCTCGGGCGTAGGTTCGCGCCCCAGCTCTTGCAACAGTTGACGCGATACGCGAATCAGCTTGTTGATCGTTTCCACCATATGCACCGGAATACGAATCGTTCTCGCCTGATCGGCTATCGCGCGCGTAATGGCCTGACGAATCCACCAGGTTGCATAGGTACTGAATTTAAAGCCTTTTTCGTAATCAAATTTTTCTACTGCCTTAATCAAACCCATATTACCTTCCTGAATCAGATCCAGGAAAAGCATTCCGCGACCAACATAACGTTTGGCAATACTTACAACCAGACGCAAGTTCGCTTCTGCCAACCGGCGCTTAGCTTCTTCATCGCCGTTATTGATCCGTTTGGCAAGCTCCACCTCATCATCAGCAGAAAGCAACGGTACACGACCGATTTCTTTCAAGTACATCCGGACTGGATCATTAATTTTAATACCGGGAGGCAGGCTCAGATCGTCATCGAAATTAAAATCATCCCCATCATTGTTTTCCGGGTCGTCATTTTGACGCAATCTGGTAACTTCTTCGTCGTTGTCATTCACAACCTCAATCCCCAAGTCACCCAGCTGCTCATAAAACTCATCCATTTGCTCGGGGTCCTGATCAAACGGCGATAGTTTTTCCATGATATCTTTGTAGTTCAGAGAAGAACTTTTTTTACCCAACTCAATCAGTTGATCTTTAACCTGATCCAGTGTTAGTTCCGTCTCCAGTTCAGTATGCTGATCATTCGCCATCTTTCGACTCCCTCCTCCCTAGAAACATCCGACCTCTGTGTGTTCATTGTCTCTCTAGGGCTATAATCTCACTTGCAATTTGTGCTGCGCGCAGAAAGTCACCTAAGCGCTCAGCGGCTCTCATTTCTTCCCTCTTCAAATCCAGTTGCTCCTGCAATGGAAATTTTCGCACTTGATGAATATAATCATCCAAAATGTGCGGTGCCCATACGCCTGGAGCATCCATCATCATGATCGAACTTACGTTCTTCTCCAGTCGGTCGTCTTGCAAAGATGAAATAAAACGGCTTGTATCCGGTAACTTCCCTTGCGCGTAATAGGCATATAGATAAGCAGCAATTGCTGCATGATCCTCAATATTAAAGGCGTCGCCCAGATGCTTTTCTACATACTCTGCAGCTTCTAAATCCTGCATCATCCAGTGAAGCAGTCTGCGTTCAGCCACATGGTAAGCCGGCAACAGATTAGGTGTGGAGACCTGCCCTTTTTTATGCCTACCATTATTCCACCCATTTTCGTTATTATCCCCAAAGTTCTGTTTTTTTTGCAGGGATTGACGCAGTAAATTGCATTCTTGCTTCAAGGTTTCAAAATCCACCTTGACTTCGGCTGACACTTCGCGCAGATACACTTCCCGCTCGGTCGGGGATGACAGAGGTGCAATGACATTTAATGCTTCGCGGGAATACGCGATTCTTCCTTCTTCCTCTTGCAGTATATGGTTTTTTTTCAGATATATAAGCTTAAATTTCACCGTTGAAACAGCACTTTCGATAATTTGGCGCTGGAATCGTTCGCCGCCGTATTGCCGGATAAAATCATCCGGGTCCATACCGTCACTGACCAGCGCTACTTTCACGTGAAGCCCCGCATTTTCCAACAGCGGAAAATTTTTAAGCGCAGCAGCTTGTCCTGCCCGGTCACCATCATAACAAATAATGACCTCGTCGCACAGTCCTTTTAACATCGTAGCATGGTGCTCTGTTAGAGCAGTGCCCATGGCGGCCACCCCATTTTGTACGCCAGCTTCCCATGCCGAGATGACATCACCGTAGCCTTCAAAAAGAACACTTTGGCGAAGCTTGCGAATTGAGGTTTTAGCATGATGGAGATTGTACAGCGTTCGGCTCTTATTGAATAGCTTGGTCTCCGGTGAATTCAAATACTTCGGCTGTCCCTCACCAAGTATACGGCCTGCAAAGGCAATGACTTTTCCGTTGCGATTCCAAATGGGAAACATGATACGATCTCTGAATCGATCCACATATCCATCACCCTCATGCCGGGGAGAAATAAGCCCTCCCTTTTCCATCTCCACGGGATCAAAAGAACGCTTATCCAGAAACTGAACGATCGTATCCCATCGGTTGGGTGCATAGCCAATTTGAAATTGATCAATGATCTTGTCACTGAATCCTCGTGAGCGCAAGTATTCCATAGCTGGTTTGCCGTGCTCCGTATTTTTAAGCAAAAAATGGTACATCTTAGAAGTTAACTCATACGCTTGCAACAGCCTGTCCAACTCAGGATGCTGATGCGATGAATCACGTCCCTGCCATTCGCCGAGCGGGATATGACTTTCTTCTGCCATTGTCCTGACAGCTTCGGGAAAGGATAGTCCTTCGATTTCCATCATAAACTTGATGGCATTGCCTCCCGCGCCGCAGCCGTAGCAGTAAAAAATCTGACGATCCGGTGTCACGGTGAATGAAGGGGTTTTTTCGGAATGAAAAGGACAGAGGCCTTTCATATATTTCCCCTGCTTGGTCAAATGCACGTACTTGCTTACCGTATCTACAATATCATGATGTTGTAAAACTGACTCAATGATATCGTCCGGTATGTTACCTTGTCCGGCACTCATATTAACCACCTTCATCTCTTTAGCACGTAAATATAATTCGATACCGTTACTCATTCTCCTGCAAGCGAAGTAAAAGTTTTGTCAGTTTATGTTGAAAAACTTCACGATCCTCTAATGAAAACGGTTTAGGGCCTTTTCCATAACGTCCCTTTTTCCGTTCTTTGGCAGAAGTATGACGTCGGTCAAGCATGAAATCTATCGAATCGTTTCGATACATAGCTCCGCGAAAAGACATCACTTCACAACCTTTTGCCAAGGCAAGTGCAGCAAGACCATAATCATTGGTGGTTACAATATCTCCGCGGCGGATATGATTGGCAATATAGAGATCGGCACTTTGGTCGCTTCGGTCTACTTTAACGACGCTTACACCTTTGCTGCCCTGAATGAGATGATCATATGAAGATACCATAATAACCTCAATATGAAAACGGGAAGCTATCTCCGCAATTTCACTTTTAACAGGACAAGCGTCCCCGTCAACAACGATCCTCACACCCAGTAAAGTTCCGGTTCCCCCCATAAGCATCCCCCATCCGCATTCGAGTAAAATACGGAACGGCTGCAAGATTACTCTTACACCGTTCCGTATATTTATACCCATTTTTTCAAGTTGTTCATACTACCACAACTGACGTTTAAACTACAAGCTTGGAAAAATCGGCAAAACACTTCAGTTCTGAGTCAATAACAGCCAGCAATGCCAAACGATTATTACGAACAGCGTCATCCTCAGCCATAACCATAACGGAATCAAAGAACGCCGTTACCGCAGGGGTAATGGATGAAGCTAGCGCTAACGCCCGTGTCGCATCACCTTCCTGTAAAGCTACGCTGTAAGATTCATAAGCGCTATACCATGCTTCGTAAAGCGTTTTTTCGCCTTGTTCCGTAAACTCACCCGTATTAACTGATTTATGCACTGCTTTAGCAGCCAGATTACCTACACGATTAAAGGACTCAACTGTTGCTTTGAATACCTCACCTGTTTGTACGGCAGTCATTAACGCAGCTCCACGGTTAACAACGGAAGCAACGTCGTCATATCCAGCTGCAAGCACAGCATCCACAACGTCATAACGAAGTGTCTCAGACAATAGTTTCTTCACGCGTAATCCAAAAAACTCATGTAATTCTTTACGTATTTCATCCGCGGAACGTTTCATATTTCCAAGATTGCCGTGCACATCGAGCGCGATATTGAACACATCAGACAACGTAGCTGAAAGCTTACGATCCAACAAAATCTGCACAATACCTGCTGCCTGGCGACGAAGCGCGTAAGGGTCCTGTGAACCTGTTGGAATAATACCGATGGAGAAGCAGCCTGTAATAGTATCTATCTTGTCTGCGATACTTACAATCGCTCCAGCATTCGTTGAAGGAACCGTTTCTCCTGCATAACGCGGCTGGTAATGCTCAAACACCGCTCTTGCCACTTCTTCCTTCTCTCCAGCCTTACGAGCATAGTCCTCACCCATCACACCTTGCAGTTCCGGGAACTCATATACCATTTGTGTTACCAGGTCAAATTTACAAATATCCGCTGCTCGACTAACCGATTCCTGTGTATCTGGAGAAACGCGAAGCTTCTCTACCAGAGCATCAGCAATACGGCGAATCCGGCGTACTTTGTCTCCAACCGTTCCCAGCTCTTCGTGGAAAACGATACTTTCCAGTTTGGAGAGTGCATCCTTAATTTCCAGCTTCTGATCTTCTTCATAAAAGAATTTGGCATCAGACAGCCGCGCACGCAATACTTTTTCATTCCCTTTAGCAATGACTTCCAGCGATTGACTTCCTCCGTTACGTACCGTAACAAAGTATGGCAGTAGCTCTCCTGTGCGATCCAGCACTGGGAAATAGCGTTGATGTTCACGCATGGAAGTAATGAGTACATCCTTCGGAATGTTCAGGAACGCAGGATCAAAACCTCCGAACAGTACTGTTGGGGTTTCCACCAAATACAGCACTTCTTCCAGCAAATCATCCTTGACCGCAATCGTCCAATCTTTTTCGGCTGCCAACGCTTCAATCTGCTTTACAATAAGCGTTTGACGTTCCTCAATGTCCACAATGACATGCTGCTTGCGAAGTACTTCAACATAGTCAGCTGGACTTTCTACAACGGCATCCTGTCCCAGGAAACGATGCCCTCTTGTCACATTTCCTGACTGTACGCCGGCAATCTCCAAATTAACAATATCGTTACCAAACAAGGCAATCAACCAGCGGATCGGACGAACAAATTTAAAGTCATAACTTGCCCAGCGCATGAATTTAGGGAATGTCATCGCATGTAAAATGTGCAATAAACCTTCGGACAGCACTTCCGCTGTTGGTACACCTATGCTGCTCTTAGTTGCGTAAATATATTCGACGCCTCCAAGCTCCTTGAACGTGAACTGTTCAGGATCAACACCTTGGCTACGAGCAAAGCCTAGTGCAGCCTTGCTCCAGTTACCAGCTTCGTCGAGTGCGATTTTGCGGGAAGGACCTTTAACTTCTTCGTTAATATCTTCTTGCTTCTCCGCTACTTCCTTGACAAGTACCGCCAAACGGCGAGGTGTAGCATAAGCCTCTACAGCACCATAAGCAATACGCGAGCTGTCAAGCCACGCCGTCATACGCTGCTTCAACTGCTGAATTGCATTCGGGATAAAACGTGCAGGGACTTCTTCCAATCCGATCTCAAACAATAAATCCTTAGACATTTGCCGCACCTCCTTTCTTCAACAGCGGGAAGCCCAGCTTCTCGCGCTCCTCCAGATAGGTCGCAGCCACCTGACGCGCCAAATTGCGCACTCGTATAATAAACCCAGTCCGTTCCGTCACACTGATCGCTCCGCGAGCGTCCAGCAAGTTGAACGCATGAGAACATTTCAGCACATAATCATAGGCTGGAAATACAAGATGCTGCGCCATCGCTTTATTTGCCTCTTCTTCGTACATATTGAAAAGAGTAAAGAGCATTTTGACGTCAGATACTTCGAACGTATACTTGGAATGCTCAAATTCAGGCTGGTGGAAGACATCACCGTACGTGATTCCATTGACCCACTCCAAATCGAACACATTCTCCTTGTCCTGGATGTAGGAAGCAAGACGTTCCATACCATACGTGATTTCTACCGCAACCGGACTGGCATCAATACCGCCCACTTGCTGGAAATAGGTGAATTGGGTAATTTCCATACCGTCCAGCCATACTTCCCAACCTAAGCCCCACGCTCCCAACGTCGGTGCTTCCCAGTTGTCTTCAACGAAACGAATATCATGCTCCAGAGGGTTAATGCCCAAACGGCTCAAACTCTCCAAATACAATTCCTGAATGTTATCCGGTGAAGGCTTCAAAACGACTTGGAACTGATGATGCTGATACAGGCGATTCGGGTTCTCACCATAACGTCCGTCTGACGGACGACGAGAAGGCTCAACATAAGCTACATTCCACGGCTCAGGTCCGATCGAACGTAAATACGTCATTGGGTTCATCGTGCCTGCCCCTTTTTCCGTGTCATACGGCTGTACAATAATACAGTTGTGTTCAGCCCAAAATTGTTGCAGCGTTAAAATCATCTGCTGAAAATTCATTGGTACACGCTCCCTTTCCACTTCTCTCAAATGTTGGTGATTTCTTCTCATTAAGCTCGTATGTACAGGGCTATTTTATCCCAAAAGCCTTGCTAGAGACAGCAAAAAGCCCCCGCCTCTACGCCTGTACAGACGTAGGGACGAGAGCTGACTCCCGCGGTTCCACCCTACTTGATTGCGATCCTATATCACCAATCAGATCGTAATCCTCTTTTCCGTGTCCATTCAGACGCTCCCGAGTGCCTTGTTCACGAAGAATTCCCGCTGGGCTTACACCGTCCCCAACTCGCTAATTACAGAGAATACATCCCGCTACTTTCTCGTTCAATGCATCTGCTCCCGAAGGAGATATATAGTAGGATATTACACGGTTTCAGCAATACAGTCAAGAGAATAGGGCGTTTCACATATCGTATTTGTCGAGCTGATCCAAGAAATTGCGGGATTTCAGCTTGACCTCCAACTGCATATCCATGAACTGACGCATGACATGTTTGATCTCCAGCTTGGTGGAGTCCTTCACGTCAATGTTGCCGAGCCGATTCAAATCCATTCTGGCGAACAAGCGCAGCAACTTCAATGTACGTGGAGTCACGCTCAATGCCGCTGGATCAAAATGCTTGTAGCTCCGACACAAAACTCCGCCTAGTCTCGGACTGACAAACATATCTTCATCAGCACATTGTTGACCACTTGAAATACATGCATCAAGCTGAGGAGCATATCCGGCCGCCTGCAATATTTTAAATTCATAAATACTCATGACGATCAGCGGATCTTTGCCACTCTCCAGCGCCTCCAAACATGCTTTTAGCTGCTTAAACCAGAACGCACCTGTTTCCTCATCCTGTAACACCCGATCGAGTAATTCACAAGCATAGGAAGCGTAAGCAGCCTTAGTAATATCCTCGCGTAATGTATGGTGGGATTGGATGATTTCACCGGCATTCAACGTGCCTAAGCCTGTGTTTCGAAAAAAAACGAATTCACCGTACGTAAACGGCTGCGTTAAAGCAGCGTGACGGCTTTTGGACTTTTTTGCACCTCTGACCAGCACGCCTGCTTTGCCTCCGCTTTCGGTGCAAAGCGTAATAATTTTGTTCCCCTCACCGTAATCCATGCTGCGGATGACGATTCCTTCCACCCTGTAAAGCATGCCTCTTCCCCCAAACATTCGCGAAGAAGCCAGTGGCTTGTACTATTCACGGGCTTCTTCATGCTCGTCCGACTCTCCTTCATCCGTATCTTGCTCCCTTGTCATGGCGCTCTCCCGGTATAACAGATACGCACCGACATCTCCAGTCATCGCAAAATACTTCCACGAAAAATCTCGCAATCGTATTCATCCTCTCTTCGGAAATGACGTTTGCATCTCAAAATTAGGATGATGCGAAGAGAAGGGAAGTATGCGATGAAATAAATGGATTGCGTTAAAAAAGGCTGCTGTATGTAGAATGGAATACGCTTCGCAAATGATTTGATCTTACGATCGCTGTTACCCCCGAATTTATTTGAATGTAAAACATACAAAGGGTTAAATTCGGGGGTAAAGGCGAACGCTATCGCTTCTTCAGATTCAAATCCTTCGCTCCGCACATCGTGCATACAAGGCCTTTTTTAAAGCACACCTATTTCATCGCTGGAAGAAAAGGATAAAAAGAGCAAGAAGTTAAGCGCCGCACATACGCGGCGCTTTAAATGATCAGGAGACTATTACTATCTCAGCCAAGAGATCGGGACGGCTTTTTTATGATGCTTACTACAACTATACATATTTATATAATATCAATTTTTAACCTCAATAAACCCTTGAACTAAAGTGACGTAGAATCGAGTTCTGTTTTTAAGCGTCGCGATGAAAGCCAAGGTCACGAAGGACGCGTTCCTGGTTGCGCCAGTCTTTTTTGACCTTAACCCAAAGTTCCAGGAAAATCTTGGAGCCTAACAGGTTTTGGATATCCTGGCGTGCCTGTTTGCCCACTTCTTTGAGCATGGCTCCCTGTTTGCCGATAATAATCCCCTTCTGGGAGTCACGTTCTACAAAAATAACAGCCATAATATGCACTACACCATTATCCTGCACTTTCATGTCTTCAATCATAACCGCAATAGAATGGGGTACTTCCTCACGTGTCATATGCAGAATTTTTTCACGCACCAGCTCGGCAATGACAAACTGTTCTGGATGATCGGTAATTTGATCATCCGGATAATATTGCGGACCTTCTGGTAAGTATTTTTGCACCTGCTCCAGCAGGGTGTTTACATTGTTGCCCATTTTGGCCGAGATGGGTACGATTTCTGCAAAGTCGTACAACTTGCGATACTGCTCAATCAGGGGTAACAATGCTTCTGGCTCAATACGATCAATTTTATTCAGCACCAAAATAACTGGCGTTTTTACTTGTTTAAGCTGTTCCGCAATAAAACGGTCGCCACCGCCTAGACCTTCAGCAGCGTCAATAAGAAAAAGTACCGCTTCTACTTCACCCAACGTATTAAAAGCAGTCTGATTCATGTAATCGCCTAATTTTGACTGACGCTTATGAATCCCGGGTGTATCCAAAAATACAATTTGCGTGTCCTCTGTAGTAAATACGCCGTGAATTTTGTTGCGTGTAGTTTGTGGCTTGTCTGACATAATGGCGATCTTCTGCCCAATGACGTGGTTCATCAGTGTTGATTTTCCGACATTAGGTCTGCCAACAATTGCGACAAAGCCTGATTTAAAGTGTTTCTTAGCCATTTCATTTCCTCCAGCGCGATTAAGCACCTATTTTATTTTGGTTTTTCCATTAAAACAGCGAACTAATTAACGTCAACATAGGCCTATAAAACACAAATATACCAATAATTACAGCAAAAACCGCTGCCAGGAGCACGGCTCCGGCGGCGGTGTCTTTAGCCGCTTTGGCCAGCGGATGAATATCAGGTGAGATGAGATCCACCGCTGCTTCAACAGCGGTGTTGAACAGTTCGGCTACAATGACTATAGCGATAGCCACGCAGACGAATAACCAGTCGAGCCGGGAGATGTGCAGAGTTAAGCCTGCTACAATGACAAGGAGCGCCACGACCACATGTATCCGCATATTTACTTGCGTACGCAGAGCGTACATCACGCCTTCTGCCGCATAGCGAAAAGTCATTCTCCAAGGCTGACGTCTCATTACCTTGTCAACCCCGCTTGAGCCAGTACAGCTTCCTGTTTGCCCATCATTTCAGCTTCACTCACATCATCCTGATGATCATAGCCTAACAGATGAAGAAAGCCGTGAACAAACAAAAAACCGATTTCACGCTCAATCGAATGTCCGTATTCTTCACTCTGAGCTTGCGCTGTTTGTACAGAGATTATAATATCCCCCAAAACATCAGGTACATCATTCAATGAATTTTCATCATTCGGTTCGTAAATAATTTCAAGCTCTTCATCCAGTGTTTCCTTCATAGCAAAAGACAACACATCGGTGGGACGATCAATTCCCCGATAGTCCCTGTTCAACTCATGAATTTGCTCATCATTAACGAAGGTAAGGGCTACCTCACCGTCAGTGACTCCTTCCACTTTGCCTGCCTCCTCTAATAAGGTGTTCAGCAGCGTAATCAAGGATTCGTTAATTACCATATCGTTTTGTTCATTATTCCAAGCTAATTGAAGGCCCATGCCAACCGCTCCTTTTAATTCTAGTGCTCTAACCGTACTTCATGCACAAGTTATATTAAGCTTTTCCGTTTTCAGACTTGGGCCTTTCCTCCGGATACTCAATACGGGAATGGAAAATCCCCATTACTGTTTCCTTGAGGGTTTGAGCCACGATATCAAGCTCCCGCATGGTCAGCTCGCAGTCGTTAAATTGGTGATCATCAAGACGGCTCTTAATAATTTTCTCAATCATGGATTCCACTTGTTCCACTGTCGGCTTCCGTAAGGAACGAACTGCTGCCTCCACGCTATCAGCAATTCCCACCACAGCAGACTCTTTAGACTGAGCCTTCGGTCCCGGATAACGGAAATCATCCTCCGTGAAGTCAGGCTCCACCCCCCGCTCTTCAGCTTCGCGCAACGCCTTGTGATAAAAATAGTGTAAGAATGTCGTTCCGTGGTGCTGCTCGGCAATGTCGCGAATGGGCTTGGGTAGCTTGTAATCCAATTGCATTTCCACGCCGTCACGAGCATGGGCGATAATGATGGATTTGCTCAGCTTGGGCTCTATTGTATCATGTGGATTTTCCAACCCATTTTGATTTTCAATGAAGTACGAAGGCCTCTTGGTTTTACCAATATCATGATAATACGAACCAACCCGGCACAACAAGCCGTTTGCCCCTATAGCCTCCGCTGCGGCCTCTGACAGATTACCCACCATTACACTATGATGATACGTTCCCGGTGTCTCCGTAAGCAGCTTGCGGAGCAATGGATGATTGGGATTTGACAGCTCAACAAGCTTCAGTGCCGACAAGATACCAAAGGTAGACTCAAAAAATGGCATTAGCCCAATAACAAGTATTGCTGTTATCAGACCACCTGCAAAAGCAAAAGCTACCCCATAGAGCGTCGTCGTTTGAGTCCAATTCCCTTGGTCAATCAGTGCCAGAGAAAAAACAGACAGGGCACCGAACAGGCATACCATAATCGCCCCTTTGAACAGTGTTGAACGCTGGCTGGCTCGATGAGTAGAGAAAATCGCTGCCAGACAGACCACAATAGCAAAAAATCCAAAATTAAAGTCGAAAATTTGTCCCTGACGGACATTCAAAATAACACTTGCCAATATACTGAATATAACGGCACATACGAAAGCCAACGACATATCAAGCAACAGCGTTACGAGCATAGCTCCAAGCGCGATAGGCGCCAGATAGCCGAGATAGGAACGTTCATTGTTCTGCAGTATGGAAATTAACATCATTGCTCCAACTGTTATCACAAAGATTAATACTAGCATGAGCAACTGCGCATTATTATACTTGAAGTTTCGTGTTCGTGATTGAAATTGACGAATATACATAAACAGGCCCAATGCCAGCATCATAGACAACATCAGCAGTCCAAATTGTGGCCAATAATTGATTTTATCCTTGAGCAATTCATTTTCATCAAGCAGTGTATAGATTTCCTGGGTAATAATCTCACCCTTCTTGACGAGTACTTCACCCTGTTTAATGTAAACTGTCGGTGTATCTTCACGAGCCTGTACCTTTGCGTCCTTCGTAGCTGTATCATCATAAAACTTGTTGGCGGTAATCACAAGCCTTGCAAGTTCCTGAACAACCTCCCGTGAAGTACGCTTAGTAAGCGAGCTTGTACTAACCCGCTCAGCTACTTTCGCTCGGGCTGTCTGAGCATCCGTAATTTGATCATTCATCAACCCTGTCACAATCTCACGGGCAACAGGCCGCATTTCAGCAATATCCTCAGATGTAAGGCGCGGAATTTTAATGAATGTCTCCTCTGGAATTCGGTACGTTTGCTCTTTCGTTTTTTCCAGCACTTCATCCAGCAACTTATCTGGGTAGGCATCCGCATTACGGCTGTTATTCACAAAATTTTGTACAAATTCCCGTGCACGTTGCGGAATCTCATCCTTATAAATCGAAATCTTATCTGCTCTGGAGACCTGGTCATCCTGATTGAGCCGTTCAATTCGATCCAAAATACCAGTAATCAGGTTATCGTTGCGAACGGGCACAATGGTATACATGGGCTGCACACGTTCAGCTGATTCCTCTTGAGCCTTCAAAGTCGCCTTACTGTTAGGAAGCTGCATCGGGGCGACAATTTCCTTTTCACTCGGTTGATTTACCCGAATATCATAACGCTCGGGAAGCAGCTTGGACGCAAAGCCTACATAAAAAAGAACCACCAAAAATAAAAACAGAAGATAGCGTGTCGCCACGCTATACTTCCATCCATTCATTCTATGCTGGAACGTTTTCCCTTTAGATAATTCCTTCGAGATCATCTAAAACAATCCCTCTCCATCATCTTTTTCAAGGCAGCTACACTGCTCATTTTATACTTTTTCTGGTCGTACACGACATACTCGTGATTGAATGACTATCCTTGATTTTCGGCAACTCGGTCATAAGCAACAATAATTTTTTGAACCAGGGAATGACGGACAACATCCTCTTCTGCAAACTGGACAAAGCCTATTTCCTCAATCCCTTGTAAAATCGCATTTGCTTCAATCAGACCGGATTTTTTGCCACGAGGCAAATCAATTTGCGTGACATCGCCGGTAATGACCATTTTGGAGCCGAAGCCAAGTCGAGTCAAAAACATTTTCATTTGCTCGGGTGTAGTGTTTTGCGCTTCGTCCAAAATAATAAAAGAGTCATCCAGCGTACGTCCCCGCATATAAGCCAAAGGTGCAATTTCTATTAATCCGCGCTCCAGTGCCTTTGCAGTCTGCTCTGGGCCCATCACATCGTATAGGGCATCATACAATGGGCGTAAATACGGATCAACCTTTTCCTGTAAATCCCCTGGTAAAAAACCTAAATTTTCACCTGCTTCCACCGCAGGACGAGTCAGTACAATGCGCTTGACTGAACCTTCCTTCAGGGCAGCTACGGCCAGCACTACAGCCAGATAGGTTTTACCAGTACCCGCCGGGCCAATTCCAAATACAATATCGCGTTTCTTAATCGTGGTTACATAGTGCTTTTGTCCAATCGTTTTGACGCGAATCGGTTTACCCCGGAACGTCGTCGTAATTTCACCCTTGAACAAATCGAGCAGCTGATCAGCGCGCAAATCTTTTGCCAGTTCAATCGCATAATGGACATCCCTTTCGGTCAGTATATACCCATTGCGAATTAACTGGAGTAATACGTCGAACAATTGTTCGAGCACTTCCACCTCGTGAGCATTACCAAAAACATTAACTTCTGCCTCACGAGATGCTATTTTTGCGGGAATAGCTGCTTCGATTAATTTCAAAAAGGAATCCTGCGGGCCAAATAACGCCTGTCCTTCTCCCGCATTGTTCAATGCAATTTGTATGCTGCGTTGTTGTTCTGCCAAATAGCCTCATTCTCCTTGGTTATGAACTAACGGAAGTTCTTCCGCAATATCCTGCTCCACTTCAAAAAGCACTTTCATATAAACTTTACCATTCTCTCTCTTCTCATGCAAAATTTTTTGGCTCATTATTTTCGTTCCTTTGCCGTATTTAGCTAAAATATCAGCTCGCGCGCCTTCTAAACCTGACATTTTCGCTTCTGCTTCCGTAAGCTTCTGCTCCTGTATCTTTGTCTCCCTCACACTTTCGGTCATCCAACCCATCGGAAGTTTGTAGGAACGCCATGTTAGCGGATCATGTTCAACTGTTGTTTTATGTGTAGAATAAGGTATTTTCCCATATCCCCACAATTGTATCGCACGGTTGCCTAGGACCAGATACAAGCGGTCATGACTGATACCTGTATACGTGCTGCTGCGTTGCACCGTGGGACTGCTAATTTCGTATTCATGCCATACAAGACCCTTAACCTCTCCTTTGGCTACGACCTGCTGTTGGTTCTCCTCATCTCCAAGCGTTCCAGAGATGAGGATGGCTCCTTTTTTGACACGCGTATTTTTATGCACGACAGGACGACCCTGCTCGGCAAAAATTTCAGTAACTACCGCATCTGCCTTACTAATGATATGACGAGGGCTGTAGAGCGGCGCAGGGGTAGGCTGTGAAGCTTCAACAACCTGAATCGTCACCAAAGTACCCTGCTTTTCCACACCGATCCAGGATGCCTCTGGAAGCTTCTGCATGAGCGCACGTGAAAGCTTGTCTTGACTGGATAGACGAAAGCTCCATTGAAATGGATACAGGCCCTCCTGTCGAGCGGCTTTGAGAACAGATTCCGTCGATAGCTTATCATTCCCCTTTACTTCAATGTCCCAGATAAGCGAAGACATCAGCAGAAGACCTATCCAGAACAAAGCCAATCCAGCCAGGAAAAATTTACGTTTGGCAAGTCGTACAGCAGTAAAGGGAAGCCCTTGCCGCTTCAGAACATGCATTTTACAGCCTGTCCTTCTCAAAAGCGGGCGTAGGAGGAAGACGTGCGGCAGCAGAAGGTTCATTTCTGCATGTCTAGTACCCATCGGCCGCACGTTCCACACAGGTATATGGTGATCGGTGAGTAAATTAATGAAAGCTTCCACACTTTCGCCCTTGATAGCAAGGGTAACCGTACCACGCAGCTTTTCTAAAGCAGGATGTTTCACGAGCCTTCCTCCGTTCCTTCCATTTGGATATCCGTTATATGTCCCTCCACACTTACCTGCTCTGGCAGAATAGACGTAATGACTAGATCATGGCCGGACACCCTCAGCCTGCCTTGCGCAAGTGCAAGTACGAGCTGATCCGGCGTGAAATCCACCACGCCCCGGTGATTCTCCACATAAAGCTGACGGCTGCCGATGAGGGTTAACCGCGGCAGGTCAAATAGAATGTCCTGCGGAAGCTCCAGCGTCTCGCTGGCCCACTTTCGCAGTTTGCGGCTCATCCTGCTCATACGGCGAAATCTCCCTTCCTGTCATCAAAATATTTGTTATCCAACGGCTTAGAGTTGTTTTGATGACAGCACGCTGCTATTTTTTCATCTTCTGTTATTGCCATCCGGTACCCATAGATGTTTCAAGGCAGCTACGCTGCTGGCTTTCCATCTTATATTCTTATGATCAGTGAACACCATTACACCAGCGCCACAGATATCTGTACTGTACATTTTATGATCCAGTCGCGGCATTTATGAGGCTAAACTTACAATTCGTAGTAGCTACTATATTGCAGAGGAAAAAGATGTGTCCTTTCAAAATTCACAACAAAAAAGACAACCTCATTTTCATATTGAAAACAAAGGTTGTCTTCTTTTGAATTTCATTAAATGACACGGTTATTTTTCGCTATCTCGATTTAAAAGAGAGTTTTTTCTAGAGTATAAGAAGTAAACAGCCATACCAATGACAAGCCAAATAATAAAGCGAATAAATGTCTGGCCATTCAAATTAAGAATGAGCACCCCACATGAAACGATAGCCAGGATCGGGATATACGGAACTCCAGGACATCGGAAGGCCCTTGGCAAGTCAGGTTGTGTTTTTCTCATAACGATAACGGCGACCGAAATCAGAATAAATGCTGACAAGGTTCCAATGTTCACCAAACTTGCTAACTCATCCAGCGGAATCAGTCCACCCATTAATGCAGATAAAGTGCCGAAAAACAACGTGTTAATGTAGGGCGTTTTGTATTTGGAATGAACCTTGGATAATACTTTGGGGACTAAGCCGTCACGTGACATAGCAAACATAATACGAGTTTGACCATAGAGCATTACCAGCATGACCGTTGTCATCCCTAAGATGGCTCCTATATCTACAATACCTGCAACCCAGTTCTGGCCTGCAACCTGCAATACCAATGACACGGGGTGAGAGATACCTTCAAATTGCATAAACGGTACTATACCAGTCATAATCGCGCTAACAATGACATACAAAAACGTACAAATAATGAGAGAGAAAATAATGCCTCGCGGTAAATTAGTAGTGGGATTTTTAGTTTCTTCAGCCGCTGATGAAACAGCATCAAAACCAATAAAAGAAAAAAACACAAGAGCTGCGGCTCCAAACACCCCACTGAACCCAAACGGCATAAACGGTGTCCAATTATCTGGCTTCACATATCTAAAAGCAACAATGATAAATAATAAAATAACAACAATTTTTATGATTACCATGATGTTGTTTATCCGTTTTGATTCTTTTATCCCTAAATAAAGCAAGAACGTGATACCCATCAAAATTAAAAAAGCTGGGAGATTAAAATAAGTAGTTTGGTCTTTCAAAGCCCCCGGTGCGGCAGTGAATTCAAGCGGAATGTGAAGGCCAATTCCGTTCAAAAATGATACAAAGTAACCCGACCAACCTGCGGAAACGGCGCTGGCTGCCAGCATGTATTCCAAAATTAAATCCCATCCAATAATAAAGGCCAATAGCTCCCCCATCGTAGCATATGTAAAGGTGTAAACAGAACCGGATACTGGAACGGTGGATGCAAACTCCGCATAAGCCAATGCTGCGAATAAACACGCGAGTCCCGCAATCACAAAAGAAAGAACCAAGCCTGGACCAGCCGTAACTGCTCCTGTACCTGTCAACACAAAAATTCCCGTTCCGATAATGGCTCCAATTCCAAGCATCGTTAAATCAAACGCACCCAGCTCCCTTTTGAGTGCTTTTTCCCCTCGCGTAGCGGCAATCAACTGATCAATGCTTTTCTTTCTAAACAAGCTATTTCCCATCGATCCCATCCTCCTAAAAATTAATTTTTCCATTTTTATAACCTTGTTGTATCACCTCGATATAAATAAAATTTTAGGTAAAATTGGAGTGAATTTCATAAGTATCTATCATTGAGAACATTATATATAAAAAAGAAAAAATGAAAACTGCTTTCGGAAAGCTCCATTCATATTGTTACATTTGATCATTTTTCAGGAATATATTTTCATAAATGAGGCGCTAAATTAGACAAAATGCCACCATTTTAGATGACAACAAATGTGAGAAAGCTAGAGCACACAAGGGATTATCACATTCGTTGTCAGGTAATTAGAGCATTTGTCGTTAATTCACTTTTTATTCCGAGCATGGTTATGTATTCCTAAAGCATCACAAAAAAAGATCCGCCACAGCCAAAGCCGTGACGGATCCACTATCATTTTAACGTCTTCCTCCACCCATGTAGCGCTTGGAACGTGGAGGACCTAATATTTCTGCCCAAATCACACCTCTGCGCAGATCAGCCGTATCCACCGTATTACGGTCTTGCGAAGCTATCTCTGGCGCATCTGTAATTTCCCCTGACTCCCTCGCATTGGATATACGATCGAGACGGGCTAAAACCATTTTTCGTTCTTCTTCCATAGCACGGATCCGATCCTCTAGAGTCGAACCATTATCTAATAAATCCCGGTCCATCCGTTCTTCGGTTTCCGACCGATCGCCCATTTCTTCTATGCGACGAGCTTCCATAACCGTCCGTCGTTCATTAGGAAATTGACGTTGCAACTCTCCAGCAATATCCTGCTGACGTTGCTCTTGCCCATGTTCCATTGTGAAGGGTCTGGATGACGTCGAGGGTCCACGAGAACCATGATCACCACCAAAGGTAGGCATACCTTTTCGCGGCGGTGATTTCCGCCCTGTACCTTGGATGCTTTTCCCCAAAAAAGACACCAAAGCAAAGCCAATCACGATCAGGATATACAAATGTTCAAAGATCCAGCTGATAAAGTTCATTACTCACCACCTAGCTGCCGTAATTCATCGGCTATGTCCCGTTATTAATCCCGGTTCTTGTTGTCATTCCCCGAGTTCTCATTCGGTTTGCCTAAGGAGCCACGCATTTGCGTATCCGCCTCAATATTTTTCAAATTCATATAGTCCATGACACCAAGCTTCCCGCCGCGTAGCGCTTCAGCCATTGCCAGCGGTACTTCGGATTCGGATTCCACCACGCGTGCTCTCATTTCTACAACACGCGCCTTCATTTCCTGCTCCTGCGCTACAGCCATCGCACGCCGCTCTTCCGCTTTTGCCTGCGCAATACGTTTGTCGGCTTCCGCCTGCTCTGTTTGCAGAAAAGCACCGATATTTTTACCTACATCAACGTCCGCAATATCAATGGACAGGATTTCAAATGCTGTCCCGGCATCCAAACCTTTGGACAATACGGTTCTTGAAATTGAATCCGGGTTCTCCAGCACGTCCTTATGCGAGTTACTGGAACCTACGGTCGTAACAATACCTTCACCGACCCGTGCAATAATCGTTTCTTCTCCAGCACCCCCAACAAGTCGATCAATGTTGGCACGCACCGTAACACGAGCTTTAACCTTCACTTCAATACCATCCTTGGCGACCGCAGCAACAATAGGTGTCTCAATAACACGCGGATTAACGCTCATTTGGACCGCTTGCAGAACATCCCGTCCAGCAAGGTCAATCGCTGCCGCACGTTCAAACTCAAGCGGAATGTTAGCACGCTGCGCAGCAATCAACGCATTGATCACTCGGTCTACATTCCCTCCTGCGAGAAAGTGGCTTTCCAGCTGGTTGATGTTCAAGCCCAGACCCGCCTTGGTTGCCTTAATGAGTGGATTGACAATTCGGCTTGGCGTGACGCGCCGTAAACGCATAGCTACCAGCGTAATGATGCCAATGCGCACACCCGAAGCCAATGCTGAAATCCACAGCATCACCGGGAAGAAACTAAAAAATACGCTCAATACAATAATCACTACAACGGCAATCAGCAAAACGCTGACAATACCCGATTCGAACACTCGCATCATCCTCCATTAATCTAATTCTTTGTTATTTGCTTGTTTAGACGCTAGTGTCTGCCTTGACCACAATTCGCCCGCCTTCTACTTTGGATACTATAATCGGCATATCTGTAGCAATAAACTCGCCGTTCGTTACAACATCGACTCGCTCATCAGCGATCAGCACCGTTCCGGCTGGACGAAGTGGAGTCAGACTGACACCTCTTTGACCTAATAGCATTTCCCGGTTCACAACTGAAGAAAAACCTTGTTCAGCCGTTAAACTTTCTTTAAGTATAAAACGGTTCCATATCCCTCGGTCCTTGAATACAACCGCGATGATCGCCACCACGGCAACCGCAGCTGCAAAGGCAATGCCCAAAGATATAAACGCATGCTGCATGTTGTATGCTGCACGAACAACTCCGGCGACAAGGCTGACGGAACCCAGAATGCCCAAAATACCAAAACTCGGGATGAACATTTCAAGTATAAGCAGAGCCAGACCGATAATAAACAACAACCACGTCTCCGAACCTGCAAAACCAGCGATATAATTGCCGAAAAAATACAAACCAAATCCGAGTATGCCCAAAATTCCCGGTACACCAAAACCGGGTACGATCAACTCAATAACAATACCTGCGATACCGATAAATAAAAGCAACGTCTGTACAATTGGGTTGGTCAATATCTCGGCTGCTTTTTCAGCCCATGTTCGCTCCACATGAATGACATCATCCGTGCTGTAACCCATCCACTGAATAACCTCTTGTTCGGAAGACGCGATGTGATCCGCATAACCCAACTTCAGCGCTTCCTCACTGGTTAAAGAAATGATCTGACCATTTTCCTTGTTAAAGTTCATCTCAGGAATAGATATGGTCGTTTTAGAGTCAACCATACCTCTGGCAATATCCGGATTACGTCCGCCAGCTTCTGCGGCAGATGCCATGCTACTCTTCCACCAGGCTATCGTTTTTGGATCTGTGATAGCCTGCCCCCCGCCGTCTACTAACGCTGCTGCTCCGATAATACTCCCCGGTTTCATAACAATCTTGTTTGCGCTCAACGCAATATAGCTACCCGCTGAGGCCGCTTCGCCCCTTATATAGGCTACGGTCGGAATTGGACTGTCTTTAATCAGTTTGCCCAGCTTCTCCGCTGTATCTACCCGTCCACCGGGAGTGTTAATATCCAGTAAAATCAGACCTGCTTTGGAATCTGCTGCTTCTGCAAATCCACGTTCCATAAATTTGCCCAGGCCATGCTCAATTTCCTGATCGACTGGTATAACAAACACAGCTCCACCTTTAGTTTGGGCCGCCGCTGATTCGGAATGAACTAAGGGCAACAGCAAAACGGATACCATAATCCACAACGTTAAAAGGATCCATTTGCGACTGGAGTGGTGATGTTCTCTATGCATTTCTCTCCCCCTTTCGATCTCTCTATGTTACAGCATACCAAACTTTGTTAGACAAACTATACAGTTTTCAGGATTTAATGTGAAATTATTGGGTATATTGCTAATCCTGACGGCTGCCAAATACTTTACGCACCCAATGAACATCACGTTTCACATAATTAACAATAGCGCTTACATATAAGAATCTTCTCATCATTACATTCTATGGTAGGCAACACATATATAGAAATAACACCCTCTGTAAACAGAGGGTGTTGTGTTTTCCTGTTTGTCGCAGGTTTATTGCAGAAATTGCTGAACCGCTTGGTTCACGAGCTTACCGTCAGCGCGGCCTTTTACCTTAGGCATCAAGGCCGTCATTACTTTCCCCATCTCGGCTTTCGAAGAAGCACCGGTTTCCTGGATGGTCTGCTGTACAATAACTTTAATTTCTTCCTCAGAAAGTTGTTCGGGAAGGTACTGAGCGATGATCTCTATTTCTGCTTTAGTGCTTGTCGCAAGTTCATCACGACCGGCTTTTTCAAATTCATGGAGGGCATCTTTTCGCTGTTTGATCTCACGACTCAGAATATCAAGCACTTCGTTGTCGTCCAAATCCCGTTTCAAATCTATTTCAAGATTTTTAATCGTAGAACGAACCATTCGAATGGTGGAGAGTTTGAACTTGTCCTTACTCTTCATTGCTTGCTTCATATCTTCGTTCAATCGTTCGCTCAAATTCATGATTGCTTAGATCCTCCTAGAACTTTCTCTTACGAGCAGCCTCGGACTTTTTCTTGCGCTTTACGCTTGGCTTTTCATAATGCTTGCGTTTCTTCACCTCAGCCAATACGCCATCCTTAGCAATGGAACGTTTAAAGCGACGAAGTGCAGCATCAATTGTCTCGTTTTTGCGAACTTTAGTTTCAGACACCAGTTTTCCCTCCCTCCGACCAGACCGTCCAAGAGCAATAACACGGTTCATCAAATTTTATTATAGGTGAAACGGAAACCAAGTGTCAACCTATAAGAAAAAATGAATACATAAAGGGCCACTTTTCTCCATTCACATCCGTATTACTGAAAAGACAAGCTCTGTCATTTTTTAAGAATGTGAGTCCGAAATACCTGTCAAGGCACCCAATTTGGCGCCGCCCAGTAAGTGATAATGCAGATGCCCCACCGCTTGTCCACTATCCGGGCCACAGTTGTTAATCAACCGATAACCAGACTCGGCGATTCCTAACTTTTTCGCAACCTCAACCGCAACACGATGAATCTCCGCGATAAGAGGAAGATCCTCCTCCGTCACAGCGTTCATTGAAGGAATATATTTTTTGGGAATAATGAGCACGTGTACTGGTGCCGCAGGCTGGATGTCATGAAATGCGAGCACATTGTCGGTTTCCAACACCTTCTTGCTGGGGATGGTTCCATCCACAATTTTCAAAAACAGATCGTCCATTCAAAACCCTCCTTTGGCAGTGAGCCGATCCTAAGCAAATAGACACAAACACCCCTTGCTCTCGGCATTCAAAGTTATGTATTTCCCACACTGAATAGAAACATATACAGCCATGTTTGGTTATACTTATGTTTCTATATGTATCATAACGGAAAAAGGGTCTTAATACCAGTTTCCCTTACTAACTTCCTCTATAATGGCTTTCACCCCTCCATCAATTTGATCCAGCTGTGCGCGCGAAATACTTATGCGCAAAAACTTCTCTTGTTCCCTATAGCCTGATAAATAAAAGCCTTTGCCAGCTACAACCTGGATGTTCCTCGCAGAAAGACACTGTACCAAGCGTTCCAAATTCACTGTCCGAGGCAGTTTAAACTGCATATAAACTCCTGAGGTTACAGCTGAAGTCTGAACGTATCCGGCCTGATTGTATCGTTCCACGGCCTTGTTCAGAGTACGAATGCGCTCCGAATACAGTTTACATATCGTGTGCTTGTGGCGTTCATACATTCCATTTTTAATATAAATATCAAGCGCCGCCTGAGACAACATAGATGTGTCGACATATCTTTTATAAGCGTTAAACGACTTTAATAGGACTTCTGGCAATACCGCAACTCCTAATCGCAAGCCAGGGAAAATGATTTTCGAGAAGCTTTTCAAATAAATAACATGGTCCGAATGGTCGTATGCATAAATGGGATCAAAAAGATGATCGGCCCCCAAATCTGCCATATAGTCATCTTCTACGATGTACACATCATATTTGGCGGCTAAGGCAGCTATCGCTTTTCGCTCCTCTGTGTTATATGAGATCCCTAATGGATTATGATATCTTGACATGGTATAAAAAAACTTGATGCTCTCGTTCTTAAATTGATTCTCCAATTCGTGAAAATCCATACCTTTCGCTGTCCGGACGATGGTACTGACGGGTATGTTCTCTTCCTCCAGAAAGCGCAAATAAATATCGTAACTTGGCTGCTCGACCAAAACCTTTTCTTTGCCATTGGGAAACGGCATTTTAGCGAGTATCTCCAATGCCTGCTGAACACCCGAAGTAACGATAATCCGATCCATTTTTGCAAACACCTGAGTATTAGCCAAATGGGAAACCAACGTATGACGCAGTGTTTCCAGTCCTTGCGAATCGCCATAAGTGAATAGATGATATTTGTAGGTATCAATAGCCTGATTCAAACAATGTTGGAAATCCAGATAAGGGAATACATTTAAATCCGGGGAGGCCGAAGCAAAATCAACGGAGTCTTGCATATGACTATGGTGTAAATCGCCCGAATTTTCCACTACATAGTATCCACTTTGCGGTATGGAATAGATGGCGTGTTTCTTTTCAAGTTCAGAATATGCCCGCAGAATCGTGCTTTTGCTGCATCTATATAATTCTGAAGCCTCACGGACCGACGGTAGCTTGTAACCTGATTTATATTGTCCCTCGCGAATTTTAAGCTCTATATCCAATAAAATTGATACATATTTTTTCACAATATCCACCCACCTGCTCTTTACATACTCATTAAATGCTCATTTCATTACATGCTTATTCCGTCTTATGTTTCTTTCACGCTAGATGTTACCATGGTTTATAGATAAACAGGATACCTTATTTCATTGAACTGTACTGATACAGTTTCAATTATTGGATCATATTTGGGATGGTTTACGTGAAAAAGAGGCTGTTTCTTCATAAAGGAAGAAACAGCCTTGCATGGTGATGATGTATGGATGCGCCTTAAAGTCACTTGTACTGTACAAGAGCTGTAGGCGGGAGAGAGCAGAGAATTCACTATATCTGGCGACTAAGAAATTAGGATTAGTAATAAGGCAGCAAGCTGATCGCTGTCAACGCTGCAAGTGGCAGAATCAAACGATTAAAGCGACGGCGTCCGTAGGGGAACCCATATGCATAAGCAGGTACTGGATACGGGTACGGATACGGATACGGAGGATAAGATGCATAGCCACCATAAGCACGGGAACCGCAGCCACAATTGTTAGGCGGATACGGGAGATTAACATTGACATTCTCCATCTCGTCTCCACCCATAGGAACGGCTAAGTATATCTTTTCATCATCCACATGCTCTACAATGCCATCATACATTGTCCCGTCCTTCACCCATACGCATACATAACGATGCATATGCTTTTGACATAGTGTTTTAGCATCCGTCTGTTCCGGTGCTGTAACTTTTTCGGTTGTCATGCTTTTTTCCATGGTTGTTTCCTCCTAGGCTCTTGCATGTATACCGTATGTTATTCAAAAACGGGCCATTTGCTACATCAAATTGGGCGAATTCCGGCTTGCAAAAAAAAGAAGCACCCCGGGAGCTCTTGGCAGAGCCCCTCTGAACGGACGTATGATGGGAAGATTTCTTCCGCAGCATACGTCCGCCGGGGTGCTGTATGATTAACTTGTCGGCTTGGCTGTATTATAACAATAGTTTGAAACTGTATCTGTGACCTGTATCACATTACTTCAAAAAGTTTCCATAACCACACGTGATCCGCCTCCAGCCTGCTCTGCTGGAAGAACAACCAACTTGCGCGGAAGACGGGCCCGTAGTTCAGGCACATGACTAATCACACCAACAGACAATTGATCGTGGTGCAGCTTTTCCAGTGAGGTGATCACCGTGTCAAGCAGCTCAGGGTCCAACGTTCCAAAGCCTTCATCCAGAAAGAAAAATTGCAGAGGGTACTGGCCCCGCAATTGAATTTGAGCCGACAGCGCAAGCGCAAGCGACAAGGAGGTCAGGAACGTTTCGCCACCGGACAAGGTCGATACCGGACGTTTGACCCCACCGTTGGCATCGTCACTAATGACAAAACCACCGCTGGAATCTACCTCTAGCGCGTATCGCTGCTTGGTCAGAAAACGCAGGCGGCGTGAAGCCGATTGACTGACCTGCATGAGCTGCTCCTCAGCAATATATTCAACAAAGGCATTGCCGCGAAAAACAGTCTGGAGCTTGGACATTTTTTCCGCTTCACTACGCAAATGTACACGATTGGACTCCAGCTCCATCCAGCGGACGTGCCGACGCTGCAAGTCCTCTAAATCACGCTCAGCCTTGGCGCGATTTTGAAGCGCCTCTTCATCGCGTGCACGGCAATCACGTAGCTGTGCAGTGGCCGCTTCCCACTGTTCCTCTGTTACCGTTGCTCCATTCAGCTGCTCTTCGACATGCTTTAAGCGGGAAGACATCTCCTTTTCCCGTTCTCGATGTAAACTCACTTCACGCTCATAGCGTGCGGCTTCTTCCGGTCCCAGGCAGCATTCCATAACCTCTGCTTCCGTAGCAAAAGAGGAGGCTTCCAGACGACTGCCCCAACGGGACTCTGCCATCTGACGTCTTTCTTCTGCCGAGTCGGAGGCCTGCCGGGCAATCAGTGAAGCATGAACGGCTTGCTGCTTGCGTTCTTCCGCTTCAGTACGTTGTCGTGCCGCGACTTCGGCTCCGTTTTTCAGCCCCAACAGTCGCGAGGTCGCTTCTTCCAGCAATGAAGCCGCTTGGCCATCTCCAACCCACTTTCGGAGCTGGGCCAGCTTTTCGCGAAGCGAATCATCTTTGCTTTGGAGCCCTGTACGACGGGCAATAATGATTTTGTCTTCCTCGATGATACTCTGCTGTATCTGTTGAACACGCGCCGCCTTTTCTTCGAGGAAGGTCACACTCGTCTCCAGCCGGGACCGCAGCTCTTCCGCGCGCCCATCGCGCTCCTGCATGGCGCGGTAACGCTCCGCGGCTTCGTCCGGAGCGACATCCGTTAGCTGCGCCGCCCATTCGGCGCGCAGCCCCTCGCTGCGCGTGGTGCATGCCTCGCGCTTGCTCTGTGCCTGCGTCAGCGCTACAGCTGCTGCCTCCTGCTCGGCGGCGGCACGGATACGCCGCTGCTGTCCAGCGGCGTCTGCTTCGCGCAGCGCCAGTGCCTCGGCAGGCAGCGCATGCGCACGTGCGGCTAGCTCGGCTGCAGCACGTTCCAGCGCCGCGCAGCGCTCCGCCCATGCTGCGGCACCACGCGGCTCTGCTGGCGCTGCCGCAGGCGTGAAAGGCTCGCCCGTGGCGGCAGCGCCACTGTTTGCGGTGGCGGGCTGCGCCAGCAAGCTGCGTTGCTCGTGCAACTGCTGGCGCAGTGTGAGGCGCAGCTCCTGCAAACCAAGCCGCAGGCGGTGCATCTCATCTGGCGCAGCGGCATCCGCGCTATGCGCCGCGACGACGGCAGGCGCGGGGTGATGCAGCGAGCCGCACACTGCGCACGGCTCGCCTTCGCGCAACTCGGCAGCGAGATGCTGAGCGAGACGCCCCAGCTCCTCGGCACGGAGCTCGTGACGCAGCTGTTCTTCCTCGGCAGCCAGTGACGACATATCGGCGGTGATTTCTGCCTCCAACGTCAGCAATGCCTCAATGCCATCAGCTGCCTGTGCAGCAAGGGCAGAACGCCGTGCCTCCGTCTCCTGTGTCTCCTGGTCCGTCAGCTTTAGACGTTCGTCAGCTTGCGCAAGCCGTTTCTCCTGAGTCACGTACTCCAGTTCAGCTTCACGCAATTGCTCATTCGCGATTTCCAGCTGTTGCAACCGTTGCACAGCCTCTTGCAGCATACGCCGCTCATCTGCTCGCACTTCATTTTGCTTTAGCTCTTGTTGAAGCTCTTGCTGTCGCTTCAAGCCTCGCGTCTGTAGCTCTTGTTCCTTTGCGAGTCCTTCTGCATGTTCAGCAAGGATTTGTTCGCTATGCCCAAGCTCGGCCGCCAGACGGTCCCGTTCGGTCCGCAACGCTTCCGTATCACGCTCCAGTTGAAGCGCCTGTTCTAGTTGGTCGATCCGAAGCAATAGCTTTGGTTCTTCGGCACTGAGTGCTTGCCGGGCCTGCTCATCTGCTTGCGCAGAGACAAGCGCAGCCTCCTGCGCGGTAGCGGCCAGGACTGCCACTTCTTCGGCAGTCTTATGCCGTTTTTCCGCTTCAGCAATGGCTTCCTTCCAATCCGTCAGCGCAGGCAGCAATGCCTCGGCTGAAGTTGCTTGTCGAAGCTTGTGCTCCAGCAAAGCAATGCCCGGCTCCTGTGCTGCCAACTGCTTCAGCTCTTTCGATCTTTGGCTGAGCTCGATGACTAGCTCACGTGTTTTGTTTAGCGCCTCCGATTCACGTGAGACACGCTCTAGCTCGCGACGCGAAGCTTCTGCATTGGCAATCGCCTCTTTGAGACGCAACTCTACATGTTCAAGTGCTTCAGCACTCGCATCCCCCAGCCCTTGCTGCTCCGCCTCTAATGCTTTCAGTGCGATATCGTTATCTTTCACACGACGGCTTAGCTTCTGTGCAAGTTGATCTCCGTACTTCTCCAGATGGAACAAACGCTGTAGCATCTGTCTGCGTTCACTGCCCTTTAAGGACAAGAATTCCGCAAACTTTCCCTGCGGCAATACGACAGCTCGTGTAAAATCGTCCATTTTCAGGCCGATATACTCCTCCACACAGCGCGTCACATCCTGCACCTTATCGGCAAGCACTTCCTCGCCATCCTCTGTTAACGCAATAAAACGGCTAAGCGTATTATTAACCGATACGCCTCCAGCACGTTTGAAACGTCGTTCTACACGGTAACGACGAGGTCCTTGAGCTGACATTAATTCAAACGTAAATGCAACAGACAACGTATCCTCGGCATGATTCATAATGCCTTGTGTACCATTCACTGCCCGCTCCACTTTACCGTACATAGCCAACGTAATAGCATCCAGCAGCGTTGATTTACCACTACCCGTTGGGCCGAATATTCCGAACAATCCAGTTTCGGTCAAATCGTCAAAGCGAATTTCCTGCGACTCCCGGTAGCTTTGCAACCCCGCCAGTTTTAGAAGGATTGGTTTCATGCGTCCTCCTCCTCAGCGTGATCTCTTGCATCATCCTGTTCCACCAGCTCCAGAAACAACTGCACTAATCCGTCATCTGGCTGTGCTCCGCCTGTCTGCCGCTGATAGAATGCCCGGAACAGCTCATGCACTGGCAGTTCTGATCGTTGGTGCTCCAGCTGTGCGGCAGCCATTTCTGGATACATGGGGCGAATATGAATGATACCTTCACGGCTTTTGCGCAGCCGCTGAATATCTCCCATTGACATTGCTTCATCCAGCGTAATTTCCAGATCAATAAAGGCATCGGCATCTAGTCCTTCGTCCAGCCAGCGATATACTTCCTCCAGACCTCCCCGTGCGCGCCACCTCACTAATGGGCGTCCACTGGTAATATACAGTTCCTCGACCTGAGCAGGCTTGCCAGCAACCACGTCAATTAACGTAACCGATTTGGCTTGTCCGGCTTCGGAAAAGCTATAAGCCAGCGGCGAGCCACTGTAACGCATCAGCCCGTCTCCTTTCACATATTGGGGACGATGCAAATGTCCTAGAGCCGTATACTGTGCCCCAATGCTCAAAGCAGACGGATCTACGGTATACGCCCCCCCGACCTGAATCGGGCGTTCCGAGTCCGACTCCAGCCCGCCGAGCACATAAATATGGCTCATTGACAAATTGACGGTGTCAGGCCGAAATGCTGTACCCAGCTGTGACATCAGCAAGCCCACACGGCGACTGTATGCCTCGCGCAAGACTGTTTCATCTCCGTCTTCAGACAATAGCTCGTTCAGACGAGACTCGGAGGGATATGGCAAGGCTGCAATGCATGCCATTTCACCCGTTCGCGGTGTACGAACGCGTACCGCTTCCCCATGGGGCAGTCCCAGCAATGTAATTCCGCGCCCGCTCACCAGTGGTGTGACCGAGGATACCCTTTCCGGCTGATCATGATTGCCCGCAATGACGACTAGTGGTCTTCCTCCAGCCGTAAGACGGGCAGACGTTTCATAAAACAATTGCTCGGCTGCGGCTGAAGGATTGACTGAGTCGTATACGTCTCCAGCCATCATAATCAAATCGGCCTGCTGATCGTCAGCCATTTTCGCTAGTTCTTCCAAAAACGCCTCCTGCTCCTTCAAACGGCTGCGTCCTTCCAACGTGCGACCCAAATGCCAATCACCTGTATGCAAAATCCGCATGTTATTCCTCCTCTCCCTAGCTATATAACTACAGCTGTACACTCTCTCCAGCTTCTAAAAAATACAGCCACTTCTCAGCAACCTTTTTGCCTGTAATTTCTTCGATCACACGGGCATACAGCTCCAATTGAAAACGATATTGGTCTGTTAAATGGGACAGTGTACGATACTCAGATATCCGATCTGTTTTATAATCCACCAGCACGAGTCCTTCGGGAGTTTCAAATAGACAGTCAATAATGCCGTTCATCAGCACTTTATCTCCGTCCTGTCCACCTTCCGAATCTGTTTCTTGTCCTGGTGACATCGATGGTAAGCTGTGGTTCCAGTAATCGTTTGCCCGCATGGTATAAGTAAACGGAAGCTCTCTTTGAACATGCGATGCCCCCAACATTCTGCTACCCAGCTCACTAGTGAAAAAGCGTAATATTTTATTCGTATCTAGCGCCTTTGCATGGACATTCAGTAACATACGCTGATTGAGCAAACGAGCCTTTGTTTCCTCAATAACTTCGGCGCTCATCCCCCCATCTAGTGGCAAATGCAGCATCAACGTATGATAGACCGTTCCTCGTTCCGTTGGAGTCAGTCGCTGATTCCCCATAAACTTAGGTCTGCGCAAGTGTAATTGACTGCCCCCAGTGTGAGAATCCTCCCGATCCTCCGGTAACTCTGCTAGTACGGTGGTAGATAGATTCAACCAGTCGTCCGATCCCATCTCCTGCATTTCCAGCCATCTTTTCATCTCAGTAACCGATGTATTGGCTGCCGTCTTGCCGGCCCGCTCATACGGATAGGTCCAGGAAAGAGCAGCTTCAATGTCCGTTTCACTCTTTTCGTTCAAGTCGATTAGCTCCGCATTTCTCAGTGCTTCTGTCTTCTTTTGGCGCTCTTCGCCCGACACCTCTTCCTCATGATCTGAGTTCACACGAGAGCCGGAAAATGTTTCCGAGGCCACAATTTTAAATAACCAGTCTGTTCCCGGCATATGTTCCAATTTGTGATAGTACCCATCTTGATCACCTGCCGCTTCCCTCAACAAAGTAGCAGAAGGATGCCGAATCAAAGCGGGACCTACCCAGTCCAGATAGCTGCGGCCTGCCGCCAGCATATAGTCTGGTAAGACCGTTTCCGTATGCTCTTTGGCACGTGCCCAACCCGCTGCGCGTGAAGCTAGATCCTTCACGGTTCCGGTCATAATCAGCTTTTCACGCGGCCGTGTAAGCGCCACATATAACACCCGCATTTCCTCAGCCAATAGCTCCAGCTGTGAGCGTCGGCGGATCGCTAAATTGGGCAGCGTAGGGTAGCTGACACGATTTTGTTCCTCCACATATTTAGGACCAAACCCCAACTCCTTGTGCATAAGAAACGGCGCATTGAGATCCTGTTGATTGAACATTTTTGCCGTCCCGGCTATAAACACGATAGGGAATTCAAGTCCTTTACTTTTATGAATGGTCATAATGCGGACAGCTTGATCGGGTTCGGTCCCCCCGCTAATGGATCCTAAATCACCGCCTCGCTCCCGTAGACGGGAAATGAAGGTCAGAAATCGGAACAATCCTCGGTTGGACGTTGAAGTCTCATACTGTCTCGCTCGGTCATATAGCGCCCGCAAATTGCTTTGACGCTGTGAGCCGCCAGGCAGTCCACCGACCCAATCCAGATACCCTGTTTCCTCCAGCACATTCCAAATCAATGCACTTAAGCTACCTTGTCGGGCTTCCTGCCGCCAGGCTTCCAAATTATGCAAAAATGAACGTAGTCGGGCAGACAACGTATTCCCGTTATTTCTATTACCAAAGTCAGATGAAGATAAAGAGTCCTCAGGGAAAAGATACAACTCCATGATGTCAGCAGTGGTCCCTTTTTCGCTCTCCTTCAGTGGGTCCGCCTCTGCCGCCGCCAGCAATGCGCCATAAAACAATCCATCCGGCTTTTCCAACCGAATTTGTGCCAGTTCATCTTCGGTCAAGCCGACAATCGGCGAACGAAGCACGGATGCAAGCGGGATGTCCTGCTGTGGATTATCAATAATGTGCAGCAGAGACAACATTACCTCAACTTCCGTTGCTTTAAAAAAGCCAGTCGTCTGCTCCCCGGAGGCCGGAATGCCCTCAAGCCGCAGTTCCTCTACAATTAGGGGGGCCCACACGCTTGCCGAACGAAGCAAAATGACGATATCGCTGTAGACTGCCGGACGCATCGCTTTTAATCCTCTGTCGTAAATCAACAGTGGTTGTCCGGTATCTCCGGTCAGTTCTTTAATCCGTTGCGCAATCGCACGAGCCTCTAACTGTGCCGTTTCCAGCTCCACAAGCTCAGCCAGCTCACTTTCCTGAAAAACAGATTCGTCCTCCGTTTCGGACAGCTCCGAAGCCTCGGAAAGACCATGGCCACCCTTATCTACTAACAGCAGCTCAGGTGCATATACAGATGCGGTGTCTTGATCCGACGGGTCGGGATAGGATGCGCCGTGTACCAGCCACGCTCGTTCATCGTACTCAATTTCCGCCACATCCACACTCATAATCTGGCGGAACACCAAATTGACCGCATCGACAACTTCCTCCCGACTGCGGAAATTACGCGCCAAATCAATTAAAAATCCATCTTCCTGCTCCTGCATGCCGTACCGTTGATACTTATTCAAAAACAGACCCGGCTCCGCCAGCCGAAACCGATAAATACTCTGTTTCACGTCGCCCACCATAAAACGGTTACCCGGTTCCTCCCGTGATACCAGCCTAACGATATCTTCCTGTACGGTATTCGTATCCTGATATTCATCTAACAGCACCTCGTCGAATTGCGCCTTGTATTCGAGCGCAGCGTCGGAAGGTAGTAGCTTGTACGGAGTAGAATCGGGATGTCGTAATATTTTCAGACAATAATGTTCCAAATCCCCGAAATCCACCAACCCTTTTGACTGCTTGTGCTGTTGAAAACGTTCCCCGAATACAATCACGGTTTCTACCAATTCGTCCATCAACGGAGCTGCGGCGTGTAGCTCCTCCCAATAGGCTTCTGCTCTCCTGCCAAACAGGGAAGCCTTCATATCTGTAATCATTTTTTTGGCTGCTTCGCGCAGCGTCTTAACCCGTTCCTGCAATGCAGGCTCAGTCTGATCTTTTTTGACCGGCTTGAGCTTACCGAAGGCAGCTGCCTGAAAATGATCATATAGAGATGCCCACGGCTGTGTCTCCAATTCCTGCAGCAATCCCTTCACCATCGCCGTATCCTCTTGCAGCGTCACTGTATAAGGTGCAGGACCGCCGGGCTGCATAGCAGTTTCATGCGCCTGTTCCAGCAAGCTCGCTGCTCCGCGCAATGAAAGTGCAGCATCCGCCAAAATGCTGCGAACCCAAGGCGTCTCTCCGAGAGCCGCTACATCCTGCACACGAAATGCAGCTGCTGTCTCCCGCAGCCAATGCTCCGGCCAAGGATGACTTTGAGAAAAATCATACAACCGCTGAACAAGCACATACATCGCATCATCGGTGCGTTCTCCACTAAACCAGTCGACTAGTCTGCGGAATGTACTGCCTTCATCATGAGCCTCATATTTCTCCTCAAACAGTTCTTCTAGAAGCTCCTGGCGCAGCAATTCTGTCTCATGCTCATTCATAATCCGAAAACCAGGATCAAGGGGAATGGCCTGATAATGCCTGCGGATGACCTCCATACAAAATGAGTGAAGCGTCGTAATCGAGGCCCGATTCAGCAACGATAGCTGACGGCGTACATGTTCACTTTCCGGTTCCTGCTCCAATACACGTTCCAACGCTTCGCGTATCCGTTGACGCATTTCGGCGGCGGCTGCCTTCGTAAAGGTCGCTACCAGTAACCGATCCACACTGAAGCCAAGCTGGGGATCGACAATTTTACGAATAATACGCTCTACAAGCACCGCTGTTTTACCAGACCCTGCCGCTGCCGCAACCAGCATGTTGTTACCAGATTCCGAAATGGCACGCCACTGGTCATCGCTCCACATACTGCCTTCCGGCTTCGGTAAACCTTTAATGTTTGACATGCCTATCATTGGTCCATTCCTCCTTTCCCTTCCTGTGTATGACCCAGCAGATTCCAGATCTGATCCTTACCGGGTTTACCCCATTGATTGTAGCCACTGCCCTCCAGACTGTCGTCAAATTGACAAACAGGCTTAAAAGAGCAGAAGGTACATGCCGTCTCTTGCTGGATACGATACGGTTCAATGGCCACATCGCCCTCTGTCATCCGTGTACCAATCGTCCGAATATTATTACGCACCGAAGCTAGCAGGCTGTCCCACTGTTCCGGCGAAGCAACCGAGGCACTGCTATAAAAACTACCGTCTGCTTTCACCGCAACAGGTAAAATAGAAGAATATCCCTTGTCCAATGATGTATCCATCTGCCCAACTACATCCCGATCCGCGAGCAACAATCCCTTCATCTTGAAGCGTTTCAAAAGCTCCTGACGGGCCTGTTCTTCGCTAAGACCGTTAGGCGACTGTAACATCGGATTGTGGACGTGAAAATACAGCGTACCCGCCGGATAAGCAGTCTCGCCCAACCATTCCTCCGCCGCATTCAGCAGCACATCCAGGTACGTGAGCATTTGCAAGGACAAGCCATAGTACACTTCATGCAGCTTGAGATCCTTTTGGCTGGACTTGTAATCGATGACACGCAAAAGTAAACCTTTTTCTCCCTCTGCCACATCTACACGGTCGATCCGTCCGACAATTTCCATCACAACACCGTTATCTAACCGGAAGCTTAACGGAGGAAGCTGCTGACCCGGCCCAAAGTCCAACTCCAGCCCAATCGGCTCAAAACTACCTCTTCGCGCATGTTCACCTAAAATCAACGAAGCACGGCTCACGATATCTTTCAATTTGCGCAAAATGTACCCATACCGCTTGGAGCTCATTAGAATCTCGCCTTGCAGACGAGGAGCCAAACGCTCCACTGTACTTTCCGCCTCTTGGCGGCATTCCTCCGTGCTGAGACTGCCCCAGCTGACATTGCGATTACGCAGATTGATCGCCATCTCTCCAAGCGCTGCATGGAATAATTGTCCGATATCCGGGGCCTTCAGGCGATACATTTGACGTTCCTTCAAACGAAGACCATGAGAGGCAAAGTGCGAAAATGGACATGCCACAAAACGTTCCATACGAGATACGCTGGTACGCAGCTTGCTGCCGTACAGACGACGGCTCGTTTCCTTCTGCATTTCGGCATGGTTCTCGTAAAAAAGTGAGGTCAACAGCTGACGCAGCTTGTCCTTCTCACGCCCTTGCTGGCTGGCATACCAGTTATATACCTCCCACCAAGGAGATAAAATGTCACCGCCACGTCGCCATTGTCGTAATTGCGCAATAAGCTGCGGCAAAGCCTCGGACGGATGAGAAGCATACTCCCATTGCGTCGTCCAAGCATCCCCAGGCAAAGGGTATCCAGCCAGTGGGCGTTCGTCCAGACTAGGAAACAATTGCCGCACATGTCGTACTAACTCAGACGGCAACAATGACTTGCCTTCTTCATCAGTCACGGCATAGCTCATCCACAGGCTTCTACCGGCTGAAGTAAGGGCCGTATAAGCGAGAAAACGTTCGTCCAGCAGACGTCTTGTCATATCCGGCGCCAGCTCTACGCCTCGTTCGTTTAATGCCGTACGCTCCTGCTCATTCAGCACACCGTCCTCATGGAACACAGCCGGCATCACACCTTCGTTCATACCTAGCACAAAAGCATGTTGAATACCGGTCACACGTGTACGATCCGTGTTTCCGACTAGAACCTGATCCAGAGCTGGCGGAACAAGTCCCATACGGAATTCAGCCAATCCCGTTTCCAGCACACCCGCAAACAAAGAGGTATCCAGCCTCTCGTCACCCATCATTTCGACGATTTGATCCAGTAGTTCAAGCACTGCATCCCATACCTGACGATGCTCCTTGGCCTGCTCAGGATTTCCTGCTTCCTCTGCCTGATGAATGAAGGCGTCCAGCTTGTGGCCAATTTCTGCATCCTCCAGTAACAGATATACCGCTTCACACTTCTCAAGTGCAGTTCGTGCCTTGCCCACACGTTTCTCAAACGCACGTAAAGGCGTCACGATTACATCCCGACACAGCTCCATCAAATCCAACGTTTCATCCCGCCTACGGTTCCGTTCCTGCTCCTCCAGCTCCAGTGACAAGCTGGGCACAGCCTGCCACGGGCGACCGTCTGTCCAACGGCTACCTTGTATTCCGCAGGCCAGTACATAGTTTTCCAGACGATCCATCTCCTCGCGGCTCACCCGACCATCCAGCGGCAGGAGAAGATCTGTTTTGACCGCACGGAATACATCCTCATATCGCCAGCGTCGCTGCACGATATCCAGTGAAGCCCGAATCAATTCCACTAAGGGATGATGCAATACACTTCTCCGCTGATCCAGAAATACTGGAACCTCATATTGTTTGAATATCGGTTCCACCCATGACTCATAATCTTCAATATGACGCACAAACAGGGCCATCTCCCGATAACGCGCGCCCTCATCTCGGGCTAAACGACGCATTTCGCGTACAGCACCTTCCAACTCAGCGCGGCGATTCGCCGCAGCATACAGTTTTATGCCTTCCGGCTGTTCTTCTGTCCACTGCTCTCGTAGCTGCTGCAGCCGCATCCGTTGTTCCTGATTCCGTAACCCTGTACGATATTCAAAGTTAGCCTCCAAATACGCCAACGCCGGACGCTCCTTAAATCTCGGCGGCGGATCAGGGCGAAGTAATTGTGTCTGCGTCTCTATCATCAGCTCGTCTGCCATTCCTTTGAGCTTTACATACGTAGCCGCCGAAGGATGAAACAAATCCAGCTCATGCGGAAGCTGTCCGCTCTCGTAGCTGCGGTTGCAAGTCAGCGCCACTGTCAACGAAGAGGCATGCAGCATAAGTTGCTCCACCACTTTATATTCATGTGGTGTAAACCTACGGTAGCCATCCATCCAAATGTCTGCTCCACGCACAAGGGAAGACTCTGCAATCTGTTCTGCCAGCATGCGCAGCGTATCTTCACCGTCAATATATTTAAGCGTCAGCTCTCGTTCAAAATCCTCGTAGATTAGACTGATATCTTTGAGCTTGCCGCGCAAAATCGGAGTTGACTCTCCAGCAGCGTTCATTCGCTCCAGTTGCTCGGGTACAGACCGAGTATCATTTCCATACTGCTTCAGCTCCGTGAACAATGTATTCAACCGATCCACAAAGCCGAGCTGGTCTCCCGAATCCTTAAACAAACTCAGTTCATCCTTGCGACGACGAATAATTTTATATAAAAGCATCTTCTTGCCTTCTTCCGTTACAGGCACCAGCGCTGAACCCCCGGTTTCCTGCATAACTAAATAGGCAAGACGGTGAAATCCCATCACTTGGGCGCGCACCGACCCCTGAATACCGTTTCCGGCTTCTGTAAGTAACGCATGCTCAGAAGCAAATGACGATTGCTCCGGTACAAGTAACAGCATAGGCTTACCTAGCGGCTCCTCGCGTAACAAAGACGTCATTTCATTGCGGATTAACGTACTTTTACCACTCCCAGAGCGGCCAATCAACAAACGGACCGACATGATGCGGCCTCCTTTCCAACGAACAACATTCTATTAAACAGTATAGCATATCAGGCAAGAGAGAAAAGAACGTACGTTTGCCATGTTGTAGCAATTCTTTCTCCCTCTAAAAAATAAATCAGTCCCGCAGATTGGCTTGGTGCACGCCTTCTCTACAGGACTGATTTATACCTAAAACGAGTTTATTTTACCTATTTAATCACCAAAAGGGCGATTGACTTTGACTTTGTATGAAACTACAACTGTGTCCGGCTGCGCACCTCAAAGATGGCGAATTTCAAGTAATGGCCTTCCTCCACACCCAAAATTTGAGGATGGTCCTTACCAGCTGCTCTCCAGTCTACCAGACGAAGGATTTTGCCGGCATCTGCCGCTGCTTCCTTAATGGTGTCCAAAAACAACTCCGGCCGCATGTGGAACGAGCAACTCGCTGTCACCAGATAGCCGCCCTCATTAACGAGCTTCATCCCGTGCAGGTTGATATCTTTATATCCACGTGTAGCCCCTTTGACAGCGTTCTTCGTTTTGGCAAAGGCTGGCGGATCAAGAATGACCACGTCAAAGGTGCGTCCGCCACCCGCTGTCAGCGGCTTAGACGTATCTCCTTTGCCCCCGGCTCGTGCATTGCGTTCCTCTACACCTTTCACCTGATTGCGCAAATATTGAAAAGCATCGTCGACGACAAACTCGACGCGTTCCTCAAAACCGTTCAGCTTGACATTGTCCCGCGCACTTTCAATCGCATGCTCAGAAATATCAAGACAAGTTACTTTTTTAGCACCATATTTACAGGCATTGAGCGTAAAGCTTCCCGTATGTGAAAAACATTCCAATACGGTTGCGCCGTCCCAGAATGGGAATTCAACAACCTTACCACTTTTATTCACTGGCTTCATGACCGTTGTGGCAGCGTCCCCTGAGTCTGTAGCAACTTCTTGTAGCGTAATTCCACTACGTGCTCCCCAACCTGTCATCAACGGTGCTATGGCCGCACGATTTTCACGCTGGTCAAAGAAATAACCCGTCTTCTGGCCCTCTACGATATCAACCTTGATGTGCAGGCCATTTTCCGTCACCACTACATGACGCGGGCAATCACCGTACAAAGGACCCTTCGTTTGTTTCAATCCTTCCAGCTCTCGGATGGATACATCACTGCGCTCATATATACCAACAGGACCCAATACTTCAACGAGCGCATCCCTGATTTCTTCCCTGCGCCGATCCATGCCAAGCGTTAACAGCTGCACAACCAACACATCACCAAAACGGTCTACAATCAGTCCAGGCAAAAAATCAGCCTCGCCGTACACCAACCGATAAGCGTCTCCCCCGGTCACAAAACGTTCGCGGTGCTCCAGACATTTGCGAAAGCGTTGGGCAAAAAAGTTTTGATCCATCGCTTCCAGCGGCTCATAGGACATCACACGCACTGTAATTTGTGAAGCCGGATTATAGTAACCTGTCGCCAAATAACGCCCCTGATGGTTAACAATACTGACCAAATCGCCTGCCTCTGGGTCTCCTTCGATCTTGGCTATTTCGTTTTTAAACACCCAAGGGTGTGCGTGCTCCAGCCTTTTTTTACGGCTGCGTTCTAATATTACTGAAGGCAAAATCCTTCACTCCCATTCTTGGATTACTCAAAGTGTTAAAACGTTGTTCGATAGGGGCGCGGCTCTGCGGATCATTTGATCTTACGATCGCTGTTGCACGGGGATTCTTTGGATTTTATAAATGATTTTAATGGTAAGAATCCCCCTAGGTTTATACTTCCGAAGCAGCTTTCCTTTGGAAAGCTTTCAGGCGAACGCTCTCGCTTCTCCAGATTCAAATGATCCGCTTCGCTACTGCCCGCCTGTATATCGGCGTCACGCTTTTAAAGCTTGTGAAGATACTACAAAAATTATCGTTTTCCTAAAAAGAGCTTAGCCATGCTTGTCATGGCTGTCCTCGACAGATCATAGGCTGTTACATAAGTATTTTCACCTAGAAAAGGGGGCTATGCCCGTGCTTATACATGTTATACTCCCGCTGTGCGGCGGACTGTTTATTTTTTTGGGCGGGATGAAGCTGATGGAAGCAGCCCTCCGGCATTTGGCTGGCCCCTTCCTCACCCGTTGGCTGAACCGCGCCACCGTTTCCCCTTGGCGGGGTATGCTGTTCAGTTCAGGCATTACCGCCCTGTTGCAAAGCAGCACCGCTGTAACGGTGCTGACGATCGGACTGGTCAACGCCGGGCTATTGACCTATGGCCGTACGCTCGGCATCATTCTTGGCACCAATATCGGTACCTGTCTCACCACCGAGCTGATGGGGCTCCAGCTTGGCAAGCTGGCTGTTCCGCTGCTCTGCGGCTCACTGCTCTGCTGGAGCGCCGCCGTACTGTGGGGAGAATCCGTCTCCGTTCGCCAGTACGCGTCTGCCGGAATTTCACCCGGCTCCAATGGGCTTAGCCGTCCGCAGGCTGTACAATATATCAGCCTCGTATTTGCTGGATTTTCGCTGATTCTGGCGGGTATCCGCGTAATGCAAACGGTCGGCCCATGGATTGAGCAGGCCGGACTATTCCGCTGGTTTCTTGATCACGCTGCGGCCAACATGTGGTGGGCCTTCGCTGCGGGTGCCTGCCTGACCGCACTGGTTCACAGTAGCGCAGCCGTTATTGGCATGGCGATCAGCCTTGCCGCTGCGGGTGCCTTGCCAGCCGATGTGGGGATCGCCATCGTCATCGGCTCCAATGTAGGCACCTGCGTAACCGCCCTGATTGCCGCTGTTGGTGGCAGCGTGTCCGGCAAATTTGTAGCCTGGTCCCATGTGCTGCTGAACGTAGGCGGAGCCTTGCTCTTTATGCCGTTGATCCCTGGGCTAGAAATGGCCGCCGCCTGGATATCTACCGAGCCCGGAGCCAAGGTAGCCCATGCCCAAACCCTGTTTAACGTCATTAGCTCTCTGCTGGTCTTGCCTCTGTGCTACCTACCTGTATGGACGCGTTTAGAGGATCGTATATCTCCCCACAGAATCAAACGTTAATTCCTAGCATGGACAGCGCCTTGCTCAAAATGACATCATTATTGTCATATCCGCCCTGGCGCTGGAGAAGCCATGCTTCCTCAGGCTTATGCCATGCAACTCCCTTAATTTCTTCGATTTGTGCCTGTAAATCCCCATCTAGTGCCTCTACAAGATAATAGTGTACTTCTTTATCCACTTCCCCAAATTCCGGATGCTGATACGTATAAGCAATCATATCTACATGCTGGATAATCCGCCCGTTCAACCCTGTTTCCTCGCGAATTTCACGTAAAGCCGTCTGTTCGATTGTTTCTCCCAACTCCATTTTTCCTTTAGCCAAGGATACCTTGCCATATCGGTCAGTAATGAGCTGAATTTCAAGTTGCTCCCCCTGTTTGCGAAACACAACACCGCCTGCTGAAATTTCCTTTTTTGCTGCCATCCTGTAATCTCCCTTCCTTGCGCAACAAGGATTCCGTCCTCTCTGTAAGGAAAGGCGAAATCCTTGTTTGCCATCTCTATTGCCTTTTCAGGCTTTTTTTGTTCTTACAGAGCTGTTTGCAGCCCATTCTCCAGTACGCGAACCAATTGGCCTTCACTTTCATTAATGCCTGCCTTCGTTAGCTTCACGCGGCATACCTTGCCAACCAGATCCTCAGTACCTTCAAACGCCAGTTGAATATAATTGTCACTATATCCATGGAGTATGCCGCTATCTTCGGTCCCTTTCGGCGCAACTTCCGGAATGACCTCCAGCACCTGACCTACAAACCTCTCAGCATACGCCAGTTGCATTTGCTCTGACAGTTGTATCAGCTCATGCACTCGTGCATTTTTCACGTCTTCGTCCACCTGATCCTCCATACGCGCCGCAGGAGTTCCACTACGCTTGGAGTACGGAAACACATGCATTTCTGAAAAACCGATTTTTTTCATCAGCTCATAGCCATTGCGGAACATTTCATCCGTCTCCCCAGGGAAGCCGACAATTACGTCCGTTGTAATCGCAACATCGGGCATTGCTTTGCGAATCATAAGCATTTTGTTATAAAACTCTTCTGTGGTGTACTTACGACGCATCCGTTTCAATACAGTGTCGTCCCCCGCCTGAAGCGGTATATGAAAATGACGAACCAGCTTGGTGGAACGGTTCAGTACATCAAGCATTTTTTCATCAATCTGGCTGGCTTCAATCGAACTGATGCGGATACGCTCCAGCCCTTCCACTTTCTCCAGATCCCACAGCAGATCAGATAGGTCATAATTATCCATGTCGTCACCATAACCGCCAGTATGGATACCAGTGAGTACTATTTCCTTGTAGCCTGCGTGTACCAGTTGACGCGCCTGTGCAATAATGCTCGCAGCGTCACGACTGCGGGATAGCCCCCGCGACCATGGAATGATGCAGAAGGTACAGAAGTTGTTGCACCCATCCTGAATTTTCAAAAAGGCCCGAGTATGATTAGCAAAATCAGGCACATCCATTTCCTCAAATACACGCGTTTTCATAATATTGCGCACGGCGTTCACTGGTTGACGCGTCCCTTGAATTTCCTGCACGAACGGAATGATTTTGTCCCGATCTTGAGTCCCGATAACGAGATCAACGCCAGGAATATCCATAATTTCGGCAGGAGAAGTTTGGGCGTAGCAGCCCGTCACTGCCACAATGGCATCTGGATTCCGGCGAATCGCGCGGCGAATGATCTGACGACTCTTTTTATCACCGGTATTCGTAACGGTACATGTATTAATAAGATAGACATCCGCGGTCTGCTCATCAAAGTCCACCTGTTCATAACCTTCATTTTTAAACAGCTGCCAGATCGCTTCTGTATCATAAAAGTTTACCTTACAGCCCAATGTGTAAAATGCCACTGACGGCATATTAAACCCCTCCCATTTCTCCTGTCTCATATAAAATGCAAGCCAATGCAGCCATTCCTGCGGTCTCAGCACGCAAAATACGTCTTCCCAGTCCTGTAGACTGGGCCCCAGCCTGCTCGGCCTCCAGGCTTTCCGCTTCAGTAAAGCCGCCTTCCGGGCCTACCACCAGCAGAACACGCGGCATGTCCGTCGACGCCCATTGTCCTACCAATGGCTGGATTACATCCCGTAGCTGCTGACCCTGCTCTTTTTCATAACAATAACATATCAAATCATACCCAGCAAAAGAAGCCAGAAGTTCTTTCCACGTCATTGGCGCACTAATTTCTGGAATCCGGTTACGGTGGCTTTGTTCAGCCGCTTCCTTCACAATCTTGCGCCAACGCTCCAGTCGCTTGCCTTCTTTTTTGGCATCATACTGCACTACTGTACGCTCGGACAAAAACGGTACAAACCCGGTTGCTCCGATTTCTGTACATTTTTGCATCACCGTCTCCATCTTGTCTCCTTTAGGAAGACTCTGAGCGATGGTGACCTGCACATGCGGTTCAGAGGTCATCTTCAGCGGCTCAATAATCGTCGCCGTAACATGATCCTGCTCTATCGTATCCAATGCAGCCAGTGCTTCCCTAGATACCCCGTCACTGACTATAATTTTGTCACCACTACGGCCCCGCATGACTTTAGCGATATGCCGCGCGTCCTCACCCGCAACAATCACGTGATCTTCTAGAAATTGCTCTGCCGGAATAAAATAACGCTGCATTCTCTCTCACACCTATTCCTGGATTTTGCAAAAATCCTCATTCTAAAAATAACTGTTATCCACTAATGTTCCGTACAAAATCCGAATAAATCACCAAGCAACATCATATCATCTTTTGCGCCTGTATGACCAGTCTGTTCACTCTTCTATTCAAGGTATACCTACCATTCTCGTAAAAAAAGGAGCCCTTAGGCTCCGAACAATCCAGTGATATAAAAAGAGAACTGCAAAAACTGTATATAAATCATCTGGGCCAGCGTGTAAAGAGGTTCAATCGTTACAACTCGAACCTGTGGAATGACCAGGATAAGCAGAAAAATAAAGATCGACCACTGTTCAAACTGCTGGAGTTTGCGACGTACAGGAGTGGGGGCCACATCTTCCACAATCCGGTATCCATCCAGTGGAGGCAATGGGATCAAATTAAAGATAAACAAAAACAGATTTAAATTGATCAAAGCATTGATAAACAAATAGATTGCTTGAGCCACCCGTTGGTTCTCCATCCCCGGCAATACTTGAAAATGAAGGAGCACGGCATAGATTAAAGTAGTAACAAATGCAAGCAGCAGATTGCTGAGCGGACCCGCAGCCGATACAATAATGCCCATGAGGCGCGGACGACTAAAGTTATCACGATTAACCGGAACTGGCTTGGCCCAGCCAAAGCCTCCGATCAGCAGCAGTAGCGTACCCAGCAGGTCAATATGCACTGCCGGATTTAAAGTCACGCGCCCAAGTAGCTTGGCTGTAGGGTCACCAAATTTATTGGCATAAAATGCATGTGCAAACTCATGAACCGTGAACGATATGATCACGGCCAGCAAATAAAATGGAAGAACATTTAAATTTACACGAAAAATATTTTGTAAAAAATCCATACTTACCTCTTTCTCGCCACAAACGCCAGCCAATCTTCATCCCGGCTTATTTCGGCAATCTCAAAGCCAGCTGCCTTCAACGCAGTTTCGACAACTTCTTCTTTGTTCTTCCAAATCCCTGAAGCAATATAAATACCACCTGGTTCCAGGGCTTTATATACATCGTCAATGAACAGCAAAATAATCTCTGCCAATATATTAGCTACCACTAGCTTGACGGGTAACTGGATACCCAGCGTTGGATCGCTTGCATTAAGCACCGATAGCAAATCACTTTCTTTAATGGTAATGCGTTCCTCCAGCCCGTTCAGACGCGTATTTTCCCGCGCACTGGATACTGCCACCGGATCGAGATCCAAGGCAAGTACATGCTTCGCTCCCAGCTTTACAGCTCCAATGGCCAAAATACCGGAACCCGTGCCGACATCAATGACTTCTTCCCCGCCCTTAATTACAGATTCCAGCGTTCTCAGACAAAGGGATGTCGTAGGATGCGTTCCAGTCCCGAAGGCCATACCAGGGTCCAGCTCAATGATTTTTTCCTCTTCACTCGCAGGCTCATAGTCCTCCCAAGTGGGTTTAATCGTCAGACGGTCCGACACACGCAAAGGCTTGAAATATTGCTTCCAAGCATTTGCCCAGTCGTCCTCATCAACTGTTTTCAGTTCATACTGAACCTCACCAGGGTCAATATCGAAAGTTCTCAATTCTTCGACGCGCGGCTCAATTTGCGAACGAATACTATCCATGTCCACTTCTTCGGCAAAATAGCCTTTGATGATCGCTTGTCCTTCAGGTATGTCGTTCAAAGGTCGATCATACCACTGTCCATAGGACGTATCCCGCGGCTTGTTGAGCGAACCGGATTCTTCAATGGAAACCCCTCCTGCACCTGCTTCGTGCAGAAAATTCGAAATCATTTCGATGGCTTCTTCGGTTGTATGTATTGTAATTTCATTCCACAACATGGTTTTCATTTCCTCCTCATTTCACATGCATACATTACATTGTACTATATACATGCACAGGAGTTCAAAAAAGCTGGTAATCGTCCTTTTCCGATTTCTCCAGCCGGACTTGGAATTGCTACGACGTCTGTATTTATTGATCCTGCTATTTCTGGTGCTGTCAACAACCGTGTAGAGTTAAAAGCCTCGATTGGACTACGTTTCGTCGGTGTCGGCAACATTCGAGTACTTGTACGTATATGGAGAGCCGGCAAGGAAATTTATTACGGACTGGAATCCAATGTCTTCGATAACAATATTATTCTTAATGTCGAAACGGTAGACGTTGCGCCTCTGGGCGTGCAAAACTACCAACTAATTATTGAAAATCAAACGCCTGCGACTACTGCTTTCGTCGCCGGTCCTCTTGTTTTTAGTGCAACAGCATACAGCGGATAATGAATAGAAAAAGGAAAGAACACAAATAAGACGGGCTATCCCACAAATCATCCTATTGATGGAGATAACCCGTCTTATTAAATTCTACTCATTGTCGTTTATGATACGCTGCTGACGACGGTCAGCTCCTTCGCTACGCCGGATCGCTTCCAGATCCTCAGCATCTGCCTGATCTGCTGAGAACTCAACATCTTCATTTTTAGCAGATTGCATGCGTTTGATTTTCTCTGTTTTGGTTAGCACTTTATCAAACCGTTTGTTTTTAGACATCGGTCACTGCCCCTTCCAAACTTTTCACAGCATTCCACCCGCTTGTTCCACGATGGACATTGCCTGATGATGAATGGATTCATCCACCACAGCAGTCAACAAAATATCGCGGCCTGTCGGTCCGCCCTGTCCTCCATCACTCATGCCACTGGCGGACGGATCAGCCGCAGCCAGTATTGCTGGAGTTGCATCTGTAAAGTCCACGCCCTGTGTCAATGAGGACAAGCTGCTAATCTGTCCTGAAAATACAGGCAATCCGGCGTTGCCAGTAGACTGCCGCGGATACCGGCTAAATCGGTCTATCGACACATCGGCTGCCCGGAGAGCTTCCAGTTTTCTAGCAGCTCCCTGTGCTTCCTCAGGACTTTTGAAATACGCCAAAATATTTTTTTCGCCCATCTCAAAATCTCCCTGTGTAGTATTGAGCGCAACTGCTCTTCAAGAGCATAGAGCGTTACGCTTTGTTATATCCTGCTCATTGGCACGATTTTATATTCCGACGGATGCAGACGATATCAAGAACAGTAGGCCAAGACAGTGAACCAGAGTTTGTGAAGAGCATAACTTTTACGGGTGTAAAACAGCTGCTGGAGCTTCACCTGACTTAGCTACTCCTGTCTCCCAAGCAGCGCGAATAACTGCATCCCGTACCTTTTGAACCACCTTCGGATTAAAGACATTCGGTATGATATAAGTTTCACTTAGCTCCTCAGGACAGATCGCATCAGCGATGGCAAGTCCGGCAGCTAGTTTCATTTCCTCATTAATCGTCGTAGCATGACAATCTAGAGCACCCCGGAAAATTCCCGGGAAGCACAGCACATTGTTAATCTGATTTGGAAAATCGGAGCGGCCAGTAGCGAGCACACGTACATAAGGTGCAGCTACAGCCGGATCGATTTCCGGAATCGGATTCGCCATGGCGAACACAATAGGATCAGTTGCCATGCTCTGTATATCCTCTACAGTCAGTATGTTCGGGCCTGACACACCGATGAATACATCAGCTCCCACAATCACCTCGGATAAACTCCCACTTAAATTGTGCGGATTAGTCATGTTCGCATACTCTGTCCAATGCGGATTACTGTACTCCACATCACGGTGAATAGCTCCCTGTCGATCAACGCCAATCAGATTGCGCACACCTGCCTTAAGCAGCATACGGGAGCAGGCCATACCCGCTGCACCGATTCCTGCAAATACGACTTTGACATCCTCCATTTTTTTGCCACATACCTTTAATGCATTGACCAGACCCGCTAACACAACGACTGCCGTACCATGTTGATCATCATGAAATACTGGAATGTCCAGTTCCTGCTTCAACCGTCTCTCGATTTCAAAACAGCGTGGCGAAGATATATCCTCCAAATTAATGCCGCCAAAAGCAGGAGCAATCATTTTAACAATTTGAACAATTTCATCAGCGTCCTTCGTGTTGAGACAAATCGGAAAGGCGTCGACACCTGCAAATTGTTTGAACAACACCGCTTTACCCTCCATTACAGGCATAGCAGCCTCCGGCCCGATATCTCCTAATCCCAGTACTGCTGTTCCATCTGATACGACCGCTACAGTATTTTTTTTGATCGTTAATTCGAACGCTTTGGCAGGGTCATTGGCAATTTCCATACAAATTTCAGCTACACCCGGCGTATACACTTTGGACAGCCCCTCCATCGTTTCAATTGGTTTCTTCGGTAAGGTCTCCATTTTGCCACCTGCGTGTAATTCTCTAATTTCATCTATTAAACTGCTCATATTTTTCTCCGTCCTTTCATGTCTCTTTTTGGATATGAATCTCAGTCCTGTGTATAAAACTCATCAGCTCCATAATTGGAGTAACAAAGTTGCTAAAATGACCGTGCCTGCCCCACCAATACGTGTTGCAATTTGCGCAAAAGGCATCAGTTCCATCCGATTGGACGCAGACAGAATGGCTACATCTCCCGTGCCCCCTAATCCACCGCGACAGCTAGTCACCAAAGCAGCTTCTACAGGATACATGTGAATCCATTTTCCTGTGAAGTATCCGGTAACAATCAATGCAACTACAACAGATGCGCAGGTGATGGCATAAGGAACCGTTAAGATCCCAACCACACTATCCAAAGGTACATACAAAATACCCAATCCCACCATCAAGGGCCATGTCAGACTTGCCGTTATACATTTGTATAAGTGAAAAGCTCCCTGCTCCAATGTGTTCGGCATAATCTGAATGCACTTAATTAACGCCGCCGCCAGAATCATGAGGATCGGACCTGGAATATGGAGATACGGCTCCAGCAACTTACCCACAATAAAGAAAGTGCAAGCTAACAGCAGACCTCCTCCCATCAATGGAAAAGAAATCGATTGTTCCAGACTTGCCGGGGCTAGCTTTTCTGCATGTTTTTCTAGTTTCAATAACCTCCCGTTACCTGAAGTTTTTGGATTTTTCTCCGCTAATCTCTTCAGAATACCCGCACCTATGATTGCAACAATGTTCCCGATAATTGCAGCGGGGATAAATTGAGACACGAATATTGCCGAATCCTTGCCCAGCACCAATCCATACGAAATGGACAACGGTAAAATGCCTTCCCCAATCCCACCGGAGATAATCGGAATGATGATGAAAAAAAATGTATGATAGGCGCTATAGCCAAAAGCCATACCCACTATCATCCCCACGGCAACTGCTGCAATAGATCCTATAATAATGGGGGCGAAAATCCTGACAATTCCGTTCATCAGCATTTTCCGATCCATACCAAGAATACTACCCGTTACTAGACATGCGATGTAGAAGTAAAGAAAATTCGAGGTTTTCATAAGCGTGTGTACAGCACCCATCGCAGATGGACTGAACATATTCCAAAATACCATTAACGATGGAACCATAAGAGATAAAATGGCCGGCCCGCCAATATGCTTAAGCAACGGAAGTTTGGCCCCTAGATCACTGAGCAGTATACCTAAAATCATGATGACGGCAAACCCGCCTAACAGATCGTTCGGAATTCTTTCAGTAATTGCAGCTGCATAAACAATCAGCGCGATCACGGCATAGAGCGGAAGAGGAATAACCCCCACCTTTACCCTGCCCAGCATTCTCATGCCATCTACAAAATTTTTGCTCCATCTTTGCCCCTTTTGAATGACAGGCTGGTTCGTAGCATTTTCCATAAATCTCCCTCCATAAAGTGAAGAATGATGATCATGTTTCCATTCTACACCTTGGAAAACGCTTTATTTGGTTTTAAAACTAATCATTCACTTTTGTAATTAAAGTAATCGGAAAGAAGACTTAAATAAAACTATTCATGATGTCTTCTGCCTGTGGCAATATTCGGTATTGGTAAACAGGGCGTCCTATGGTTCCGTATATGGTTTCCATGGAAAGAGCCTCAATCTCTGTCATAAAAGCCAGGTACTTGCGCATAGACACCCTGGATATCCCTGCACTCTCCGCAATATCCTCGGTGGAAAATAGTACCTTATTATTGTGCCGCTGGATACAATTCCATATCATAGCCAGCGTGGATTTAGTTATGCCTTTGGGCAATCGTGCCAAGTCTTTAGTCAAGCTTTTATGATAAATCAGTCGGTCCAACTCCTCCTGAGAAAGTAGACTGCGCTCACGCACGATGCTAATGTGCTCTCGGTACCCCGTGAGGGCCTCCAAAAAACGGTTAAAGTGGAACGGCTTAATTAAGTAATCCACCGCGCCGAAGTTCATTGCTTTTTTGACACTGTTCATGTCACTTGCAGCCGAGATGACAATGACATCTATATTTACACCTGTCTCCCGTATGAATGACAGTAAATCGAGGCCATTGTTTTCCTGCATATACACATCTAGCAATATCAGATCAATGGCTTGTTCAGCTATATATTTCTTAGCCTCTTCCACAGAAGAAGCCCAACCCCCACATCGGAAACCTTCTACCTGCTCCATATATTTGCGGTTAAATTCCGCAACCATCGGATCATCTTCTACAATCAGGACATTAATCATGTTCATCATTCCCCGCTATAATGTATGGAATCGTAATCTGAAAACAGCACCCTTGCTCGGCTGGGATTAACTTTATACTTCCCTGTAATCTTTTCACGCTTTGCGTCACTAGATAAAGACCCATCCCTCGTGACTCTCCCTTGGTCGAAAAACCTTTTTCAAATATAGCCTTCACAAGCCCTTCCGGTATACCTGGACCATTGTCGCACATGATACAGGTCAGATAACCGTTCTTCTGGCTTTCTTCATAATAAAGTGAAAGGGTAATTCGCTTGTGCTCGAAAGATTCCATCGCCTCCACCGCATTATCAAACAGATTGCCAAGAATAGTAATCAGTTCATGCGTCGTTTGAGTTTGACTGGATTCGGGCAAGTAACTACCTGGAGTCAGTTCAAAACTTACCGCTACCTCTCTGGCCCGGCTTAATTTTCCCAACACAAACCCTGCCATAACCGGGTCCCTAATCTGCCGGGTGATAGAGCCAATTTCCACTTGATGATGCTCGACGGCATCCATAATGTAATGCTCCAGTTTATCATACATTTGCAAGTGCACCATCCCCATAATGACATGCAGCTTGTTCATAAATTCATGAGCCTGCGCACGTAGTGCTTCCGTGTACAGGGACACTCCTGTCAAACGTTCTGCCAGCTGGTTCATTTCCGTTTTATCTCGAAAGGTTACAATTGCCCCCACAATTTCCCCTTTGACCCGTATCGGAACACTGGTAGTCAGCAAAGTTATTCCACCCAGCTCCATTTCCTCATCCATTTGTGGAGTACTCGCTTCCAGGACCTCTTGCAATCGAAAAGCGGATAGATAAACGGTAATTTCCTGTCCGGAGAATGAGAAATCTTCAATCCCCGCTTGTCTAAGTAGACGAATCGCTTCTGCATTCATCAGCATGACGCGACCGAATTCATCTACCGCAATAACTCCTTCCTTGATGGATTGCAACATAGCACTGCGTTCCTCCAGCAAGCGTGCGATTTCCGGCGGCTCCAGACCGACTAGCATATTTTTGATTTTACGAGCCAGCACTACCGCACCTCCAGTGCCGATCAATATTCCGATGCCAAGGGCGATAGCAATAAGACGGTTGTTGCCTTCCTGAGCCATCTGTACATCTTGCATGGATATACCAACAACAATCGCCCCTACCTGCTTCCCCGTTGAACTGAACACGGGGGAAAAGGCTCTCATGGACAAGCCCAATGTACCCTTCGCAACGGACACGCTCTCATGGCCATGAAGTGCAGTATACTCGTCTCCACCGACAAAGGCTTTGCCGATCATCCTAGCATCCGGGTGCGTTTTACGAATTCCCTTCATATCCATAGCCACGATGAACTGGATGTGATTTGCTACTGAGACCCTCTTTACATACTCCTGCATGGAAAGAGACGAACCTGTCCCTTGCAATTGCTTGACAATAAGCGGCGTATGGGCGAGTGTACGCGCGATGGACATTGCCTTTTCTTCCAGTCCCTTCTCAGTTTCCTGCTCCACTCTCTCCGCAAATAACAGGGTTACAGGCAGAAGCACAAGTGCCATAACTAGACATACTAGCAGTGTAATTAGGCCTCTGAGCTTTAATAGTGGTTTACCCCGACGCAGCTTGAGCTGTACATTTCCGATGGAACTCACCCCTTTCTACTTGATATTAAGTCTCGATAGTTCAACATGCCTATACAAAAATGGTTATGTATGTGTTTACCTGAATATAAAAAAAGGAACTACCCCGCAATTGCGGAATAGTTTCCTTTGATTCATGGTTGAAGCTCCGCGATTTCTAATTGGGCTTAGTCGCCTCGGAAGGCGCGCTTCACACGGTCAAAAAAAGACTGCTCATTCTCATGCGTCTGTTCTCCGCTAAGCGAAGAGAACTGACGCAGTAAATCCTTTTGTTCCTCACTCAGCTTGCTAGGCGTTATCACAACTACCTTAATATGCTGGTCACCCTGACCAACGCCACGCAGTTTTGGCACACCTTTTCCTTTAAGACGGAAGTAAGTACCTGTTTGCGTACCTGCTGGAACTTTCAACTTCACTTTCTCGGTCAACGTCGGGATCTCGACTTCATCTCCCAATGCTGCCTGTGAGAACGTCAGCGGAATTTCGCAGTAGATATCGTCTCCCTCACGCTCAAAGAAGTCGTGCGATTTCACACGGAACACGACGTACAAGTCACCTGCCGGTCCTCCGTTGACACCGCCTTCGCCTTCACCGTTAATACGCATCTGTGCGCCGTCATCCACACCCGCTGGAATGCGAATATGAATTTTACGTTGCTTGCGTACCCGACCGGAACCGCTACAAGTCGTACATTTTTCTTTAATGATTTTACCGGAACCGCCGCAATTAGAGCAGGCGCGTCGATTAACCATACGACCAAACGGTGTATTCTGCACCACTTCTTCCTGTCCGCTGCCGTGGCAGACGGAGCAGGTTTGTGGTTGAGTACCCGCTTTGGCTCCCGTACCGTGACACGTATCACATGTTTCCGTACGTTCAATATGAATGTCGGTTTCTTTACCGAACACCGCTTCCTTGAACTCAATCGTCATCGTATATTGAAGATCGTTCCCACGCTGCGGTGCATTCGGATCACGTCGACCATTGCCGCCGCCACCAAAGAACATATCAAAAATATCGCCAAATCCGCCACCGAAGTCGGCACCACCACCGAAGCCGCCTCCCATGCCCTGGTTCGGGTCTACATGTCCGTACTGGTCATATCTTGCCCGCTTCTGACCATCGCTGAGAACATCGTAAGCTTCTTTGACTTCTTTAAATTTAGTTTCCGCGTCCGCAGCCTTGTTCACGTCCGGATGATACTGACGCGCAAGCTTACGGTAAGCCTTTTTGACTTCATCATCCGAAGCGCCCTTCGCGACGCCCAGCACCTCATAATAATCACGCTTATCAGCCAATGTTCCACCCCCATGCCTACAACGTGTCTGCACTACATATAAAAGGAAAGCCAAAGGCACGGGATGACCCGGCTTTGACCTTCCCATCATTTCAAGGCAGTACAACCCGTAATATGCTTATTTATCTTGGAAATAACTGTTACCCTTCGGCTAATTGTTATTTATCAAGGCAGCTACGCTGCAATTACTATTCAGTATATCATAACGCATCGGTGTACCGTAAAGCTACCACTACCCGATCCGTAACTTAGTCTTTCTTCTGGTCTTCGTCAACAACTTCATAGTCCGCGTCAACCACATTGTCACGGCCTTTGCTGTCTGCTGCGCCGTCTTGGCCTTGTTGAGCCTGTGCTTCTTGAGCAGCTTGCTCATACAGCTTTACTGACAATTGCTGAACGATTTCAGTCAGTTCTTCAGTAGCCTTTTTGATATCTTCCAGGTTGTCGGTTTCCAGCGTTTTTTGCAGATTTTCTTTTGCTGCATTTGCTTTTTCGACTTCGCCTGCATCCGCTTTTTCGCCCAGATCTTTAATCGTTTTGTCTACAGAGTAGATCAGTTGATCCGCAGCGTTTTTCGCTTCTACCAAATCTTTGCGTTTTTTATCTTCTTCCGCATGCAACTCGGCATCCTTCATCATACGTTCTACTTCCTCGTCGCTCAAGCCGCTGGAAGATGTGATCGTAATCTTTTGGCTTTTGCCTGTGCCTTTATCTGTAGCGGATACGTTCACGATACCGTTCGCATCCAGATCAAAGGTAACTTCGATTTGCGGTACACCACGTGGTGCTGGAGGGATATCTCCCAATTGGAAGCGACCCAGTGTTTTGTTGCCTGCTGCCATTTCACGTTCACCTTGCAGCACGTGAATTTCTACGCTAGGCTGATTGTCGGCATATGTCGAGAATACCTGCGATTTGCTCGTAGGGATCGTCGTGTTACGATCAATCATTTTAGTAAATACGCCACCTGCGGTTTCAATACCGAGGGACAGTGGAGTTACGTCAAGAAGAACGACGTCTTTCACATCACCAGTCAGTACACCCGCTTGAACTGCCGCGCCCAAAGCTACCACTTCATCAGGGTTTACGCCTTTGTGAGGCTCTTTACCTGTCAGCTTTTTGATTGCTTCTTGTACAGCCGGAATACGTGTGGAACCGCCGACCAGAACGATTTTGTCGATGTCGCTGGCACTCATGCCTGCATCTTTCATCGCTTGACGAGTAGGTCCCAAAGTACGTTCTACCAGACCTTCAGACAATTCTTCAAATTTCGCACGAGTCAGGTTCAACTCCAAATGCTGTGGAACGCCATCAGCTACTGTGATAAACGGCAAAGAAATCGTCGTTGTCAGTACGCCAGACAGTTCTTTTTTCGCTTTTTCCGCTGCGTCTTTCAGACGTTGTACAGCAGCTTTATCTTTGCTCAGGTCAATGCCTTGATCTTTTTTGAACTCATTTACGAGGTAATCAATAATCACTTGGTCAAAGTCATCGCCACCCAGCTTGTTATCGCCGCTTGTTGCTTTAACTTCGAAGAAACCGTCGCCCAGTTCCAGAATGGATACGTCGAATGTACCGCCACCCAGGTCATATACCAGGATCGTTTGGTCTTCGGATTTTTCCATACCATATGCCAATGCAGCTGCTGTCGGCTCATTGACAATCCGCAGAACTTCCAGACCGGCAATTTTACCTGCATCCTTGGTTGCTTGACGTTGACCGTCATTGAAGTAAGCTGGAACAGTGATAACAGCTTGAGAAACGGTTTGTCCCAGGTAAGCTTCAGCATCGGATTTCAGCTTTTGCAAAATCATAGCGGAAATTTCCTGTGCGGAATATTCTTTGCCGTCGATGCTTTCTTTATGATTTGTACCCATGTGACGCTTGATGGACATGATTGTACGATCCGGGTTTGTAATTGCTTGGCGTTTTGCTGTTTCCCCTACAGTACGTTCTCCATCTTTTTTGAAACCAACAACGGAAGGGGTTGTGCGTGCGCCTTCCGGATTTGGAATAACGACTGCTTCGCCGCCCTCCATAACAGCCACACAAGAGTTGGTTGTACCTAAGTCAATACCGATTACTTTGCTCATCGGACAATTCCTCCTTCTGTATATACGAGGCCCGCAGGCCAGAATGGTTGAATCAAAATGATGTATTTCTAATGTCATAATTTTGCAAAATTCGATTCCAGTCGCTCCAAAGTGCAATATTGTTCATTGAAAGTCGCTTATGGGATTTTTGCAAAATCCTCATGTATATTGAAAAAGCTACATGCTCACTTTTACCATCGCTGGACGAAGCACCTTGTCCTTCAGCATGTACCCTTTTTGTACCTCTTCAACAACAATGCCTTCCTCATGCTCTTCGCTCTCCACCTGCATAATAGCCTGATGGAAGTCAGGATTAAACGGTTGTCCCACCGAATTCATGGCCGTTACTCCTTCTGCCTGAAGCACACTCTCAAACTGGCGGAAAATCATTTCCACGCCTTTGCTGAATGACTCAGACTCCGCTCCTTGCGGTGCCGTTGCCAGCGCACGCTCGAAGTTATCCAAAACAGGCACCAACTCGGTAACCAGCTTCATAGATGCATATTTGGCAAGGTCTTCTTTTTCTTTCAGCGTACGACGGCGAAAATTATCAAAATCCGCCTGAGCGCGTAAAAACCGTTGCTGATGCTCTTCCGCCTGAGCGCGAAGCTTATTCAGCTCTGTTTCGCTTTCTTGGTCTTCCAGTGCCGCCGCTTCATTAACCGGCTCTTCCTGCTGGCTCGCTTCGGCGGCTTCCTCTGTGCTTACATTTTGTTGTTTTTCTTCTTGGAACGCTTGTTCTTCCTTCAAAATGTTTCACCTCCTTCAAGTCATAACTACCTTTACAAAAACACGCAACAATGCACCCGCGCAGGATACGAGCCGTATCCCGACGCGGAACATGTAATACCGCAACCTATGCGGCTTTGTTCTATTTAAACCGCTGCGTTAGCATTGCGGTCAAATCCTTAGACAGGATACCCAAAATATTAATAACTCTCGCATATTCCATCCGTGTCGGACCCAGTATGCCTATAGTGCCCAACGCTTCTCCGTCTACTGCATACGTAGCAGTAATCAGGCTGCAATTGGCAAACGCCTCATGATCATTTTCAGTGCCGATGCGGACTTGAATTTCAGGTGCCCCGACAACAGGTGTCATTAGTTTAAGCAGCGTTGGTGTTTCCTCCAGCAGATCGAGAATATGTTTAACCTTTTCTACATCTTTAAATTCAGGTTGATTAAGCATGTTTGTCGCACCGCTCAAATACAAGCGCTGATCCGATTCATTATCCAGTGCTTTATCCAGCACCTTCATAGCGTCCTCAAAATGAGACACATGCTTCTCCATCTCCTGACCAAGTGCGGTGTAAAGGCGTGATTTAAGCTGATAAATCGGCACACCGACCAGCTTGCTGTTCAGTAAATTCACAACCTTCTCCATCTCGGAAATCGAAATTCCCGGTGGAATATCTACCGTTTTATTCTCCACCTGACCGGTATTGGTCACGATTATCGCCACAGCCGTCGTTTCGTTGAGCGGCAGTAGCTGAAAATGACGCAATGAAGTATGAAAAACCTCCGGCCCAAGCAGGATGGAAGTATAATTGGTCATATGGGACAGAATGCCTGACGCATGCTGGATCACTTGCTCCATTACATTCAGCTTTTCGGCATAAAAGGCTTTCAGTTCCCGCATTTCCATAGGCTTCAGTGTATTCAGTGGTACCAGATGGTCCACATAATAACGATAGCCTTTATGAGACGGGATGCGTCCCGCAGAAGTATGGGGTTGCTCCAGATAGCCCTGTTCCTCCAAATCCGACATTTCATTACGGATCGTGGCCGGGCTGAATCCGACATCCTGCCTTTTGGATATGCTGCGGGAACCCACTGGCTCAGCCGAACGAATGTAGTCATCAATAATCGCATTCAGAATGAGTCTCTGACGTTCGGTTAACAAGCGAATCCCCCCTTGTTGTTTATCCATAATAGCATGATTGTTAAATGGAATCATTAGCACTCGTTCGCGTTGAGTGCTAACCGATAATACAAAAATACCAAACCGACCTGATCATTGTCAAGTCAGATCAGTATTTTCAATAAACAAGATTTATCACAACAGTTTAGTTTACTGGAATGAATCCAGAACGTTTACACTTTTTCACGAAAAACCTCAATATCCAGCGTATAAAAACCGTATTTATGTATAGTGACACAGAAAATAGAAAAATTCGAGACTATGTCTCCATACCATTATAACTTCTTTGTCCTTGAGGAGGAATTAAATTTGAGAACTAATCGCCGCAACCTTTTATACGCATCGATCGCACTTTTACCTACAATTTGTATGTTTCAGATTTTAATCGAGTTGTTTCCGTATACAGGACTAGGAAGAATAGTTGCTTTGCCATTGGTTTTCATCCTGAATGCAGCCCTTATTATTTCAGTCATCCATTTAATTCGTAAATTAAGCCCCCTATGTTGTGCCTTACTCTTGGTTCCTACAATACTTTTAAGCATATGGAATACCATTTTGTTTTACCCTCAAGAATTCAGTCCAAGTATTCCCAAGCAAATAAAATACAGTATATCGGCAATACAACATTACGATGATTTAACACTAGCCGATTGGGGAAGATATACACATAGTCCAAGCAGAAGCGGAGAGTCTGAAAGATATGTTGTCGCCTTGTATAAATATAAACACCGAGTTCCATTAGACGGCACTGCATATTTTTATAATGATACTGATTATCATAAGGACCATCCCATAAGAAGCCTGAATGGAATACCTTCCGAGCTGGAGCCTCATCATCAATTCATTTGGTGGTTGCTCAAAACATATGAGAAATAAACCCGCATTAAACAATGTAGGCTGTATAATATACGCATGATTAGGTCCTGATGAAAAAAGAACTGACCTCATTATTGACAGGTCAGTTCAGTACTTTCAACACTGCGATTTCATCACAATTGTTTTGTTTACTACAGTGAATGCAGTCGGTCCATACCTTTTCAGGGAAAATCTCTTTGCTTACTACATCAAAACCGTTTTTTATAAAAAAGGAGACCTCGTAGGTCAATGCCATAATTTTAGGAATACGTTGCCGCCGTGCTTCTATCATAAGGCCCTCCACGAGCTTAGAGCCAATACCCATACCTTTGTGTCCCTCAGAGATGCCAAGGGAGCGAATCTCTACCAGGTCAGCGCCCAATTTGCATAAAGAACCACAACCAACAACTTCGCCGTCCACCTCTGCAACAATAAACAGCTCCAGTTGGCGCGTTAGCACTTCCCTCGAACGTGGCAGCATAATCCCCCGCTCTGCATAGCCGCTAATCATTTGATATAAAGGCTCCACATCCTCAGGAACCGCACTTCTGCACAATACATCTTTACACACTGAAGCCATCTTGCTCTCCTCCTACCGCTTGCCGCATATAATGAATAAATATACAACATCACGCATAGAATCGCAATACTCCATTTACCCTGCTGTGACAGAATGGTGTAATAAAATGATGGTCCCAGCTTACGAAGTTGAAACGCGCTGTATTGAAGCTACGACTTATGAATTTACCGTGATTGAACCAATAAACTCTGCAAATACATCATTTCCGAATAAAATGCCACGTTCACTCAAACGATAACCGTCCTCAATCGATTCGATTAACCCCGCATTGAGCATTTTTCCAAGAGGAGCAGTAAACGTATCCTCCAACGCCTGACCGAATTGAGCTTCAAAGCGAGACTTGGAAACGCCCTCTAGCATTCTCAAACCGACCATAAGAAAATCCTCCATGGCTTCCGCCGCTGGCACCTCAAAGCTATCTAGACGCGGCAAACCATTACGACTAGCCTCCACATAAGGGTTAATGCCCTTAATGTTCATATGGCGCTCTCTGCCAACATATCCATGTGCCCCAGCTCCGAGACCGTAATAGTCCTCATTTCGCCAATAGGTCATGTTGTGCTTGCTCCCCAAGCCTGGTTTTGCGAAATTACTAATCTCATACTGTTCATAGCCCGCTTCTTTCATGCGACGCATGAGGAGTAAGTACATTTCCAGTTCGTCATCCTCATGTGGAAGCGGTAGCTGATTTTTCTGGTACAGCGTGTGGAAGAGCGTGTTTTCTTCAACCTTCAAACTGTAGATAGAGTAATGAGGAAGCTCCAACTCTAGCGCTCTACTGACGCTTTCATGCAGCATCTCCACTGTTTGATTCGGCAAACCGAACATCAGGTCAATCGACAGGTTGTCCAAGCCAACCTTACGTGCGTTTTCCAAACTACGATATACGTCATCTGTACTGTGAATACGACCTATGCCTGTGAGTAGCTCATTCTGAAAAGCCTGTACGCCAAAGCTGAGTCGATTGACGCCGCCTTCTTTCATCACAGAGAGTTTTTCAAAATCAGTGGTACCTGGATTAGCTTCCATGGAGAACTCAATATCTTCCGCCCAATGCGGGAAGTAGGTTCGGACGCTCTTCAGGAAATATTCCATTTCTTTCGGATTTAGGGTAGTTGGTGTTCCACCCCCGACAAAAATGGTTTTAATCTCTCCTGGTGGGTGAAGCTTAACTGTATGTTCCATCTCCCGTTCCAGTGCATACAGATATTCCATAACAGGTTGATCCTTGAGCACATAAGAGTTGAAATCACAGTAAAAGCATTTATTCGTGCAAAAAGGTATATGCAGGTAAACCGCTTGAGGCGCGGATGAATGTTCATGTTTTTGTATGGATGCGGTCATACCGATCCTCCTTGTCAATTCAGGGAATAGTGAAAAAATGCGCCGAGGTCTCGACAACCGCTTCGTGTTCCATTTGATCTTCTGATCGCTGTTACTCCAGATTCAAATGGACCACTCCGCTGCTGCCTACCACCATCGATCATTTTTTTGTAATGTAGGTGTTGCAGTAAGAGTAAAGCATCTATAGAAATACGCTAAAGATACTGTTGTTATACTATTTTTGCAACTGAGATAACAAACACTCCATCTCTGGATAGCTTGCTCAAATAAATAACGTCCATTCTCCATGCACGGCAAATGCCCCATGAAAGAATGGACGAATACTTCAAACAACTTTACTCATCTATTTTCAGTACCGCCATAAATGCTTCCTGAGGTACTTCTACGTTACCGACCTGCTTCATACGCTTTTTGCCCTCTTTTTGCTTTTCAAGCAGCTTCCGTTTACGAGAAATATCGCCGCCATAACATTTGGCCAAGACGTTTTTACGCATCGCCTTAACGGTTTCACGCGCCACAACCTTTGTTCCTACAGATGCCTGGATCGGCACCTCAAACATTTGACGCGGAATTAGCTCGCGCAGCTTCTCACAGATAATACGTCCGCGATGATAAGCCCGATCTCTATGCACGATGAACGACAGTGCATCGACCTGCTCGCCATTCAACAAAATATCCATTTTCACCAGGTTGGACTGGCGATAGCCTGAAATCTCATAATCAAAGGAAGCATAGCCTTTGGTACTTGATTTAAGCTGATCGAAGAAATCATATACGATTTCAGACAGTGGAATTTGATACGTAATGGTTACCCGTGTCGTATCCAGGTATTCCATATTTACATACTCACCACGTTTGGTTTGACAAAGCTCCATCACCGTACCCACGTAATCATTAGGGACGATAATGCCTGCTTTTACATAGGGCTCTTCCACATGTTCAATCCGTCCGATTTCCGGATAATTCGATGGATTGTCGATCTGGATCGTTTCCCCATTCGTCAACTTTATGCGGTAAATAACACTTGGTGCCGTTGTAATCAGCGGAATGTTAAATTCACGTTCAATCCGTTCCTGGATAACGTCCATATGAAGCAGACCAAGGAAGCCGCAACGGAAGCCAAAACCCAACGCGCTTGATGTTTCCGGCTCAAAACTGAGCGAAGCATCGTTCAGTTGTAGCTTTTCAAGCGCCTCACGTAGATCGTTATACTCCGATGTTTCGATTGGATACAAGCCACAATATACCATCGGATTAATTTTCCGATAACCTGGCATCGGTTCTAATGTTGGATTTTTTGCATCTGTCACTGTATCCCCGACACGCGTATCACCCACATGCTTGATACCGGCAACGATAAAGCCAACATCACCGATGTTCAGCTCGTCCACGATGTTCATACGCGGCATAAAAGCACCAACTTCAATAACCTCAAACGTTTTGTCAGTCGCCATCATTTTAATTTTCGAACCGGCTCGGATACTACCATCCACAACGCGAACATATACGATAACGCCTTTATAAGGATCATAGTGCGAATCGAAAATGAGTGCCTTGAGCGGATTATCCGGATTACCTTGCGGAGCAGGCACACTTCTGACCACCTGTTCCAAAATTTCTTTGATGCCGATTCCAGCTTTGGCTGAGGCATGTACTGTCTCGCTCGTATCCAAGCCGATAACATCCTCGATTTCCTGCTTTACCCGCTCAGGATCAGCACTTGGCAAATCAATCTTGTTAAGCACAGGCAAAATCTCCAGATTGTTGTCCAACGCCAAATATACGTTAGCCAACGTCTGTGCCTCGATTCCCTGCGCGGCGTCTACTACCAGCAAAGCACCTTCACAGGCTGCCAAACTACGGGATACCTCATACGTAAAATCGACGTGTCCCGGTGTATCAATCAAATTCAAAATGTACTCTTCGCCGTCATCGGCCTTATAAGTGAGTCGCACTGCCTGGAGCTTGATCGTAATTCCGCGCTCCCGTTCCAGCTCCATCTGGTCAAGCACTTGCTCCTGCATTTCACGGGAAGTGAGTGCACCGGTATATTCTAGAATCCGGTCAGCCAGCGTGGATTTACCATGGTCTATATGTGCAATGATACTAAAGTTCCGAATTTTACGTTGTCTTGCCAAAATGTCAGTCATGCCTTACCCCCACACAATGCCTAGTGTCAATCAGCTTATTATAGCAGTTGTAAGGGGGGTCAGCAATATTTCTATTCTGTTACTCCATCAAATACAGATACGACCCATCGAATGCCCTGTCTCGACAGGTTTTGAAGCAACCCAGCTGTTTTGTCCGCCATAGTATCCACCGAGGCTTGCTGTCCCTTGACGGCTAGCAGTTCACGCGGTGTCTCCAGACCCTGAGTATTGACATGTTGCGCAGTCGTCGAATACCATCTGGATGCTCCGAGCTGCGTCTGTTCCTCATTTTCTTCCCTTCCACCAGCTTCATTTATACCCGCTTCCGTTTTCGGCTCAACCTTAACTTCTCCACTTGTGCTATACGTACCGCTATATGCACGAGTGTTAGCTGCGGGTGTGTCCTCAATAATCGTCTGTTCATATCCAACTTTCTGTTGATTTACCGATTGAATCGTATCCCCTCCGTTCCATTCCGGCCCATACACTGAACGCAGACCAGATCCTGCCAGTTGCATACCAAGAAGAATACCTGCCCCCATAAGCAGTACAAATCCAAGTGCTTTCTTACGAAAATGTCCAGACATTACCTTCCCCCCTTACCGCTACCTCATTTAATTGCCGCTGTTGCTCTTTTTTGTACCCGATACATTAGTGCCCGCTTTCTGAGCTTTCTGATCTTCCCAATACACTTCACCGATCATGTCCGCCAAAACGTCCGAGGTCCGTTTCAACTCCTCCTCGGTGTTATCAATACCCCCGATTTCAATTAAAATGCTATGCGAAGACAAGCTTTGATTGTATTCACCGTTGTTGCCTTTGCCACCATCTTTCCCCCATACACCACGTGATACGCCATGATACGATTTTTCCAGCTTTTCATGAATACGAGCAGCAAAGGCTTCATTTTCGCGCCAATTTTTGTTGTCATGTCCGATAATAAAATACACCTTGGCATAAGAAAGTCCATTAATGGTTGCTGTTGTTTTTCCATGGCGTTGTGAATCCCGGTGGATATCAAGCAAATAAGTTAAACCTTTATTTCCTGCTAAAGCTTCCTTGACTGTTTCGCGTGAATATTTATAGGAATAGTTCCAATTGTAATTTTGAACTGTAGTAGCATAATCCTTGTTTACATGCAGTGTGGATATCCCCTGCTTTTCCAGCCTCTTCTTTACAAAGTCCCCTACCCTTGACACATTGGCCGATTTAGAACCTGAATTGGGATTGGAACTGGTTTTGCTAAGTAGTGGGTTATATGCTTCTCTGGGATGAGAATGGTAGATTAATATGCGCTTGTCCCCTTTGGCCGTATCACCTGGATGATCCTCACGTACCGGATCTGTTTCCGGTGTTGTCGGAATATTCGGCGTATTAGTCGGTGGGTTCTCAGATGCATCTGAGCCACCAGGAGCATCCGTCGTTCCCTGATCGGGCTGATAATCCGTAGGACCCTCTACCTTGATGTTCCCCGAACCCTTGCGCAGCAAGACAGGTGCTCCTGCAGACATGCCAGGAATCTCACGAGAAATGAGACTTTTGGGATCCTGCGGATTAATGCCTGTAAGCATCTGAAATACAAAAGGCGACCATTGTTCACCCGACAACGAAGATTGCTGCTTCTTTTGTGCCAAATGAGGTACTTCCATACCTAGCATATCCGCAAAAAAACCGCTGGACACCGAGCCTGCCAATCCTTTCATCGAAGAAACAGGAGATGTTTGTAGACGATTTTCTGCCAATCCCCCTAGCCCCAAAATGACAAATAAAAGCGCCGAGCCCATGATCAGCAGCACAAGCGTATGTCCCATCGCCAAAATTTCGATCCCTTTTCTTCTCCATCTTCCGACGTTCCAGGTCTGAATTTTTTTCATGTGAGCCTTGTCCTCCTTCGTCCCGTCGAAACCCGCTTTATATTTGGAACATAGGGTTCCTATCTGCTGCGGAAATCTCTTATATTTCAACTCTATGAACGGAGAACAATTACTAGAACACAAAAAATCTCTACCACAGGTATATCACCTCCCTTTTTGAAAGAGATTAGATTCCTGTTAAATAGAGACTTTTGTGTGAAATACGATTTTATCAACCCTTGATTAATGCGTATATGCGGCGACATTGCCAGGATCCACAGCTTCGTGCAGAGCAGCGTTCAATCCAGTAGCAATGATGTTCGCGATATCTTCAATAAATTCATCGATTTCTTTAGGAGTCACAATCAGATCATGTCCCAGCGGTTGCAGTACCTCTCTCACCAGCCCAAGTCTCTCAGGTTCTGAAATATCGTCCAGCATCCCCAGGATTGCTTTTGTAGAAGCCTTTTCTTTGGTAAAATGTGTTTTCATCAGTTCAATTACGTTATTGACAATGGTCGAAGCGTAGCATACCGTTGGAACGCCGATAGCGATACAAGGAACACCCATAATATCCTTGGTGATACCGCGCCGCTTGTTGCCAATACCTGAACCCGGATGTATCCCGATATCGGCCACCTGAATGGTCGTATTGACACGCTCCAGTGAACGTGACGCCAGTGCGTCAATGGCAATAATCAGTTCTGGCTTTGTGCGATCCACGATGCCTTGAACGATTTCACTGGACTCAATCCCCGTAATACCCAGGACGCCCGGCGCAATTGCGCTCACATCCCGATAGCCCGGGTTGATTTGATCAGGTGTCAGTTCAAAAAATTGACGAGTCACCATCAAATTCTCAACGACAAGCGGACCAAGTGAATCGGGAGTGACGTTCCAGTTGCCCAGACCTACCACCAGTACCTTTGCCGTATTAGAAATCCCTATTTTTTGTATAAAATGCTCCATTTCTTTTGCAAATGCAATAGCTACACGTTGCTGGAGCCCCGTATCGCCTTCACGCAAGCCGGGTACTTCCAGTGTAACGTAATGCCCTTGTACCCGCCCGATACGGTTGGCTCCTTCTTCATTCAGTACATCCAGCCGTGTGATTTTGATTCCGTCATCTTCCTCCACGTTCTCACTTATGCCCGCCAGAGGTACAGGCTGATCCCGTTCGGCCAATTCTCTTGCCTCTAATGCCAAATCCGTGCGTACCGCGTACTTCTGCAAATCCAGATCCATCTTTTGAGCCTCCTTGGATGCCATCTTTGACTATAGTGTGCGAGACACCCAACAGGTTTATGCACATCCATTTTCATCCTGTAATTCGCATCGCCTCAGAATGTTTTCTTATTGCAATTTGAGGTGTGGCATGCTAAAATATTTTAAGTTGTGAAACGTTTGTGTTCATAAGTAATGCCTTTACAGGAGGTGAATGTAATGCCAAACATCAAATCCGCTATCAAACGCGTTAAAACTAGCGACAAACGCCGTGCGTTGAACGCTTCTCAAAAATCCGCGCTTCGTACAGCAGTAAAAGCTGCCGATACAGCGTTGGTAGGTAACGAAGCTGAAACTGCTGCTGCTGCTTTCAAAGTAGCTTCCCAAAAGCTGGACAAGGCTGTAACTAAAGGTCTGATCCACAAAAACGCAGCTGCTCGCAAGAAATCTCGCTTGGCGAAAAAACTTAACGCTCTTACAGCTCAAGCGTAAGCAAGAGCTACTTTCATACGTTAATGAAAAAAACCTGACCAGCCTTGGCTGATCAGGTTTTTTTAGTTTATAACTTTTATTTGTTTACAGCATCAGCGTTCTGCGCTACATAAGCTGACTCTATTAGCAGCACATGAGTGGAATTAGATCGAAGCCCCCGCACCCATTTTCATCAAAAACAGCTCCAATCCCAGTACCTTGTCAACGACACCTGTTTTCATATGATAATCCAGCTCGCCCAATTCGTAGAGAAGCTGACGTAGCTGCTCAGGGCGGAACCTCCGCGCTTGGTCCCCTGCAACTTTCACCCCATAAGGATGCAAACTAAGCTGACTCGCAATTTGTTGCTGGGAATAGCTTTGACCTGCCAGCTCTTTGACCTGCAACATAATACGGAACTGTCGCGTGATCAAAGCGGCAATCTTGATCGGTTCCTCTTTTTGCTTAAGCAACTCATAAAAAATACTGAGCGCCTTATCCAGCCGCAAATTAGCCAGATCCTCAACCATCGCAAATACGTTTTGCTCTGTGTTACGAGGCACCAGAGATTCTATATCAGCGGATGAGATCGTTCCCTGTGCTCCTGCGTACAAGCAGAGCTTGTCTATCTCGGCAGCCAAAGATTGTAGTCCGGTACCTGTGAATTGAATGAGGCTTTCAGCAGCTCCTGCAGCCAATTGCACTTCTCTTTCTCCTGCACGCTTATGGATCCAAGCCACAAGATCATCTCCACCCATTGGAGCAAAGGCAATAACCGAAGCATCACTTTTTAGCTTTTTGACAATCTTTTTCCGTTCATCCAACTTTTCAGCCTGAACCGTAAAAACGATGACGCTATAGTCAGTCGGGTTATCCATATAAGTCAACAGCGTCTCAAGCCGGTGCTCTATCTTACCGCTATCTTTGCCTGCTGCAAATACACTGGTATCCCGTACAATAATCAGCTTCTTTGGCACAAGAAAAGGCGCTGTTTCCGCCTCCTCCACGACCACCTCAATTGGCGTTTCGGTTAAATCATAAGGAATGATGGCGAAGTCACGATGCTCCTCTTCCACCACTTTCTCTTTAAGCATCTCAACAAACTGCTTCATTTGGTATTTTTCACTACCGTATAGCAAATACACTGGCGAAATGTCACCTTTGCGAATAGCCTTAGAGGCTGTTTTTACATCCATTTTCCGTTCCCCCCACCCACTGATCGTACCTGACATCCGAGCGGAAGGCAAGTCATGACACAAACGAAGGGACCCTATAGGCAGGATCCCTTCACCACCATCTATATCAACACGGCAGCAGAAAGCTCTAGAAACTTTCGGCCGTCGGGATACGACGTCGGTTCATATAGTTTATTCCCTGTTTTTAAAAGTGTGTCAACTTACGGAAACTATTTTCCAGTGCTGCGCGGAACGGTGTACGTATATTTACTTGCAGTCCCATCCTGCTCCGTCTCATACATAAAGGTCTGGCTGTCTTCCGACCAGCTTCCTTTGACCCAGGCACCTTTTAGAGTACGGACTTCCAGTGTTGTTCGGTCTACACCGTTATCGGAAAGCTTATACACTTTCAGCTTTTTGCCCTCAATAGCCACCGCATAGCTACCATCAGGCGAGTTGAGCTGATCTGTAGAGGCAGATTGGGCACTATAGTTGGAAGCATTATTGTTGTCCGGAGAGACCAGTGAATTAGATACAAAGCCTTCTTTACGAACCGGGTCTTGTGACACGGATGATTGCTGATCATTAGAAGCTGCATTGCTGCTATCCGTTCCCAAGGCATTGCCCGAATCCTTGGTGATGCTTCTGGAAGTCGCTTCTTTCGACGTTTCATTTGACGCAATTCGATCCTGTACCTTCAAATCCTGACTAAGCGACGAGGATGAATCATTCGTACTTGTGTTACCATTATTATCGTCCTGAGCAGTACCCGTACCCGCTAAGGGTGCTTTTTCCATTTTCGGTTCCAACTGTTCATCAGGAGCAATCGTGGATTGATCAGATTTTTCCTGACTTAGCTGTTTGTCCTCAGATTTAGGAGCATCTCCAGCAGACGGATTTTCCTTTGTCACCTGACGATCCGTACGTAGCTGTCCCTGCCCTTCATCCTGACGAGAAGAATGTTCGGCTGGTGCAGACTTCGTCGAATCTTCCTCCCCAGCTCGCTGATCGTCACGTTTCCCAGCATCCCGTTTGGAAGAGTTCTTTTCATCGTCTGTATTGGTTGCACCTTGTTTGCTCAGGCCAGGATCTTTATCCGCAGGTGGCTGAGATGCATCCGTTTCTTGCCCCTGCTCCGACGGCTGCTTTGTAGAATCCGAACCAATGGCTGCATCATGTCCTCCACTGCCATTGGCTGTACCTGGAAAAGTTTCCGTCTGATTCTGCGGATTCGTCACTTCGGGCGACTGGGTAGTAAGTATGCCTTCCGCATCTTGTACTGTTTTAGGCTCGAAGTTAAATACTACAATCCCCAGTACAACAGCAGCGGCAGCCACGCCCATAGCAGCGCGCCCAGCCATTCGATTCCACCAAGGTATAGGCTGGGTACGTTGTCTAGGCACTGGTCCAGGCTCTACAGCCACAGGCTGCATTTCCTGAAGCGCACTTCCCTGCTCTTCACGTGCGCGGTCAATGGCATCAAGCTGAGGCATGATGGAATCCACCAGGCTGAACGCCGGGGAAACCGCAGGCAATTCCTCCAGCTCGCGAGAGAGTGTCTGAAGAATAAGAAATTTTTCCGCACAGTCCGGGCAAGTCGCAATATGGTTCATTAATTGGGACGTCTCTTCTTCGCCCAGCTCATGATCCACATAACGCTGCATCCAATCCATCACCTCTTCCCCACACTTCATCCTGATACACCACCTTTCTGATATTCCTGAAGTAGCCCTTGCAATTGCTGTCTTGCACGATATAAGTATGACTTGACCGTATTTAGCGGCAAATCCAGAGAATCTGCAATCTCGTTATAGGAGAAATCCTGCAAATATCTTAAGACAATTACCGTCCGGTGGTGCTCCGGAAGCTGTTGTATAGCCTCACGAACATCCTGTGCCATGTAAGAGGTCAACACCTCGACCTCCACATTTTGGGGATCGTTGAATATCATGTCGTGCTCGTCAATGGAAACCGAGGGCTTCGTTCTTCTGAATTTGTCGATGCATATATTCGTTACAATGCGTTGGACCCAGGTTTTAAACTGCGCTTTTTCCTCATAAGAGTTAATTTTGGAATAGATCCGTATGAGGGCTTCTTGTGAAGCATCCATGGCGTCCTGCTCATTGTTTAGAATGTAATATGCCGTACGGTACACATGCTGTTCTATCTCTCTTAATAGGGTAATGAGAGCGTCGCGATCGCCCGATTGAGCGGCTCGAATGAGTCCCTGCTCTACCACAAAGGATCCCCCTCTCCCTGCAATATTACAGACGTATCCCTTTTACAAATTGTTGCAGGATAGACGTCTGACACTAATTTTATTTTTTCAACAAAAAAAATTATACCAAAAAGCCCAGAATCCCCAGCGTATCCTCCCTTAGAATAACAGAAAAAGGGAAGGTAGTCACCTTCCCTTAGCTCCTACTACATCTAAATGCTAGCCTATCGAGCTGCAAGATCATATTGTTACTTCTTGGAAATCAAAAAATCCGATATGCATTCTAATTGATAAGTCAGAGCAATCGGATCTTGAAAATAAAAATCTTCGATTGAGTATTGATATACTTTACCTGATTTAACGGCAGAAAGGTTCTTCACACGCTTTTAGATAAAATATCTTTTCCTTGGCTGCTCCATCACCTCTAATACCCAACATTAAATAAGAAGAGTAATTGTACCTTTATCACTTTCATATGTACGCGTGGCAGCTTCATCTCCAGTTGATGTGGTCTTGGCAGCAGCCGATTGACCGCTTTCCGTTGCAGTCTCACCCCCACTTGTAGCATTGCGCTCAATACCAGCATTAACGAAATGATGAACAAACAAGCTGAAGCTCTAAATTTAAAATAACTCACAATATTTCCCCTATTAATAATGATTCTCATTTTCATAACTCATTTGATTCTATCAAAGCTTACAGCTACTGTCCATGTAGATTGGATTCAAAGCAAACAACACACTCCTAAGAGTGAGCACCCGTTTTAGTGTGTTGTTGTATTCGTATCTGTTTTGTACTGTTTGCGTTGGTACCGCACACTCAGTTTTCCTTGCTGTGCTCGAATCTGTATCTCTCCCATCGTATCGGTTCGATATATAGCAGAATCAACTGCTGACAAACGTTCCAATACCGCTTCATTCGGATGTCCGTAAGTATTGGTCGCACCGACCGAAATAACAGATACTCTCGGTCGCCAGTAGGATAACCACTCTTCCGAGGTAGAATACTTGCTGCCGTGATGTGCTATTTTCATGACATCTATAGCATTCCTTGCCCCTCCCGTTGCTCCCTCATCTTTCAAACGGAATGAAGAAGGGGTTAATTCAGCAAGCAACAATGACTCTGCTGCATCATCCATATCTCCTGTGAACAAAAAGGAGGCTCCCTCCATCTCCAATATCATGGCAACAGAGTAATGATTTTGTTCCTTCATAACAGGCAGCTGTTCAGATTCGTTATCCGGTAGCGTAAACGGATAGAGAAAGCGGATTTTCGTAGCCTGGTCTGGTTCCCATTCCATGCTATGATGTGCCCCGTACAGCTTGATCTGCTTATCTAAAGCCGTGTTCAACAGCTTACGGAATGGAGCTTTATCTGTCAGGGTACCATTAAAAAACAAGGTAGATACGGGAATCTGGTCAAGCACAGCTTGTAATCCTCCGGCATGATCATGATCTCCGTGTGTTAAAATGACAGCATCTAGTCGATGCACACCTCGTTGCTTTAGTAAGGGTACAAGCGTATCTTTACCTACCTCGTAGGGATCTGCACGCTTGCGCCAAGCATTTTTCCCTGTTGCAAAGTCCATTGTCCCCCCGCCATCAACCAAGATATGTTTCCCGCCCGGCGTTGTGATTAAAATGCTGTCACCTTGGCCCACATCCAGATATTGAACAATTCCCGTATTACCCTCACCAGGAGATTGGTAACCTGTATACAATATTCCAAGCCAAGCAATAACACTTAGAGCCAGTGCCAAATGACGATAACCATTCCACTGTCGACGCGCAAATCTCCCTGCTCCCTCAGGTTCAAGAGCCGTATGCAATATAGCCGCCCACTCTGAAGAAGCTGCTAATCCTGTATAGATAGTTGATGAATTGGGAGTAGAGTCCAAGACGGTAATGTCGTTCGTTTTTCTGCGGGATGTCAGCCACGTTGTGAGCCAGTACAAAACACTGTACAAAGCTACGTAATACGCTATGACCCACAGAATGGAGGAAGACGGCCAAATACTCACATAAGCATCATCCACATTCAGCCATTTTACTAGTAAAAAGGTCAAATCGTTCAATTGCTCTGCCGGCCAAGCAAAAATGCGAGCCCCATCCCCCCACAAAAAGGCAACTCCCATCGCCACCGTACCCAATGGAAGCACGATATATGTAATAAGAGGTACAAGCACAAAATTGGCCGCAAATGATAGCAGCGAAAATTGATTAAAGTAGAATACCGTCATTGGAAACGAAACAAGCTGTGCCGTAATTGTAATCGCAACTTCACCGCCGATCAGGAAAGGCCATTTGGCGAAAAACGGCTTCATAAGCGGCATATAAATGAGCAACCCACCTGTCACCAAAAAGGAAAGCTGAAAGCTGACGCTAAGTAGATAATATGGATTCCAAATCAGCATGAGCAGCGCGGATATACTTAGAATATTAAGTCCGTCTTTGAGCAACCCTCGTCGGGCTGCAAACAAGCCGATCATCGCCATAATTCCTGCCCTCACAACAGAGGCAGAAGCACCAGTCAGCAGGACATAAGCCGGAATGAGTATCATCACGACCGTAAGAGATGTCTCGCGGCTAACTCGTAACAGCCTGAGTAGATATAATAGTGTAGCTGCATATACCGCCACATGCATGCCCGATATTGCTAAAATATGCGTTAAACCAAGCTGCGTAAACTCGTTATAGGTTGCTGGGTCCAACTCATCTGTTACCCCAAGTACCAGTCCTTTCATATATCCTGCGTGATGAAGCGATGTAAATGCCAGTTCCATTCTCTGTCCTAGCTGCTCCCTAAGCTGGTCATTCCACCTGAACAAAGTGTAGCGGTTCCATAGTGAAGCATCCTGCTTCTGTAACGAGGCTGCCCCATCGCCTTTGAAAAGCCAGTGGATTTCCTGTGTGTGCAGGTATTCACTGTAATCAAAGCCACCAAAGTTCCCCGCTTTTGCAGGAGCCTTTAAGGTGCCACGCAGTAGGATCGCATCTCCACGTTGCCATGCTGCCGCAAGTTGCTGTTCCTGCTTGGCAGCCAACTTGATATGAACAATGACCTGTTCAGAAATTGGTGCACGATTCTCGTCCTTGTTCGAATGATTTCCGAAGTGATTGATTGAAGTAACTCTCATCTCAAACTGTGTTCGATCACCATCTACCTGTACTTCAGAAGCGATAAACCCTGCTGCTTGAACAGGCATGTCTTCCACCATAGAAGACGATACATGAAGAGCATCGGGAATACTGCTAACATTATGCATATCATGCCAAAACCAATGAAATCCACCCCCGCTGAATACAAGCCAAAGTAATACCATATGCCGAATGGGGATTTTTATCAATAAAGCTATAAGCGGAAAGATCAGAGTAACCCCCGCCCAGAGCAACAAAAGCATACGTCCAGAATACAGACATGCTCCCACACTTCCTGTAATCCAACAAACAGTAAGGGTCAATATAGGTCTAGTTAACACAAGCTTAGCTTGAATACGATCACCTTCCGGTAGCAAACATTGCTTTCTGTTCACAAACACAAAACAAAAAGAACCTCTGACAAAATAGCATTCGTCAGAGGTTCTTCCTCGTTTACTTTTTAATTCATAACATCCATCAGCGTTTCTTTTGGCGGATGATAGGTCTTCAGCATACGAAAAGCGATGCCCTTTTCCTCCATCATAGCACGAACCTTGTCGGCATCTTTGGGATAAGGTCGGTGGTATACAATCTCCACAATACCGCTGTTCGCCAACATATTGGCACACGTCCAGCATGGCTGATCGGTGACATATACTGAAGAGCCTTCACGATCAATTCGGTCAGTAAACAGCAGCAGGTTCTGCTCCGCATGAATAGTGCGAATACAACGCTGCTTTTTAACCATTTCCTCGTGCCCATCACGGTGAACGACCTCATACTCCTCTGAAATCATACAACCTGCCTCTGAACAGTCAGGCACCCCCGATGGTGCTCCATTATAGGCCGTCCCCAAGAGCTTTTTACCTTGTACAAGTACGGCTCCAACATGACGCCGCGCACAGCGCGAACGGGTGGATACCATATAAGCGATATCCATGAAGTAAGTGTCCCAGTCCTTGCGTACATCTGCACTCATTTCCATCTCTCCCGTATAAACAAGTTAAAACGTAAACCATATCCGCTACCGTCGTTCTCAGGGCATGTACAATGTAATTATTACATAAGTTACAAGCTGACATACGGCTTCATTTTCGCCAACATTTTAGCTCCGATTCCTTTTACATGATCCAAATCATTCACACGTTTGAACGCCCCGTGCTGATTACGGTAGTTCAAAATAGCCTCGGCTTTTTTAGCCCCAACCCCTGGTAGCTCCATTAACTCGGCAGCAGTCGCCGTGTTGATGTTTACCTTCTTTTCGCCGGAAAGGGGTGTAGTAACCGAATCACTTACCGTATTGGTCCTACTCGTCGTTGCACCACTCGAACTAACAATACCTGTGTCTGAGGTCGGATCCGCAACACCTGACTGCTTTACGGCACTCGAATTTCCCGCAATAGAGTTTCCGCTCAGAGCAGCAGATATACCAGTAGATATCTGCACAGTATCACTTTTCACTTTGTAAGCGGCTTCGGCATTCCTACTGCGCTCAGCTTTGTCTGAAGGTTCTTTTACAGCAGGCTTTTCCTGGGCATAGTCACTGCTGCGCTGCGACTCATTTGGCTCTGAATCCATCGCCACAGCCTGCTCCACCTTATGGTTAAGTAAAGTCCACTCTTCTTGCGGCTCAGAACGCTGTCCTCCGGCAAATAAAATAAGTCCACTGCCGATTACAGCAAGCGTTATCGCTGTTCCTGTCCATACGCGTTTCATTTCCGTATCGTCCCCTACTCCACATGGATTCGGGAAATTGAGCCGACTGAAAACACCGTCTCTATCAAACAGAGCACGTCTGTCCAATTCCCGTTTAGCCGGAGGATGTAAACAACCTCCATACGGTCTCGCTGTGAGCATTTTTACAATAAAGTGGTACGACCCCGGGCACGATCTAACATGCTCAGACATAAAATTCGTCATGTCGGCCAAGACCAGGCGCATACACTAAGAAGAATGACAGCTGACAGCACAGCGTCTATACCGCAAAGTATGAAAGGAGGACGTTGAACAATGAAAGTTGGATTTATCGGGACTGGCAGCATGGGAAGTCTGCTAATTGAGTCTTTTATTCATTCTAACGCACTCAAGCCGCAGCAAATATCAGCAAGTAATCGAACGCATTCCAAGGTAACCGAGCTAGCCCGTCGTTATCCAGGTTTGCATGCAGCCCAAAGCAACCGTGAAACGGCAGCGGAAAGCGATGTTCTGTTTATCTGTGTGAAGCCGCTGGAATCAAAAGCCGTAACGGATGAAATACGCAACGTCATTACAGAAGAGCAAATCGTCGTATCTATCACAAGCCCGGTGCAGATTCGTATTTTAGAGCATGCAATGAAAGCTAAAGTGTCCAAAATTATTCCCAGTATCACCCACCAAGTAGGCAGCGGAGCCTCACTATGCATCCATGGAAGCCGGATTACAGAGGAGGATCGCTTCCTTCTGGAAGAGCTTATGTCCCACATCAGCAGGCCGATTCGGGTTAAAGAATCTTATACTCGGATCACGTCGGATTTTTCGAGTTGTGGTCCTGCTTTCTTGGCCTTTTTTATGGACCAGTGGATTCAAGCCGCAGTTCAAGCTACAGGTATGGACCGCACGGAGCTATGCGCTCTGGCCGGTGAAATGATCATCGGCACTGGAAAGCTGCTCACGGAAGGCGGGATGACACCAGCCGAGTTACAGGCCAGAGTAGCGGTTCCCGGAGGTATTACCGCCGAAGCTCTCGCACTGTTGGACATCAGCCTGCATAGTGTCTTTCCCGAGCTGATACAGGTAACGCACAACAAATATGAAGAGGACATGCAAAAGATAGATGTCTCCTTCGGCTTAAAGCCAATTAACCGGCAACAATATTAACCAGCTTACCTGGAACAGCAATTACCTTGCGGATCGTTTTGCCGGCCAGTGCCTGCTGAACATTGTCCAACGACACAGCGAATGCTTCCATCGCTTTAGCATCAAGATCCTTGGCAATCGTTGCACGCTGCACAATTTTACCATTCACTTGCATAACAATTTCCACTTCGGCGTCCACCGTCCATGCTTCATCATAAGCAGGCCAAGCCGCGTAGGTAATGCTATCATTGTGCCCCAGCAGCTGCCACAATTCCTCGGCCAGATGGGGTGCAAGCGGCGACAGCATTTGCACGAAGTTTTCCATTGCTGCACGCGGCAGAAGGTCTGCTTTATATGCATCGTTGGTGAAGATCATCAGCTGGCTGATCGCTGTATTGAAGCGCAGTGCATCCAGATCTTCAGTTACTTTTTTCAGCGTTTTATGCCAAGTACGATTGAACTCATCGCTACCGCCGTCATTTGTAATTTTATCGTTCAGGCTACCATCCTCGGAAACAAACAGGCGCCATACGCGGGACAGAAAACGATGTGCTCCCTCTACCCCATTCTCATTCCATGGCTTGGTCGCTTCCAGCGGCCCCATAAACATCTCATAAATACGCAGCGTATCGGCGCCAAACGTATTGACAATATCATCAGGATTAATGACATTACCGCGTGATTTACTCATTTTTTCATTGTTGTTGCCCAAAATCATACCCTGGTTGACCAGCTTATAAAAAGGCTCTTTCGTTTCCACTACGCCGATATCATACAATACCTTATGCCAGAAACGGGCATACAGCAAGTGAAGAACCGCATGTTCAGCTCCGCCAATATACAAATCAACAGGCATCCATTCACGTTGTTTCTCTTTGGATACAAGCTCTTTGTCATTTTTCGGATCAATAAAGCGCAGGTAATACCAGCAACTTCCTGCCCATTGCGGCATTGTATTCGTCTCGCGACGTGCTTTCATACCTGTCTCAGGATCAATGGTTTCCACCCAATCTGTTGCGTTCGCCAGCGGGGATTCACCTGTACCTGAAGGCTTAATATTGTCCATCTCCGGCAGTACGAGCGGAAGTTGGTCCTCAGGAACCGTTTTGATCGTTCCATCCTCCAGATGAATTACCGGAATCGGCTCGCCCCAATAGCGTTGACGGCTGAACAGCCAGTCACGCAGGCGGTAGGTGACTTTGCCGTGTCCTTTGCCCTCGGCTTCCAGCCATTCAATCATCTTCGGAATCGCTTCCTCGTTGGTAAGTCCATTCAGCGGGCCTGAATTCACGTGCGGTCCATCCTCAGTATATGGCTCATTAGCCACATCTCCACCTTGGACAACCTCAATGATATTCAATCCGAATTGCTTGGCAAATTCCCAGTCACGCGTATCGTGAGCAGGTACAGCCATAATCGCTCCAGTTCCGTAGCCTGCCAGTACATAGTCAGCAATCCAGATCGGCAGCTTTTCGCCGTTCACTGGGTTCACTGCATAAGCTCCTGTGAATACGCCTGTTTTATCCTTGGCCAGATCCGTACGCTCCAGATCGCTTTTACGAGCAGCTTGTTCACGGTACTGTTGTACAGCATCCTTTTGCTCAGGCGTAGTGATAATATCCACCAATTCCTGCTCTGGTGCCAGCACACAGTAGCTTGCGCCGAACAGTGTATCTGGGCGAGTTGTAAATACTGTGAGTTGCTCGTCATAGCCTTCAATCGGAAAACGAACCTCTGCCCCGGTAGACTTACCGATCCAGTTCCGTTGCATATCCTTAATACTCTCAGACCAATCCAGTTCCTCCAGATCATCCAGCAGACGATCCGCGTATTCCGTAATTTTCAGCATCCATTGACGCATTGGTTTACGGACGACCGGATGACCGCCACGCTCACTCTTACCGTCAATAACTTCTTCATTCGCCAGCACCGTTCCCAGCGCTGGGCACCAGTTCACAGGTACTTCAGCTACATATGCAAGGCCGCGCTTGTACAGCTGGATGAAGATCCATTGTGTCCATTTGTAATAATCAGGATCCGTCGTGCTGATTTCACGATCCCAGTCGTAGGAGAAGCCGAGCGATTTGATTTGACGGCGGAAGTTATTTACGTTTTTCACCGTAATTTCGCGTGGGTGCTCCCCTGTATCCAGCGCATGCTGCTCCGCAGGCAGACCGAAGGCGTCCCAACCCATCGGATGCAGTACGTTGTAGCCGCGCATTCTTTTATAACGTGAAACAATATCCGTAGCTGTGTAGCCCTCCGGGTGGCCTACATGCAGGCCGGCTCCAGATGGGTACGGAAACATATCCAAAGCATAAAACTTCGGTTTGCCCGGTTCTTCCCCGGTGCGGAACGTCTTGTTCTCATCCCAATATTTCTGCCATTTTGGTTCAATACTTTGCGGTTGATAGCCGTGCTTCGGCTGTGTGTCTGTCATTGTCTTTTCCTCCTCAAACGGTATGCAACAAAAAAACCTCTGCATCCCGTAGCGTGTCAGCGCTAGGGACGAGAGGTTATATTCCCGTGGTACCACCCTAGTTAGCAGAAAGCGTTCTTCGCGTTCTACTCCCTTTGCACCTGATAACGGAGGTGATCCGATGCGGGTTAATAACAGGATACAAGCACCAGTATAGGGCGTTCCTGCGTTGGACGCATATCTCCGAGGCGAGTTCACTTTGTGCTGTCAACCGGCTTGCACCACCCGCCGGCTCTCTACATGTCCAGACAAAGCTACTATTCCTCATCAGCGATTGTTTAACCGTTAATAATGGCACTATTATATTGAAAACCGCGAAAAAAGTCAAATAAGGACTACCTTTGGTGTTAAGAGCCCTCTCCATACTAAATTTTCATGACACATGCATACGAATGTTTTATAATAATTCCGAGTTAAATCGCTTCAAGCTGAGATGAGTTGAGATAAGAAAGGTGAGCTGAGACATGGCACAAATTAAAATTTACGGAATAAAAGAGACTCTAAATCCAATCAAAAAGCAACTTTCAGAGGTGATTCATTCTGCTGTGGTGGATGCGTTCAAATATCCTCCTGACAAGAGGTTTCATCGTTTTTTTCCTATGGATCAGGAAGATTTTATATATGCCGATGGTCGCTCTGAGGCGTACACCATTATTGAAATCAGTATCTTTGAAGGCAGAACGATAGAAGCTAAGAAGCAACTCATTAGCCTGTTATTCCAAAGAATTAACGATCTTTTGGGTATTTCTCCACAGGATCTTGAGATTACTATATTTGAAACACCCAAACAGAACTGGGGCATTCGGGGTGTACCGGGTGATGAGCTTCAGTTGAACTATAAAGTGAATATATAAGTGCAAAAAGACGCCCTTCATGTCATCATGAAAAGCGTCTTTTTTTTCCCATATTCGTTCAATGAATCTTTGCTATTTTACAGCAACATAAAACAGTCTCGCCGCGTCATCTTCTGCTTCTACCCATTCAAAATCCGCATATACCTTCACATCGCGAAAACCCGCTTTGGACAATTCTGCCTTCATCCAGTCTGGGTCATAGGCACGTTGTACATGTATTTCCTCGAAACGCTGGTATAGATCGCGTCCTTCATGTTCTGCTTTCGCAAAGATACTAAGATGATGCTCAATTTCACAACGGGGAGTGTCCAACGCACATGTCCAGATATATGAGATAGAGCGTTCGTCCAGTACGAAAGGCTGCTCTTCATCATAACGTAAAAACGTCTGGGGATGATGCACATCGAACAAAAAGGTTCCGCCAGGCTTCAGACCAACATGCGTTCTGCGAAAAGTAGAAATGATATCTTCTTCCTCCAACAAGTAATTCAGACAATCGCAAAAAGAAATTACAGAATCCACAGGCTCGGGTAAAATCCATTCTCTCATATCCTGCTGTATCCAGCGAACGCTTCCCTCACGAAACAATCGCTGTCCCTGTGGAGTGGTTTCCATTTTGCGACGGGCTACTGCCAGCATGTCAGAGGATAAGTCGATTCCAGCCACTTCGAACCCTGAGTTAACCAGGGGAATCGTAATTGAACCCGTTCCGCAGCCCAGCTCGGCCACCGTATGCGGCATCCCGTACTGATCCCAAGCCTGCCGTGCAAAGCGCAACCAGTCCGGGTACGGCATGTCCTGCATCAGCTCATCATACACATAGGCAAACTTCCGGTAAGAAGCCATTTTTTATTCCCCATTCCCGTCCTTCGGTTTCGGCATTTTCTCCACCAGGTAGGTCCAGTTTTCCTTTTGTGTAACCATTCCTTCCTTCATCAGCTTGCCCATCGCACGCTTGAAGGCGGATTTACTAATACCAAACCGTTGCTTGATAATATCCGGCGGTGTTGCGTCGGAGTAAGGCATACCGCCGCCCGGACGCTCTTTCAGAAAAGCAATCAATCGATCCGCATCCTCATCACGGCCCACTTCCTTGCGTGGCGACATTGCCAGATTGACCCGACCGTCTTCGCGAACAAGCGTGACCCGTACCTTAACCTCTTCGCCCAAGCGAAGCATCCGGTTGCGTTCTGAGGAGTGAATCATCCCAATCGCGCCAAAACCAAGCACCCCTCCGTCCACCAGAACGAATGTGCCCATTTGAAGCGGCTTGTACACAGTCGCCTGCACCCACGTATTCAGCCACGAATCAGGGGCGTGGAAGCACAACGGAGCCAGTTCCTGTTCCCCTGCCAGCTTAGCCCGCAATCTGCCTTGCTTGTCATGCTCCATAATGGCATACACGTAGTCGCCCACCCGAGGATGCAAATCTCGGTTTTCTGGCAACTCACGAATCGGCAGCAAAAGCTGACGACCCAATCCCATCTCCAGGAAACAACCCAAACGCGGATGCACATCGGCCACCTCAAGCTTAGCCATTTCGCCCAACGACAAGAACGGCTTTTTCATGGTTGCGGCCAAACGGTCCTCTGTATCGTGAAAAATAAATACCTCCAACCGTTCACCAACTTCAATTTCACGTGTCAGCTCCGTATAGTGCAGCAGCACATCCTGCTCACCAACAGTGAGAAAGTAGCCGAAAGGAGATACCTCACGATCCACCATAATGGTGACATAAGTACCGGCGATCAAACTCATACCTTTTCCACAACCTTAGCATCCGACCAGAGTCGTTCAATGTTGTAATATTCGCGCTCGTCGCGATGGAAGACATGCACTACGACATCCCCCAAATCCATTAGAACCCAACGGGCGGAATCCATCCCTTCGATTCCTTTGATAGTTACACCTTCATCATGAGCGCGTTTGCGAATTTCTGTTGCAATCGCCTGTACCTGTGTATCCGAATTACCGTGGCAGATGACAAAATAATCAGCTACTAGTGATATTCCCCGCAAATCCAGTGCGACAATATTCATTGCTTTTTTATCATTTGCGGCATCAACCGCTGTTTGCATTAATTGCTCATTAGTTAGGGTCATTCATGAACCTCCGTTTTTCTCTGTTTTAGTTGTTGAATCAAGTCATTGCGCGACAAGACTGTCAGTGGAAAAATAACCTTTTTCTTCTCCAGCAACAATGAAATTGTGGAGTCAAATCCAGCGACAAGGCCCTGCTCCAAACTTTTCTTTGCCTGTTTACGGATATGCTCAACCCCGGGAAAATCCCGTCCCGGTTCGATGTAATCAGCGAGACACACGACTTTGTCCAGCAGGCTCATACCTACGCGTCCTGACGTATGCCAGCGGATCGCATTCCTTATTTCAGAATCATCCACTCCGTAATCTCTTGCTGCAACGCAGTATCCTACCTCTGAATGCCAGAGCTGCTTGTCATGTTCCAAAAGCTCCTGATCACATTCGGGATGACTGCGAATCACTTCTTCCATCTGCTGAACAGGCCAATATTTCGCTACATCATGCAAAATAGCCGCCAGTTCGGCCTTATCCGGATCTACTCCATAACGCTTCGCAAGCTCCACTGAGGTATGCATAACACCTAGTGTGTGCTTCCAGCGTTTTTCAGGCATTTGACCAGATACGGCTTCCATTAATTGCTCACGGCTGTACTTCATACAAACCGCCCCTTGTAATATAGTCATGCACTCGATCAGGCACAAGATAACGGATAGTGCGCCCTTCCGCAGCACGCTCTCGAATATCCGTGGACGAAATGTCCACCACTGGCATATCTGCCAACAGTACCTTGTCCTGCAAATAATGTGGCAACTCATCCATTGCAAGCTGGAATCCTGGTCGCCGAACACCAATGAAACAAATTCGCTGCGCCAGTTCCTCAATTCCCTGCCAATGAGGCAAGTAGTTCACCATATCCGCACCAATAATAAAATAAAAATCCACAGCAGAATGCAACTCCTGAAGCTCCTTGATCGTGTCAATGGTATAGGATACTCCCCCGCGAAGCACTTCAATATCCAGCACTTCAAAAGCAGGATGACCCGCCACCGCTTCACTCGTCATCTCCAGACGCTCTTTACCGCTCGCCCCCGCCTGATGCTTGTGCGGAGGAATATGAGAAGGCATAAACCATACTTGATCTAGTCCATAGGCATCTCTTGCCGCTTCTCCAGCCAGCAGATGTCCAATATGAATCGGGTCAAATGTACCACCCATAATACCGATTTTCATAATTTTCTCCCCGCATGTTATCCTCTAGGCAACTCAATTTCCTTATGGTCACGGGATTCTTTGTACAAAATAATAGTGCTCCCGATGATCTGTACAAGCTCAGAACCTGTCTCCGCGGCCAGTTCTTCCGCAATTTCATGCTTGTCGTCCAAACAGTTGTTCAAAATTTGTACTTTCATCAGCTCACGCTTTTCAATCGCATCGTTGATGTGACGCATAAGATGCTCATTCGTACCGTTTTTGCCTACTTGAAAAACCGGGTCCAAATGATGCGCCATTGAGCGCAGATATCTTTTTTGTTTACCTGTTAACATGTATATTTAACCCCTTCGTCGCCACATATGCAATGCAGCATTTCCATAATTTTAATGTACCCTCTTACTTACGACAGGCTACTCAGCACAGCTGCTCTCATTTGCTCTACAGCAGGGACAACCCCTGTAAAATACTCAAAAGCCACAGCCCCCTGGTACACGAACATGCCCAAGCCCCCATGTACAGTGCAGCCGCGCTGTTCACGGCTTTCCTGTAAAAGTCTCGTTTCCAACGGGTTGTAGATCAAATCACTCACAATGATTCCCTCCGGAATCAAGCTCGTTTCCAGTGGAAGTTCATCCGATAAAGGAGACATTCCCACCGAGGTTGTGTTAATCAACACATTCACTGTGGCGAGCACGCTCTTGGCATCCTCGTTGGAATAACCCCTCACTGGGATCGCTTCCGTCGTCCACTCTAATGCCAGTTGCTCAGCTTTGTCACGTGTTCGGTTCAAAATAATGACCGATTCCGGCTGCTCCTCCAACAGAGCATGAATCACGCCACGAGCAGCCCCTCCGGCTCCAAGCACAGCAATTCTTGCTCCCTTCAACTCAACAGAAGTCTCTTCTTTGAGGGAACGTACGTAGCCAATTCCGTCCGTGTTATACCCCTTAAGCCGTCCATTATCATTTACTATCGTATTGACAGCGCCAATGAGTCTGGCACCTTCATCAATCTCATCCAGATATTTCATAACCTCGACTTTATGGGGAATCGTCACATTGACTCCGCGGAAATGCAAAGCGCGAATCCCCTTCATGGCATCTTCCAGCTGATCCGGTTTTACATGAAGAGGTACAAAATCTCCTTCAATCGCCGCTGCCTGCAAAGCTATTTTATGCATAAGAGGCGATTTGGAGTGCTTGATTGGATCACCCAATACGCCCAATAGTACAAGACCTTGTTCAGTCGCTTCAGACTCCCCGCTGTTCATCGTCGCTCTCCCCCATATTGCAAAATATTAGGCCGCACAAATACATGAATGGCGGCAGGAACCAGTACAGTACCTGTTCCTTGCCGCCCTATAACATGGTTACAGCAACGTTATATCAACGCAGGCCGCAAAAGCACACGGACTCCCCGAGGAGCATGAATCGCAACCAGAGCTCCGTTCTCGCTATTTACCCTGATCCATCCCAAGCCGGAAATATAGATGTCCGATGGAGACTTGCGTGGCACGCGGAACTCATGTCTTGTCCATTCCGGCATCTCTGCCAATTGATCGCGTGTTGGCGGAGATAACAATTCCCCGGCATGATCAGCGAACAACTGATCAGCTCGCTCCAGCTTCGTGCGATGTATCTTAAGACCACCGTTAATGTAGCAGGTAAAAGATTGGTGCTGACCGTCGACAAAATCAAATCGGGCCATACCGCCGAAAAACAATGTTTGTCCGGCATCAAGCTGATACGCAGCAGGCTTCAGCGGCTTGTCCGGCATAATAGCGCTCAAGTCCTGACGGGAGACGATCTCACTGAATCGCCAAGGGTATACAATACCCGGAGTATCAATAATGTGCTTGCCGTCGTCGAGCGGAATATTCACCATATCGAGTGTAGTTCCCGGGTAACGGGACGTTGTGAGCTCCTGCTCCATGTCGCTATAATCACGAATCAAACGGTTAATGAGCGTGGATTTACCCACATTTGTCGCTCCAACCACATATACATCGCGGTTACCACGGAGCTCAGATACCACATCCAAAAGACGGTCAAAGCCCTGATTTTTTTTAGCTGAGCACAGTACGATTTCTTCCGTGCGAAGCCCTTGCTCCTTCGCTTGCTTTTGTACCCAGTTACGTATCTTGTTCCAATTCGTTACCTTAGGCAGCAAATCGGTCTTGTTTACAGCCAGTATAACCGGATTAGAGCCTACAAAGCGTTGCAGACCGGAAATCAAGCTGCCTTCAAAATCAAAAATATCTACAATGTGGATAACGAGTGCATCCTTGTCGCCAATCTGGCTGAGCAGCTTCAAGAACTCATCTTGATCCACTGTCACTGAAGACGTCTCATTATAGTTTTTGATTCGGAAACAACGCTGACAAATGACAGGTTCGCGAGTAAGCAATTTTTCAGGAATAAATCCCGGAAGCTCCGGGCTAGTGGTCTGCACGGTTATACCGCAACCACTACATTTGACGGCAGTGCCGCCGTCAGGTCTTTCAGTCATTCTTCTTTTCCTCCTCAAGCCATAAGCCTTTCTTACGTAACCTTGTGAGCGCGATTCGCTCCAACCGCCGATTAAATCGAGTCATGACTCCTTCATCATGAATGGATATCGGTAACACCAACACCGTATGCAACCCCAGTCGGTTACCTCCCAATACGTCCGTCAACATTTGGTCTCCGACCATAATAGTTTCTTCCGGAGTCAGCCCCATCATACGGATGGCTCTACGAAAAGACGAGTTGGAGGGCTTCCGTGCGGCATGTATAAATTCAATGTCCAAAGGCGTAGCAAACACGGATACACGGTCCATATTGTTGTTAGACACGATGACAAGCTTAAAACCCGCCTGTTTGACCTTCTCAAACCAGGCCACCAGCTCGGGAGTTGCATTCGGCGCTTTTGCGCCGACCAGCGTGTTATCCAGATCCGTAATAATGCCGCGATATCCTTGAGCATATAAGCCTTCAAGATCAATATCAAAGACGGTATTCACCCGTAATTTGGGCATCAGCATTTCAAACAACGTCGGTCACCTCAGTTTCATACGACAAACTATACCATATTACTATGGCTTAGTAAAAAGCTATCCGCAACAAACGGACAGCTTTTTCACTAAATATATAGCTAAAGACTAAAATAGACGTTTTATCCAGCCTTCTTTGTGTAACAGAGAGGCTTGCTTGCGAACCATATGCCAATCTTCTGCGGTTACGGATGAGGGACTATAACGCGCCTGTTCAAATCGTCCAAGCAGCTGATGTAAAATTGAAGCCTGTTCCGGTACTTCTAGCGACCATCTATCAACTGATTCCCTCAGTGTTTCGTGACTGGCGCGGACAAATCCCCTTCTTCGCATGTACCTTAACCAGTGCTCAGTTTCGACGACCACCTTTTCATCCGGAGTCAACGGCTTACCTCTGCGTAAACGCAGCAGGTAAAAGTGAAGGTCTGCCCGATTACGCCAGACGACATAAGCAGCCCACAACAGCAGAATTGCAGCAGCAGAACCTATAATTACAGGATGAATCTTTGAAGCTTCCTCCGGATTAGTCTGCGGGGTCTGCTCAGGCTGTTCCGGTTCAGACTGATCTTTAACCTCTGGGGCTTCTGGAGTCTTTGAATCCTCCTGTTCCGTAAGCAGCGGCATATCAAAGCCAGGAGTTGCTTCTACAGGAACCCAACCGTATTCACCTAAATATACTTCCGCCCAGGAATGAGCATCCGCATTTGTCACGGAGTAAGAGGACATATTTTCGTCACCTTCATCCGTTGTTGCATCATCTGAAAACGTCTGCTGACCAGGTGCATACCCTTTAACCCAACGGGCCGGAACCCCAACGGAGCGAGCCATCATGACTAATGAGGTGGAATAATAATCGCAATAGCCCTCCCGAATCTCAAACAGAAAGGCATCCACAAAATCTCTGCTTCTTTTCCGTGAGAGATCCGGATTGTTCGTATATGCATAATTTTGCTGCAAATACTGCTGTAGTAATCCGACTTTTTCATATGGCGTTTTCGCCGTTGACGTTACGTTCTGAGCCAAATCACGAACCCGCTGTGGCAACTCATCTGGAATTTGTAGATAGGCTTCCTGTTTGTTTTTTCCGTACAACTCATTAAAAGTTTTTGTGCGTAGCTCTTTCTCAGGGATCACAGGGACATGCGATACCAGAGTATACGTTTTAGGATAAGCAGTTCTTCGGGAGGATGGATTCCAAAGCAGTTCCGCCTGTTCCGGCTTCCAACGTAACCCGTCTGCCCGTGAATCTCTGTCCACCGATTGAACACGCTGCACCGAATAAGCGCCAAATAGAACAGGATAGCTTTGGTCGTTTTGCATCGTAATGGTCTGAACGACCTGCTCAGTCGAATGCCGCGTTTCTTGTGTGTTTTCAAGCTCTGCGGTCATTGGAACATCATTTAACGTTTGATCATCGTTGCCCTTGTCACTCCAGCCTGTACCGGAATAGGTTCGTTTCGTTTCCCCCCGCCAATAGCTTCGTTGAGTGGTCGTGATGGTCATGACAGGAGAATAGTCAAAATTAAAACCTCCCCCCAACCGATTATCCTGGCGACTATAACCCGATGCAGTGTTCATCCGCTGATCCAGTGCCCCAGATCCATTGTTGATCCCGGCGGTAGTTGAGCTATTTCTCTGGGTCCACGCTGTATAGGGATCCGTCAAAGCGGGCTGTACCTCGGGCATATTGACACCAGCCATAATAATGAGCGCAAAAATGACCGCAATATTGGCTGCTATTTTATATGGATAGCGCCGAATATGCTTCCATCCTTGAGGATAATGCTGCCGAAAATACTGCAGATGCTGTGTCACCAGCCAACCCATACCAGCAAAGACGATCCAAGCAACCTCCTCCCACAGCACAGTTGGCGTGAAGGAATCAAGTACTGCCAGCGCGGCAATGTTAATACCCACAAAAACAAGAATCCGCTGCTTCGTTGTAACGATGAGCGGCACCATTTCAATAACTAGCCAAGCAATGAGGGAAAACCAAATATAAGGTGACATATTGGAAATAAACTGGTCCAGGCGATTGGCTACCCCTCCGAAGGGGATAATGATTGAATAAGACACCAATGTCCGATACAAAATAAAAAACAGCGCCGCCGCCTTAACAATAAATTCAATCCAGGGACGAACTGGTAGTACAATCTTCACCAGAGCCAGCATTGTAATGGTCATTAGTACGAGTGCTCTTGTCTCTTCCAACCATAATTCGGAAGCAAAAGAAACCCATTGCATGGCAATAATAATAATCCATAAAAATGTAAAAGCGGGGACCCAGGAACCCTTTAACGATTGTAACCAGCTCTTCATAGTGTCCCTCCCCCCATTACAGCCGGGAGCTCTTCAAGGCTCTCAACATCGTAGCCCTTAATTCCCCTTGCACGAAGCATGCTCATCCATTCTTCAACTTCTCCCTCAGCAGAACCTTCTCCGATATAAACGTGGCACGGAGTCATCCCCCGGGTATCGGCCCAGCGAAGAAGCTCCATCGCCTGATAATCCTTCAGCGGACTAATCAGTATAAAATAACAGCCTTGCGGAAACTGGCGCACACTGCTTTCTACAGCGGATTTCAAGCTACCTTGTGAAGTGGTGTGTATGTCTACCAAGTGATGCATCATTCGTTGTCGTTCCATTGTCTGCTCACTTGGTTGAAAGACGGTGCCTTTCTCTCCAGCTGTGCACAATCCAACCCCCATTCGCTCCCGTCCACCATATTCCAGCAATGAAGCGGTAGAGGATACAGCTAGCTCAAACTGTTCGGCGTTCACATAATGCTTCATGTGTACGTCCAGCACAAGCATCGTTTTAGGAACGGTCTCATGCTCAAATTCCTTGGATTTCCAGCTACCTGTACGCGCCGTCGCATTCCAGTGGATGCGCGAAAACCGATCTCCATATACATAATCCCGTACACCGTTAATTTGTGTCGTTTCACGCCGCGTTCGAGTTTGAACAGTCTGCGGTCCAGACATCCTTGAGCGACGGTCATTCATCTGCCAATACGGAATGAATACCGTTCGGGGCAGAACCCGAAATTCACCGCGTGCGTTCAAGCTGCCTTTGTGCTCCAACAGACCGAAGATGTCCTCACTCACACATTCCGTTTCCTCAAAGTGATAGCTTCCTCGCTCTAAAGCGGGAGTCTGAAATGTAAGCTGACCGCCCCCTTTTAGACTGGGAATGACACTATCCTCAAACGACCAGGACTCACCTGTATGTCGCTTAAGGACCTCACGGACAATGACATAGGGTAACGGAAGAAATCCAGGAATGCTGAGGCTCAGCTTTACATGCACTTGATCTCCTGCATGCAGCAGTTCTCCAAACTCCGAGCCTTGCGAAAGCTGCCGGGAGCCTTGCACACGGCGAACTCCGCTCAGACCAACGATCCATAAATAAACGATTAACAGCGTAACCATAGACAACAGCATGACCGACGTCTTGCCGCCCTGAAACAACAAATATAGCAGGCACACCACCCATATGACCATCAGAAGCCAGATGCGGCCTGACAGCCGGGGAAGCCTGCGCTTCCTTTTGACCATATTCATTCCCTAAGGACGCTCCATTCGTACGGGTACATGTACGTGCCGAAGGACAGCCTCCAGCACGGACTGGGCATTGGAACTATCCAGGCGCGCCTCGGGACGCAGCAACAAACGATGCGTTAGCACATAAGGTGCCAGCGCCTTCACATCATCAGGCAGCACATAGTCACGGTTGTCCAGAAAAGCGTATGCCTTCGCAGCCATTACAAAAGCAAGCGCCGCCCGGGGGCTAGCTCCCAGCAGCACAGATGGATGTTCTCTTGTCGCACGTACGATATCAAGTAAATAGGACGTCACTGCTTTGTCCATATAAATCCCTCTAATTTCCTGCTGGATGTCAGCAATCTGCTCCATATGAGCTACAGCCTCCAGACGATCTGCTGGCTGGCCTGCCTGATGATGGAGCAGCATGTTTCGCTCCGTCTCCATATCAGGATAACCCAAGCTGATTTTGAGCATAAAACGATCTAACTGTGCTTCCGGCAGCATATAAGTACCTTCAAAATCAATCGGGTTTTGTGTCGCACACAACATAAAAGGATGAGGCAACATATGAGTGTCCCCATCCACCGTCACACTGCGTTCCTCCATAACCTCCAGCAGAGCTGACTGGGTTTTCGTCGTCGCTCGGTTAATTTCATCCGCCAGCAAAATATTAGTCATCACAGGACCCGGACGGAAATAAAAACGCTCGTCCCGTGGATGAAATATGGATACCCCTGTAATATCACTCGGGAGAATATCAGGATTACATTGAACACGGCGGTAATCACCGCGCATGGATTTGGCAAGAGCCTTGATCATTTGCGTTTTTCCCGTACCCGGAACATCCTCGATCAGAATGTGTCCACCCGCCAGCATAGCCGTAAGCAGTAATTTTATTTCAAAGGATTTACCTAATATACATGATTCCAGATTAGAACGGATTGCAGATACAATCTGCACAGATTCTTGACGTACGGGCATAGCTCTGTAAACCTCCTAGATAGCAACCTGTTTCCTATTATTGTACATGAAGGTAGGCACAGAGTACACTTAACCCCCTGCCCATATTATTCAAACTCCATCCTTCTTTCGATCTCTCATGTGCAGAACAATTAAAAACCCTTCGGTCATTAGATCCGAAGGGCACATGTATACAATTATTTATCTTACGATGTCAAATCTAAAGTACGCTGCTTTTATATGCTTCCTTTTGGACGAACAAACAAGCATGCCAGAAAAGAGAAAATAATCGCAGAGGAAATCCCTGCACTTGTCAGACTAAAAATCCCTGTAATGACACCCAACCATCCGTCCTTCTCCAATTCGGTTAATGCGCCGTGTACAAGTGAGTTACCAAAACTGGTAATTGGAATGGTCGCACCCGCCCCTGCAAATTTAATAAGCGGATCGTATATCCCAACAGCATCAGCAATTGCACCTGCAACTACCAACGTACTCATCGTATGTGCCGGCGTCATTTTGAACACATCCATCATCAATTGGCCCACGACACAAATGGCACCACCCACTAAAAAAGCCCATAGAAATATCATACTGTTCCTCCCGCCTCAAAAGCTACAGCATGTGCAACACAAGGAATGCTCTCACCCTGCTGTGTAGTCAAAGGAGATAATAACGCTCCAGTCGCCACCACCAGTACCTTTTGTAGCTCTCCTTTTTCGATCCGCTTCAACAAATGCCCGTAGGTTACAACAGCCGAGCAGCCACAACCACTGCCTCCTGAAATGACTTTCTTTTGCTTATTAATGTCGTAAATCAGTAAACCGCAATCATTAAATTCCGTCTGATTCATATCAAACCCATCTTTTTTGAGCAACTCCTTGGCAATCGGCAGCCCCACAGAGGCTAAATCGCCCGTTACAATGAGGTCATAGTAACTAGGGTCACGGCCAGTATCTCGAAAATGAGACAACAGCGTATCCGCAGCCGCGGGAGCCATGGCTCCACCCATATTAAAGGGGTCTTTAATGCCCATGTCCATTACACGTCCAATGGTAGCACAATCCACCACCGTCCCTGACTTGGCATGGCCCACTATTGCGGCGCCGGAACCGGTAACAGTATACTGAGCCGTAGGAGGCTTCTGCGATCCGTATTCATTAGGATAGCGGAATTGTTTTTCCACAGTACAATTATGGCTAGTCGTACCCGCCATCACGTAGTCACCGGCCTCTGAGTCCACAATAAGTGCGGCTAAGGCTAAGCTTTCCATGGATGTTGAGCATGCTCCAAAAACACCCAAATAGGGAATGGCCAGCTTGCTAGCCGAGAAGGAGCTACTGACAATCTGATTCATCAGATCACCACTAATAAAAAACTGCACTTCTTCTTTGTTCAAATTGGCATTAATTAGCGCCAGCTCTGTAGAGTGCTCAATCAATCTACGTTCCGCTTTTTCCCACGTTTTCTCGTTGATTTCTATATTGTCATAAATATAATCAAAATCTGTGGACAACGGCCCCTCTCCTTCATCCGGGCCCACAACAGTGGCACTTCCAATGATGCGTGGTCTCGATTCAAACTTCCAGGTTTGTCCTCCCTGTCTTCTCATAAGTGATTGCCTCCTACACCAAGGATGGCATATATAACGCCTATGATAAATGCAGCCACCACCCCGAATACGACAACCGAGCCTGCCAGTTTGAACATATTCGCGCCCACTCCGAGCACCAGCCCCTCAGAACGATATTCCAATGCAGCCGAACACATGGAGTTAGCAAAGCCTGTAATTGGCACAGCGGTTCCCGCTCCCGCCCATTGGGCAACCTTATCGTAAACCCCGATACAGGTTAATATGACCGCCAGCAAGATCATCATAGATGAGGTCGGCGGGGCGGCCTCCTTGGCTGATATGTGCATCCCTGCCATAAAAGCCTCCTGAATCGCCTGTCCAATCACACAGATCCCGCCTCCAACCAGAAAAGCGCGCACACAATTGGCAAATACTTTTCTCGAGGGCTCATGCTTTTGTGAAATATTCTGATAGTCCTTCTCATTTATGGACAGCGGCGACGTATTGGTACGAAAACCGCGCTGCCCGGATTTAGCTGGCATCATTCACCACCCCTTATCTGTAAGTTTTCGCGCTTGGCGGTTCGAATTGCTTGGGTCTTTTTCATTATGAGCTTTTTGGAGAAATGTTATGTCAGGAAAATGATATCGTGGACATTCCGTACAAATCCATTCATACTAAATACATGACGACCACTGGTTAATTAATAAGGAGTGAGGTATACATCATGGAATCAAAAACATTGGAATTGTTTAAAACCTTAACGGAGTTTCCTTCCATTCCTGGGCATGAGCGAGAGTTACGGGCATGGGTTAAGGAACGGATATCCGGCTATACCGATGAAATCGTGCAAGATCGATTGGGCAGTCTTTTTGGGGTGCTACGCGGTCAAGAGAGTGGACCACGTGTAATGGTGGCAGGCCATCTGGATGAAGTCGGTTTTATCGTGAATGGTATTACGGAAAATGGAATGATTCGTTTTCAGCCGGTTGGAGGCTGGTGGAGTCAAGCCATCATGTCACAACGTCTTCAAGTATTGACTCCAAAAGGCCCAGTTATCGGTGTAGTTGGCTCTATCTCGCCTCATTTGCTGGATGAATCGCAACGCAGTAAACCTATGGACATCAAGCATATGTATCTGGATATTGGCGTAGACAGCAGACAGGAAGCTCAGGATCTGGGGATCGTACCAGGAACAGCCATAGCGCCAATCTGTGATTTCACACCACTGGCAAATCCTAAAAAAATCATGGCTAAAGCGTGGGATAACCGCTACGGTGTAGGCTTGGCTATTGAACTGCTTGAAGCGTTACATAAAGAAAAAGACAAGCTTCCCAATACATTGTATGCGGGGGCCACTGTTCAGGAGGAAGTAGGACTGCGCGGTGCACGCACAGCGGCCAATCTGATTCAGCCCGATATTTTCTTTGCACTGGATTGCAGTGCAGCCAATGATATGGGCGGTGACCCGAATGCTTACGGACACCTCGGTAAAGGCGCACTGCTGCGGGTATTTGATCCGGGTATGATTACACACCGCGGGATTGTGGAATACGTGCAAGACATGGCGGAAACTCACAAAATCAAGTATCAATATTTCATCTCCACAGGGGGAACCGATGCAGGCCAAGTGCACTTGAGCGGAATTGGCGTGCCATCCACCGTCATAGGCATCTGTGGACGATACATCCATACTTCCTCGTCTATTATTCACACTGATGATTATGATGCAGCCAAAGAGCTGATCATCAAGCTGGTTCAAAACCTGGATCGTACAACGCTGAATACCATTATTGAACGAGCTTAAGGTGTAATAGAGAATCGCTATCTATAAAAAACAGTCAAGACACGTACAACGTGCATTGACTGTTTTTTTAATTTAATAGAAACAAAAGATAGAACATTTCAAATCAAATGCTTATAACGAAGCAAAGCAATCACTACAAGTACAGCAGTTAGAGCAATGCAGACGTTTTCTACCTTAGCTCCCTTCCGGGTTCCGGTACTCATCAATTTAAATCGCAGCTTCCATTTGAACGGCGGCAAAGGTTTAATTCCATTATTCGTCAAGGAATCTGCCAGTAAATGCAGCAAGTACGCCATACCTCCAGCCAGCCATATGCTGTCACCGTGCAAACGTGTTGTACCATAAAGCAGCGCAGTCCATGCGACTGTCCCGTATACCGTATGAGTTAACCCCCGGTGTGGGACTAGCGTACAAATGATCAGCAGACACCCAGCGATATAATTCCACGGTGCATATGATTCTCCATACCAGGCGAGGCCGATACCAATTAGAAAGATAATAACCTTGCGCATGGATCGTGAAGGCATAAAAGAAGCACTAATCATCAGCAAAGCCAGAACAAGATTCCATGGCGGCGGAGCCAAACGGGTGAAAAATACCCAACCAGCAGCCCCAATCATTAGAAGCTGTACGAATCTAAGCATTTTGGTTGGCAGCGCACGGCTCACGAGCATGGAGTTAGGCTCGTCAATATCCGGCAACAGTGAACCGACCACAGCAGCTGCCACGGCAGCCGGGGTCACTTCGTATCCACTTAGAGCTAATACCGACAGGGAGACCCCGGTTCCAATAATCAAATGGGCTCTTCCCATCATGGTGCAAAACATCCTTTCGTTGCAGCATACAACAGAGTTCAACATCACTCCATTTGAATCAGCATGATTCGATTGTATACGACAAACAAAAGGAGAACAATAGTTCGCTTATTCTATTTAAAAGACTTCATTCAAAAGTCCTAGTTTAATCGCTCTAAAGTATTTTACTGGCGGTGCATAGAAGACATTCGTCCTTATTATTAACCCCCTCCTCTGTCCTTACTCTCCAGTCAGCCCTGTCCTGTGTTATAAGGATACATCTTCCTGAACTTATCGGCTGCCCTGCAAACTTTCTGCGAAAAAGAGCACTGTTCAACCATATTCAAAAAAACAAGACATATGGCCTATGAGTAAGTTGACAAACATCTTCAATATTTTCTTTTTGCCTTAAAGTCCTATTGTACAATTTGAAATATTAGGTAATATAGTGTTTATATTTACTATATGAATCTATTAAATGAATAAGGAGGAAATGATTATGCAAAAAAAATCGACGTTCCGAAAGTTCAAAACCCTCGGTCTGACATCGTTGTTAAGTCTTGTATTATTCGCCCTTCCCGCTTCAGCTGCTTGGAATGATACATACACAGGCTACGCCACATATACGGGATCAGGTTACTCTGGAGGGGCATTACTACTTGATCCCATCCCTTCGGATGCCAAAATCACAGCGCTTAACCGCACACAACTGAATTATAACGGAATCAAAGCTGCATTAGCCGGAGCCTATTTGGAAGTTCAAGGTCCCAAAGGGAAAACAACCGTATATGTAACTGATCTTTACCCCGAAGGTCCAAGTGGCGCACTCGATCTGTCCCCGAACGCGTTCAACCTGATTGGCAATCAATTAGACGGAAAAATTAATATTTCGTGGAAAGTTGTCAAAGCTCCTGTTAGCGGCAATGTCTCCTACCGTATTAAAGAAGGCAGCAGCCAATGGTGGGCAGCCATTCAAGTACGCAATCATAAATATCCGGTCTTGAAGATGGAAGTCCAACAAAACGGACAATGGCTCAATCTCGAAAAACAGGATTACAACCACTTTTTGGGTACCAACTTAGGAAAACAGCCTCTGAAAATAAGGATTACGGACATTCGTGGTGCCGTGCTCAACGATACCATCCCAGCTCTAGCGGAAAATGGCACAGGCCAAGCCTATATCGTTAAAGGTAACGTTCAATTTCCAGACTGATGAAGTACTGCCTCTCTTTGCTTACGTTATTTCAGGATCGATCCCCTAGGCTAATGGGAGTGTTTTACTTCTAGGCCATTTTCCCCGGGGAAACGGTTTTCCGTAAATCGGTAAAAGTTTCAAACCAGGCAAAAAAAGCGCTGATCCAGGTAGGTCCAGCGCTTTTTCGTGGTTTCGGATTACGAACTTTCGTCAGGCCAAACAGGCCGGGTTGGCGACTTATTTCCTGAAATGACGCATTCCCGTCCGTTCGCCTTTATTCTTACTGGGCCGTTAAAATCAGCGGTCCGTCCGGCGTGACTGCGATCGTATGCTCATATTGCGCTGACAACTTGCCGTCGGCCGTCCTCGCCGTCCACTGATCGTCGTCGATCGTGATACGAAACGTACCTTCGTTGACCATCGGTTCAATCGTAAACACCATGCCTTCCTTTAACCGAATGCCTTTGCCGGCTACGCCGATATGCTCGTAGCTCGGCTCCTCATGCAGGCTCCGTCCGATCCCGTGGGCCAGCAGATCGCGTACGAGCGAAAACCCGTTCGCTTCCGCATGCTGTTGAATCGCCGACGTTATGTCGCCGAGCCGGCCCCCAGGGAGGGCCCGGGCGATCCCCAGATCCAAGCATTCCTTTGTCACCTTCATTAATTTTTGCGCCTCCGGCCGGATATTGCCCACCGCATAGCACCAGCACGAATCGCCGAACCATCCGCCGTATTCCACGACGATGTCGAGCTTCAGCAAGTCGCCGTCCATAAGCATCTGGTTCGAAGGAATGCCGTGAGCCACCACATCATTGACCGAAATGCAGGTTTCGGCGGGGAAACCGTTGTACCCTTTCGTAAACTGCTTGCCGCCCAGCTTGGTGATGTGTCTGGCAACAAAGTCATTGATTTCCCGGGTGGTGATCCCAGGCTCGATCAGTTTGGCCACCTCGCGGTAGCAGTCCGCAACGATTTGGCTCGCCGGCTTCATCTCTTCGATTTCCCTAGGTGATTTTAAAATAATCATCTTTGTTTGTTCGCTCCTTATCCATTCTATAATTTTAAAAGTCGGACGATATCCCTGGCCTCCTCGTGCAGCTTTCCGCGGCGAAGCGAAAGCGCGGCGCAACCGACCAAAGCGGCCAGCAGCATTTCCGCGCGTTGTAGCCGATACGACGGCTCCGTCGCGTTTTCGCCGGAAGCGGTAGACCCGCCCGCCACACACCCGGTTTCCAGCAGCGCGGCAAACGGCGCGAGCACCTCCCGGCGAAAGGCGGCCGAGAGCGGGGCCGAGCGCGCTTCAGGTAGCGAGGCAAAGCCCTCACCGGCCAGCTTATTCAGCAGGTACAGGGCGTGGTCCTCCGCCCAAAGCTGCAGCAGCCGGACGCTGGCAGCGGCAACGGGGCTAAGCTCTGCGGCAGCCGAGATCCCAGTGTCCGCCGCATCAGCCAAGCCAAAATGCCCGCCCGCCGGCTCCTCCCCCGAAGCCGAAACGTGCGGGACCTCCGGCGGAACCTTCAGCGGAGCCTCTAACGAGGCCTCCAGCCATCCCCCGGCCCGCTCCAACGCATCCCATAGCAGATCGTAGAGCAAATTGCCCTTATTGCTGTAATAATGGTATACCGTGCCATAGCCGAGTCCCGCCTGCGCGGCCACATCGCGGATTTCCAGTAAAGGCCCCTTATTCAAAAATACATCGGCAGCGGCTTTCCGGATTTGCTCCAGACGCCGCAGTCGAATCTCTTCGTTTTGTTCCTTCGTGCGTGGACTCATCTCGTCCGTTCACCTCTTTTATTTTTGACCTACTATTATGTCAATATAAAGCATTGGCATGCAAATAACAAGAGATTAGCTGGAGGATTTCCGGCTCAACCTAGAAATCGGTACTTGACCAACGGGTTAGCTACTTAACGAAAAATCATTATTTTTCACAAAGAATCGGTTTGTTCACTGTCCTGTTCACAAGATCACACGTATAATGAATACATAAATAGGGTGTACTTTACAGCTACGTGCACACAGACAGGAGGCCTGTTCAAATGAGCAATTTCAAAAAGCATCATAAGCTTCACAGCAAATTGCTGGTCAGCATTACGTTATGTATTACGCTAACGTTGCTGGTATCCACCACTGTGTATTATTTTTACTATATTCGTGTGGAAAAGGAGCAGGCATTCGAGGCCAATCACAACAGCTTGACGTTGAGAAGCAGAGAGGTTATTAACATGACATCTATCGCTCAATCGTTGGCATTCCAAATGTATCGCAGCAGTACCCTATCCAAGTTGTTGTATTATCCCAAACCTAATGTATATGATGTAACCGCTGCCATGACCGAATTGAACAATTATCTTAACTCCATGCCGTATATCGAATCCATCTACGTGTTTAACCCTAAAAGCGGCACCTTCTACATTGCGTCTTCACAAGGTCAAAACGGGTTATTCAGCAAACATGAACTGGCTGATACAGATATCATTCGCGTACTGGATCATTATCAGGACTATAAACCCTTTACGCCTATTCCACGCACGTATCCGCTGCTGACTGCCTCAGACTCCAGAGCTGGAGTAGAGCAAGCAAGCCCAGATATCGCAGCCTATACGTATTTATGTTATGACGCAATTAACTCGAACGAAGCGATAAATTCGGCTGTGATTGTGAATGTGTCGGCGGCCTGGATGAACAAGGAAATGGCGGCGAATCCAATCTCAGGCGGGACCGCTTATATTTTAGACGATCAGGGCAGGCTGTTGTCTGGTACAACATTGACAGACGAAACTTTGAACGAAAAAGAGCAGCTATGGTTGCATACGAGAGTCAAAAAACAAGAAACAGGCTATTTTGTAGAAGACTTTCATGGTAAAAGATCACTCATTTCCTACACCTCCCCGGACGGACTAGGTTGGCAGTATATTAGTGTCACACCATATGAAAGCGTTATCAAAATGGCGAGTGTTATTCGTAATGCGATGTTACTGATAGCCGCCATCATTGCATTGGCAGGATTCGTGGCTTCGTGGCTGCTGTCCAAAATGCTGTATACGCCTATTGGCCAAATCGTTGTGCATATGAATTCACTGGAATCGGAGAAACGAAACAGTATGTACACGATCCGGCAAAACATTTTAAGAAATGTGATTCGGGGAATTCAAAATATCCCTGCCAGTGAAGAACCGGAACGATTGCGCGAGCTTGGGATTACGTTCCAGTTCGACAAAGACTACCGCCTTGTGCTGCTACGCATAGATGAATATACCCGATGGCAAAGCGAACGTGGACCTGATCTGCTACCCTATAAGTTTGCAATTATGAACATTGCTTCTGAAATATGCGGACAGACGTACCGGGTGGAGACTGTTGATATGGATGAGGACAGTGTACTGCTGATGCTTAACATTCTCGATCCCGCAGAACATACAGACACTGTACTACTAGAAACTTTATTACGCCAAATACGCGAAGCTTGCTTTGAATATTTGAAGCTGAGCGTTTCACTGACTTACAGTGCCATCACGAGTCAACCAGAACGGCTACATTTGCTGTACCGCCAGGTACAAAACGCATCTATGCACCGATTTTTTCAGGGACATGGCTGCATTATTAATGCGCAAAACACTACAGATGAAGATATCCAAAATACTTACGTATATCCAGCCGATAAAGAGAAAAAAATGCTGGATATGCTACTGTCTGGTCATACGGAGGATGCACACAGTATGATCAAAGAATTATTGATGCATATGGAAAAATATCCGTTTCCCTCTGTTCGAGAGGCGATATCCCGGCTCATCATGAGTGTGAATAATGCTGTTCGGCATATCAGTGAGCTCAATGGATTTGCTATAGAATCTAAACCTGAATTACCATCCGCAGATCGGTTAGAGACCGCTGAAAACCTAATTGATCATTATCAATTAGTCTTTGATCATATTCGCTCCAGTCTATCGGAAAAACGAAACACGAAACAGGAACGATTGGTGCGGCAAATTAATGAACGATTGGAGCAAACCTATATGGATCCCAATTTTTGTCTCAATCAGATTGCGGAAGAGCTGGATATGTCGCCGATCTATGTCAGCAGGCTATATAAGCAACAGACCATGTCTACTATCGTGGACGTCATCCAACAACTCCGTATTCGCAAGGCCTGTGAATTACTGGAACAGACCGACTGGTCCGTGGCTGACGTAGCAGAACAAACCGGATTTGCGAGCAGCTCTTATTTCCATCGCATGTTCAAACGTAGCTTGGGCGTAACACCGACAGATTTTCGCCGTTCTAGAGCAAATGCGCAATAAGTAAACTGACATCAAAAAAGCAAGCCTCCAACTTTCTGGAGACTTGCTTTTCTTCTTTATCACAAATCTTTATGTTTTATTTAATCCCCTTCTCCTTTACATAAGCTTCCCATTGTTTTGTATACTCGGTTTGAATTTTCTCCAAACCAGCTTGGTTTGCCTTTTGCAAGAAGGTCTGCAAGCCTTGATCTACATTGTCGATCAGTCCAGCTTGGAGCGGATACAGATATTGCTTCTCAACCTGTTCTAGAGCTGCTTTTTCTGCTTGGTAGGTCGTGTAGTCCTCTGCAAAGCCGGTAAACAGGTCAGGCTTCTGGATTTTATCCAGCTCGGCAAAAATTTTCTTCACACGGTCAAAGCCAGAATCAAACAGCATATATTCCGGATTACGCCAAGCCCAACTGTTCATACCTTCGCGTGAAAATCCATTAGAACTGCCGCTACCTATCATATGATAGTAACCATCTTTGACCTCGTAGTTTTTGCCTTCAATACCATATTGCGTGAGCAAGTTATAGCGTTTGTCCGTCACAAGCTTTTCATAAAAAGCTAATGCGCGCGCCGGATTTGGGCTGCTTTTTGGAATTGCAAAGCCGTTATGAATCGGGTGCACTGGAGTTGCATAACCTGTCGTCAAAGGGAATGGGTAATACTCGAGCTTCCAGTCCGGGTGAGATGCTTTGAGCTTAATGACCATATCATTAAACCGGGTTGGATTGTCACCGAAAATACTCGCTGCTTTACCAGAAGTCACTTGATCCTGAAGCGTATCTTTTACGTTTAATACATTTTTGGGAATGAATCCTTTATCGGCCCAGCGTTTGTAAGTATTCAGCTCTTCTTTTTGCTCATCCGAGCCCCAAAATTTATAAACCTCTGTTGGTTTTTCATATTTAATACCAATGCCATAAGGCAAGGCACCTATACTCTTCGTTACTAATTCGGTATATCGGTCATGTAGATTTCCCTTGATATCGCTGTTCAGAGATACGGTTTTCATATTTGGTTCATGCTGACGTATCCCATCCATATAAGCCTCGTAACTTTTGATATCTGTCGGTTTAGGCAAATTGTACTTCTCTCGTAAATCCTCACGCCATACAAAGCCGTTAGTGACATACTCTTTATACGTGCCAGGCACGGTATAAATTTTGCCTCCAATTTTAACTCCATCCCACATGTCCTGAGGCACAAATTTTTGCAGGGCAGGTGCGGCCTTAGGCAGCAGATCGTCTAGCGGCAGGAATGCGCCCTTCTTGGCATAGGCCTGATACTGCGTCCAATCTGCAGTGAATATCAGGTCGATAGGCTGACCCGAAGACAATAACAGCTTATATTTTTGATCCCAGTCTGTCCACGTCGTATAGTTAAATTTGACGGTGGCATTCAGATCTTTTTCCGCCAACTTATTAATCTCTGCCTCAATGGTAGACAGATCCTTAGGAGCATCACCCAGCATATAAAATTGCAGCTGCACTTTTTGGGATTTATCATCCTCTCCATTTGCTTTTTGTGCGCTGTTTCCGCTACCGCCTCCACATCCGGCTAATAGCGCCATGATGACCATTACTGCAATCAGGATGGACATGCGTTGTTTTCTTTTCTTTGTGAATGTCATGTGAATCCTCCCTTTGAAATGGTAGTCTGTTTAAATAAAACGCTTACAAAAAGTGCTGCTTTGATGGCATACCGTCAGCACGTTATGCCATCTCAGCCCGTTAGTGTCGCTTCAGCCTTTTACCGCGCCAATGGTCAGCCCCTTGACAAAGTAACGCTGAATGAACGGGTACAGCAGCAAAATGGGTCCAGTAACCACGATCGCCATTGCCATTTTCGTCGATTCTGTCGGCATATCACTGGAAAGGGATACGCCAGTACCTGCACCCATTTGAGCGATAAATTGCATGGAGTTAATTACATTATACAGATAATATTGCAACTGGTATTTATGCGGATCGTTAATAAAGAGTGAGGATGAGAACCAGTCATTCCAGTAAGCCAAGGCCAGAAACAGCCCCACAGTGGCAATACCCGGTGTGGATAAAGGCAGTACAATTCGATAGTAAATTTTAAAATCACCTGCACCATCTATTTTAGCGGACTCGAACAGCTCTTCCGGCATGGAAGAACGAATGAAGTTTTTCATCAAAATGATCAGAAACGGAGTCATCAATCCCGGGAAAATAAGCACTGTATACGTATCAAGCAATCCTAAATACTTCGTCAGCATAATGTACCAAGGCACCAACCCGCCTCCGAACAGCGTCGTAAAGTAAATATAGAATGAAAACGCATTGCGGTATTTAAAATCTTTGCGTGCCAGCACATATCCTGCCATCGTCATCAGGAACAGGCCCAACGTCGTGCCTACAACCGTGGTAAAAATCGTCACCCCGTACGCCCTTAACACCTCTTCAGGAAAGGTGAACACCGTCCGGTAACCTTCCAGTGAGAATTGCTGTGGTATAAAGTGATATCCATCCCTGATAATCGATTCATTACTGGTCAGTGAAGCCGAAATAATAAGTAGGAACGGGAGTAAACAAGCAATGGAAGCCATAATGATAATCACATAAGAGATAATTTTAAAAATTCGAGTGTATACATCCTCTTTGATCGCCATCCGTTTGGGTCCTCCTTTCTAGAATAAGGCATACTCGTCGTTCAACTTACGGATGATATAGTTCACGGTCATGATCAGTACAAAGCCGAACAATGATTGGTATACGCCTGCCGCCGAAGCCATACCCACATCAAAAGTCACTTTCAGCGATCGGTACACATAAGTGTCCAAAATATCCGTCGTATTGTACAGCACCCCATTGTTGCCGATTAACTGATAGAAAAGATCAAATTGTCCTTTCATAATACTACCAAGCGCAAACAACAGCAGCACAACGAATGTCGATTTAAGCATAGGAACGGTAATGTACCAGATTCGTTGAAAAATGTTGGCTCCATCCATTTTCGCTGCCTCATAATATTCGTCACTGATACCTGTAATCGCTGCTAGATAGATCACCATACTGTAGCCAAGATTTTTCCATAAATAGAACAGGATAATCAGGAAAATCCATACCCATGGTTTGTTGTATACATCCACGCGTTCACCACCAAGTTGCAGCAGCAGCGTATTCAGAAAACCATTATCATAATTAAATATGTTATACACGATGACACTTAGAATAACGAAAGAAACAAAATAAGGCAGGAACATCACAGATTGAGCGATCTTTTTAAAGTAGCGGCCTCGCAACTCATTCAACAAAATAGCGAGAACAATCGCTAAAACGTTACCAAGTAAAATAAACGCTGCGTTGTATCCGACCGTATTCAATGTCAGTTTTGTCAGCGTGCCGGATTGCCATAAAAAGCGAAAATTTTGGAGTCCGACAAACTTGGCATCAAACAGGCTGGTATTAAAGTCGAACTGGGTAAATGCATAATAAATACCCACCATAGGAATGTAGGAATTAATGAAGAAAAAAATTAAAGTGGGCAACAACATCAGAAATAATACTCGATTGCGGAACAGTTCATAGAAAAAACCGTGTTTTCTACCCGTTCCCAGCCTCTTACCGTTCAGGCGGGAATCCGCTGTAAGCATTGCAGAATTTTTGGGCATAGGCTGATTCAATGTGAGTCACTCCCCCTCTGTATACGTTGCCGACAGCAAGGTTTGTAGCACTGCCGCCGTATAACTATATTTTATGTAAGCGCATTCAAAATAAAAAGTGAAGCCTCTCATGCTTCATGAACAAAGGAGTGTCCTGAGGAGTGAACAATTCGGATATTTGTGAAGTTTTATGTAATAAGAGGCGTCTGATCGACGCCTTAAACCCATTCACAAAGCATATTTGAACGTTTGAGGCCGTCCTTTACTATCATGTAGCTCGAAGCGCAGTTCACCATCATTTTTGTTCTGACCGATAAACTTAATACCATCTTCCCTGAATCCGTTCAGTTGCTCAGGAGCTAATTGAAGCAACTCATACACCAACAATGACTGGTGGGTTTTAAGATTAATTAATATTAAAAAGCCCTCATCATTCGATCTGGCAAGAATAAACCCCTCGCCCATGCCTTCCACCGCAAAGCTGTCCTTCAAACGACCGGAAAGCTTCCCCATATTCCATATTTCTTTTACAGAACCATTAGCGTCAATCAGACGAACGGTCTGTCCATCGTTCATGACTGCTTTACCATTATAAAGCTTGATATTGTTGGCATTAAAATTCCAATAATGAGCCTTTGCCTGACGAAGTACCTTTCCTTTCTGGACGAACAGCGTATAAAAATCGTCATTAATCATGGGCTCGCCATACGCTTGCCATACCGTAACCAAATCTGCATCCTCCGTAACCTTGGTTGATATGATTTTCGTCATGCCAAAATAATCTTCTTTCAATTTAATATTTGTTGGACTGAGCGCACGGATACGGCCGCCATCCTCTTTATGGTACAATACTCCGCTGCTTGCATCCAGCAAATAGCCCTTGCTTTCCTCCGATTCCCCAACCAACTGAGGATAGCTTATGCTAGCCATTCGTTCGTTTTTCTTCCATTCGAGCTTGCCTCCGACCACATCACTGATAAATGCCAGAGGAACATAAAGCGTTCCACGAATGCTACTGGCTGAAACGTCGTAAGTAACCTTCCTGTTATGTACAAAACCTATATTGGAGTTAGCCTTTATTCGACCGGAACCCAGACTGGCTATACCATTGGTAAGTGTAAGCGTCTGTGTTTTGGGGTCATAATCCGTGGCTATTCCTGGCAGAGCAGCATCTGTAATAGGAATCATGACCTGTCCCTTGTTTATGAATGACTCTCCTTTGGGAAACGACATCATATTTCCGTTAAAATAAACACGGACACTTGCAGTTCTCTGACCTTGCTTTATAGATGCAGAAGTTCCCGCTGCCTGAGCAAACTCTCCATCGTTCAGTCCGATTGCCACACTTGCCAATAAAACAAATGCAACTATTATCCGCTTGGCAGACTTATACCGTTTGACATTTTGAAGCTGGATCATGCTTGAACCCCTCCTTATAGATCAAATTCGTTTCAGCCGAACCCGTTTCATTCTTCCTAAAAATTCGCCGGACAGGTGTTAAAATCCTCTAAAAAAGGACCCTGCTACCTGCGCAGAGTCCTTGCTTGTACCATATCCTATTTTCAAGCTTGCCGTACTACTCTCACTCTGCGATTCACCAAATAAATGCTAAGCCCGATTAAGATCAACCCGATCAGCAGGAAAGCCGTAATCGCTTCGCCCAGCACCAACGAGCTGACAAACACCGAGATCACAGGCACCAAAAACGTATAAGACGCAACCTTGCTCGCATCCCCTGAATTAACAAGTGTGAAATACAGCAACCAGGAAAGTGAAATTCCCAGCACCGTGCCGAATATCAGCCCTGACACATACGGGACATTCCATACGATATCCGACCAGCTTTCCGTCACCGTTCCAGCTCCCGTCAGCACGATGCCTCCCAGTGTACATTGAAATGCAACCAGCCACAGCGAATCCACACGCTGGTTTACCTTTTTCACATATACCGTTCCCAATGCCCAGCTCACGGCTGTAATAATGGCGAGGATTACACCTGCCACAGCCACATGTCCTGAAAATCCGCCGACACTGACAGCCGCAACGCCCAAAAATCCGATGACCAATCCAAGCACTTTAAGTCTGGACATCGCTTCCCCTAGCCACATCCATGCAAAAATGCCGACCAGTACAGGCTGGAGATATACCAGCACAGAAAACAAGCCAGAGGGGACGTACATCAGTCCCACCGTTTGCAGACCATAAAACAATACCACGTTAAAAATACCTGAAATAGCATACACCCGCCAATTTTCTTTCCAACGAATGCGATTCCATCTCGGTACTAAAATCACTCCCAATAGCAGACCGCCCAGCAGTGTACGTAGTCCTGCAAACAATAGTGGAGGTGTGAATTCCAATGCAACTTTATAAATGGGCCAAGAAATGCCCCACAACACAACCAGTAGCGCGATCATCATCATCCGCTTGGCTGTCGTTAACTCTCCCATGACGCTATCGCTCCTCTATGAAAAAAATCACTAGACTTTATATACTACGCCTACAGAACAACTTTATCAAACAAAAAATATGTATTGGAAAGCTCCAACTTTCATGCCCGTTTTTTCATCGAGGTATGTCTTCGGACAGAGGAATCCAGTCAGTTGCCTATGTTACAATATACCAAAAAGACAGATAAAGCTTATAAGGACAGGAGGTTGTCTGCACTTGATTTATATCATCAAATTTTTGTACAGCTTTGTGCTCCCTCCCGGTTTGTTCATCCTCGTGATGGCAGGGCTCGTGATTTGGCTATGGAAAAGGGCACGTATACCTGCGGTCGTACTGCTTCTTGTCACATTGCTGCTGTATGTTTCCTCGACCAATTTGGCTGGAGATTTGTTAATCAGTAGCCTGGAAAAACAGTACCCACAGCCCCGTACCATTCAAGGTGATGTCATTGTCGTACTTGGGGGCGGAGCCACAGAAGGAACCCCTGACATCAATGGACAAGGCAATCTGCTAGGATCTGCGGCCAATCGACTGCTCACTGCGGCCAGATTGCATGAAGCAACAGGCATACCCATTCTTTTCTCCGGCGGGCAAGTGTTTGGAGACAGTGGTAATGAGGCGAATATTGCACAAAGACAGTTACTGGGACTCGGTATTCCGGCAAAGGACATTCTGATCGAAAACCGTTCTTTGAACACACAGCAAAATGCCGTATATACATCGCAAATTTTAAAAAAACATCAACTCACTAGACCTGTTCTGGTGACCTCCGCTTTCCATATGCCACGTGCTGCAATGGAATTTCAGCGTGCAGACATGCAGGTCGTAGCTTATCCTACCGACTATCTGGCAAGTGAAAAGCTGTCACTGTATGCTGGCAAACTCTCGCCGTCTGCTGGGGCCATGTCTACAACCGGAACAGCCCTCAAGGAATACCTAGGAATTCTTGCATTAAAGCTTAAATAATGTGATGTCTATATCATATAGCGGCATACAGCACAAACAAGCGTCTTACGCTCCGCAGGTATAAGCCTGTAAGCTAGCAAGGCGCTTGATTTACCATTACATATTCTAATCCAAGAAAATATCCGAAATTTGTTCTTCCGATATGACCTTAAAGCCTTCCTTTTTTAACAAAGCCGAGGTTACCCCATTACCAGCTATTTTACGATTTTCGAATGACCCATTATATATTGCTGCTGATCCGCAGGACGGGCTGTTTTCTTTTAAAACAACATGCGTTGCGTTAACCTCTCTGGCTATATTCAAGGCTTCGTACGCACCCCTAATGTACATATCGCTGACATCGTTGCCTGAAAACTCAACCACCTTGGCTGTGCCGTTCAGCACATCCTCGCCTGTCCCTCCAACAATCTCAGCAGGCTCTCTCGGAGTCACAAAGCCCCCCAAAAGCTCAGGACAGATTGTCACAGCTTTCTTTTCCTCTACCAACTTCTGTATATATACATCCAGGCTATCCGTCCCGTTATATCGTACCTTCATGCCCGCCAAACACGAACTTACCAGAATCATTAGTTCCACCTCATATCCATTACATTCACTATTAAGTAGTTAAAGTATAAACAAATTTTCTCGTAGAGTCATCGTGCGAAAATTTTGACTCGCCTCAACGTCTGCGTTCCGTAAGAGTGATACGTCTTTGCATGTTTTTCAGAGATCGCAAATGCATCAGGATTTCATTTTCTATACAACGGGCTGCAAATGTTGCCAGCTTGGTGCCTTTCCCAGTCTGAAAGCTTTCAATGTCCTTCATCAGGCCGATGGTACCGAAGGGTATGAGATCCTCCAAATATTCATTGTTTTATTCATTTAAGGAAGGTGGAGCGTGTACTCATCCAAAATAACCTTATAAAACAAGCCGGAGGCGCATGTTGGGCAGCCTTCGGCTTATTTTTATATGTTGAGGTTCATCCTGCTCGTAAGTAAGATAAATTTCACTCTTGCTATAAGTCATAATTTAAGATATATTATTAATTAAATAATCATTCATTTAATTAATTGAAGTTTAGTTTAAAGAGAGGAGAATACATTTGGCAAGACCCATCAATGAAGAAAAAAGACTGGAGCGGCGTAAACGTATTCTAGAAGAAGCTGTTGTCCTGTTCGCAGAAAGTGGATATTCTAATACCACAACGGCGATCATTGCGCAGAGTGTGGGAGTGACTCCTGGAACCATTTTTCAATATTTCCCCAGCAAAGAAGCTTTATACTACGCTGCTGTCCTTGAGCCGCTTGCTGATATTCAGGCGAAATCACTTGCTTGTCTACAACAAGAGGGGACGCCGGGCGTATTGATTAAAAGCATGGTGGCAGAACAATTCAACCATATCTACTCCTATATAAATGAATTGCGACTTGTTCAATCTGTCTTAGGACAACGAGTAAAATTCCCCGAACTTACACAGAAGGTCCTTGAAAGTATAAAGGTAATGACAGATGCGATCGAATGCGTCTATGCCAAGGGACAGTTAATGGGAGAATTCAACAAAAGCTTTTCTCCAGCAATGATCTCTCGTGCCTATATCTCTTTCTTAAATGGAGTGGGCTTAACTCTTGGAGAAAGTATTATTCATCATCCCGAGTGGGAAAATCTGAAGGGGCATGCCTTTTATTTGTTCGCACCCATACAACCTAAAGAAAAACTGGAGGAGTCTGAATGAGTCAAGCATCATTACAACCCGATCTGACATTTAACGTTCGTGTGAAAAAACGAAAGAAAATTTTATGGAGCCTAGGGATCGTGCTTTTGCTTGTGACGGCTCTTGTATTTTTTATATCTTATAAAGTAGTAGACACCTTGTTGCACCATCCTAGAGACACTAATGTCAGCTACGGATTAAATATCGATAAAACTCCCTATGAAGAGGTCGAGTTCAAGAGTGAAAAAAATGATAATACGATTAGAGGTTCCTTCTTTCCTGCAAGTGGTCTTTCTGGTAAATCAAGTAGTAAAACGATTATTGTCGTCCATGGATATACGAGCAATCGTTTAGTCAAAGGGCGGACCCAAAAGTTAGTAGAGCACTTCGTTCCGAAAGGCTACAATGTATTGGCATTTGACCTCAGTTCACAAGGTAAGTCCGATGGTGATTTGATTACGCTGGGCCTCAATGAAAAATATGATTTGCTAGGAGCTGTAAGCTATTTAAAATCGAGAGACCATACGGGTGATAACATTGGAGTTATCGGTTTTTCAATGGGTGCTGCTACTTCTTTGCTAGCCGCAAGTGAAAGTGATGACATCAAAGCCGTAATTGCGGATAGTCCTTTTCGTAATGCTGGTCTATTTCTGAGAGAGGGTTTGCCCTTCTTTTCAGGTTTACCTGCGTTTCCATTCAGTTATACATCGACATGGATGGCAAATTGGGCCTTTAAGGTTGATCTTGATTCCATATCTCCTATGGATGCGGTAAAAAAGATGCAAGACAAGCCAGTTATGCTCATTCATGGTACTGGAGATCAGCAAATTAGTTATAAAAATACAGAAATTATTTACGAGTCCTTAAAAGATAACCCAAAAGCAGAAGTATGGTACCCGCAAAATACGGAGCACATCGATGCCATCAACCATTACCCCACTGAATATTTCAAAAGAGTAGATCACTTTTTGGATGAATATGTAGGGAAATAAATTCAATCCAAGAGAGCCAACTAGCTGAACGAGTAACCACACTTATAGGAAAATTCCCTAGCGCTTTTCAGCGTAAAGAAGCAAGTAATTGAATTATGAAAAAGACCTAAAAAGGCCCTGTAAAGGGCCTCAAGTGGGTTCATATATCTCCTTATCCATTACCCCTTCTGCTTGTAAAATTCATGGTACAGCTTCATTAATGCACGCTTTTCAATGCGGGACACATACGAACGCGAAATCCCCAGCTCTCTGGCGATTTCCCGCTGTGTACGTTCTTCACCTCCGGCTTCTAGGCCGAATCGACCAATAACTACTTCTTTTTCACGCTCATCTAAAATATCCAGGTTGCGATAGATTTTACTCTTCTCGATTTTGAGCTGTACTTTATCTACAATATCGTCCGCCTCGGTGCCGAGGATATCAATCAAAGTAATCTCGTTGCCTTCCTTATCAGTCCCTATAGGATCGTGAAGTGATACGTCTTTGCGTGTTTTTTTCAGGGATCGTAAATGCATCAGGATTTCATTTTCTATACAACGGGCTGCAAATGTTGCCAGCTTGGTGCCTTTCCCGGTCTGAAAGCTTTCGATGGCCTTGATCAGTCCGATGGTGCCGATGGATATAAGGTCCTCCAAATCTTCACCGGTGTTATCGAATTTTTTCACAATATGGGCCACCAGCCGTAGGTTATGTTCAATGAGTGTGTTACGAGAGTGTGCGTTGCCTTCGGCAAAAAGCTTTAGGTGTCGAGCTTCCTCTTTCTCAGTCAATGGCTGCGGAAAGGCGTTGTTTTTCACGTAGGAAACGAGTAGCGTCAATTCCTTGATGAACAGAGCGATAGCGCTAAATAGTCCGGGCACGGATGACACCTCCTGAGGTAGTTGCGAACTTACCGGCCTTTGTTACTTACCGGGCTTGCGGTCTGTTTATTGTATGTAGGCAGGTGCCCATCCGTGCCTGTACTCCGAAAACTGCTCCGTAACAATTTGCCGGATATCTTGCTGGAGCAACCTCCAATACTTAATTCGAAACATAGAGATCTCTTCGACACAAATCAACGCACTCCATATAGCCAGAGGAAAACCCGGAATAGCCTTACATTATCCAACAATTGGTTTCCCATTTTCTCTCAGCAGAGTATTAACTTCTTTCTAAATATGACAATGGGAGTGGAGAATAGACCATTGTATCTCCATCTTCATCACGTTTTAAAACAATAGCAAACTCAGCACCATTACTTTCATCACCTCTTGGCAACGGGAATATCATAGCCGGACAACGCAACTCATAATTATGAGGAAATTCTTTTCGAAAGTTCTCTAAAGCATAATTCAAAATCGCATCTATTTTGTCGGTAAGCACATTAAATCCGCCTATTACAAAATCATTGTATTCTTGGGAAGCGGTGTACTTCTCAAATAATTTTCTTTTATATTCCTCAACAGTACTAAAACAAACTTCCCAATCCAAAGGGAATATGCCATTTCCCAAATAATAAGTGTATATTTTCATATTCGATCCATTTCCTTTCTCGCACCTCATTTAGTTATTTATATTCTAAACATGCAACTCCCCGCCCGCAAATGAGTTTGCTATTATGATGTCAGACCGCTTAAACACTAGTATGCATTCCATGATCAAGGAATATATTCATAGAGAGTTTCATATAAATGATATATATCAACCTTTTCAACACATTCAAAAATTAAACTTAAGGAGGAATTTCAACATGGCAAAATTCAGTCAAAATCCAGACAACTATACTTTTTCCATGGATCCTGTTGTTATAGCAGAGGAAAATGTATCAACCAACGGAGATTCCAAAAATACTTTTCCGAAAAATGTTTTAATTGATAATAATCTCTATTGGGAAAGCAGCTTAAACGGTAAAGGTGGAGAAATCATCTTTAAATTAGATACAGGTAAGACGATCAATGATATTCTTTTAGCTCAGCCATCTTCTCGAGCTTTTATACTTTCATTTTCTTTTCACGGCTCTAGAGACGGAGAAAATTGGTTTAGGTTAGGTGAAGTCGAAACTTTGCCAACCACTGCAAAAACAACCTATCAATTTAGTAATGAGATTCCTTTTTCATATTATAAAATAACTGTACTTTCATCGGGAATGAGTAGTACAACCTCCTATTATGGTTTACGATATGTTCAGCTAAGAACCGCACTCATTAATGGCGTTCCTGCCTACAGAGCATCCAATCTAAACCCCACTATTGCGGAATAAGTTAGTATACACAAAAAAGGGGCTGGCCAACGCCGCCCCTTGATTCATTCTATTTCATTTGAAGCATGTTATAAATCATCTCTGCTGCTTCTGCACGTGTGACCTCCTGCTTGGCACGGAAGCTACCATCTGGATATCCTTGTACTAAATTAATTTCGGTTAGACCAAGTACATCCTTTCTGGCCCACTCTACAATTTGAGAGGAATCTGAGTATGCACTGCTTTCTTGCTGTGGTGTAGCCTTGACAATGTTATTCACCATTTTAGCCGCCTGCTCACGGTTAATGACACGATCTGGGCCAAATTCTCTATTACTAAACCCGCGAGCAACCTGATCTTTAATCGCCGTTTTGAGCAGATCAACGTACCACGCCGATGGATTGATATCCTCGAAGCCTAAAGTCACATCCGTTTCGAGCGGTAATTTCAAGGAACGGACCAGCATAGAGGTAAACTCCATACGTGTTACAGGTCTGTTCGGCTCAAATAGCGTGTGGGTTGTTCCCTTTACTACACCTAAATCAGCAAGCACATTTATTTTTTCTCTATTAAATATCCGATCAATGTCACTAAAACGATTTGGCTTCTTTTCAACGGTTGAATCTTGAATGTGCTCTGTTTCTATCGGTTCCTTTATAACAGGCTGAATCGGTTTTACACTCTCCGCCCCTCCTGCTCCGCCACCTGCTTCCACAGTATTACCCGTTGTTTTGCCATTCGCTTGTTTTGCCTCTGTGCGTTTTCCTTGACTATTTTCTGCCCAAAGTTGAACTGTATACAACCGCTTCTCTTTAAGCTGTCTCCAGATATAGCTTCGATCCTTACCACGATATAGCTCTGTTCCTCCTTCACTGGCGAGGACGAAAATATCATTCTCATGGTCTGATTCCCAATAGATAATAAACTCACTATTCGTTGTATCCGTCTTCGAAAACGCAAACGCTGGGGACGGTAGCGTCTCGACCTGACCTTCTGTTGGCTTACCCTCACCACTTGTGTTCAATGGCTTGACGGTAATACGATACAATGTAGAACTATCCAGTCCATCTACTTTAAATTCATGGGTGGCCGTATGACCGATAAGCATCTCGTTTTGGTAGACATTGTAAGCATCTGCACCCGGAGCTTCTTTCCACGTAACAACCAAATCGGTATCTGTTACTTCTTTCACAGTCAATCTATTGTCTGATATCTGACCTGGTAAAGCACGATGCGTAAACGGAGCTATATTACCTGCCCCCGTTGTATTCACGGCCTGTATACCAAACGAGTAAATCATACCACGCTGGATACCTGAAAGCTTAATATGGGCATCTCTGGTGTTAAAAACTTCCCCCGTATCTTTACGGGTTACAGTATATTGATAAGCGCTCTGGATTCCATCCCAGCTCAGTGAAATCTGGCCACCCTCAAGTTCTGTAACATGAATATTTTGTACTTGAGGAGGAAGTGTCAGCAGCTCACCAAACGCTGGCTGGCTGAAACCACTACTGTTCCCACTGCTCACTTGAAAATCATAGTTACTCCCACCTGTTAAACCAGCTATAACCACACGTGGTTCCGTACTATAATAATCTTGACCGTTGATCGTTACCTTATATTGAGTTGCCCCATCAACCGGGGTCCATATCAATGTGGCATCGTGCTCGCGAACATCTACAGTTGCAAGTTGTACAGCCGAAATTGGTAGTGTTAATGCGTTGATAGAAGTATCTTTACCCGTACCACTTCGATTGTAGGCTCGTATTTTAATATTGGCAGACCTGCCCGCTGGCAAGCCCTCAAAAGTATAAGAATGAATACCACGCGCAACCCGGACCTTCGGTTCATCGTTAACATTCAAGATGTATCCTTCAGCCCCCTGCACATCCTGCCACTCAACACTGACAGCATACACATCCTTCGTCACACCCGATAATGTAGTTACTCGATCAGGTAAAGTGATGACTCCCAGATGAGCATAGTCTCCGAATCCTGTTGCATTTTCAGCGGAAACGTTATAATCATACTCTGTTCCCGCCTGAAGATCAGTATCGGTGAATTCTGTATACACATCGTTATAAACCGATACTTCATTACGTTCTAGGGTATAGTAGGTGGCAGTGATTACAGAATTCCACTTCAAGTCGATTCCATTTTCTCTTACAGTTACATTCCGGAATCCGTTCGGGCTGTCTGGTAGGCTTAGAAAAGATACATGCTTTGCTGTACCCTCTCCAGTGTCATTCATAGCTGATACAGAAATATCGTAATATTTACCAGGCTTCATTCCCGTAATTGGATTATACACATCCTGTGTAACCGTATCCTTAAATATGATTTCTCCCGTACTTACGTCTGCTGCTGTAATATTATATCTGTTAGCTGATGAAACTGGCGTAAAGTCAGCCATGATTTCTGTAGAATGACGAGAGACAGGTCGTAACTGGATATGATCAGGAGCATCAGGTAACGTTAATACACGGACTCGATTGGAATACGCATTGCCTCCTACATGATTACTAGAACGCACTTCATATTCGTATTGCCGTCCTCCTTGTAGCCCTCTATCTGTAAAGGAATTTGTCGGATGCGTAACATCCCAAACCTCATTAGTTGTTATATTTCGGACTGTATAAACGTAACCATCATCAAGGGCCGACGGGAGTGTCCACTGCAAATCAGCTTCTGTATTTCGTACGGATGTCGCAGAGAGCACAACCGACTGGGGCTGGTTTTGAATGCGAAGTGCACCGCTAACCGTTTCATAAATGTTACCCACCCTATCTTTGACCTTGGCATGAACATACCATTCACCTTCATTTGAAAGATCCATCTGGATTGTTGTGTCGGCTGCAGCATCCCAGTTTTCGGGTGAATCAGGGCTGTTCGTGATTTTATACTGCATTGTGGATGACTCAATCCCCGAATGCTGATCGGCATATCGTATCCTTACAGGAATATGAGTATCTTTCCATTCACGCGAATCCTGCGTCAGTTGGATCGTCGGTGGTTCCAAATCAATATAAGACACCGCGGACACCGGATCGCTTCGATTTCCAGCTGCATCTACAGCTTGTGCAGTCAATTGTATGACCCCCGAACCCTTTAATATTCCCGATGAACCAGACACATAAGCGCCAGAACCTAATTGATATTCATAATGTACTGCTGTAATATCCGTCGCACCCGATAGAGCAAACTGAACTGGCTTATTGGTATATCGAGTAGGTATCGTCACCTCGGAAAACGTAACTTTTGGAGACGTTGGCTTGGTTCGATCAATCGTAACCGATTGAGTTACGATTGAACTAGACACATCAAGATTATTGATCGTCCGTGCTGATAATTCGTAAATTCCTTCTGTGTTTAATGTAAAAGTACCCTTGTAGGTCAACCACTCCCCAGATGGATTCAAGCGATACTGTGTCATCTTAATTCCATTTGTAGGGTCACTTCCTGAACCAATGGTAATATTCACATCACGGTTCGTTGGGCCTGTTTCACTAGCCCGGATGACAGGAGCAGTCGGTCCCTTTTTATCAATAGTGACTTCCTTGCTTACTTCTCGGCTCACATTACCGACGCTGTCAATGGAGCGTGCATGTACCATGCTTTTACCATCTTTATTCACATGAAACGCTTCACTATAGTCCTGCCAATCCTGATTCACAACGCCTGTCATACGAAATTGAGTATGGGCTAGTCCAGAATAATCGTCTACACCTGGTTGTAATGAAATCGTATAGTCATTACTATTCCCTGTTGCTTCTATGCTAGGGGGAGTTGGTGGCATCTTGTCTATTCGGACATTCCCGGAAGAAAGGCCACTATACTGGTCATTCACATCCACTGTCCGGGCATAGATTGTATTTACACCATGGTCATAGACAGTGAAAGGCCCGGTGTATTGCTGAAATGCTCCTCCGTTCAGACTATATTCATAGTATTTTAATCCTTCAGGAGCCACATCTCCATCGATCCACACGGTTACAGGTTCTTTGGTCCATCCTGTGATCGCTTGCCCCTCTGTACCTGCATGGATCTGAGGTGGTTTAGGCATTAGGTCCGATTTGGGAATAACACGGATTCCAAACTTGGATATTTCAGCACTTGTCTGTTGGCTATCTCCCACCGCTCTGAAATATCGAACATCTCTTAATGTAATAGTATCGGTGATATCTAACCATTTTCCCTGATAATATCTATCCGCATAGAATTTCGTTACATTAGTCCATGTATATAAGTTCGTTCCATTAGGCCTCCAACTGTCGCCTGCTGCGTTATTAGATGCATATATATCAGTATGATAAGACCCTTCAATGTAAACAAAAATCCTGTAATCCGAAGTCTTAATGGATCTTCCAATATCAATAAAACGATTTGTCGGCTGCGTAGTACCATCACATTTATACCTGGCCGAACCCATGCCAGTATATACTTCCGTTGCTCCTATCCCATTTCCTGACCAAGAACCCCAACTATCGCCTCCACCCGGCAAATTGTTTTGGCAAAAAGGGCCCCCCATGATCTCCTGAGCAGCAGCTGATACCCTTTCCGGAAATATGGGAATCATCGTTAATAGTAGGAATACAGCCAAAAATCCATACACCCATTTCCTATACTTCCTTACCTTTCGCTTATTTTTTCGATACATACACTTCTCCTTACTTTATTTTATTTTCAAAGAGTTTTACAAACTCGCTTCGGGTAAAATAGAAAAAGCACCTCAAACGAAGGCGTTAATGCCTAGGTTTGAGGTGCTTCCTCTATATCACGAGTATGTTTTGAAGCTATTATACTTCGTTCCTGGCAGGATGTAAACAGAACTGACAAATTATTTGAGGATATTAATGAATCTGAACGCCCAAGTTCCGAAAAAATCCTCGCATATTTTGCATGTAAGAATCCTGAGTAGCGGAAGATTCCTTAAGAAGATTTTGCATACTGTTCATAAATGCAGAAGCTGATGTCGTATCAGCTTTGTCAAACCGATTGTTTAACGGTGTGTTATTTAGCAACTCTGCGTTCTGTCCCGTGCGTTCCTTGTATTTCTCAATCCAATCGGGATGTTGAGGAACCTTTTGCGCAAAATTTAACAGTTGGCTCAGCCCATTTCCTCCACCTTTAATATCATTCATGTACGCCGTATATTTTTGAGGATCGACCTGCTTCATCACTTCTGATAGCTTAACATAATCCTCAGGAGCACCTGACGGACGATCTATTGGAGTCGTGTAGCTAATATCTCCGGTCTCTGGATCAGTCGATCGTGTTGAAGCAATACCAGCGATCTGGTTCATGGTTTCGAGAAATTCTTTGGCCTTGTCGCCTTCCATGTAATGATCAGCAATATACTTGGATTGAGTGACTCCCATCTCCAGCAGCACAGCTCGCTGACTCTCATCCGTTACTCTTCCGTCGACGATAAAATTAGATTGAATCATATTGTACACTGCATTAGACACTTCTTCTGGCTGACCTTCCAAAACCCGGTTTAATGAATCATTGATTTGGGTTGTACCGAAATACTTGGCAGACTGTGATACAATAGCTCCTTCGGCCAACTGTCTGCCGGCTTCACTGATCTCCACGGAGTCTTGAACTACCACTCTGGAGACCTGTTCTTCATGAAGCTGGGGTGGTGGAGCTTGCTTGCTTGTCGGATTGATCCGTAAGCTACTCGCATTAAGAATCGCTTGCTGTGCTCTAAGAGGCCCAAAATTCATCCTATTTCCTCCTGTCATGTTTGTAACAGGCAATCTAAGGCGTATGTATAGTGTAATGTGACCCTGTTTCTATATATATCGGACAAAGCATATATGGAATGAATATATGCTTTGTCCCAAAAATGAACAAATATTGAAGCAAACTACTTTTGATTCAAATATAAAATACTCAAGCAACAAGTTACCTTAAGGGTTAGCTTAATAACCTATCTATCAACCGCCATAAATACTATAGGCAAAGTGATATACAATATCCGTATCTATAATCGAAGTACCTGACACCTGAGCGGCTACCCCTGATAGATCATAGTAGTGTGTAAAACTGATGGCTCCAGACAGGTATTCCGCTATACTTCCAGTGGAAGATGGCAGGGAAAGAGTCACACTAAAGGCTCCATTCTGGTCCGTATAAGCTGTGCCTGTACGAGTACGATTCCCGCTGCCTTCAGTCCAGTTCTGATTCAACCATGTCACATCAACAGGTGCATTTGCCACTGAATAACCATCAGTTGTCTTAACTACACCCTTCACGGTAAGGTTACTGCGTTGATTAACCCGATAATGACGACCATATGAGTAGTTCGGATAATCATTAGGGCCATTAGCAGAATCATAGCCGGTAATTTCAATTTTGCCAGCCCGAAGCACCGGCTTCAGTGTAAGTGTGTACAAATGATTGGGTGAATACTGATTGGTTGTGTACACTCGCACATAGTAGGTTCCTGTATTTAAGCTAACATTATGGTTCGTTTGCGGCAGAAGCACCATTTGGTTTCCGGTAAGGACTCCGTAGACTTCCGCTTTGTAGCCATAACCGTCCGAAACACTGTCAAGCTTGACGTTCAAAGCGTCATAATTGCGGCTGGCTGGGATCGTAACTTGGTACCAGTCATTATCAATGCCTGAATGAATGGAGCGTGAATTAAGCGATGAACCGCCCGTACTAAAGGTAAAGTTGTAGGCATGGAAAGCACTCTCATCTGGTTCATATGCATCGTAGCTGGAACTTGTATCGACCGTTAGATAGAAAGGATCATTGATACTGGAACCTTTTTTGGCATGGACAACAATCGCATATGCCTTTTCATTTCCAGAAGCGTTGCGGGTTCCTACGTTTTCAGGAAGTGAGGCAGCCCCCTGTTCATAATTGTTAAAATAAGTACCATAGGTGGATGCGTCAATGGCATTAGGATTAATGTCCCCTGTCGTCATATCAAACTCATATAAGTATAAATCATAGTCAAGCTGGGCTGAAAATGGACCATCCAACTGGGCCTGCAACAATTCACCAGGCTGCAAATAGATCGGATATAAAAATTGTGTACCTCCCTCTTGCGTAATCGTACCGGAATACGTAGCAGAAGAAGCTGTGGCTGAAGCAGCCATTGGGCTTTCTTTCAGCGTAGACATGGATTCCCTTTTCAATGAGGTTGTCTCTGATGTCTTGAAGTTGAGGTTTTCTTGCATGACATAAACCGAAGACGTAACGCTGTCTGACTTGTCTGCCCGCGTTAAACGCTTAATTAAGTCTCTATTTTCAGTTGTTAGCTGAATCTTGGATTCTACCTTAATCGCTTGATCCGATGCAGCCTCCTTACTTTCACTCGCGTTCGCAGTCATTCCGAAAGCAAACAGAAGCATCATGCTTAACATCATTGCAATAGCCTTTTTGAACCTTTTCATACTGAAATCCCCTCTCAAATGGTTTAAGGAATTCCCGCTATCCCCGGATAAACCAGGGTGATTTCTAGGCTGCATGGCTCTATCATAAATCATCTTTGGTTCTATTGGAATATATTATGCAAAACATTTTCTATTTGTAATCTATGAAAAAAAGACTATTTTCTTATCCTTGCTAAATAAACATGAAAAGTCGCTCTTTCAGAAATGGAAAGCCTCGGCTAACCCTTCAGAAAAAGCGACTCTCTCATGATCAAAATGACATTAAAGCATTTCTTAGTTTCTCAAGCTGTAAGCAAATAGATAAATAATGTCCGTCGCACTAATCGAAGTTCCATCGACCTGAGCGGCTACTCCTGTAAGATCATAATAGTGTGTGGAACCAATTTCACTTATATAATCTACATTTTTTCCTGTCGATTGCGGAAGAGAAAGGGTCACACTGAATTTACCGCTATCATCGGTGTACGTAGAAGCCGTTCTCGTACGGTTACCGCCACTCTCGCTCCAGTTCTTATCCAGCCAAACGACCGTGACAGGAGCATTGGGAACCATTTGACCATCTGTTGTTTTCACAACACCGTTCACGATCAGACTGCTGCCTCCGTTAATACGATAATGACGACCGTAAGAATACGTCGGATAATCATAATAGCCATTGGAGTTATAGCCGGTAATTTCAATTTTGCCAGCTCGAAGCACCGGTTTAATCGCTAGTGTATACAAATGGTCGGCTGAATACTGACTTGTGCAGTACACTCGTACACAGTAGGTCCCTGTGCTTAAGGTAACATTATGATTGGTTTGCGGTAGAAGCACCATTTGGTTGCCAGCAAGAGCTGCATATACTTCCGCTTTGTACCCATAGCTTTCCGAAGTGCTGTCCAGCTTCACATTTAATGCATCATAATTACGGCTGGCTGGTACTGTAACTAGATACCAATCGTTATCTATAGCGGAATGAATGGTACGGAAGTTAATCGAGGAGCCTTTGTCGTTAACCGTAAAATCATAAGCATGAAAGGCACTGTCATCCGGCTCATAGGCATCATAGTTGGAGCTTACTGCTACAGTTAAATAAAAAAGATCATTAATGCTAGACCCCTTCTTGGCATGAACTGCAAGCGCGTATGCCTTCTCGGCTCCGATTGAGTTGCGAGTTCCTACGTTTTCTGGAAGAGAAGCAGCTCCTTGCTCATAATTGTTAACATAAGTCCCGTAGTTGGAAACATTTATAGGATTGGAATTAATATCACCTGTCGCCATATCAAACTCATACAGGTATAAGTCATAGTCTAGCTGGGCTGAAGACGGACCATCCAACTGAGCCTGTAACAATTCACCCGGTTGCAAATAAATCGGATATAAAAACTGTGTGCCTCCCTCTTCTGTAATCGTGCCGGAATATGTAGCAGTAGACGCTGTCGCTACGGTCGCTGCAGCTTTAGCTGATACTGATTTTGTGCTGGCTTTGAGCGAAGGGGTAACTTTCTTTTTCAATACAGATTTCTGTGGTGTCGCCAAGTTAATATTTTCTGTAATGGTGTACACCGAATTTGTGATACTGGCAGGCTTGTCCGCGCGTGTTAATTGTTCAATGACACTTCCCTTATCAGTTGTTAGCTGCACATTGGAAACTATTTGAATCGCTTGATCCGTCTTCACCTCTGGGCTTGCACTCGCGTTCGCCGTCATCCCGAATGATAGCAGGAGCATTGAGCTTAGTGTAACTGAAACCACCTTTTTAAACCTTATCATACTGAAATCTCCTCTCAAATGTATTAAAGAAATACAGCTATTCCTAAATATATGCAGGGAAATTCTAGGATGTCCTTTTCTGTCATAAAGGAATTCTGGTTTCAATGGAATATAATTCTTAAAATATTCTTATTTGTAATCCGTATGAATAGGGTTTAGGTTAATTAACTTAATGATGAAAAAACTTAGCGTGTTTATGTTAGTATTATGTTGCTTCTCCATTTTGGCAGCCTGCTCTACCGATCCGGTTAAAAAAGATTTAATTACCTATGTGAATGATGGAATGCTTCCGTTAGCACAAGATGAAAAAACAGTAACTGAAAAATATGGATCCGTGACCGGTGATAACTTCACAGATGATGAAACACTATATAATACGTTACGAGACGAAATTATCCCACAATACACCAAATACCTTGATAAAGTTGAAGCAGTAAAGACGGAAACCCCTGAGGTGCGAGCTGTCCACGAAACCTACGTCAAGGCGGTTAGCACTCAAAAGGAAGCATTCATTACGATGCTCGATGCGTTGGAAAAAGGGGATCTGAACTTAATTAATGAAAGTAACACCAAGCTAAGCGAAGGTAGAAAGCTATTCAGAGATTTTGGCGAACAGGTTAACACACTTGCCAAAGAGCATGATGTGACTTTGAATAAGAAATAAACAAAAAAAAACCCATTATGGGAGTTTCAGATTGTCGAGAAACCCTGTCATTTTGAGACGTGGGTTTCTTTTTTACATCATAATGCTCTGGTCTCTGGAGAAGCAGGGGGGTTACCCCTGTTTCTCCAGGCGATCTAGGTG
>NZ_JAFICR010000005.1:0-468539 GCF_017833915.1 Paenibacillus sp. 1182 | reverse complement strand
AAAGGATGTATCGGGTATTAGCTACCGTTTCCGGTAGTTATCCCTGTCTTGTGGGCAGGTTGCCTACGTGTTACTCACCCGTCCGCCGCTAGGTTATTTAGAAGCAAGCTTCTACATAACCCCGCTCGACTTGCATGTATTAGGCACGCCGCCAGCGTTCGTCCTGAGCCAGGATCAAACTCTCCATTAAAGACCAACCAAAGTTGGTTTATAGAAAGAGCGATAAGCTCATTTTGAAACTGACGAGATAAAATATCTCTTGTTTGATTTTGCGAACAAAATCGTTTTACTCACTCGTTGTTCAGTTTTCAAAGATCAAACATTCTTTTCTTGTCGATTTGGTTTGTCGCCTCATCAACTCTTATATCTTACCATGTCCGAACCAACTTTGCAAGCATTTTTTTGAAATCTTTTTTTGTAACACTCGCTCGCAATATTGTATTTCTTGGCCGGAATTAGAATATACCATATACATATCCCTTTTGCAAGCATTTATTAGATAAGGTTTCACAATACTTTATTATTATTCGTTTTCCTTCTATATAATAGCTCCTTTGTATCTATCTGCGTCTAACTACAAAAAAAAGAACCTCTTCCCTTAAGCAACAGGAAAGAGGTTCTGTGTTCTATATCTACTGATTATTCGGAGCCCATAAAGGCAAAGCGGATCACTACAATAATAGCAAGCACCCACATGAGCCAGTGAATTTTAACTTTATTGCTGGTAAACAGGTTACTAAACACAGCCAGCACAACGTAAGACAGAATACCAGCAGAGATACCATTCGCGATTCCACCTGTGAAAGGCATCAGCACGATGGTCAAAAATGCAGGAAACGCCAACAGGAAGTTATCCCAGTCGATATTGCGAACCTGACTCATCATTAGGACCCCAACGATAATCAGAGCTGGAGCAGTAGCGGCAGAAGGCACAACCAGAGCCAACGGTGCAATAAACAGGGCCAACAAGAACAGAACACCTGTCGTTACAGCAGTCAGTCCAGTACGTCCGCCTTCTTCTACCCCTGCGGAGCTTTCTACGAATGCTGTAATCGTACTTGTACCCAATACTGCACCAGTACTTACCCCAACTGCATCCACCAGCATTGCTTTACCGATAATTTTCTCGCCTTTTTTCTTATCTTTCATTATACCCGCGCGTGTAGCCGTACCTACCAAGGTACCGAACGTATCAAACAACTCTACAAATGTGAAAATGAAAATGATATCAAACAGACCGATATGCAAAGCTGCTTTCAAGTCTAACTGACCTACAGCCAAATTACTGAAATCAGGAATCCAGTTGCCTGTTGTCAAGCTACTCAAATTTGTTACTCCCATCGGAATACCGATTAATGTAGTAGCTACGATCCCAATCAGCAATGCACCTTTGACCCGAACGACCATCAGTGCTGCGATAATAAGCAATCCGATTAGCGCCAGCAGTGCATCCTTTTGATGTACCAGACTTCCCAGAATCAAATTAAAAGCATGACCCGGAACCGGTTGACCAACATCTGTCCCTGGAACGATGCTCACCATAACCAGATTACAAAGCTTGAAGCCGACAATCGTAATAAACAAACCGATACCCACTGTAATGGCTGTCTTTAAATTTTCCGGAACTGCAACAAGCAGCATCTGTCTTACTCGTGTCACGGTTAAAATCAGAAAGACGATACCGGATATAAATACAGCGCCAAGTGCCGCTTGCCAAGTAATCATGCCATTAGAACTCAGGACTACAGTCATAAAATAAGCATTCAAGCCCATACCCGGCGCCATGCCGATCGGCACATTAACGAATAGCCCCATCAGTATGGTAACCAAACCTGCACCTACCGCCGTCGCAAAAAAGACAGCTTCACTGGGCATACCTGCTCCAGTCGGACCTAAAAAGGTATTGTTGACCACCAGAATATAAGCCATGGTCATAAAAGTAGTAATCCCCGCTATAATTTCTGTGCGGACGTTCGTGCCATGTTCCTTTAATTTAAAGAAACGCTCCATGAGTCGTAATTCCTCCTACGCAAAGCATACTCGTATTGTTGTCGTTCGTTTGAAGTAATATTCGCATTCAATGCGCTATATTATTACATTCGTTATTTTAGGCTCTCACCTACTGCTTGTCAACAGAAAAAGCGAATGTTACAAATTAAACATATATGTATTGTTCGGAAAACAGAAAACCCGCAAGCTATTATGCAGCTAACGGGTTATCATTTAAGGGAATCAGATGTTTTTGTACTTATCAAATGTATTCGCTGTGTCTGGGATATTCTCCAGATAAACGATCTTACCTTCCGCATCCAGCCGAGCCTTGTCCACTCCAGTAAGTGTATAAACTTCGCCTGTTGCTTTTTTACCACACACTGCCCATTTGGTTTGATAGGTATCAGGTTCTCTGGGTACAGGTTTCCAACCTTCATACATATGCTTGATTTCGAGCGATCCCTCAAAGAACATATTCAAGAAGCTTTTCCAACTGTTCATACCTTGTTTTCGATCACCATTCAATACAAACTCAATCTTCTCAGAAAAAAGGCTAATTAATCGCTCTCTACTCTTCTCGTCATCTTTTGCTAAATCATAGTAGTGAAAATAATCTTCTAAAATCTTCATCGTGCGCAATTCCTTTCGTGCTGTATATGTGTATTCATCCTTATGAGAAGGTTATTGCAATTTTTCCAACAGCATGGTGGGTTTCGCTTAAAGCGTGTGCATCATATATGCCTTTTTGCGAAAAAGGAAACGTCGCTCCCACTACCGATCTTACTTTCTTTTGCTCCAACAGGTCGGCAATTTCCTGCAGTTGCTGTCCGTTGGGCTCCAGCCATATGTTTTTGGCCGTTACGTTGTACTCCTTTACCAGCTCTTCGTCAAAATTGCTCACAATGGATATGATCCGTCCAGTGCCCCTTTTCATTACCTTAAAGCTATTCTTCTGAACATCCCCGCCCATCGTATCGAACACCACGTCCACATCAGATAAAACTTCCTCAAAACGAGTTGTGTGATAGTCAATGATTTGGTCGGCTCCCAATGAAGCAAGCAATTCATGATTACGCTCACTGGCTGTAGTAATGACATAGGCTCCGGCTTGTTTGGCAAACTGGATAGCAAACATGCCTACGCCACCTGCACCTGCGTGGATTAATACTTTTTCCCCTTTGGTCAGTTGACCATGTGTAAAAAGCGCCTGCCAAGCAGTCAACCCCGCCAAAGGTACAGAAGCGGCTTCCTCCCAAGAAATTGAGGCAGGTTTACGCGCCAACAGGTGATCATCCACCAAGGTATACTCGGCATAAGTACCGAACCGTGTGGTGTCCGGGCGTGCAAACACTTCATCTCCCACTTTCCAATCGGTGACCTCGCTGCCTACTTCCGAAATAGTGCCGGCTACATCCCAGCCTAAAATAATCGGGAACTCCCAATCCATCATTTGTTTTAAGTAACCTTCACGCAACTTCCAGTCAATTGGGTTGATGGAGGTAGCCGCCACTTTGACTACAACCTGATGAGCCAGTGGTGTAGGAGTAGGCACTTCTCTTTCTTTCAATTCATCCTTGCTTCCATACTGATCTATAACGATGGCTTTCATATTCATTTCCTCCTCACATTTATATATTCTTCACATTGTTGGACATACGCTGTAGTACATCTGTCAAAGCCACAATTTCCTCATCTGTAAACTTACATAGCAGCTTTTCCTGGAAGGCTTGTCTTTGCTCTGACAAAACTTGCAGCTCTTGAACCCCTAATTCGGTCAAACGTATATAGGTCACACGCTTATCCTGCTCTTTTTTACTACGTAAAATCAAACCTTCCTCTTCCAGCCTTCGTAGATGTCGAGTCACTGCTGCACCATCCAGAACGAGCAGATGTTGGAGCTCTAGCTGGCTTAGTTCCTGACGATGGTCAATATGATACAAAATTTCAACCTTGGTAAAACTGGTTTTTAACTGTGCTTCAAAAGCGTTATTCATTTCTTTACACAAAAGATGCATGCGATAAAACAACTGACTTTTTTCAGAGCAATGTTCGATGACAAACCATCCTCCTAATACTTGACCTATCAATTGATATATCAAGTATTATACACCCTCACTAAAAATAAACAAGTCCTGAGACAAGTCTATATAGACAAATCCTACAATTCAAGAATACTCAAGCTAAACAAATAGCCTGAGCATTCTTGAATTGTAGTTAAGGTCATTCGATGAAACGATGAAATAGTCCATACATTACAGTGTATTCATAAATCCGATAATACGAGCCGCCATCCGCTCGTGGCCTGCCTGATTCGGGTGCAGGCCGTCAGGGATACCATTTTCCCCTGTAAAGTACATCTGTTTATGCACAGGCAACAGTGGTTGAATTCCAGCGATATTCCACAGATCGCAGCACGGGAAAGAATACAGTGAGGCCACTTCTCTCACGGCCTGTGCATACGCGCTATAGACTTGACCTGTGATAGCATTAGGCAGATGCTCAGGAACGGTATCACTTGATCCGTGAGGCGGGGTCAAAAAGACGATCAGCTTGTCCGGGTAACGGTTAATTAATCCTTCGGCAATATGCTTGAGCGCACCATAAAACGTACGCGTTTCTGTCGATGGCGTATCCAAGCTACCGAACGATATTTCTCCCATCGAAAAATCGTTTCTTCCCCCCATAAAAAAGATCACGTCCGCATGAGGGTTCATTTTCTCATAACGCTCACACATCGGTTCAAAGCCACCGCTGGCTACACTGCTGCCGGATATGCCATGATTCTCAAAAGTTTGGAATCCTAATACATCACTCACGAGGTGGGGGTATGGCTTTTCTCCATCACGTAATTCATATCCAAACGTAATACTATCGCCCAGGAATACGGCATGGCTACCTTGGTACTTGCCCTGATTATTTGTCAATCTAATTCCACTCCTACTCTATTAGATCGTATTATTGATTTCGATAAATTTATGTTCAATCGCTGTCATTTCGTGATTTGGCCGGGTTATTAAATATGTATCCATGTAGCCAAAGGTTGGGGGAGCGGGCAAATAGGATGTTACTTTGAATTGCCGCGCCAGCCTTTTGGACATGAGGGTGATTCCCATTCCCATCAAGGAAAATTGTACCATCGTTTCAAACACACCAACCTCCACAACCTCGCCATGGGTCAATTGCATGTCCTGATACATCTTCTCTAAATACGTGAGGTACAGGCAGCCATCCGACAATATGATAATAGACGCTCCTTGGAGTACCTGTTTAAGATCCGAGCCTTCATGTATGCCTTTCCCCACCAGTACCAGTTCTTCACGGCATAATTTTTGATAATGAATATACGGGTTAGCGGGATACCCTGTAACAAAAGCAATATCGAGTTCGCCGTCAAGGATCAATCGCTCCATTTCCGTGGTGGTTCCGGTTTTTAATGTAACCGAAGCCTGCGGATACAGCTCATATACCTTCGTGAGCGCCCTCGTTGTTTCGCCCGCCACGATGGACTGCATGGTACCGATGCGCAGCTTTTCCTCCTGCGGTCTCATTTTCATCTCCGTGTCTTGCCACAGCAACAACATTTGCTTGAACTGAGCATATAAGATTTCTCCTGCAGGTGTCAGCTCCATACCCCGGGGCTTTCGGTAAAATAACGCTGTGCCGTAATGGGCCTCCAGCTTCTTTATTTTAGCCGTCATATTCGATTGCAGATGATTCAGCTTTTGGGCAGCTTCTGTCAGGCTTCTCAGCTCCGCCACCGAAACAAATGCCTGCATATTTTCAATATCCATCCCTTCACCTCCCATCAAATAAAATGATACCTATATCATAAACAAGCATTATTATTTATGAGTTAAGTGTATTATATTGACCTTGGACGCTACTTTCCACCCTCATTTAAAAATTAGGAGGTATGGCAACATGGTAATAAAGAAGATTCGTGCAGGTATCGTAGGAGGTTCGATGAATAATAAATGGGCTAGTCAAACGCATATTCCGGCGTTGCTCAAGCACTCAAACCTGGATATCACTGCCGTCGGTACCTCCCGTATGGAGAGTGCACGACAAAGTGCAGAAGAAGTAGGGGCGGCACTGGCTTTTGATGATGCCAAAAAGCTCGCAGCTTCCGAGGATGTGGACATGGTCGTGGTGAGCGTAAAAGTTCCCCATCATTATGAGGCGGTGATGGCGGCAATTCAAGAGAGAAAGCATATTTTTTGTGAATGGCCCTTGGGGGCAAACACTGCGGAAGCTGCTGAAATGGTCAAGGCGGCGGCACTGGCAGGCATTCATCATACCGTCGGCTTGCAGGCACGGCAGGATCTTGAAGTGCAAACGATGAAAAAATTGGTGGAGAGCGGAGAGATTGGTGAAATTCTATCCTGTCATATGCAAGTAGCTACTTCCGGCAAAGGTGGACAAGTAAATCAGGACACTGCTTATTTGCTGAACAGAGCCAATGGCGCTAATCTGCTGACGATTAACGGCGGGCATTCTCTGGATGCGCTGCAATACATCGTTGGCGAATTCCGCGAGCTATCGGCCATCACATCATCTCGCTATAACGAAGCCACTATTCAGGAAACGGGTGAAGTCATTTCCAAGGATACAGCCGATCAGATTCTGATTCACGGACTATTGGACAAGGGGGCGCCGATATCCGTTCACATTCAGGGCGGAGTGAATTCTAAGTTTGAGATAGAGATTCAGGGGAAAAAGGGTATTTTGCGATTGACACAGAATCCTTCGCTTGGGCATGTTCAATTTGGGAATCTGACGCTCGAAAAACTTGCGTACGATCCAAGCAGTACGCAGAGTCATGGTCCTAATGGGGCGTTTGAACAAATAAGTGTAACTGCTGAGCCTGATGACGGACTGGATTTTCCAAAACAAGGGGTAACCCTGAATGTAGCCAAGGCTCATCATGTATTTGCCGAGGATATTTTGACGGGCACCCGTCTCGCTCCTGATTTCAACCATGCCTTAAAGCTGCATCAGCTACTGGATCGCATCGAGGAATCGGCTGCAACCGGGAAAAAGATTGTATGGTAAGGTAGAATTATAAAAAAGAACATTCAGTACCACGATGATGTGGAATTGAATGTTCTTTATATTGTAATCAGTTAAAATCCTACTCCACTCGATGGTGGTAATGCAGTGGACCTTCCTCTAGAAAAATTACCTTTTTTTAATGAAGTCATGCATTCTCGACTTTTATCCTATCACCTTCAACCAAAATAACTTCCGCGTTGCTGATTGGATATAAATTTAATTGGCTGCCATATTCCTCAATGATGCTCTCCACCGCTTTTTTAAACGGGATGTTCGTATGGTGGGGGACTGGGTAGAATTCAATGATCCCGAGCGCAACAAAGGAATCCAAAGCAGGCGCTTCCTGCACATTGTCCATAAGTCGGGCATATTCGATATTCGGTGATAAAATCATCGAACCTGCCGATTCACCTATGTATAACTTCCCTGCATTAACTTCATCAGCAATGATTTTGTCAGCCCCGGTTCTTCTTAACTCTTGAAGTAAATAAAATGTGTTGCCTCCGGTAATATAAATATAGTCATTTTCTCTAATTTTACTCTCTATTTCATTCAATGGTGCTGTGCTGATTTCGATTTCATCCACGACTAATCCTAAATTCTCTAATGCTTTTTTCCCTGAATTCACATAAAACTTAACTTTCTCTGGAATACTCGCGGTTGGGATGAAGGTGACTTTTTTTCCTTCTAAGTTTTCACCAGCGAAATGGACTAAGCATGGTGCAACATCCTTAAATGAGGACGATAGAAATAATTTTTTCATCTCTTTATTCTCCTTAGAACAACGTTTAATGAAACGAGATATGTAACACTTTAATCTAGGTACATTATAAAATATATTAGTATCAAAACATGACACCATTAGAGCATGACATGAAAAAGAGGTGAACGTTTAATTTCATACTTGATTTAAACTATTTATAGCTTGAATCTAATAAAACCATATAAAAAAGGAGATACATTACCATTGAATAATATCTCCTTTTTTCAACTTCATATTCCGTTTTGCAACAACAAATGACTTCATATCTCGTCCTTGCTTGCCCCCGTAAAAAAGACTCCCACCGCATAGCGATACTTCGCCGATACGGAGGAGTCCTGATGTTGTATTGGTAAATCTTAAAGGATTCATGGTTACGGCGCGGAAGTCTCCACGCTTATTCCCACTCAATCGTAGCTGGTGGTTTGGAAGTAATATCGTACACGATACGATTCACGTTATCCACTTCGTTTACGATACGAACGGAGATTTTCTCCAGCACATCCCAAGGGATACGCGCCCAGTCAGCAGTCATACCGTCGATGGAGGTTACTGCACGAATACCTACGGTGTAAGAATACGTACGAGCATCGCCCATAACGCCAACACTCTTCATATTCGGCAAAGCGGTGAAGTATTGCCAGATTTCCCGGTCCAGACCGGCTTTAGCAATCTCCTCACGCAAAATGTAATCCGACTCACGAACAATGGTTAGCTTGTCCTCTGTCACTTCGCCCAGTACACGAATGGCAAGACCCGGACCTGGGAATGGTTGACGCCATACAATCTCAGCTGGCAGTCCACATTCTTCGCCGACTTTACGCACTTCGTCCTTGAACAGGGCATTCAACGGCTCGATCAGCTTGAACTTCATGTTCTCCGGCAAACCACCCACATTATGATGGGATTTAATGGTCTGTGCCGTTGCAGTTCCGCTCTCTACAATATCCGTATACAGCGTACCTTGTGCCAGGAAAGTAAAATCGTCAAATTGAGAAGATTCTTCCTCGAACACATAGATAAACTCGTTACCAATGATTTTACGTTTTTGTTCCGGATCATCGACTCCTGCCAGCTTGGACAAGAAGCGCTCACGTGCGTCAATTTTGACAACTTTCATATCAAATTTACCAACGAACGTCTCCATTACACTTTCGGCTTCACCCTTGCGCAGCAATCCATGGTCTATGAACATACACGTCAGTTGGTCACCGATCGCTTTGTGAATAAGCATCGCTACAACGGAAGAATCCACGCCACCACTTAAAGCACACAATACTTTTTTGTCGCCTACCTGTTGACGAATCTCGCGAATCTGATCTTCAATGAACGACTCCATCGTCCAGTTGCCTTCACAACCGCACACTTCATATAGGAAGTTGCTGATCATCTCGTTACCTTGAACGGAATGACGTACCTCTGGATGGAATTGCACCGCATACAGATTCCGCTCCAGGTTACTCATCGCGGCAATCGGCGCACTCTCTGTTCCTGCATCCAGTGTAAAGCCGGTTGGCAGATCTGTTACGTGATCCCCATGGCTCATCCATACGGTTTGACGAGAATCCAGTCCTTTAGCCAAGCGGGCATCCTGATTGAATTGCACGTCTGCTTTGCCATACTCACGCTTGCCCGCACGTTCTACCTTACCATCCAGTTGGTGAGCCATCAGCTGCATGCCATAACAAATACCAAAGATAGGAATGCCCAGGTCATAAATTGCCCGATCCACCTGAGGAGCATTGTCTGTATATACGCTGGAAGGTCCGCCTGAGAAAACAATCCCTTTTGGCGCCAGCTCTCTCAGCTTCTCCGCAGGCGTATTGTATGGAAGGAGCTCGCTATATACGCCGAGATCCCGAATTCTTCTTGCGATTAACTGGTTGTATTGTCCTCCAAAATCAAGAACTACAACGATTTCATTAGGCTTATTCATTACCGTGCCTCCCTCAATTGTTCGTTTCATTATACGCAACGATAAAACAAGACGTCAAGAAATCAACCGGAGTTGAGTGGGCATGAAAAGATTGTTAAAATGAATTGATTCTAAAATACTCAATCTGTTCGTAGGAGTGTAAACGATGGATGTGCTGAAGTGGATCGCGCAATTGTTCGAAGAATACGGCTACGGCGTCCTTTTTTTCGGCTTGCTGCTTGAGTTTATTGCTTTACCATTTCCCGGGGAAACCACCATGGCTTATGCGGGATATCTCTCCTATGCCGGTACCCTGGATTTCGGTAAACTGATGCTGCTAGCTTTTTTGGGCACGACCATCGGTATGACTATTACCTACTTTATCGGAAAGTGGGCTGGACTCCCCTTTATTCAGAAATATGGTAAATGGGTTTTGTTATCGCCGGACAAGCTTCAGAAAACACAAAAATGGTTTCAACGATATGGATACTGGCTTATTTTCCTTGGATATTTCATCCCCGGTGTCAGGCATTTTACCGGTTATTTTGCCGGAATTATTGTTCTTTCTTTCCGTAAATTTGTCTTATATGCTTACAGCGGCGCTTTATTCTGGGTCATCCTCTTTCTAAGCATCGGCAAGCTGTTTGGTCCCCAATGGGATGCCATTTTCCATTTGGTAGAGCTGTATGCACTGCGAATTGCGGGAGTCGTTGGGTTCATAATCCTGCTGTATATTATTTACCGGTGGAGAAGCTTCCTATTTAGCTCGCTACGCAAATCCGAAAAGTCGGTGAAAACCAGCAACAAGGATGACACGAAGTAATCACACTCATGCTGCCTTGCGGCTACGAGTCCTTGCATAATACATCAAAATCACGATAGATATCACAATAAACCCCGCACCTCCAGCCAAACCCAACGTACGCGGCTCCATCATTTCAATCGCCACCCCTGCACCAAGCATAGAACTCCGATGATTCCTTGACTCTACGCCGTCAGCATGCCCAACAATGGACCCTGTAAATACAATGGGGTCTCCCGTATTAATAATGTATCCAGACAAATGGCCCCTACCCCGCAAGCCAACTACCGCTTAATCCATAAGTAAAATCCCCAGCAACAAAAGACATACCACTCCTCCCTTCACCGGAGCAAATCGCGAATGTCAGACTGCATTCGTTTCTATAATCGCAAGGCATAAATTCATATATTCAGAGCATACTAAGCCAACAAACTCCAATATCGGAGGATTTTACGTATGCCAAATCAGAATAAAAGTTGTCCACTTACTCATGTGTCCTCTAACTTGAAGGATAATGTGAATCATATCGAAAGCTCCTTTGGAAACAGCGGAGATGTAATCATTAAAGAGCTATTATGGATGCAAAAATGGCCAGCAGCTCTATTTTATATTGATGGTCTGGTCAATACTCAATTGCTCCATGATTCCGTTCTCCGTTCATTGATGCGAGTAAATGAACATCATGTACCGGAGGGCGCAGAACCATTCGACTATTTGAAGAATCAAGTTTTGATTGCAGGTAACTCAGGTAGTGTGGACGAAATGGATGCCTTATTCAACCAGATGCTATCTGGCGGTATTATCATTTTGCTGGACGGATACGCCAAGGGCATATGGATTGATGCGGTCGGTTGGGAGGATCGCAGTGTTAGCGAACCCCAATCCCAAAGTGTCGTACGGGGTCCAATGGAGGCTTTTACCGAAAATTTACGTACCAATACCGCTCTAATTCGTAGGCGAATCCGCGATCCGCGCCTGTGGATGGAAACAAGACAGATCGGTCAAGTCACTCATACCAATGTGTCCGTGATGTATATCAAAGGAATTGCTGACGAAGGGGTTATTCAGGAACTGAGAGAACGTTTGGACCGAATTGATATTGACGGAATTTTGGAAGGGGGTTACATCGAAGAGGAAATTCAGGATGAATCCTTCACTCCGTTTCCCACCATTTATAACAGCGAGCGTCCGGATTCGGTCGCTGCCAGCCTGTTGGAGGGGCGGATTGCTATCTTGGTGGACGGGACACCCTTTGTTCTGTTGATTCCTGCGCTATTCGTGCAATTTTTCCAGTCGGCAGAGGATTATTACCAACGTGCTGATATCAGCACGTTGCTGCGTTTGCTGCGTTTCTTTTCCTTTTTTATCGCTTTGCTTGCACCGGCAGTTTATATCGCGGTAACTACCTTTCATCAAGAGATGATTCCTACAAACTTATTGGTCAGTCTCGCTGCACAAAGGGAAGGCGTACCGTTTCCAGCCTTTGTCGAGGCGATGCTCATGGAAATTACTTATGAAATTTTGCGTGAAGCAGGAGTCCGAATTCCGAGGACAGTCGGACAGGCTGTATCTATTGTAGGCACATTGGTCATTGGGCAAGCAGCCGTGGATGCGGGGGTTGTCTCGGCGGCTATGGTCATTATCGTGTCAATCACCGCCATCTCCAGCTATGTTATTCCAGAAAACGGCCTGTCGATAGCGGTTCGTATTATACGCTTCGCCTTAATGATGCTAGCCGCAGCCTTTGGGCTTCTTGGAATATTGATGGGGTTAATCGTAGTTTTGCTGCACTTGACCAGTCTGAGATCGTTTGGAGTATCTTACATGAGTCCGTTTGGCCCCTATGTGGAAAGCGATATGAAAGATACGCTGTTTCGCTTGCCTTGGCCTCATATGACGAAGCGTCCTCAATCCATCTCTATCCAAAATACGATCCGCCAAAAAACGAAAAAAAGACGGATCGGTAATAAATCAAAAACCAGAAGGGATCAACCATGAAGCAGACCATACATTTGTTCTTCGTCTGGGGCCTGATTGCATTACTGTTAGGTGGTTGCTGGGATCGCCAAGAATTAAATGAGCTGGGCATAGCTATTGGGATCGGTGTGGATATAGAAGGAGACCAGTATCAGGTAACCGCTCAGGTGGTCATTCCTTCTGCTGTAGCTTCCAAATCTTCACCAAGTGCAGGCCCTCCAGTCGTTACTTATCAGGCCACTGCACCCACGATTCAAGAGGCCATTGAAAAAATGACGAATACAAGTCCGCGCGCCATTTACTTATCTCATATTCGTATGCTGATTTTAGGTGAGGAGTATGCGAGAAAGGGAATTGCTGATGCGATTGAAGCCATGATGCGAGAGCCTTTCACAAGAAGTGACTTTTATATTGCGATAGCCAAGAATAACAAGGCTTCTACGATGTTAAAGATCCCCACTCCAATGGAAAAGTTGCCGGCAAATAAATTATTTGCTTCGTTAGATACCTTAACCAAAACCTGGGCTCCTGCTACCAAAGTAACCATGGATCAACTTCTTAGCGATCTGGTTAATCCCGACATCCAGTCCACTCTGCCCGCATTGGAAGCTGTGGGAGATATAGAGTCGACCAATGAAAAAGGTATGGATGCCACCAAAAGTATATCGCCTGAAACCATATTGCGGTTTTCGGGTAATGGTGTATTCAAAAAAGACCGATTGCTGGGATGGATCAATGAACTTGACAGTAAAGGGCTCAGTTACATCAGGGATAAAGTGGAGTCTACAACGGGGCACACCGATTGTCAGGGTGGGGGTAACATTGCCCTATTAACCTTGAGTAGCGACACTCAAAAAAAAGTAATCATTCGTGATGGAGAACCTGTTATCTCTATATCAGTTACCAACAACAGCACAGTACGAGAAGTCAACTGCCAGCATATGAAGCTAGACAGTATGGACGATATTAAAGAAATTGAAGCCGCAAGCAATGAAAAAATTGTTGAAATTATGAAACATTCCGTAGAGACCGTTCGGCATGAGTTTAAGTCAGACATTTTCGGCTTTGGTCAACTGATTCACCAGTCCAAACCCGAGCTTTGGAAAAGACTAAAAGAAGAAAAAGAAAATCCATTTATGGACTTACAGATTGAATATAAGGCACAGACAAAGATTAAAAAAATTGGTTCCTTGTTTGAATCATTCCAAAAACAAATGAAGGAGTGAGCTGGGTGGAGGAGAAAGGGCGTATCAGCATCAGAAATATAGCCGTACTCGTATTTTTGAGTATTATCGGAGACTGCGTATTGGTGTATCCCTCCCTCATTACAAGCATATCCAAGCAGGATGCCTGGATCAGCTCATTCCTAAGTATCCCAGCAGGATTGGCTGTATTACTGCTACTCCTGCGGGTACATCAGCTATATCCTGATCTCACCTTTATTCAACTCTGCCAGAGAATTTTGGGACCGTGGCTAGGCTCCCTCATCTCGATATGGTATTTGTTCCATTTATTAATGAATTCCGCGATTTATTTAAGAGAGGTCGGGGATTTTATGAACAGCCAGACTTATGTTATGACGCCTCTGCCTGTTATCAATTTACTCTTAATTCTTGCGCTTATGTGGGGGATGTATATGGGATTAGAGCCTATTGCTCGTACGGCTCAAATCTTATTACCATTATGCTTGGCTTTCACTTTGTTTTTAATCCTGTGCTTGCTTCCCCAATGTGAAAGTCAGCAGCTTAAGCCTATGCTGGAGCTAGGTATTCCCAAGATTATGGAAGGCAGCCTATTTGCACTGTCCTACCCATTCGGAGAATTAGCTTTTTTACTCATGATTTTTCCCTATGTGAACAAAAAACCGGGTCTAAAAAAATCGGTTTTGCTAGCCGGACTTACTGCCAGCGTTCTGTTAAGCGTACTACTCTTGGTTTCTCTCATGGTTCTGGGCCCTTTTGTAACCGAACATAGTGTGTATACCTCTTATACGCTATCTAAAAAAATCAACATAGGAAATTTCTTACAGAGAGTTGAATCCATGATGAGCATAGCCTGGATTATCACTACCTTTGTTAAAACCATTTTACACTTCTATGCCTTTACCTTAGGAATGACTCAGCTACTGCGATTAGACAATGTACGGACCTTTCTTGGCCCTAGCTTTATGATCCTGTTTGGTCTGATTATCGTGTCGGCACCCAACATTACTTATTATCTAGATACGATCGTCCACGCTTGGATTTATTGGGATTTGACGGATTCCGTTGTCCTGCCTTTACTGCTGCTTGTCGTATACAAGTTGAGATCGAAAGGCAATCATAGCCTGGGATCTGGTTGAGCCTCACCCTCAAAGGAAGGAGCATCGACATGCTGATTACCACTATCATTATCTGTATCGGCTTAGCCATCGCTGCCAAAGATTTGCCAGGCTTGTACCGAAAGCATCGCTTTAAGGATATGTTCGTGTACATCGTTATGCTCGGATTAGGCACATGGCTTAGTATTCTTGCTGCCAAATTAGAGGTTACGCCAAGTCCGCTGATTCTGATAGAGATCATCTATAACCCTGTTAACGCTTTTATTTCACATGTATTTGGCTTTTAGAAGGGAGGCAGCCACAAATGTCAAAAAAAGAACGTATCAGTGTTCGGCAAGTGACTGTCCTTATGTTTATGTGTTTAATCGGGGATATGCTCTTAATTTATCCGACTATGATTACGCATATTGCTCATCAGGATGCCTGGATCAGCTCTATACTGTCCATACCGTTAGGTTTAATTATTATTTACGTGCTCCTTCGTGTCCATGAACTCTACCCGGGCCTTACACTTATTGAAGCGATCCGTAAAATTTTCGGGCCTGTATTCGGAACCATTGTCTCCTGCTGGTATTTGTATTATTTTTTAATGAACACCGCTCTTATTGCTAGAGAGGTAGGCGATTACCTGACTACCCAGTTATTTGTACAAACCCCTCTGCATGTCCTGCTCGTTATGGGAATTTCCCTAATGGTGCTTACTGCGCTAATGGGAATTGAAGTTTTCGGTCGTGTTAGCGAGATGCTATTACCAGCATATATATTAATCTTCTCTGGTCTGATCCTTGCACTCCTGCCACAAATTCAGCTTTCTAATGTACGGCCTGTTTTGGAAAACGGGTTAGCTCCTGTTGCTAAAGGAATGGTTCCAGGCGTGGCTATGCCTTTTGCCGAAATGTCTATTATGCTCATGGTTTTTCCTTATGTAAACAAAAAAGCCCATTTTAAAAAGGACATGTTGCTCGCCTCTCTTATAGGCGGATTCCTGATTAGCGTGTTTCTGCTTCTCTCTCTCCTTGTCGTTGGTCCCTTTGTGACCAATTATAGTCCATACATTTCTTCTGCTCTCACAACAAAGATTAACGAGCTCAATTATATTACACGAGTTGAATCGTTAGTAACTTTAACCTGGGCACTTGCTGCCTATTTCAAAGGTGTCCTTTTCTTTTACGCGTTTACTTTCGGAACAACCCAGCTATTCCGAATTTCTAATATCCGCTCCTTTGTCATCCCCGCAGGAGCGCTTGTGTTTGGTATGACCATTTTGATAACCCCAAATGTGTTTTATTATGTAAGAACTCTTGTTTATCCCATGTCTACCTGGCATTATACAAACGGCTTGATCATTCCGCTTGTTTTATGGGGTGTTTATTTCTGCAAGCAAAAGTGGAAGCATCGACAGGACGTATCCAAAAATTAACAAAAACCTTTTGAAACCGATGCTTAAAGAAGCATAATCCGATTCCAAAAGGTTTTTTTGTTCTTCACTTACGCCATATCCTGAATGTATGCCAGCGCAGCATCAATGTGCCCTTTTACTCTTAAACCACGCCATTCGTGAACTAAGATACCATTTTCATCAATAAGGAACGTAGACCGAACAATGCCCATGTACTGCTTGCCGTACATCTGTTTTTGCTGCCATACACCATACGTCTCAGCGACCTGACGCTCTTCATCAGATAACAACTGAAAAGGGAGTCCGTACTTGGCAATAAACTTGTCATGCTGCTTGAGTGGATCAGGGCTTATCCCCAGAATCACCGTGTTCAAACCTTCAAACTCCGTATGTTTATCCCGAAAATCACAAGCCTGTGTCGAGCAGCTAGAGGTCAAGTCCTTGGGATAGAAATATATCAACACCCTACTGCCTCGATAATCTGACAGCTTAACATGCTTTCCCTCACTGCCAGGCAATTCAAAATCCGGTGCCGCTTGTCCAATAACGGTAAATGCCGCGGACATCTCATCATCTCCTATCTTGTGGGGGTTCTTATATAACCTGACCTATGAGCCTGCCCCTCTGTAGCGGCGAATTCCCCAGTTCCATGCCAGTAAGCCCAAGGTCAGAAAGACAATTCCCATCACAGGAGTTAAGAGCGCCATATGGCGCATGTCCTCTCGGTGAAGGAACAGGGAGGCTGGATATACGCCAACAAAAGCAAACGGTAGTATCCAAGTTAGCACAACCTGAATGGCTCGGTTATAGATCGTTACTGGATAACGTCCGTAGCCCTGAATATTGTACATGAGCGGAATAATTCCTGTCGGCGCATCCGAAAAAAACGAAAGGGAAGTCAATATGGTGTATATCCCTGTATAGATCGCCACGGCACTTAGGCTCAAAATGATCAGCGCCGGTATGAACCACCACTCCATAGCCAAGTCCATCTGTGCCCCGCTGATCCCCATAATAATCAGACCGATCACTGAGCCGACCAGTGCGGGCGGGTCCACATTTTCAAGGAAAATCTGGAACAGATTATACGCAGGACGGGTCATTACCCGGTCGAGTTCACCTTTTACAATATAACGCTCGCTAAAGTTCCAAAGGTTGACGAAACAGCTGAATAGTCCGTAAGGAACCATAAAAAATCCATAAACGAACACGACTTCATTTTCACTCCAGCCACCCAAACTGTCTGTGTGCATAAAAATAACCAGGATAAAAATAAGATTCGTGGCCTGAAACAACAGATCTGAAATAACTTCTACCCAAAAGTCGGCCCGATAGGTGAGCCGTGACTTCATGTAATTTTTTAAATATTCGCTAATGAGACCCAAATAGTACATCATCGGCTTACCCTCCCTGCACGAACAGACGTCTGCGCGCCAGTCGCCAAATGATGATCATCGGCACGAGCAGAACGACCAGCCAAATGATTTGGATACCCAGTACATTCCAAATGCCAACGCCTTTTACACGTCCCGTAAATACAGAGCCCGGCAAATAGGTAATTGCCTGAAACGGCATCCATTGGGCGATTGTCGCCAGCCAGCCTGGGAACAAACTAATTGGCAAAATCAATCCAGAAAACAGATCTACAACTACGCGCTTCATACGCATCATGCCCTCATTATTTTCGATAAAAAAGGCCGTTAATCCAGTAATAATATTGATCTGAGTGTTGATCATAAAGCTGAAAAACAGCATGACCAGAAAACCAACCCAGGCTACCGGATCCGTGGGAAGCTTCACCGGAAATAGCAGCATCGCAATCGCCATACCTGGAATCATAAACAACAGAAAACGGAACATTCCCTCGCCGAGTCCTTGCATAAATTTAACAAGTACATAGTTATAAGGTCGGATCATCTGAATAGCGATGCTTCCATCACGTATATCCGTCGAGATTTCACGATCCAAATTGTTGAAATAAAAGGCCCTCGCCATCCACGATACTGCTACATACGTCGTCATCTGAGCAGCGGTAAAGCCTCCAATGCTACCCGCATCGCCATATATCGCTTTGTATGTGAAATAATACACGCCAATATTCATGCAATAAATAAGGATTCCTGAATAATAGTTCACACGATACGCAAGCATCGTGAGAAATCGGATACGAATAAAATCGGTGTATACGCTAAGCATGAACTTTAGCCTCCACTATCGGATTGCCCTGGCGTTCAGCCGAGCCAGACTGATAGATACTGCGGACGATATCATCCGTGTTGGTTTCAATGATTTTGATATCCGTAATGTCCGTGCGACCGACTACGCAAGCGAGCACATCCGATACATTAATATGAAGAGGAATCCATACCTTGGCAGCCAAATCATTATCCATCGTCCAAGCCAGTGGCATATCAGCAGTCCATGCCTGTAATTGCTCCAATTGGGTCGATGTGCCGAACTGGAACCGTACTTCTCGACCTGTCCCCCAACGCGCCTTCAGATCCTCCAGACCACCATCATAAATGATATTTCCATCATCCAGCATAATGACGCGCGAGCACAGCGCTTCAATATCCTGCAAATCATGGGTCGTCAGCAAAATAGTCGTACCGTGATCCCGGTTCATGTCCTTCAGAAACTCGCGGATTTCGGATTTCACCATAATATCAAGCCCAATGGTCGGCTCGTCCAGAAAAACAATAGACGGATTGTGCAGCAAGGCAGCTACCAGCTCACAGCGCATCCTTTGCCCGAGACTAAGCTTGCGTACCGGGCGGCTTAGCAGATCCTGCAATTGCAGCCTCTCTACCAGCTCATCCAGCCTACGTTTGAAGTCCGTAGCCGGAACCTGATATACTTTCCGCAGTAGTTGAAAAGACTCGATCACACCGATGTCCCACCAAAGCTGACTGCGCTGACCGAAAACAACGCCAATGTTGCCTACAAATTTCTCGCGTTCCTCATAGGGGACATAACCGCCCACCTTGAGATGTCCCGATGTCGGCACGAGAATGCCTGTCAGCATCTTAATCGTGGTGGACTTTCCGGCGCCGTTCTCACCGATATAACCGCATATTTCTCCTTGCGGAATACGGAAGGATATATCTTTGACCGCGGCTACCTCGTTGTATTCGCGGGCGAATAAATCAAGGAAGGCACCTTTTAAGCCCTCGCGATTTTTTTGAACCTTAAATGTTTTGCGCAGATCCTGCACATCAATTGCCAGCATGTTATACCTCTCAATCAGGATTTGTAAAATCCATAGTTAAATTGATTGTGCTCCAAAAAGAAATTATAATGTAATGAACTGAAAAGCGAAAGGGAGAGCATCCATGACAAGCAGAACCAAAAGGACGATATGGTCGGTTCTAGCCGTGGTAATCGTCGCGATTGTCGGCTTTGCCGTGTACTATTTTACATCCATTTATAATCAGCTGGATAATCTGCATAAAGAGGGCGCTAACTCCCCCTTCAAAAATGTAAAGCAGGTCGATCAGGTTCGTACGCCAGAACCACCCAAGTGGGAAGGTACCGATATGGTTAACATTTTACTGATGGGTGTCGATGGGCGCGGTATCCAGAAAGGGGAAGTCCCCCGATCAGACAGCATGATGGTTGTATCACTGGACCCCGTTAAGAAAAAAATCCACCTGTTCTCTATTTTGCGTGATACGTACGTGGATATTCCCGGCTATGGAAAAAATCGAATTAACACTGCCATTACTCACGGACCCAACACGGCCATGAAGACGGCTGGCGACCTGTTAGGCATCCCGGTGCAATATTATGTGTACACGGATTTCCAGGGCTTTATCAAACTGGTGGATGCCGTAGGCGGGATTGATTTTGAAGTGGAAAAGGATATGCATTATACAAGTAATGCGGATAAACATCAGTACGATATTGATTTGAAAAAGGGCATGCAGCATCTAGATGGCAATACGGCGCTTCAATATGTGCGGTTCCGCCACGATGCAATGTCCGACTTCTCCCGATCAGGACGGCAACGGGCATTCTTGGAAGCCGTAGCCCAGAAAATGCAGACCACGACTTCCATCGCTAACTTGCCGAATATTTTAGAGCAGGTTAACCCGTACATCGACACGAATCTCAGTGTTAACGATATGTGGAAGCTGGCAAATGTGGGGTACCAAAGCAACTTTGCAGGCAGCGAACAGGTTCCACCGATGAAGATGCTCGGAGAAGAGAATGTGGGCGGCGCGGCAGTTCTTACTGTCCGCGATCCGGAAGAACTGAAAACGTATGTGCAGGATATATTTAATAATCCACCCACACAAACACAGGAACAAAACAAGGATCAGAACGAAACGAAACAGCCAGACAGTGCATCGTCTACCAAGAAGGATAAAGCTTCTTTTACAGGGGGCAGTAAAACCAGTAATGAGGATGCTTCCACACAATCAACAACAAAGACAGGTCAAAAAGAGCTATAATGATGTATGCAGGGGCAGCCGTGAACGCTGCCCTTTGGCGTGTGTATACCCTATTTTAATGAACGGAAAGGAAGTTTTTGATGATGAAACGGGAAAACTCCGAAGCACTATATAAAGAAGCCCTGGAGCATATTGTCGGGGGCGTTAACAGCCCTTCACGCTCCTTTAAAGCTGTGGGCGGCGGCGCTCCAGTATTCATGAAACGCGCTAAAGGTGCTCATTTCTGGGATGAGGATGATAATCGATATATCGACTATTTGGCGGCTTATGGCCCTATTATTACCGGACACGCCCATCCCCATATTACCAAGGCCATCAGCGAAGCGGCTGCGAACGGCGTATTGTACGGAACCTCAACAGTCTTGGAAATTAAACTGGCCAAGATGCTGAAGGAAGCAATTCCCTCCATGGACAAGGTCCGGTTTGTGAATTCTGGCACAGAAGCGGTTATGACGACGATTCGTGTGGCACGGGCCTATACTGGGCGGAACAAGATCATCAAATTCGCCGGCTGCTACCACGGTCACTCGGATCTGGTACTTGTAGCCGCAGGCTCCGGTCCTTCCACACTGGGCATACCGGACAGCGCAGGCATTACGACCAACATTGCGAGCGAGGTTATTACCGTGCCATTCAATGATCTCGACGCGTTGCGCCAAGCCTTGGAGCGTTGGAGCGACGATGTGGCGGCAGTCATGGTTGAGCCGATTGTCGGTAATTTCGGCATGGTTATGCCGCAGCCAGGCTATCTGGAAGGGCTCTGCTCGATGGCGCGTGCGAACGGCTCACTCGTCATTTATGACGAGGTCATTACCGCATTCCGATTCCACTTCGGTTCCACCCAAACGTATGCAGGTTTGGACAACCATGATGCGATTCAGCCAGATTTGACCGCGCTGGGCAAAATCATGGGCGGTGGTCTGCCGATTGGTGCCTACGGCGGCAGCAAGCACATCATGGAGCAGGTTGCCCCACTCGGCCCGGCTTATCAGGCGGGTACGATGGCGGGCAACCCGGCGTCCATCTCGTCAGGCATCGCCTGCCTTGAAGTCCTTCAAGGGGAAGGCGTGTACGAAGAGATGGAACGTCTGGCCGTGAGGCTGACGGACGGTATTCAGTCCTCTGCTGAACGTTACGGCGTGCCATTGACGATCAACCGTATTCGTGGAGCCTTCTCGACGCATTTCTGTGATCATCCGATCACGAATTACGCACAGGCGCAGGATACGGATAGCGAAGCATTCGCATCCTTCTTCCGTCACATGCTGGATCGCGGTATTCATCTGGCACCATCCAAGTACGAAGCCTGGTTCCTCACAACAGCGCATACCGACGAAGATGTGGATGCTACGCTGGAAGCGGCGGACGATTCGTTCCGGGCGATGTCACAAGGGAAGTAAACCCAGCAGTAAGTGATAGAATATGAATTATGATAAGAGCTGGAAGTAGTCTTAGGGAAGGGTATTCGACCTCTGGGACTTCGTTCCGGCTTTTTTCCATTTCACAACTGTACCCGTACAGTTGCAGATTTTATGGATTGTATCAGGTTGTGCCATCCGGGTATATTGAGAGAACAACAGGTTAAGGTCATGATTACGGAGGTTTATTATGCACAGTCGTTCCAGAAATGGAGCCGCCTATCTGGCAGCTCTCAGCTATGCAGCTATACTTGGATTTTCATTTTTATTTGTAAAATTGACAGTCACAGAGGCAAGCCCGCTGGATGTGATTGCCCATCGCTTTGCGCTGTCATTTATCGCTTTGACCATTCCCGTGTTGCTCGGTTGGATCAAGATCAACATCAAGATGCGTGACATTCTGCGCATTTTACCACTGGCGCTGCTCTCGCCATTAGTGTATTTTCCACTGCAAGCCTTCGGGCTGATGAGCACTTCTTCATCGGAAGGTGGAATTATCCAAGCAACCGTTCCCATCTTTACGCTGCTGTTAGCTTCCTATTTTATTAAAGAGCGTACAACGGTAGTCCAGAAGATTTCCTTACTGCTCTCTGTCTTTGGCGTGGTTTTTATATTTGTGATGAAAAGCGGAGCACCGCTAGCATCCAGTAGCTATGGCGGTATTCTTCTGCTCGTGCTTTCTGCGATATGCCTATCCGGCTATAATGTGCTGGCACGACCCTTAACACAAAAGTACAACCCAATGGAATTGACCTACGTTACCTCTATTTTGGGATGTATCGTTTTTAACGTGGTGGCACTGGGATATCATGCCATAGACGGCTCCATGAGCGCCTATACCGCTCCACTGGTGAAGCCTGGTTATTGGATGGCACTGGTTTATCTGGGCATTCTGTCTACCCTCGTCACCTCGCTGTTATCGAGCTTTGCCTTGAAGTGGATCGAAGCCTCCAAAATGAGTGTGATCGGTAATTTATCCACCCTCATTTCCATGATTGCGGGTGCTTATATTTTGAAGGAGCAACTCGCCTACTATCACATTATTGGGGCTGTGATAATCATCATCGGCGTTCTGGGTACCAATTTCGGAGGACGAAAAAACTTCACGCCGATCAAAACAACTTCGGCAAAATCACAAAAAACGGGCTAAAAATAGACACTCATTTGCCTAAAAAAAAGAAATCTCCAAGCTGCGCAATTCCAGCCAGGAGATTTCTTTTTTCATTTCTTAGTCTTCGTCGCATTAGATAGGGTACGCCATGACACTCATTAACGCCAATTCCGGCTGTGTCGTGTCCAATCTGCTATATTGTACGATGATGGGCACATCGCTAGTGACCGTAATTGCGTAAGGAATACCTACCGGAATCTGCTCGCCGGATTTCTCCAACGAGGCTGTTCGGATATGACGGGTTCGTCTTCCTTCCACCACCTCGATCAATCCCTCCAATGGCTCGCGGTCTTCAAAATAGATGTCTATACTCAGATTTGCCACACGGCTCCCACAATTCAGCACGCATATACTCTCATGACTGAGCAGCCCTCCCCGGCTTTCCGGTGGAATATACCCATCGGGGATAACCCAGAATAGGCTGCCTCGCGGCTGATTAGCTACTTTTTCATGAGAAAGCTCCTGAGAAAGTTCAGTATCTCCCATGCTATCGACCTCCTTTGACCTATGAATACTTTCGTTTCCCTATGCCCCTTCTTCTAGCCGTACGGATTCTCCTTGGTACGCAACAGTTGAGCCAGAAAAGCAAGCGCCAATCCCTGCCCCCAGCCCTGAAGGCGTTTGTACGGAACGTTTCGATAGCCGTCAATATCGTTCATCACAGCAGTTCCAGCGGATACCCCCGTTACTGTGCCGTCGTCCTTAATGCGGGAAAGAATACCGTCGATCGCCTTTTGGGTGTATTTGTTAAACAATCTTCCTTGCATAAGCAAGGCAGTCGCAATTCCTGCCGAGCCCGAGGTTTCCAGATAAGAGGTATCATCGTTCAGCACCGTATGCCACAGCCCTTCCGGGGATTGCAGCCGCACCAGCGCATTGAGCTGGTCACGCAGCGAGCCGTCGATGATCATATAAGATGGATGCTGCACCTCCACCAATTTCAGCGCTTTTGCCATCGTGAGGGCTGCCCATGAATTGCCGCGCGCCCAATATATTCCTGACATCCGGCTTTGATTCGCATGATCCCATCCGTGATAATACAGATTCGTATCCGGGTCCTGCAAAAATTCTTCATGCCCGTGATATTGACGAACCCCATCCTCCCAATACTCCTTGTTGCCCAACAGATGACCGATGCGCAGCAAGTAATAACCGGCCATAAACATCGTATCCACCCATGCTTGCTGCGGAAATACATCATGAAGTGAATTCACCGTATGCTGGAAAATGCCGTCGGCAAACCGCTCCGCTTTTTGGGCCAAAAATTCTGCCATCTCGATGGCAATATCAAGGTATTTTTGCTCACCTGTGGCCTGATAAAGCGTCAACAAACAGTGCCCGACAGAAACGCCGTTCACCGAGAGAGATGGAAGTCCATCCTCGATATTTTCGTCAACCCATTCTTTCAGCTTGGTCAAATACTTTTCGTTCCCTGTCGCTTCATACGCTTCGCATACTCCGTAAAAGGCGACTCCACCCGGCCAATCCCAGCTGTAGTGCATTTGAAATGTGCGTTCTACGACCCGGTCGATCACCTGCTTAACTTGTTCTTCATCAAAAATCAATGCAGGCATTTCCACGTCTCCCCCTTTGGTAAGTTTCACGTGAGTTACCTCCTTGACGCCCGTACATGAAAAGGTCATCCTTCAACGTAAATACATGCGCAGCGGTTGCAAATCCAGTTCCTTCACAGCATCCACCACCATGTCTGCAATACGAACCGCGCCATTCTCATGAAAATGCGTGTTATCCTCTAAGCCGCTGGAAAAGTTCATGTATTCACCAGGCAGTAGCCACATAAAAAGCTCTTTACTCTCTTCGGGACCTAGCTGCTCATATAACTCCTGTGTGCGGGCAGACAAATCAATTAGCGGCGCATTCGCTTCTTCCGCCAGCTCACGAACCGCTGTTACATAGTCACCATGTGTGTCAGATAGCGTACCATCCTCGTTAAAATAGCGACGATGTACGGGCGTGACCAGTACCGGGGTTGCCCCATGGCTTCTTGCGCCGTCGATGTAGAGGCGAAGATGCTCCTTGTAGGTTGTAAAAGGCTCTGTAGCCCGCTCTGGATCAGGCTTCTGATCATTATGACCGAACTGGATGAACAGGAAATCTCCTGCCTTTATTTCGCCCAAAATGACATCCAGCCTTCCTTCGTCCACGAAGCTTTTGGAGCTTCGTCCCGATACGGCATGATTATCCACGCAGACATCATGCTTGAACAGGGCGGGCAAAGCCTGGCCCCAGCCAGTATACGGATAGCCGAATGCGTCCTGATCCGTAACCGTGGAATCTCCGGCTAGGAATAGCCGGAGGGTCTGTGGCGCTGGCGCAATCTCCAGCGCATTGAGCCGCGGCGCGGTGCCTGACACGGTGAGGCGTAGCTTGCCACCCCGGACTGGCACCGCAAACAGGGCTTCGGTGAACTGGCCCGGCAGCGTGTGTACTGGGGGAAGCATGTGCTTGCCTTCACCAGCCTTGAATCGCGTGAGCGTTTCCGCCTGTGAATCGCCGACCAGTACGGTGACGAGATACATCCCGTCTGGCACATCTGCAACAAATGCAGCGTTCAGTGGAATACAAAAGCTGCTTCGTAGCCGCGTGCGTGCCTCCTTGGCTGCACTCTGCCTTTTTCGACCGTACACATGCTCCGTAGTCTCGAAGCCATAGCCCTGTTCAGTTGTATATAAGCAATCCGGAGGCACTCCTTTGTAGCCATCCGCAGGCTCCCCCGGACCAAAATCAAACTTCCACAATTTACTCACCTCTCAGCCATCGCCCTCAAATCCCGTCCATTCAATCGTACAAACCCGGATGCCTTCCATTTCCACTCGTAAGCTTCATATCCTCACGCTATGGATTTTGGATCTTAACCCTTCAAACCACTCGTACTCATTCCTTCTACAATTTGCTTCTGGAATGCGAAGAATACAGCGATAACTGGAAGCAGGCTTAGGATAGACATCGCGAACATTCCTCCCCAGTTGGAAGCCGACTCGCTGTCGAGGAACATCTTGAGTGCAATAGATACGGTATATTTCTCCGGCGAATTCAGATACAGTACCGGACCAAGCAAATCCTCCCACTTCCAGTAGAAAGAGAAGATTGCCGCTGTAGCCAACGACGATTTAAGTAAGGGTAAAATAATTCTGAAATACAGCCGGAACTTGCCGCATCCGTCAATCGTCGCCGCTTCATCCAACTCTGCTGGAATCGTTCGTATAAACTGCACCATCAGGAAGATGAAGAACGGCATCCCGAAAAAGGAGGGTACCACCAACGGTAAGATCGTATTGATCCAACCGAGCTTGGTGAAAATAATATATTGCGGTACCAGTACCACATCCCCTGGTAGCATAAGCGTCACCATCATCAAAGCAAACCACAAGTTACGCCCTTTGAATTTCAAGCGTGCAAAGCCAAATGCGATCAATGAGGAGGAAAGCACAGCTCCAATCGTTGAAATCACCACGATCGTGAGCGAGTTCAGAATGTACGTGCCAAAGTTGTAGCCAGTTGTCCCTTTCCAGCCTGTTACATAGTTTTGCCAGATCCATTCAGTAGGGAAAAGCGAGGATGCCGTGACGAATATCGTCCGACTTTCTTTAAACGAGCTGAACAGCATCCAAAAAACGGGATACAGCATCAGGAGCGCCAGTGCAGCAACGAGTATGTGATAAATTGGCCATTTGACCGTTTTCCATGTCATCGGTATCAGCGCCCCTTTTCCGTTTCATAAAATACCCAGTATCTGGAGGTTATAAATAAAATCGCTGTCAGTATCCCAATCATAATGAGCATGACCCAAGCCATGGCTGCCGCATATCCCATGTTGCTGAACATAAACGCCTGTCGGAACAGATACAGTGAATGCAGCATCGTTCCATCCATCGGGCCTCCTTCGCCCTTAGAAATAACATAAGCCGGGACGAAGGTCATAAAGGCACTGATCGTCTGCATAATCAGATTAAATAGAATAATGGGGCTAAGCAACGGTAGCGTAATACTGAAAAATTTTCGTACTGGCTTAGCGCCATCTACACTGGACGCCTCGTACAATTCAACAGGAATGTTCTTCAAACCTGCCAGAAAAATCAGCATGGAGGAGCCAAATTGCCATACGGACAAGGTGATTAGCATCGTAAGCGAAGCATCCGGGTCACCAAACCACTTCACCGGAGTCGCCCCTAAGGTCGAAAGCAGGCTGTTCACTATGCCGTTATTACTGAAAATGTTCCGCCACATAATGGATACCGCAACACTGCCCCCGATAATCGACGGTAGATAGTACATCGTCCGATAGGTGCCGACCATACGCGACTTGGTATTCAAAATCATAGCCACAAACAGCGCGAAAATCAGTCGCAACGGTACACCGACCAATACATACGTAAACGTGACCCTGATCGAATTCCAGTATTTCGGGTCGCCTGTGAACATTTTTTCGAAGTTACCCAGACCAATCCATTTGGGCGGGGTGAACAGGTTGTAGGTGGTAAAGGACAGATACAGCGAAATAAACATTGGAATTAACGTAAACGCCAGAAAGCCCACAATAAACGGGCTGATAAACGCATATCCGGTCATATTGGCTTTCAAGCTCTGATGATTTCGCAAGCTCATCAAGCCTCCCTTCTGTTGCATTTTAAAGAATTAGCAAAACTTTATAATATTAATAATTCGTTGTTATGTGAATAATATTGTGATGTCTGCAAAGGGTGCTTATGCAGTCGGTTCGTCCAATCAACCGTGCGCAATCATGCTTTGGACTACGCACGGTTAACTTAACGAAACGTTCCTTCGATCATATCGATCTTATGCTAAAACAGTGTCAGATATCCTAAAGGTCACATTGCGCTCATTATTGCTTGTTATTCGCAAGGATAGTATTCGCATCAGCCCGGAATTTGGCCGCTGCGTCTTCTGGTGTCATCTGTCCGAAATTGACCTGTTCAATATAATCGGTCAGAGTCGCAATCACTTCCGGCGATCCGACTGGCGGCGGCGGGCTCATTGGAGAAGCCTTCGGCTCCATGGAAGCTACAAATTCAAACACCTGCTTCGTAGGCTCGCTCAACTCTGGCGCAACAGCCTCCTTGATTTTGGAGGAAATCGGCACGCCACGTTCGCCTTTAATCAATTTATTCGCTTCTACATCATTCATCCAGAAATCAATAAACTTTGCGGCCTCATCCTTCACCTGTGAACGGGAAGCAACCGTCCAGTACATCGTAGGCTGCATGTATACGCCTTTTTCCATATTCGGCCCAAACATTGGAGCCAGTGCCATGGGGCGGTTAACAACCTGCTGTAAGCCCACATACTGATTGGACCACTGCCAAATACCGATGCCTGTTCCTTTTACGATATCGGATTCCTCAAGAATCCCCTTGGTCTGGTTCATGATTTCAGGAGGCGGAGTCGCTCCCTTCTTAATCAGATCAGCCAATCCGCTGAAGAAGTCAACAAACAGCTTATCGTCGTCATATCCCAAGCCTGTTCCTTCCGCATTGTAGAGAGTCTTTCCTTGCGTACGCAAATAGTAGTGGAAGAAAATATCGGCAGCCATCGAGCTGTCAAAATATACTTTATTGGAAGCTGCCTTTAAAGCCAGTTCTTTGTATTGATCCCATGTCCAGTTATCAGGAATTTTATCTATACCTGCTTTCTTGAGCAACGCCGGATCATACTGGAAACCCAGAACATTGACACCTGTTGGAATACCATATTGCTTTCCTGCTATTACGCCGGTACTGAGTACATTTTCGTTCACGTCAGCGACCTGAATTTTTTGATTTAAGTAAGGCGCGAGATCCTCCAGTTGACCATTTTTTGCATATTGGCTAATGTACGAAATGTCCATTTGCACGATATCCGGTAACTGATTAGCCGCAGCCTGTGGGGCGAGCTTTTTCCAATAGTCATCAAAAGAGGCATATTCCACATCGATCGTTACATTAGGATTTTTCTGCTTATACAAATCAACGACCTTCTGCGTGTATTCATGACGCGTATCCGATCCCCACCAAGCGATACGTAACTTTACTTTCCCGTCTGCACTTGTGCCCGAATTGCCGCCGCCGTCCGCTCCGCTACATGCTGTCGTCAAAACGAGCAGCATAGCTATAATCAGAAACCATCCCTTTTTGCCCACCTATCTCTCCCCTTTTCGCTGTTCTAGAAAGGAGCCAAATTACAAGTGACAACGTATTTACGCATTTTTGATAGCGTTTACATTAGCTCCTGTTGTTATTTTCCCAAAAGCTGAGAAGCATTGGAATACACAAATCAGGTTTCCTGGGTTTAAAAAACAGTGGGACTCCATCAGCTCATCCCCGTTCATGTGATTTAATGTACTCGGAAGGCGTCATACCCGCCCATTTTTTGAACACCTGGCTAAAATATTGCGCGTTCCCGCCGAAGCCGAACCATTCGGCCAGCTCAAACACCTTTACATCTCCTGTCTCTCGAATATGCTCAGCCGCACGTTCGATCCGATAACGATTGACGTAGTGTGAGAAGTTTTCCCCCGTCACCTTTTTGAAAATCTTCCCTAAGTAGTCGGAATTCATATACAGCATTTGACCTGCCACTCCGTTCAGCGACAAATCGGATTTTCTATAGTTTTGCTCAATAATAGTGATCATTTTATCAACGGTAGAAGATTGGCGATACACATTACTTTTATAATAGATTGCGGTCATTCGTTCGGCAGCTTCCTGTACAAAAGATTTGAGACATGCCAGCGTTTTTTGCTCTGCCAGCACCACCATTCGGCTCGTAAACGCCGCACGCTCCTCTTCAGGACATATACGGATCATAGCAGCATAGAGTTGAAGCACATAGGAGCGGGTCACGGAGATTTCCAGCTTCATACGGGACAGAATACCGAACAACCTATCCACTTCCTGTGCAACCTCCACCGTATTTCCAGCCTTGATCAGCAGACCGAACTTCTCCTCGTCCAGCTCCAAATCTGCCATCTCCCGGGTATCCTCAGCCGCTAAATCCTCCTTCGTAATCAGACTGCCCTCCCCGGTGTAAAAACGGTGATTCATACAATGCAGTGTCTCCCGGTACATCCCCCGTGAATGCTGCATACTATCCGACTCACTAACTGCGACCGTTACCTCCAGCTTGTAAAAGCGATGAAATGTCGCACGTACCGCTTCAATCTGTTTCATAAACCGTGACGTATCATCCTCGCTTTCCAGCACGATGAGCAATTGCCCCTGCATGGTCGTACTGAGCAAGACATCATCCATCAAATCTGCCGCTATATTTTGCAATGCAAACAGATGCTCCGGCTCATGGGATTCCTCCACCCGCAGCAGCAGCATTCGAACCTGCTTATCTTGCAATTCAATTCCGAATAACCGCTCATAAAATGCGATATCGCGGCTACCGTAAGTTTTATAGGAAATAAACTCCTTCAAAAAGTGTTCCTTCACATGGGGCAGCATACGCTGAAAATCTAGCTTCATCCGGTTTACAAACTGCTTGCGTTCTTCCTGCTCCTCCCGCTCCTGTCCCAACTCGGTCAGAGCCTCATGAATTTGCCGCTCATTGCATGGCTTCAACAAGTAGTGCTTCACCCCGTATTGCATGGCCCGACAGGCATAATCAAAATCTTTGTAGCCAGACAACAGAATGAAACGGACGTCTGGAAAATGCTCCGTCGTTTTGGCAACGAGTCCGATACCGTCTAGTCCTGGCATAGAGATGTCGCTAATCACAAAATCAGGTGGGCTGGCTTGAATCTGATCATAAGCCTCAATCCCGTTACGTGCCGTGCCAACCAATCTCGTGCCCGCTTTCCCCCAATCAACCACCTGTGATATGCCTTCCAAAATCATACGCTCATCATCAACCAGTAGCACCTTGTACACGACCCTGATCCCCTTTCACATATGGAATACAGACATGAATCGACGTTCCTGTTCCTGACTCGCTATGCAGCTCTATCCCCCAAGGTGTACCAAATGTCAGGTTAATCCGTTCCTGAATATTCGTAAGTCCAATGCCCTGCCCACGAGTCGTAACCTGCCCGCTTCGCAGCTTTTCCAAGAAATCCGGCGTCATTCCCGGTCCGTCATCTTCAACTCGCAGAAATAGAGCACCCTCGCTTTCTCTCGCAATAATAGCAATCTGACAGGGTTCAATTCGCGGCTCCAGCGCATAATGAATGGCATTCTCCACCAAGGGCTGAAGCGTTAGCTTCGGAATTTGTGCATCCATCAGTTCTTCCGGAATATCCAGATGGAAAACGAGACGTTCATCAAAACGTGTTTTTTGGATCGTTACGTAGCTCCTTACAATATCCAGCTCTTTTCGAAGCGGAATTAGCTGCTCCTCAAAACTGACCGCACTGCGCAGTAGAAAAGCAAGTGCTTCCACCATCTCTGAAATCCGGTCCTGTTTATTGGCCTTGGCGAGCCAGTTCACGGACTCTAATGTATTGTATAAAAAATGTGGATTAATCTGGGCCTGGAGCGCCTTTAGCTCTGTTTCCCGCAGTAATAGCTGCTTGGCAACATTCTCATTAATGAGCTCACGAATGCGGCGAATCATTTTCTTGTACGTTCGATGAAGCAAGCCTACCTCATCCTGTGTGGAAAGGGGGACCGCACCAAGTGCTTCCTCTTCCAAACGGTCGAGATCGCCTTTTTCTATTTTACGCATGTTCTGGATTAATTGAACGATCGGTTTGGTAATGCTCCCTGACAATCTAGCCCCCAGAGCCAATGCGATAAGAAGCATAATGACAAAAATAGCGCTTACAACTTCTTTGATAATCGTAATGCTGCGAAACATATCATCGAAGGGGGTCATATGCAAATACGTCCAATCCGTATAAGAAGATTTGATTTGAGCAGCGAAAAAGGTTCCTCCTGAGTAGGTCGCAATCCCGTATGGCTGCTTCCGGCCCAGCTCGGCCTGAATATCACTCTCACTCAAAAGTGGTGTTTCGGGATAAATCATCCGCCTTCCATCTGTAATCATCAGTTGTCCGTCACGACCGGAGGTTTGCACACGGTCCGCTACAATCCGGTCAATTCGTACACGAATCGCAAGCGTTCCGAGCCCATTCAGCGTAAAATTGGAATCGGTAAAGGATTTGAACTGCCGAGCTGCCAGCAAGGAGGAATGACCTGCGGCATACCATGCATTGGAACCGTCATGTTCGTCTGCCAGCTCCGACAGGGTGGATCGAAGCTCTTGGGGAATACCTTCGCGGTTGCCCGCACTCATGACCTGTCCCTCTTTGTCGATGACCATCATAGAATAGACATAGGTTTCAGAGCCGGCAAAGGCGACGAGCCTATTCGTTATTTTTTTACGCAGCACCATTTTGGCATAAGGGGATTTCTCTTTTTCCAATTGCAGCAAATAACGTTGAAGCTGCTCGTCCGTTGTTACCTTGAAAGTAACTTTTTCCACATCCTTCAGCTCATTTTCTATACCGATTGAAGAAATATTGAGTACTTCGGATGTTTTTTTGTACATTTGATTATCATAAATGTGAAATACGTACTTAAGTATGACTGCAACAACTGCAAAATTAACCAGCATAAGCACCGTGATCAGCAGTACCATTTTATGATGGATTCCAGCATTTTTGTAAGCGCTTTTAAAGTAGGTAATCAGTGATTGTCGCCTCCTTTATAACATACAAAATACCCCATGCCTTGGTCATTCGGCAAGAGGTATTTGCATTTGCTTAGCGTTGATCGGTTGGTTTCGATTTGTCCGCCTTGCTCATATATTCGTCGTATCGGTCATCAAGTTCCCGTGCCATACTCCGGTATTTACGCGTTTCCTCAACAATGGGATCGATATGAGTCTGAACCCGCACCTCATATTTAGGGCTGAGCCGTTCCCGCTTTTGGGCCTCATTCTCACGAATTTCGCCTTCCGTCAGCAGTTCACTGAGCTGGCGTTCCAATTCTTCGGATTGACTCATCGCGATTTCCTCCTTTAGGGTGATGGTCCCTACGTAGAATTATAACCCGGTTGCGTCTGCTTCTTTCAGCACTTGAATAAGTTGAGAATGAATAGCTGTATTCGTAGCTGCAATATGCCGTACACTCAGGTCATAAGGTCTGCCCAATGTATCGGTAATGGTACCGCCTGATTCCTGCACCAGCAAAGCGCCCGCTGCTACATCCCACGCATTCAAACCAATTTCGCAATAGGCCGATAACCGTCCCGACGCCACATAAGCCAGATGCAATGCTGCCGAGCCCAGCGCCCGAATGCCGCGTACCTGAGGTGTAAGAACCTGCGTGATTTTCATATTTAGCGGTTGTGCATACGTACGATCTGGCGGGAAGCCGATGCACACCAGACTATCTCCCAGTGTTTCTTCTCTTGAGGCTTGCATGCGATTACCATGTACATATGCGCCTTTTCCTTTTTCCGCTACAAACATTTCATCACGGGACGGATCATAAATAACCCCGACAATCACCTCTCCACGATGGGCCAAGGCAATGGACACACTGTAATACGGCAGACTGTGTACAAAATTGGTCGTGCCATCTACCGGATCAATAATCCATAAATATTCCTCTTCACGGGCAGCCTCTAGTGCGCGGGCCGAAGCTTCGGCTCCCGGCTCTACACCCTCTTCACCCAAAATCGCATGATCGGGAAAATGGGTCAGAATCAGTCTGCGAATCATCTGTTCTGCACCTTTATCTACCTCGGTCACTAGATCCGTAGGAGACTGTTTGGTATTCAAATGTTCAACAGTTCCCAGCCTGCTCTTAATCCATTCCCCGGCTTTGGATGCCGCGTTAATAGCCACGGCAGTATAGCTTTTTCCTGATACGATATAGGGAACCTTTTCGTTTTCATGTTCGTTCAACGTGTTCACTCTACTTTCTATATCATTGTTACGTGGTTTACGAAGCTGGCCTACAGCACAGTCTCTTAACCATCTCTGTTTCAGTACAAGTTTGCTAGTTTACACATTCTAGTATACACAATAAACTGCATAAAGTTTCCCCAAATGAGAGATTTATCCGCAAAATACTACTTTCTAAGGCATAATTTCTACGGAAGCCCCATCCAGCACTTTGACCCCATTATCTTCCTGAAGGCGCAGTTCATTCATCAATCCGAATAACGCTTCATCCTTAAGCTTGGCTTCAAGCATGACATCAATCCGATCCGTATATCCAGCAATATTGCGCAGAAAGGTCAGCAACGGCTCCACCAGAACACCGTCTGCATGACCACGAGGGTCTTTTTCACTTTTGGGACTGGAGGCATGAATTTTGGGCGGCAATGGATGATCAGTAGAAGATCCGGCTTGGGCCAATTCCCCTTTCCAGGTATTCAATATGTCCGGCCATAGCTCCCACGGCTTCTCACCCTCGTTATTGACCCATTGATGATGAATATCGAGAACCATCGGCAAGCCCGTTATTTTGCAAGCTTCCAGTGTTTCCACCGCATTGAATGTTTTATCATCATTTTCCAGCGTCAACCGTTCTCTTAACGAAAGATCCAGAGCACTAACCTGCTCTACAAAACGCTGGCCTGAGGTCACCTTATCTCCGTATGCACCACCAATATGAATGTTGTTCTTGGCTTCGGCACCGAGCCCCATGGCCTCCAGCATCGCTTTGTGGTACTTCAAGTCATTAATGGAGCTCTCCAACACCTCAGGACGGGGAGTGCTTAACACTGTAAAATGATCGGGGTGAAACGATACCCTCATCCTATTCGCCTTGACATAGTTCCCAACCTCTGCAAAGTCAGCAGCAAGCGCCTGAAACGGGTTCCAATCCCGCAGATCCTGATGGGTCGCGAGCGGAATCAGCTTGGATGAGAAACGATAGACCTGGATATCACTCGCGCGATTATGGCGCAGCAGCCTCAATGTATTATGGAGATTTTCAGCTGCTATCCGTTCTAGCTTGCGGATCGCAGCTTCTCGGTCTCCAATCTTGTTAAAGCTGGCCATCGTCATGGTTTTAGAGGGGGATGCATTTTGCACGGTAACCGACATGGCTACATAACCTAACCTTACGATCATAGGGTGTCTTCCTTTCAGTAGTTCGCAGTAGATGGTAAGGCCGCTTTCGTTCTGTGACCTAAAACCCTTTTCTACTGATCATACCCGGAAAAGCACATGCTGATTCGGTGTTATCGCACAAATTGCAAGAAGCAAACAGCTAGGATTGCTGCTGTGCTCCAAAAAACATTTCATCCGCCAATGCGGTCTGAATTCTTGATTCCTCATCATTCAGCTTACGAATGAGGATCATTTCAACTTCGGTCACTTCATCGCCCTGGAAATTAATTTCGGCGATACAGCCCACAATCTGCACGATGGCTACTGCCACGTTGTCCACGCTGTAAGCGATGACCTTCTGGCCTGTCGGAAACACGCGCAGCCCGGATTTAACCATTTTGCCACGTCCGTATTCCAGCAGTTCGTAAAGTTCTTGTTCGCTCTTGAATTTGCATACGGAGTTAAATTCAGTTTGAAAGCCCATGTGTAGCCGCCACCTTTCATCATTAAGGGTTTAGTGAAATGCTCAAGTAAGTGCCATATATATGAACAAAAAGGAGAGTGATCAGCTCCCCTTTGTTTCTTTTATGAGTTCTCGTAGTGCAATGCGGACCTGCGCTCATAACGCTCCAGTGCAAGAGCAATCATGCGGTCCAGCAGACTTGCATAGGATACGCCGGTTTCTCTCCACAATAATGGATACATACTGAACGGTGTAAAACCAGGCATCGTATTCACTTCATTAATAAGAATATGTCCGTCCGAGCGTCTGACGAAGAAATCGGCACGGGAAATCCCGCAGCCTTCCAGCGCGCGGAATGCTTGTAATGCGGCTTCACGAATACGATCTGCCACTTCCTCATCCAACGGTGCCGGAATAAGCATTTCCGATTGGCCATCCGTATATTTGGCAGCATAATCATAATAATCACTCGACGATACAATTTCACCCGGTACCGAGGCAATCGGCTCGTCATTGCCAAGTACGCTGACCTCAATCTCACGGGCATCGACGTACTCCTCGACAATCACCTTCAGGTCAAATTGCAAAGCCAGATCTACAGCCTTTTCCAGCTCTTCTCGGTTGCTGGCTTTGGAAATACCGACACTTGATCCCAGATTGGCCGGTTTGACAAAGCAAGGATAACCTAGCTCGGTTTCCATATTACGTACCAGATCATGACTGGTTTGGGCCCACTGTGTACTATTAAAATAACAGTATTTCACTTGCGGCAATCCTGCATGCTCAAACAGCTTCTTCATGACGCCTTTATCCATACCTGCTGCCGAAGCCAACACTCCTGCACCGACATAAGGCATATCCGCCATTTCGAACAGACCCTGAATCGTTCCGTCCTCGCCAAAGGTGCCGTGCAGCAACGGAAACAGCACATCCAGCGTCTGCTCTCCGTACAGCTTGCCGAACAACGTATCTAATGCCGCCTTGGTACCGCCCTCTGCACGTTCCAGCTTCAATTGCTCTACAGAAGCCAGAGGAGCGCTTAATAGCGCCCCTCTACGCCAATCGCCAGCCTTCGTAATATAAAAAGGAATAATCTCGTATTTCTCATAGTTAAATGCGTTCATTACCGCATACGCCGTTTGCAGCGAAACCTCATGTTCGCCCGATTTGCCACCGTACACCAGCCCTACGGTCAATTTTTGATTTGCCATGCCTATCCTCCGCTTTCCTACTTTCGTCATTATGACTGATTTGCGTCACTATACCTGTTATCCATCATCTCATTTAAAAATAGTCGGCGATGTGATAAAAGCGATATACCGTGTTGTCGGTCCACGCATACGAATTTTTATAGTCCCAATAACGATGTCTGGAGCTTACCGTATGCGCATTGACTAGCGGCATGCCGCCCGCATCAAAGGCCGTTACCACCGTGCTGTGCTGAAAGGTTCCGTCACCATCCCAATCGTAAAAAATGACGTCCCCCAGCATGAGCTGCTCCGGTCGACTCACCTGCTCAGCAGTCAAACCCCATGAGCTGGAGCCCAAATACCGCTCCAGACTGTTGGAAACTGCCCAACTGTAGCTCCACAGCTCACGTCCGGCGACCCGTCCTTTATACCACCAGCCCGATTCTCTTTTACCAGTATAGTGGATCGGTGCGCCCCCTGCAAAGAGGCATTGCGAGATATAATTGGTGCAATCCACATCAAAACCTTCAAACTCCGGGTTAAAGCTATCCCACCACTGATCTGCATAAGCCGCTGCTTCTTCACGGCGATATCGGCTGGGACGTGCGGACGAACCAAAGCCCAGCACACCGCGATTCAGCAGCGGCAAACTCCCTCCCTGATTAAACGAAGCCTGTTCAAAAGGAACCTCTCCCCCCGCTGGCTTCCTTTCTGCCGGATCTCGCTCAATTCTCGCTACCTGCCAGGCTTCACCCTCGCGTGTGAACGTCAGACGCTCCCGTTCAATCCGATCCTCCCGGTGAGTCATCCCGCCCTTCTCATAAAAGAGTCGGACATGCAGTTGTACATCTACCACAGCCTCATCCGGCGTATCCTGCACCATTCGTAGCGGCTTGGCGCGTGTCTCGCTGCGTAGGGGAACAGCATCCCGTTCGTTGTACCACTGCTCCAATCTGGCCGCACGTGCTGCTCGTTCCATCCGCTGGCCCACCTCCAGATACTCATCTGGCTGCGGTACACCATTGACTTCACTGCGATTGTATTGATTCACGTAAGCAAAAAGGGCCTGTTTCCATTCCCGCTCCCCCATCCCTATCCCTCCAAATTCGTCCCGCTATCCTTTTCCGGGGATAACCGGAATGATGTAGAACTTCCTTTTTCCCTCTCTGGTCTGATATGCTCTCTATCTATAAGTATGAATCTCTAAAGCTTGGTATGAACATCGAAACGCGAGGGAGCGGAACGTTTTATTTTCCAATCTGCAAGGCATCATTTAGGCCAAAAAAACTTTACGGAACTGCCTGAAAACGGTATACTTAATCCAAAAGCAATCATTTTGAAATCATGTTTCATCTAATGAAACAAATTGCATTCATCACAACCTCTAACACGTTATGAAGCACTGAAGATGTAATTGAGAACGCAACCAATTTAAACCAACTGGGCAAGACGTCGAAAAAACGACATCCCTATTTTCCCCCAAGCATTCACTTCAAGGAGGTAATACTTATGTCAGGAAAAGATCAATTCTCCATCGCCCGTAGTCTGGAAGTTAACGGGAAGCCTTATCGCTACTACAGTCTTAAGGCACTGGAGGAACAAGGAAAAAGCGGTATCGCCAAGCTGCCTTTCTCCATTAAAGTGTTGCTGGAAGCCGCGGTTCGCCAATTTGACGGACGCGCCATCACTGAAGAACATGTACAGCAGCTGACAGGCTGGGCTGAGGATCGGGACACCAACAAGGAGATTCCGTTCATTCCTGCACGCATCGTGCTACAGGATTTTACCGGTGTCCCCGTAGTTGTCGATTTGGCAGCTATGCGTGATACGGTGAAAAAAGCAGGCGGGGACCCGAAGCAAATCAATCCGCTCGTTCCCGTCGATCTCGTTATCGACCACTCGGTCATGGTCGATGCTTTCGGTACCAGTGATGCGCTGGATTACAACATTAATGTAGAGTTTGAACGTAACGAGGAGCGGTACCGTTTTCTGCGCTGGGCGCAAACGGCGTTCAACAACTTCCGCGCCGTTCCGCCATCCACAGGTATCGTCCATCAGGTCAATCTGGAATATCTCGCCTCCGTTGCCGCTACCAAAACCATTGACGGTGAAACGGTCGTCTTTCCAGATTCCCTCGTAGGAACAGACTCCCATACCACGATGATTAACGGCCTTGGTGTTGTTGGCTGGGGTGTCGGCGGGATTGAGGCAGAGGCGGGTATGCTGGGGCAACCGCTGTATTTTGTCACTCCCGATGTGATTGGCTTCAAGCTGACAGGCAGTCTGACGGAAGGCTCTACCGCCACCGATCTGGCGCTCACTGTTACACAAATGCTGCGTAAAAAAGGCGTAGTCGGCAAATTCGTAGAGTTTTACGGGCCTGGTCTGGCTAACATCAGCTTGGCTGACCGTGCGACAGTTGCCAACATGGCACCGGAATACGGCGCAACGATTGGTTTCTTCCCGGTCGATGCGGAAACACTGGCCTACCTGCGCAGCACTGGACGTTCCGATGAGCAAGTAAGCCTCGTAGAGGAATATTACAAGGCCCAAGGCATGTTCCGCACATCCGATACACCGGACCCTGTGTTCAGCGATACCATTGAGCTGGATCTAGCTTCGGTTGTACCGAGTCTCGCCGGACCCAAACGTCCGCAGGACCGTGTTGAGCTTGGCCGCATGAAAGAAACGTTTGAAGGCATTATTCGTACCCCGGTGGACAAGGGCGGCTATGGACTGAGCGATGAAAAAATCGCACAGAAGATTCCGCTGACCCATCCGGACGGCTCCACCAGCGAGTTAGGTACAGGAGCAGTCGTTATTGCGGCTATCACAAGCTGCACGAATACCTCCAATCCAAGCGTTATGCTCGGTGCGGGCTTGCTGGCCAAAAAGGCAGTGCAGCGTGGGCTCAAAAAGCCAGGCTATGTTAAAACAAGCTTGACGCCAGGCTCCCTCGTCGTGACGGAATACCTGCAAAAAGCGGGATTAATCGGACCGCTCGAAGCCCTCGGCTTCCATGTAGCAGGCTACGGCTGCGCAACCTGTATCGGTAACTCCGGCCCACTTCCTGACGAAGTGAGTCAAGCTATCACAGACCATGATTTAACGGTTGGCGCAGTTATTTCCGGTAACCGGAACTTTGAAGGCCGTGTGCATGCGCAGGTCAAAGCCAACTATCTCGGCTCACCGCCACTGGTTGTCGCTTATGCGCTGGCAGGTACAGTGAACATTGATTTGGTGAATGATCCGCTCGGTTACGATCAGGACAATCAGCCTGTCTACCTGAAAGACATTTGGCCCACTTCCGAGGAAATCAAGGAAGCCATCAGCCTGTCTCTCAGCCCGGATATGTTCCGTCGCAAATATGAAAATGTATTTACTGCCAATGAAAAATGGAACTCCATTCCGGTTCCTGAAGGCGAACTGTATGAATGGGATGAAAAATCAACTTATATTCAAAATCCACCATTCTTTGAAAAACTTCAGGATGGCGTGCAGGATATCAAGGAAATCCGTAATGCCCGTGTGCTTGCCCTGTTGAATGATTCGGTCACGACGGACCATATCTCACCAGCAGGCAACATTGCTCCTTCCAGCCCGGCAGGACTGTACTTGAAGGAGCATGGCGTGGAACGCAAGGATTTCAACTCCTACGGCTCCCGTCGCGGTAACCACGAGGTCATGATGCGCGGTACATTCGCCAACATCCGTATCCGCAACAATGTGGCTCCAGGTACTGAAGGCGGCGTGACCAAATACTTGCCAACGGATGAGGAAATGTCCATCTATGATGCGTCCATGAAATATCAGGCAGCCGATCAGAACCTGATCGTCATCGCTGGTAAGGAATACGGCACAGGCAGCTCTCGTGACTGGGCGGCCAAAGGTACGCTTCTGCTGGGCGTTAAGGCTGTCATTGCCGAAAGCTTCGAGCGGATTCACCGCAGTAACCTAGTCGGCATGGGTGTACTGCCTCTGCAATTCCAGGAGGGCTATGGCTGGTCCAGCTTGGGCCTCAATGGCCGCGAAACCTTCGACATCCTCGGCATTAACAATGACGTGAAGCCTGGTCAAGAGCTTACAGTTGTGGCTAAACGCGAGGATGGCACAAAGTTCGAATTCCCGGTAATTGCCCGTCTGGACAGCACCGTCGATATCGACTACTACCACAACGGTGGTATTCTGCAAACCGTATTGCGTCAAATGATTCAAGAGTAAAGAGCGTATAAATAACAAAATCCCCTCCAAATGCAGTGGAAACTGCACATTGAGAGGGGATTTTTTACATGCTTCAAGCCTTTAAAAGAAAACATATACCCAAGATTGCAAATACGAGGGTTATAAGAAGTGTGAAGAGACCAGGCAGGCTTTCCATGATTGCAGAGCCTTCTTCGCTCTTGAACTGACGACTGAAATAGGGTTGGAGCATAAGCATAATTATAAAAGATATGAGGCTAATTCCACACAACAACCATACCTCAGGGGAGGATTTGTCAACAAAACGGTCAGCCACATCATTGAAATTGTAGTGGATTGCTACATTCCTAGGCATTCTCGGATACATGAAAAGGTAGATAATGAAAGGCAAAACAGAAATAAGAAAAGACAATACATTAGAAAAATTTAATTTACTTCTCATGGAAATCCCCCTAATATGCCAAATCGATCCGCATTATACAGATATCAGCAGTCTATATTTTTATACCTATGGCTTAGAAAGAGAGAAGTAACAAAACTAATCATCGTCGGTAAACAAGAAGCGAGCACCATACACACATTAACTTCTTGTCCTAATCCTATAGCGATCCCGATTAAGCCAAAGGCTATCCAAATATAAGCAGAGATACGATGCGTCTTCTTCCATGCCTTTTCATTCGAAAGCAGCCATGGGAACTTCAAACCAATTAAACGGTTAGGTGTTAATTTAGTGAATGTGATACCTACTGTTAAGTGCGATATCGCTGAAACCAATAAAACTATATTTAAGGGACTGAAGTAAATAGCATTTGAATACAGTAACATTAAAAAAAGAAAAATAAAATTTAGAACAACAAACACACTGGAACATATTTTACGATATGGAACCAAATTATTTTCAGAAAATTGTTCTCTATGTTTCGAGAATTTTGGATACAAGACAACAATAAGAAAAGAGATAATCATCGCTCCTGATGACACAATAAAAAAAGCTAAAGGGAGCTTTAGCGGGTTCATTGAAGGCAATATAATAAATGAATTTATAAAATGCAATATAATAAATAAAATAGAAATCTGAATCCACGGCTTTTTAAATTCTTTTTTTAAATCATAGTTATTCTCCACTCAAAACAACCTCACTTGGAACTGTTTCTCAGTTGATTTTAGAAGTAAGTGTATTTATAATACTTCATTATAAAAAATGAATATATTTTAATAAAATATATATTATTGTCAGATCATAATGCATATTTTTCAAAAAAATAAGAGATCAAAGTCACATTCACAATATTTTTTTACAAAAAATAGCTTTTCTTCTGTTTCGAAAAGAAGTTATTATCTATCTACCTATTTCGATTATTAAAATAAACATCTCAAAGCAAAAAAGCCGATCCCTCAGGACCGACTTCCTACCCTATTCTCCTATAACCTTACCTTCACACCACCAGTTACTTCGAAATATCCAGAAAACCTTCTCCGAACACGTCCCGCACGTCATGAATGGTGATAAACGCTGCTGTGTCGATGGCTTTCACTATCTTTTTAAGCGCCGATACCTCTTGTTTACTAATGACGATATACAGCACTTCTTTTGGATTTTTAGTGTAATAACCGTGGCCTGACAGGACAGTAACTCCACGATCCATTTTCGTAATGACCATCTCGGCAATTTTATCTTGGTGCTCCGAAATAATCATGACCGCTTTTTTGGGGTTCAGTCCTTCGATCATAAAGTCCATCACCTTCGTACCAACGTACAAAATAACGATAGTTAGCATCAATTTCTCCGGGCCAATAATAAAATAGGAAGAGAATGCGACAATCAAATCAAAAAACAGCAGGCCATAACTGATATTCCAATCCAGATACTTGTTGGCAATCCGTGCTAAAATGACCGTACCCGCCGTAGTGCCGCCTACCCGTACGATTAGGCCTATGCCAACCCCCACCAAAACTCCGGCAAATACGGCATTAATCGTCGGCTCATGCGAATCAATCCGCCAGTTGACTGTTAAATGTAAAAACAGCGAGTTAAAAGCGACCGCAATGATAGTGTACAAGGTCGTTCTCTTGTCTAAAAATTTATATCCGACAATCAGCAGCAAGCCATTAATCACCAGATTAACGATCGAGGGAGACCACTGAAACAGGTAGTACAGGATGATTGTGACCCCTGTAACGCCCCCCTCGCCAAACTCATTCGGGATCACAAACAGATTAACAGCTAGCGCGAAAAAAAACGCACCCAGAATAATAAATGCGATGTCTGCAATACATTTTTTCATATATGCTCTAATCCTCTCTCTAACATTTCAAAGGATGAATCGCCAGATCGATTGGCTGACTCTTGTTGTCAAAATACGCTGACAACCAGTTCATGGTATCTACTACCAAACATAAAGTCAATACAACTTTGACACTTTAATTCGCCACCAGACTGCCTCAATCCTGACTTGAGGAGTCCGCAAAACCCTCCTTTTACAAGGTTATTCGACAAAAAAACACAATCCCGACTACTAAACTAAGACAACGGGCCTCAAGCCCTTGTTTTAGACCTAGGCACATTTTCCCCTAAAACGACCATCCTCCTAATCGGCATTTTGAACACACATGACCATCTTCCTGTTTTATGTCAAAAGCGTTTTACTTTGAATAAATGTGGGTATAATGATTGAAACATAACCAAGCAACCTACATAGCATTGCGACATCAAGTACATACAAATAGTCCTATACAGACGTCCAAAGCAACTCAATCTGAATTTGACAATATGGAATTGGAGGAATGATCTACATGAATACAATGAACTTAACCGTCCACACCCTGATGCCCTTTCACCACCAATACCAACGTGCCAACGCGGTGAGTATGCAGAAGAAAGAAGATAGCTCGGAGAAGAAGCTCAGCTTTCAGGACATTTTGAATGAAAAAATGGGTAAAAAATAAGGCGCCGTTTATCCGGTTGCATGACTCGCTTTACATAAGCCAAAAAGCCGTAGTTTCCTACATCGACTGTAGAGAACCACGGCTTTTTTTGATTCATGCGTTCCTAAACTCACACATTCGTTTTACTGACCGCCATCCCGATACTGCTCTGCCTTCTCACGCATCCCAGCGGCCACTGCTTCTTCGGTGTTCAGCCCCTTATCCGCTGCATAGGCGCGAATGTCCTGCGTGATGCGCATACTACAAAATTTGGGGCCGCACATCGAGCAAAAATGTGCTTCCTTGGCTCCCTCTGCTGGTAGCGTTTCATCATGGTAGGACAAGGCCCGCTCGGGATCAAGCGACAGATTGAACTGATCCCGCCAGCGGAACTCAAAGCGTGCCTTGGACAAAGCATCATCCCGCTGCTGCGCCCGTGGATGGCCCTTCGCCAGATCGGCAGCATGTGCCGCAATTTTGTAGGTAATGACACCCTCACGGACATCATCCTTATTCGGAAGACCCAAATGCTCCTTAGGCGTAACATAGCACAGCATGGACGTCCCGAACCAACCGATCATCGCCGCCCCGATGGCTGAGGTAATATGATCATATCCGGGGGCAATATCCGTCGTGAGCGGTCCCAAGGTATAGAAAGGAGCTTCCTTACAAATCTCCATTTGCAAATCCACATTCTCTTTGATTTTATGCATAGGGACATGTCCCGGCCCCTCAATCATGACCTGAACATCATGCTTCCATGCGATTTGCGTTAGCTCGCCCAACGTTTCCAGCTCTGCAAACTGTGCTTCATCATTCGCATCATAGATACTACCTGGACGTAGACCATCCCCGAGAGAAAAGGCCACATCATAGGCTTTCATAATTTCGCAGATTTCTTCAAAATGTGTATACAAAAAATTCTCCTGATGGTGCGCAAGGCACCAGGCTGCCATGATCGACCCGCCACGGGACACAATTCCCGTCATTCTATTCGCCGTCATCGGTATATACCGCAGCAATACACCCGCATGAATTGTAAAATAGTCCACTCCCTGCTCCGCCTGCTCGATCAGCGTATCGCGATACAACTCCCACGTCAGCGCTTCTGCTTCGCCGTTCACCTTTTCAAGTGCCTGATACAGCGGCACAGTTCCAATCGGTACAGGAGAATTCCGAATGATCCATTCACGTGTGGTATGGATATTACGGCCTGTGGATAGGTCCATAACTGTATCCGAGCCCCAACGCACAGCCCAGGTCATTTTCTCCACTTCCTCCTCAATCGAGGAGGTAACCGCAGAATTACCAATGTTCGCATTGATCTTCACGTGAAAATGACGCCCAATGACCATCGGCTCACTTTCCGGGTGATTGATATTCGAAGGCAAAATGGCTCGTCCAGCCGCCAATTCCTGCCGTACAAACTCAGGCTCCACCCCTTCGCGGATCGCCGCAAATTCCATTTCGGGCGTAATGATCCCTTGCCGTGCATAATGCATTTGCGTCACTGTACGACCTTGCGAAGCACGAAGCGGACGGTTGGTCACGCCGGGAAATTCAACTGTCTCCCGTTTGGAGCCAGGTTTCAGTCCATTATCCTCCGGTTTGACGGCGCGTCCCTCGTAAGCCTCCACATCGCCCCGTTCCAGTGCCCAAGCTCGCCGTAATGGAGGCAGGCCCTGACGGATATCGACCTGATAGGCTTCGTCAGTCATGGGACCGCTCGTATCGTACACACGCAATGGCTCATGATGCTCCGTGCCCTGCGGCGTATGTGTAGGATGAAGAGCAATTTCCCGCTCTGGGACGGCAATGTCCGGCCGCGAGCCTTGAATATATACCTTACGGCTCCCTGGAAAGGGCGTTACCCCACTGGCTTGCTCCCCGTTTGTCTTCTCTACCCCAACTTCCCTTGTTCCTGCCAACCTTACTTCTGCTGATTTAAATTCTGTTCCTTTTGTTCCTTCTACTTCTGTCGGCTTCATTGTCCATTCCTCCTGTTTCGATGAAATGACACACCGATCCGGAACCATTCCCAGGGTGGCGCTGATCTATGCAAAAAAGCCGGTTCCCGAGGGAACCGGCTAATCTAACGAGGCAGCTATCCAGACCGTGCACATGTGGAATAATCCTATTCCAATGCGTCACCGTAGACAGCAGCTGCGTATACATTTCAATGGCCGATTACTTCCCTACGCTGGTATGATCCAGATCAGGTGCAAAGGGTCCGGAATCTTACACGATTCCATCTCAGCCCGGCATTACAGGCTCCCCCAGTAACTGCGATACTTCTATTCACATGAGGCGGACATAACAGACATCCCGCCATCCTTATCAGACTACTTCAAATTTATGGCTTTGGCAACCCTTCTAGGTTCCATTTAGCAAGAAGACGCTCCTCACCAAATCACTTTGCTTGCTTCAACTGCATTCATTCTTGTTACGGAAGCATAAGCCCCATTTCCTTCGCCGCTTCGATCAAAATCGGAGCAAAGTCATGTAGCGTCTCGGGTGCAAGCCGACTGACCGGACCGGATACAGATAAAGCCGCAGTGACCTGTCCCTTCCGGTTCACAATTGGTGCTGCCACAGCAGCGGCCCCTGGCTCCCGTTCTTCATAGCTGGTCGCATAGCCCTTCTCGCGAATGTCCTGCAGCTGGGCTTTATAGACCTCCGCGTCTACCGAGGGCGGCCATTCATTCCCGCTTAGCAGGGCTTCCAGCTCCTGCGGCGGCATAAAGGCAGCCAGCACCTTACTGGAGGCTCCTACAGCCAGCGGCATACGCGCACCCACAGGCGCAACCCTGCGGATCGCCTGATTGCTCTGCACGGCTTGTATGCGAATACGCATGCTGCCGTCCCGTAAGTACAAGCTGACCGTTTCGCCCAGACGGTCACGCAGTCCTTCCATTGCAGGCTGTAACAACACCGCCGGCTCGTCACTTTGGGACAAATGTGTGGATAGCTCCCAAATGCGGAAGCCAAGTCGATATTTTTCCGTTTCGGCATTCCGAACGACAAAGCCCCGATCCTCCAACGTAGTCAGCAGCCGATGAACCGTGCTTTTATGTAGACCAATTTTGGAGGCAATCTCCGTTAGGCCAAGATCCGAATCTGCGGTAAAACACAGCAATATATCAAGTGCACGCTCTACAGCGCGAACGGTTAATTTACGGTCTTCCATTCGTGAACCGCTCCTCTTGTATCCATATTCGTTTCACACTATGAAACATGGTTACATAAATTATATAGAATAGTCGCGGCTACTGTAAACCGATGTTTTTGTGACAACCATATTACAGAACGAGAACAAACATCGACAATTCTTTGCATCATTTTTACTTTTCCGGTTCAGGCGTTGACTTTGGATAACCCCCATCATACGATAATAGGTATCTATACGGATATACACTATCATTTTCAAGTGGAATTATACCTAAATTCTATTGAAACGAAGATCAATTTTATATAAGGAGGCTCTTACATGATTTCTACATCCCAGCGCAACTCTCAGCTACAGACCGCTGTTCAGGAGCCGTCCACCCCACTCTTTAATCCCCGTCTGCTGCGGTTCAAGCACGTTGTGATTGCTCTGCTGCTGTCGGTCGTTTTTTTTCTGTTGTTTTGTTTTATTGCCTTGCATGCTTACATCGCATGGGTACTTACGAATCCTACCGTCGCGCCGCTGTACTCTAATCCGATGCAGGCCAAAAACATGCCTTATGAGGAAGTCAGCTTCCCTGCCAAGGATGGTAGCCGCATGGTACAAGGCTGGTATATCCCGGCGGATCAATCGCGGAAAACGATTATTTTCAGCCATGGTTATGGAGCTAACCGCGAAGAAAGCTGGATTCCCATGTATGATCTGGCGCATTATGCCCACAGTTTGAACTTTAATGTGGTCATGTTCGATTATGGATTCGCGTCACAAAACAGCAAATCAGTCGCAACCGGAGGCAAAGCGGAATCCCAGCAGCTTCTCGGAGCGATCCAGCTTGCGAAGCAACGCGGCTCGTCGGAGATTATCGTATGGGGCTTCTCCATGGGGGCAGGAACCGCTCTTCAGGCGGGCTTGCAAACCAAGGATGTGGACGCAATGATTTTGGACAGCACTTTCCTGTTGGAGCCGGATACGCTGTACCATAACATTCACAATCAAATTAACCTGCCAAGACATCCGTCTTTGGAAATTCTGGAGTTGCTGTTTCCAGTCTTGAACGGCACCAGCTTGCATCAGATTCCATATCAGGAGGTTAAAAAGGAAAACTATCCGTTCCCGATCATGTTTGTGCATGGTACACAGGATGAAAAGGCTCCTTATCCTATTGCGGAAAAGCTCGCTGCCAATCAAACCAACCCACTTTCCAGTGTATGGATTGTCAAAAACGGAATACATGAGCTTATTTTCAGAGAGCATCCCCGTGAATATCTACGGCGGGTATCGACGTTTCTAAGCAGTGTACAGGAGCTGGAGGACAAGAAAACGATCGCTGATGCCCACAAACAAACGACTACAAAGTAAAGAATTATTTTTCAAAAAAACTGTATTTAATTCTTCACCTTGAAGAAGCCTGCCTACGGACACTAACCCGTGCCGTAGCTGGGCTTCTTTTTCGTTTACCATGGTATTCTTGTTCTACGTAACAGATGTGACCAAATTAAGCGAGTTCATAGACATATTCCCGATAGGACAGCGAATATACTGGGTACGTATGCATCCAGGGCAGATCTGCCAGATCCGCCGGATAGCCATAGTGGGATACGGGAGGTATAAAACGATGCTGAGTACTTATGGGTCTTTCCTGCCCTTACGTGTGCTGGAGGAAATTCGGCATTGGAAGCAGCAGGAAAGTTGGCATGTGGAAGTGATTAAATCCGCTACCGAGGGACTGGAGCCTACTTATGTACGGCTGCTGGATGATTGGCGGACTGTATTCGAACAGACGGAACGCACCGCCATAGAGTTGCTTGAAGAGCAACGGAGCGCACTTGATCCGGCAGATCAGGCGTGGCATCAGGAATGGAAACAGCTGTCGGCTGCCCCACAAGCACATACACACGAATTCACTGAACCTCCAAAACAGTCAAGGGGATTAGACGCATCATCATCTGTAAAGATGCCATCGTCAGAGTCAGCATTAAACGCTCAGCCTGACTCACAAGAATTAAATCGTCGATTGGACGATTTGCTACAAACCGCAAACCGCCAGTCACAGGAGTATGTACGGCAGCTCGGTCTGCTGAGCGAGCACAGTCATGCATTGCGTCAGCAGCCAAAATCCGCTGGAGTTGTATTACACGCGGCACATGAAAGCCAATATTTCCTGATCTCGACAACCCCCTTTCAAGAACCTGGCTCCATCGCAAGGGCTGCTGGGTTGTATCATGTAGCGACAGAGGGTGAGAATTACCCAGAGGAAGCGTTTCGAGAACGTCAGGCAGGCATAAGGGGAGAAGGCACATGGACGACTAAAGGCGTCAAATCCAGCCAGGCTCAACCTTCGGCAACGGAAAAAACCTCAATCGGCCGGTCGGTTCCTATTGGAGGACATCGACTCCCACCGCTCCCTTACCCCTATAATGCGCTTGAACCGTATATTGATGAAAAAACGATGCGCATTCACCATGACAAGCATCATTTGAGCTATGTGAATGACCTGAATAAAGCGGAAAAGAAGCTGGAAGAAGCCCGAAAAACAGGTAATTTTGATCTCGTAAAACATTGGGAACGCGAACTGGCATTCAACGGCGCAGGCCATTATCTGCATACTCTTTTTTGGACGATCATGAGTCCTCAAGGCGGTGGAAACCCAAGCGGACCGCTGGCTGAACAGATTAAAAAAGATTTTGGCAGCTACGATGCATTCAAAAAACAATTCAGTTCGGCAGCCGAAAAGGTCGAGGGTGGCGGCTGGGCGATCCTGGTATGGAGTCCGCGCGCGGGACGGCTTGAAATTTTGCAGGCCGAAAAGCACCAGAATCTGACTCAATGGGAGTCCATTCCGCTGCTGGCGATAGATGTGTGGGAACACGCATATTACTTAAAGCATCAAAACGAGCGCAACAAATACATTGAGGATTGGTGGCATGTCGTTAACTGGCCTGAAGTGGAAGCACGCTACGATCAAGCCTCCAAGCTGAGATGGCAACCCTTCTAGAGGTTGTTCAAAAAGTCGTCTTTCCATAACGAAGCTATTCAAGAAGCGGATTCGACGTCGAATCTTGAATTCAGCCGGGCCTTCCGTTGCTCACGTAGATCTGTCTACGCTCCGCTACTCAGTCCCTAGCTTCATCCAACTTTCTCGGTCCTGAAAAGCCGACTTTTTGAACACGCACTAATAGGCTTCTAAGCTAAAGACAAACTACACCTGCAAATCGTATAGCTCTCTGAGCGCTGCCATTTGTTCGGTCCATCCTTCCGGTTGTACCAGCCAGCTATCGGCAGGTGAAATGGCTGTCTGGCTCTCGACGACACGGCGCAAAGATGCCGTGTACGCCTCAACAGACGGCACTCCAGCCAGCTCTGCCAGGCTACCCATCGTTGCTGGATTCACCCGGGGGTAATCCTGCTGCTGCACGCCTGTCGAAGTATCTCCGGCTGCCTCTGTATAGAATTGCTGTACCGCCTGTGCACGCTCTGCACCGCTGCCCTCAATCATCACGAAGGCTGTGATGATATACGCCTTGGCTTGACGTCGCTGTGCAATGCCGCAAAACTTGCGGCCCCGGACGCTGACATCGTAATCCCCGGGACAGAAGGACCCGGGGATTTCTCCGGTCTGCGCCTCGCCAGACCACGGAACCAGCGCATCGGCAATTAGCGCTGCCATGAGCCGAAAATCTTCATGCAGGCTGATGGCCCGCTGTGGATTCGGCAGGATCAAGGACAGGTTCAGCACCCCCCTGTCCAGCATGACGGCTGCTCCACCTGAGGGGCGTACGCATACCGAAGTTCCCGCGTTGCGCACTCGCTCCATCGCTTGTGGGGCGTAAGAGAGCCTGCGGTCCCGGTGACCGATCACAAGCGCTGACGGATGCCGCCAAAGATGCAAAATGGGTGCAGCTCCTTTCCCTACTTGCCGACAGGCCAGCTCCTCCCAAGCCAGCGGAGACAAAACGTCCTCCTGAGTGTCCGCAAGTGGTGCTTCAAACCACTGCAACTCAGGCAAAGCTGTTGTTTTTTCTGTTGATCTATGTACATTCTCCATACGTTATCCCCTATCTATAAAAATAACTGTTATCCATAGGCTAATCGTAATTTTAAGGCGGCTATCCCGTCGTTTATATCTGATGTTAACAAAAAAAGGTGGCTACGCCTATGCGTAAACCACCCTTTTTTGTTCATCACATAAACGTCTTGCGATGTTCGATCAATCCTTAAGCAGCGACAGAAACTCTGCGCGCTGCGCTGCATCATCACGAAACGTACCGCGTACCGCAGACGTTACTGTTTTGCTACCAGGCTTTTTGACACCTCTTGCACACATGCACAGGTGCTCGCCTTCTACGACTACCATAACCCCGTGAGCGGAGACCGCTTCATTTAAAATATCAGCGATCTGTGAAGTAATACGCTCCTGTACCTGCAATCGGCGGGTCACTGCCTCTACCAGGCGTGCAAGCTTGCTCAATCCTACAATTTTGCCGCTGGGTACATAGCCGATATGCACTTTTCCGAAGAAAGGAGCCATATGGTGCTCACACTGGCTGTAATAGACGATGTCCTTCACGATCACAAGCTCCTCGTGATTCTCGTCAAATGTCACACCCAGCGCATCCCGGGGATCAACCTCATAACCCGCAAATATTTCCTCATACATGCGCGCAACGCGTGCCGGTGTTTCCAACAACCCTTCACGCTTGGGGTCCTCACCGATCAGTTGTAAAATCTGCTCCACATGGTACTCGATTTTATCCCGGTTATCCGCAGCTTTGCGGTTAATATAATCTTTTACGCCAGCCACAGTAATCCTCCTCTATGCAGCAACCTCATGCGGCATCCGTACTCACGTTGCTCATTATTTCCGACGGCCCTGATTTTTACGCGGACCAGGCTGATTTTTGGAGAACTGTTGGTTCTTCATCATCTGCTGGGCTTTTTGCATTTGTTTCCCATTCAGGTTGTAACCCATCTGTTTAGCCATTTTTTGCAGCGTTTCAGGGTCGTTTTGCATCTTCTCAAGCTGTTTACGAAGATAATAAGCACCGATGAAAAATCCCCCAACCAAACCAGCAATCAGGGTAATAATCGGAATGACAATATTCCACACCACGAAGTCGTCACCTCTGTATATTTATATGAAACATCTTGAATTACACACGAACCTATCATAGCAAAACATGGGACAGCTAGCAAATCACTTTTTGCAAACATATGTCCTTATTGTTTCTCCAAATCCAGCAACTTCGTCTTGACTGGCAAGCCTCCAGCATAACCGACCAAACTTCCGTTAGCACCCGATACTCGGTGACATGGAAACAGAATGGGTAACGGATTTTTGTTATTGGCTCCACCCACAGCACGTACTGCCTTGGCTCGTCCGATCGATTCCGCAATATCTTTGTAGGACACACTTTGTCCGTACGGAATATTTTGCAGTGCACGCCACACCTGCTCTTGAAAAGGAGTCCCTCTCAAATCATAAGCTATACTAAATTCCCGCCGTTCTCCGGCAAAATACTCACGCAGTTGGTCCGCAGCTTCGCGCAGCTTTTCCGGCTCCTGCACATAGACATATTCCCCAATCCATGTTCGGGCCCATTGCTGAAGCAGTGCTTCCTTCGCATGAAAAACGCCATAGTCTATTCGGCACAGCCCCCGATCCGTAGCGCACAGCGTTAACGTGCCCACAGGTGTCTCCATCTCATCATAATAAATGGTGGTTGGACTCTGTGAATCCCCGGCCGTTACTTCTGATTTTGATAATTCAGATGCCTTTAGCTCTTCTGCCTGCTCTTGTTCCTCTAGCTTGGAATGCGCCTGTGCGATCATTTCGCGTACTTGCTCATGTTGTTCCTTCTCTGATGCTTGCTTGATCGCTGTCATAGCGTTTTCCCCTCCTATTCGACTCAAAGCCCACGCCGCCGTGCCTCGCAGCTCGGGACGCGGATCATCCAATAAAACCTCCGTCAATTTGGGCACCGCGCTAACATCCTTGAAATTGCCAAGACCAATGACTGCATTGCGTTGAATCGGCTTCTTCCCCCGCCAGGCCGCCGCACTTTGACCAAATCGGTCTTTAAATTCGCGATTGCTCAAATCCAATAACGGCAGCAGCAACGGCTTCACAATTTCAGGATCGGGTGTAAGCTCGGGATGGTGATCCCAGTTGAGACCCCGATTTTTAGGGCATACCATTTGGCAGGTATCACATCCATACAGCCGATTCCCTATCTTCCGCATAAACTCCTCATCCAGAAAGCCCTTCGTTTGCGTCAAAAAGGACACACACCGTTGGGCATTCAGCTGTCCAGGACCCACAAGCGCGCCCGTAGGACAGGCATCCAAACATTTGGTACACTCGCCGCAACCCTCCGTTACCGGTTCATCTGGCTGGAAAGGAATGTTCGTCAACAGCTCACCTAGATAGATCCATGAACCCAGCGTCGGTGAAATCATCATCGTATTTTTGCCGCTAAAGCCAATCCCTGCCCGTTCCGCAACGGCCCGATCCGACAATTCTCCGGTATCCACCATGTTTTTCATAATGGCATCAGGCACCCGCTCGCTTATAAAAGCCTCAAGCTTTTCCATCGCTTCGCGTAGTACCAGATGATAATCTTTCCCCCAGGCTGAACGGGCCAAAATACCACGGTACTTCCCCTTGTCCGACTTCGGCGGGTCCTTCATTTTGGAAGGATACGCCACTGCAATAGCAATCAGAGATGCAGGCTGTGAGCCATACAGCTCCGGGTAGATCCGCTTATCAATATCTGGCTCCTCAAAGCCGGATTCATAGCCTTTCGCACGATGCTCTTCCAATATAGCTTTCAGAGACAGAAAGGGGTCGGCGGATGCGAACCCGATGGAGTCGATACCCAGCCCTGGAGCCGCCTCAATAATTTCCTGCTTGAGCGAAGCCCAAGTCGAAGCGGTTCCGGCAGCCGCCTGAGTCAATCCGCGTTGCATCCGATACTCACCTCTCTTCCACTTTTTATCATTACAGATATGAGAATTTGCAAAATTCTCATATCTCAAATTTCAACAGAAAATAGCAGCAGATGCTACCGTAAATTTTTAACAGCACTGGTCGCTAGAAAATCACAACGATTATTCAGTTCGTTGTCACTGTGCCCCTTAACCTTCACATATTCAACCTCATGCTTACCCATCAGTTCCCACAGCTCTTCCCATAATTCCTTATTCTCCACTGGCTGATTTTTACTGTTGCGCCAGCCATTACGAAGCCAGTTCTTAATCCAGCCCTGTTTGAAGCAATTGACGACATAGGCAGAGTCACTGTGTACTTTCACATGGCAAGGCTCCTTGAGCAGCTTCAGTGCTTCAATCACGGACTTAATCTCCATACGGTTGTTTGTCGTCATTTTCTCGGCACCTGACAGCTCCTTACGATGCTCCCCATACAGCAGAACGATCCCCCAGCCCCCAGGACCCGGATTTCCCGAACAAGCACCGTCGGTATATACCATCACTTCTTTCATCATCCTCTTCCTTTCCTTGATTTCAGACTTTAGTTGCTCTATAGCCACTTCCACTCAGATATCGGCCAAAATATAAATTCTGCACGTCCCAGTAAATCTTGAGATTTAATGCTGCCAAAATAGCGGCTATCCTTGCTTGCTGCAGTATGGCGATTATCTCCCATGACAAAAAAGTGCCCCGGCTCCACCGTAAAAGGACCATAATCACCATCCTCCACGTCAGAGTTGGTGTAAGGTTCATTTAGCAGTTCACCGTTCACATACAAATGATTATGTTCAACTCGGATTACATCTCCGGGAATACCTATGACTCTTTTCACTAAAAATCTTGGGCTCGACAGCTTGGAATCGGGATCTTTTAAAATCACAATGTCCCCCCTGCCCGGATCATGAAAATTATAAACCAGCTTGTTAACGAACAAATGCTGGCTTTCCATTAGCGTCGGCTGCATCGAATGTCCTCTAACCGTGGACAAGTTAAATACAAACAGGTTCAGAAGCAGCAAGACGACCATAGCGATCAGAAGAGTGACTAACCAATCGCGTATGTAACCAGAGCGACCTGCTTGTTTGGACGTTTCCGGCGAGGGAGGCGGGCCTGACGAAGGAGCCAAAGCGTCCATAATTAAACCTCCTCAACCCTGTTATAAATAGAAAAGCATATCCCGTACCCGATTGCAACGGTTACTCAGATATGCTCTAAATGTAAATATTATACTTAATGTTATTCAATTCTCTTTATTTCGATTCCCAATTAATGAGGCGCCAAAATACTCAGCTTCTGAAAAGCCTGTAAAATCTGGCTTGCTCCATAGCCCATCGCTTCGTACAAAGGCATGGCCACACTGTTATGCTTGTCCCCTGCTACCCAAATACGGCTAACCTTACGTTGCTGAAAACGCTGCTCCATGGACTCCACAAGCGATTTGCCGATTCCCATCCGACGACGATCCGGGTGAATAGCGATACGATAGTAACAACCATCATTCTGATCGATCGTGCCGATCAAAGCACCCACGATCTCTCCCTCTTCTTCTGCAACGATAATCAAACCGGAATCCCACGAAAGCTGACGGGCAAATGCTTTCACCGTCTCTTTGTAGCACTCCTCTGACAAGGCAATTTGCATGAGTTCCGTTACTGAGTTCACATCACTTAATTGAAAGGAACGAACGTGCATAAGTAATATCTCCCTTTTCGTAAGCATAATAAAAAAATTGAGACAGCACCGTCATTTTTACATAAATCCTTAAATTTCTTATCATGGTGTTAATCACAAGGCATTATGATAAAAATGCATACGATCTGCTATATATGAAATGAAGAACAGGAAAAGGGTGTATGCCCTCAAGTTCGTCATGTCATAGACATGACAGATTATAGCAGACGACAAAAAAGCCGAAATTTCTGCTTCCTTGACCATTAAACCATACTTTTTGACGGAATACATCCCTTTTTCTCATGTAAGCGCTGTATATAAAGCGTTTACATTTTAATGTTCACAATTTACCTCTTATTACCTATATATTGTGTATTTCAAGCGGGTTTTTGGACATGCTAGCTACCAGGCCGTATTGCCCAGTTTGCTATTTTACAAACAAAAATGTTGATTAAATAGGCTGAATGCGGTTTAATATAACTGTCGAGGGTATTATTACATAGGAACACTTACCCAACCATATAACCAGGAGGGATTTACTATGGCATTTCAATTACCAGAACTTCCTTACGCAAAAGACGCACTGGAACCGCACATTGATGCACAGACAATGGAAATTCACCATGATCGTCACCATAACACATATGTTACAAACTTGAACGCAGCTCTGGAGAGCGCTCCCGAACTGCAAAGCAAAAGCCTGGAGGATCTGATCTCTAATCTGGACAGCGTTCCAGAAAGCATCCGCACTGCGGTTCGCAATAACGGTGGTGGACATCACAACCACAGCCTGTTCTGGGAAGTTATCGGTCCTAACGGTGGCGGACAGCCAACAGGTGCAATTGCTGAAGCAATCAACAATGAACTGGGCGGCTATGACAAATTTAAAGAAGACTTCACTAAAGCAGCTACAACTCGTTTTGGTAGCGGCTGGGCTTGGTTGGTTGTCGGCAAAGACGGCAAACTGGCGATCACTAGCACTCCAAACCAAGATAGCCCGCTGTTTGAAGGTCTGACTCCGGTACTTGGACTGGACGTTTGGGAGCATGCTTACTACCTGAAATATCAAAACAAACGCCCAGACTACATTTCAGCTTTCTACAATGTAATCAACTGGGATGAAGTCAACAAACGTTACGCGGCTGCAAAGAAATAAGCCAGTAGCAACATTCTAATCCTATAATAAAGGGCTGTCTCAAAAGTAGATTTTCTACGAATGAGACAGCCCTTTTGGCATCCTATGGTAAACTGGTGGAGATGATTCTCAAATATGGCTCTGGAGGTTGATGGATGCAGACTTTTTTTCGTTACAACTGGTTGATTCGGGAACAATGGTACCGCTGGTGTGAAGAGGTGTCGCAGGAGGAATTACTGAAACAACGCGTCGGCGGAGTCGGCGGCATTCTAAAGACACTCTTCCATATCGTTGACGTGGAGTGGAGCTGGATTCAAACGATTCAGGGCAAACCCGACTTTCAGGAGGACTTCTCTCTGTATGATACGCTCGACAAGGTCCGTGAGCTGGATGGGAAGTTTCGACTCGATGTCGAGCCGTTCGTGCTCGCCTGGCATGATGGTCTGGAACGGAAAAGGTTTGAAGATCACCTCCCGGACGGCAGAATTGTAATGGATGCCTGGGGCGAGGTGATGCGCCATGTCATTGCCCACCAAATCCACCATATTGGGCAATTGTCCATATGGTCTCGGGAGCTCGGCAAGCCTCCGGTTTCGGCCAATGTAATCGGCAAAGGGCTGATTGAAAGCGATGGTGGCATCGATTAGCTTTAACGAATGTACATGCATACCTATGTAAAACTTAGGGCCATCCTCGGTCGTTTATAACGACGGAGGACGGCCCTTTTAATTTTTTCATCTATGCTCTCTTGTCCATTCCACAAATATTCTCTCCTTTAACCGTTTTCATAAAAGCTTAATTTTTTCAACCTGCTAATGTTCTTTTGGTTCAGGCTCGTGACCTCTTGCTCTTGATAGCACCGTAAGCCAATGTAAATAATGCTCCACATAACAGGGCAATAAGATGAGCGATAAGATAATTGATATGACCGTGATTATCCGACGCTGCAATTGCAAAGCCCGGAAGAGCCGTGGTTCCGAATCCTATGGCTGTCAGTTTACTTAAATATACATATGCTCCCGCAACCATTCCTCCGAGGCATCCAGCAACTAAGGGGAACTTATACTTTAAAGTGACCCCAAAGATCGCTGGTTCCGAGATTCCAAAAAGTACAGACCCGAATGCAGAGTAACCCAATTCTTTAACTTTAGTGTCTTTGCGATTCAAAAGAATATACCCCAAAACGGCGCCCCCTTGAGCCATCAAAGCTACTGATGCCAATGGGTTGATAAAATTTCTGCCTGTATCGGTTAACAGCTGCGCTTCTACCGCACCCATAACATGATGTAAGCCTGTAATAACAATGATCTGCTGAATGCCTGCAAAAAACATAAAACCGAATATTCCAAGATTTTGCGTCATCCAAAGCAGCGAAACGGTGACCAGACTGGCCAACTCTCGCCCAAGAGGGCCGATAATCGTGAACAATAGCAGGGAAGAAACAAAGACCGTCAGCAAAGGAGCCAAAAATAATTTAATCATGTCTGGAACCTTTTTGTTAAAAAATTGATCCAATTTGGCTACCACATACCCCATCATCAGAGCAATAATAATACCACCCTGAAATCCAACCAACTGTACGGGAAGGCCAAAAAGACTGATCGATTCCGGATTTTGACTCCCTTTAGCTACCTCAAAGGCATCCGCCAGGGCCGGATGCAGCATAATCGCACCCAGCACAAGCCCCAGAATAGGACGACCGCCATATCTCTTGGTTGCAGAATAAACAACAAGCAGCGGCAGGATGGTGAAAATACCCGTGGAAACGATTTGAACAAAGCGATTAATCCCTTGAAAAATTGGATACATCTCCACAATCGATTTAGGACCAAATAACCCCTTCTGACCTAACAGCCCGGTTATCCCCATTAACAATGCGGCGGCGAGAATTCCCGGCATGATCTCAATGAAGACATCTGACAGCGATTTAATGGCTTTTTGAAAAGGATTTTGCTTTTGTGCGGACTTTGATTTGACATCACTTAATGACATATCTTCTGTTCCGGTCAGTTTGGAGAACACGGCATATATATTATTGACCAACCCTGCTCCAAAAATGATCTGCAGTTGATCCCCCGCTATGAAAACACCTTTAACCAGATCAATATCTTCAATCTTCTTTAATTCCGCTTTTTCATTGTCCTCAAGTACAATTCTTAATCTTGTGGCACAATGGGCCACACCGATAATGTTCTCTTCACCACCGATATATTTTAAAATTTCTTGAGAAATGTGCTTATACCGCTTTTCTTTTGCTTCCATCTAGTAAACCCTCCTCTAGCTGAATCAGATCTCTTCTTTAACAAATCTCCAGAACATGCCTAAAAAGTCCTGCTTCACCCTGGCAAGCGTTATGCCAACATGCATTAATTCATCACCGCCGAACAGCTCACCGGTTTCTACATTTCTATAAACGTAGTCTGGATTCAAACCTTTGAATTTTAACGTTTTAATCGCGGCAGCGGGTTGGGATAAAACCTTGAAATAGCTGGCCGCCATTTCCGTTTGATCCTCTGACACAAAGCTCCATGCGGCTTCATTTTCATCAAACGGATTAATCATTCTGTAAAAATTTCCAAACTGAATGAGCGATCTCATTTCTTTATATAGAGCTATCTGTTTTTTCACCACTTCTTTTTCTTCAATGGTTAATGTCGTCAAATCCAGCTCATATCCTAAATTCCCGGCCATGGCGACATAACCTCTTGTCTCCAAGGGAGTTATTCTACCCACTTGATGGTTGGGTACTGTGGAAACGTGTGCCCCCATGGTAATTGGCGGGTAGACAAGACTTGTTCCCCATTGAATTTTCAGTCGGCAAATGGCATCCGTATTATCGCTCGTCCAGGTCTGAGGCATGTAATAGAGCATGCCGGCATCAAAACGGCCTCCTCCGCTAGAACAGCTCTCGAATAAGACATTGGGGAACTTTGATGTAAGCTCTTCCATAATATTATAGAGTCCCAGGATATAACGATGCGCAGTCTCCCTTTGTCTCTCAGGTGGCAAGGCTGCCGAACCCACATCCGTCATGTGACGATTCATGTCCCATTTTACATAAGTAATTGGAACATCCGATAAAATATCGGAAACCGATTTAATAACGTATTCACACACTTCCTTCCTCGATAAATCCAACATCAGCTGATTTCTTCCCAACGTATACGGACGATCAGGGACATGGATACACCAATCGGGATGCTTTCTGTATAAGTCGCTGTCTATGGATACCATTTCAGGTTCAAACCACAAACCAAACTCCATACCCAGATTTCGAATGCGGTTTGCAAGATCCGGCAATCCATCTGGAAGTTTGCGACGATCCACCACCCAATCGCCTAATGAAGTATTGTCATCATCTCGTTTTCCAAACCACCCATCATCCAATACAAACAGCTCCACTCCCACACTTTGAGCTTCCTTCGCCAACTGCTCAATCTTGTTGGCATCAAAGTTAAAGTAGGTAGCTTCCCAGTTATTAATCAGGATCGGCCGCTCCTTGTCACGAAAAGGCCCACGGCATAATCTGTTCCTGTATAAATCATGATAAATTCTCGACATACCGCCCAAGCCATTTTCGGTGTATACCATGACCACTTCTGGCGTTTGGAACGATTCCTCTGGTTCAAGCAGCCATGTAAAATCAAAAGGATTAATCCCCATCGTGATTCTTGTGTTCCGATAGGAATCTACCTGAGTCTGGGCCGTAAAGTTCCCGCTATACACCAGATTAAAGGCGTACACTTCACCCTGTTCTTCATCTGTCCCTTTTCTTACAAGTGCCATAAAGGGTGCCTGTTGAGGGCTGCTAGCTCCACGGCAGCTGTCTACCATTTGAATTCCGGGTACAATTTTTCGCCTTGCTATATTTTTCTCATTATTATGCGCACCGTACAAGGTAATGAGCTCGTATTCATCATCACGGAAATCCACACTAGCACTTAACGCTCTAAGCAGTTTTAGCTGTTGCCGACCTTCATTCTCGAAACGGACTGAACGGGTAATGACATCCCGCTTTTGATATAGGCTATAGGATAGTACAACCTTTACATCAATTAATGGGTCTTCAAGGACGATTTCCAGTGTTGCTACTTCGCCATCATCCTCTGCATACGTAGAAGGAAGCCCTTTCAATTTTGGTTTGCCTTGGAAAACCCGATGTTCTTTATACCGGAAATCGGTCACGGTAGAACCATTCTCCAATTGAATCTGATACGCAGGAATCCTGAAATCGCTATTCCCAAATGACGGATATTCTTGCGGGATGGTATCCAGTGAAAAGGCTCGATCCTCGCCATCGGGATTGGGCGAAAATCCTCTATCCATAAAGATGATTTTATTGCTCCCCCGATAGTTCTGAATTTTCTTTCCCCAATACAAATGGGATAAATAACCACCTCGTATAACCTGCATGACATAACTTGTATTGCTACCTTGTAAATGGAATAGAAGCTTCTCTTTATCGATGTATATAGCCATAGCAACCCCCTTATAGCGCTAATAGTACGATTTCCCAAAATTATAAATTATGTTGTTTGCTTATCGTTTACATTCTAATAATAATTGAATAGTTTTAATAATTATATGGAATAATGTAGACTCTATATGAAACAGTGTGATAATATGCAGAGATGAATTAAGGGGTGAAACCAAATGAGTTCGCATTTTTCCAATCATTCCTATAACAATCTGGATCTCAATCTATACACATGTGGCAAAGAGAGCTGTACCAGCAAACACTCTTATGGTCCAGCCATTCGAAGCGGGTATATGGTGCATTTTATTTTAAAAGGAAAAGGGATCTTTAAAGTCAACGATAAAATCTATCATTTGGAGAAAAACGATGCTTTCTTTATTGAACCGAAAGTTTTAATTTACTACGAAGCGGATGAGCTCGACCCATGGGAATATGCCTGGATTGGTTTTAATGGGGTGCAAGCAAAAGAATATCTAAGCCGGACCTGTATCCATAGGGACAATCCCATTTTCCGGTTTGAAGCGGAGGGCAGCCTTGCCCGCTGTATGGAGAGCATCGTGGTTTCTTCTACGCTGAAAACCAACAAGGACCTGTTGCTTGCATCCAAGCTGTATGAATTTCTGTATCTGATGTTTGATCTTTACCCTAATCAGGAAGTCAACCCTGAGGTAAGACAGCAGCGGTATATTAAAGAAGCGCTTCTCTTCATTCAACAAAACTATTCACACTTCATTACCGTAAGTGATATTGCCAAGTACATTTCAATTGACCGTTCGTATTTGCATCGTTTATTTAAACAGCAACTAAATAAGTCACCGCAGGAATTTTTATTGCATTTGAGGATTGAAAAATCGTGCTCCCTATTAAGAAATACTTCCCTTAAAATCGGAGATATTGCTCGGTCTGTAGGGTATAAAGATGTACTCCTTTTCTCCAAAATGTTCAAAACGGTCAACAAGGTAACTCCATCCGAATACCGAAAAAATTCTCCAAAATAACACCTTCGCTCGCAAGTAAGTTAGGCATATTCGTTCCAGAAACAAAAAATAGCGGTAGTATGGATCAACCTCATGTCCATACTGTCGCTATTGTCAAAAGATAATAAAGTTCTAGACTGAAAAATAAAGTATTAGACTGACGTTGCTTCATTAAGCTAACGAGCAGATTAGCACAACCAAGATAAGATAAGTAGATTTCGTCTGCTATAATACCTACATCGACTATGAATGGAAGGGGATTGAGCAATCAATGCTTTTAGAAGAGGAAGCTCCCACATTATTGAGGGAGGTTTACTAGTTGAAAACTTCAAATTGAAACGGAAGAGAAAACATAAGAGCAGGTTAGATGAATTACGGAGGAATGAAAATGTATTTAGATAAATTCATATTGCCTATAGATGAAGAATCCTCATTGATAGAACAAAGAATGGCATACAATGGCGGTAGGTTTGGATATGTCGACGAAACTTACCCATGTGGCATTTTCTCAAAAAATCGGTTTTCCGAATTGAGCTTTTCAAAAATCACAATTTTATATGGAGGAAACGGCTCGGGGAAAAGCACACTTCTAAATCTCATAGCGAATAAATTGGAACTAAATCGTATTGCACCATTCAATTCAAGTGAATTGTTCAGTTCATATGTTGAACATTGTAAATTTGAACTTGGACTTGACGACGAGGGATTTAAACATCGAATTCCAAATGGAAGTAGGATAATCACAAGTGACGATATTTTTGATTATATGCTTACAGTCCGCACAAACAACGATGAAATCGTGGATAGCACAGAAGATATAAGATCGGAATGGGGAAATCTGAAATTCGGCAATACAGTGAAAATGAATAGCATGGATGATTATGAAGCATTGAGGTTACAGGTGCTCTCAAGAAAAAAATCAATTTCACGCAGGGAGTTTATTCGCAGAGTCGCCGGCACCGAAATTAAACTGAACAGCAATGGGGAGACAGCCCTGAGTTATTTTAATTCCAAATTTAAAAATGACACATTATATTGTTTGGATGAACCGGAGAACAGTCTATCTCCTAAAATGCAGCTTGAACTTGTCAAAATGATAGAGGAAATGGCTCACTATTGCGGATGTCAATTTATCATTGCAACGCACTCACCGTTTTTACTGGCGATGGAGTTTACAAAAATATATGATTTAGAAGCTAATCCAGTCGACATAAAGCAATGGTGGGAATTAGAAAACCCAAAAGTGTACTTTGATTTTTTCAATAAGCATAAAGGGCTGTTTCTACACAATAAGTAAAGAAACAAGATTTGAACAAAAATATATCCGCCGCGTATATTAAAAAAAATTTGAGCTTATTTATTTATCGCTGATTACGCTAACGGGGAAACGATAGCTCAATAAATTGGCTTTTACCACGCCTTATTTAATACCAAAGAGAGCCTATCCCTTTATTAATTGGAAATGATTTAACCTCCAAATCAAAGTGATGGGCTTATTTTCTTTCTCCTAAGCACTACACTACATTAGACTGACGCTATTTAATTAAGCTAACGAGCAGATTAGTTTAAAGTCAATCGATATGAACCTTATCACAGGTAAGGTTATTTTTTTGTGCGCATTCATCAATAAAGAACAAAGCTCGCTGTCACTTCAGCGAGCTTTGTTCTTTATATGTCAAAACCAAGTCATAGTAAACCCTATTCGAGGTCTCAAGTTATCGAAAGAAATAGCGCACTTAGGCGCGTTCTCATCCGCAGGTTAAACAATATTCTCGCTGTTTAAACAGATTTAATATACACATCTGCAAAAACTTTTGCAAAGTCTTCGACCTTGACTTTACCGAGGTGGTAGTCGGTGGCACGGAGGCTGACGTAGAACTCGTCGGCGTTCTCGCAGGCGCGGTTCATTTGGGCAAAGGCATTGGCAGTGTTTTCGTGGAAGCCGATTTTTTTCATATTCTCAGCAAGAGCTTCAACGGTGATTTGTTGGTATTTGGCCTCGATACCATTCTCAGCAAGGGCATTGAGCCAGTCGTTACCTGTGGCCCAGTCACTAACAATGAACTTCGCACTTTTACCCGATGGGGTGTGAGAAATCAGGGCGTAAGCGACGTCCGCGATATCAACGGGGCTGACCCAGCCTTGTGGGATGTCAACTGAAATTGGGCTGAAGATGGTCTGCTGGGTTTTTAGGCTTTGCATGTCGGCAAAAAGATTGCTGTAAAAGCCGACAGGGCGGATGTGGACAACGTTCACGTCTTCAAGCGAGTTTAGCGCTTCTTCTGCAAAATGATAGCTGTAGAGAATGCCGGCGTTTGGGTTGTCGGCGCCGACTGAGCTGAGGTTGACGACGTTTTTTACGCCTGATTTTAGCACAGCGGCCTTATAATTTTCAGAAAGATCAATGGCGGTCTGCCACATGTCGGTGCCAGAGGCATAATTGATACCTGATATCATGAGGTAGACGACGTCGCTACCTGCAAAAGCCTGCGCGAGGAATTCGACGTCGAGGTTTGAGCCGACCGCTGGTTTGGCACCGAGCGCTTTGATGTCGGCGATACGATCTTTGGAGCTTGTGATGACGGTAACATCGTGGCCGTCTGCGATTAGGGATGGGAGGTAGTTGCGGTTAATATTGCCGAGTGAGCCGAGAACTGTGATTTTCATTGTGTAATCTCCTTTTTTAATGTGATTTCGAGAAATGGATATCGCTTATTGGGACCGTTATCCCTTCCTTGATTGGATATTCATTACAAGAGAGATTATACATCGGATAAATAAACTAAGTAAACTAATTTAATAAAATTAGTTAATTTAATAATCTTTTTAAACATTGTTTATTGATACCTCTATTTTGATATAATATGATTTGACGAGCGGTAGAGGAGGCTTCAATCGTGAGAAAACCCATGAGCGCAGATCAATATCTTAATAAAATCAAACCTGTAATTAGAAGAACCAGATTCAGCCAACTGAAAATTGACGATATCGCAAAACATATGGATATTAGTAAAGTGACGCTTTACAAGCATTTTTCATCCAAAGATGAAATCATCGAACAGGTTGTAGAGTATGGAATTCAGTACTTGCAGCAGGCTGACACCGTTGTATATGATGATTCCGTTTCATATATTGATCGCTTTCAAAAAACGTTTCTGGAATCGTTAATAGGTGTTATTTATTTATCCGATTTGTTCCTGCAAGACCTTAAGGAATTTTATCCACGACTTTTTGAAAATATTTCCGTTGCTCAACAAAATAGAATTAAAAATTTACAATCTTTTTTTCAATCCGGTATGGATAAAAAGATTTTTAACAGAATGCACGTTGCGCTGTCCTTAGTTCAAGACGATGCTACGCTTCGGCGCATTATGGAACCGACCTTTAGTATTCAATGGTATGATCTCACCTTGAAACAAGCCGTTATGGAATTTTATAAGATGAAACAGTATCAAGTGATTAGTCCTGAGTATCTGGATACTGTTGACGATTCCGTTATCGAAAAAGAAATCATTCGTATTTTACAAACCATTTCGTGAACGCGTTCGTTTCTCCCGACTTGCTCTTATTGATGCTGTCGTCCGTTATCTGAGTAATCGTTGTAAAGTTTGTAGCTTATAACGCTAAGAAGGCCCTCCGTGTAGATGACCATTAAACTTGCCGTTACAAACAGCACGGTGAACCGTATCACAGTAAGTCATTATGCTAACGGAAAACGATAGCTCATAAAAGACAAGAAGGCAGCCGATCATAGTGATCGGCTGCCTTTGTTTAACTAACGGGCAGGATAGTTTAAAGCTTTCGATAAATCGTATGGCCTTACGAAAGACAATAAAAGCGCAGCTCATGATTGGAAAAGACCGTTTAAAAGAGCACCACCAATTCCACTGGCAATTATGCAAATTTATTAGCATTAGCGCTGCGCCACTAGGCGTACTCGTCCCATTGGGCACTGCGGAACTCATGCTGGTTGCTATACAAGAAGCGCGTGCCAATTGCGACGAGCCGTTCGCTCTATATCATTCAGCGGTTACTTTGTATATTTGGTGCAGCAGGTCGTATCCCATGCCGTCAGCCAATATGTGCACCCTGGGAACACATAATCGTCCTTTAAGTATGGCCAGATGAGATTCCCAGCAAACGCAAAGCGAGTTTCAAGCTGTGGCGTTCTTCGTGTATTCGGTCAAATAATACACGGGAAATGGGAAAGTCATTTTTTCAACTATAAACAGTTGCCTGAAAGGGCAGAGAGGATTTCCTGTGTTGTCCGGGTACGCCCGATGCGTGGAAAAATGAAATTTTTTACGTAATCATGCCCGGTTTCGGAAAATCCAGTCATAGCATCAATCGCCAAAATCAGCTGATACCCATGCATAAACGCTTCCCGCGCAGTCGTATCAACGCCCAACTCAGTAGCGATGCCGCATAAGACGATGGTATCAATTCCTCGGCGGCGCAACTGAAGGTCGAGCTCCGTTCCGTAAAAAGCCCCCCATTGCTTCTTCGTGATGATATGGTCTGTCTCGGTGACCCGCATTTCCGGGACGATTTGATCCCATCCTTCAGGCAGATTCAGGGGTGGTCCAGGCGAATCCAACTTAGGACGCGGGATATCCTTCAAATCTTTACTAGATACCCGGACCAGTGCAACCATTGAGCTTTGCTCACGGAAAGTATCTGCCAAGGCTGCGGCGTTAGACACTACCTGCTCAGCAGAATAAGGGGCGTATTGATTTCCTATCCACTTTTGCAAGTCAATAACAACCAACGCTGTTTTTTGTGGATCCCATAATCGTTCCATTCTGTATGTTCTCCTCATCTCTTCGATTTGACCGTATGTCTAATTACGCGAACATATAGTCATTTGACTTCATGTTCCGTATTTTGTACTATCATTCATGAATAGTCAAGGGGGAGATTTTTCTTATGAGTGTGACAAGGGAAGAGGTTTTAAAATCGGCGATGAAGCTTTTTAAGGAACATGGGTTTCTTTCGACGACGATACAGGATATTGCCGAGGATTGCGGTATTGCCAAAGGATCAGTCTATAAATATTTCCCTTCCAAGGAAGACCTCTTCAGCGAGGTGTTTGATCAATGCCATAACGCCTATTTTGATCAAGTCGATGAACTGAAACGCTTTCCCGAACTCTCGCCAGAAGAGCAGTTTCTGCAGCAGATCATTCTGCGATTCCGTTATTTTATGGAATACAAGCATATTCTGATCGAATTCACGGAGCTCCCCATCCAACAGGATCCCAAGTTCCAGCCGCTTAGACACAAGGTTAGAGGGCGGCTCATCCGATGGCATAAAGAGTGCTTGATACAGGTTTATGGCGAAGAAATTTATCCGTTCCTGTGGGATTTGGTTTCCATCTATCGTGCGATTCTGAAGGAGTACTTATTTTGGATCGTTTATGAAGAAAAGTCTCTATCGCTTGAGGAAACGGCAAGGTTCATTTTGGATAAGCTCAATGTGCTCGTTAAGCATATGATGGCCTCTAACCTGAAGCCTCTGCTGAAACAGGCTTCGTTCGAGAGGTATTTAAGCTGGGGGCTCGAGGACCGCCAAGGGGAGAGAGAGCAGTTCCTTACCGAGCTGTTCCGGGAGATGGATTCGGCCCTTAATGTTCTTCCATCCGGCGCAAAACATCGTTCGGAGTTGAAAGAGGTTTACCATTTTATCCAGAACGAAACTCGTAAAGCGGAACCGAACTTCCCGTTGCTGCAAGCTTCGCTCTACTTTTTGGAGAGAGAGAAAGAGCTTAAAAGTCAGGTCATCCAGTTAAGGAATATTATTTATTCAGGTAGGGGGAGATAGCTTGTTATGTGAAATCAAATCTAACCCTATTGGGGACAAGAGCGAAGACTCTAGGGGTGGAGAGAACAATACGCGAGAAAGGTACGTCTAATGTTGTTACGGTTAGCGAGCATTCCGCTAACGGGAAACGTTAGTTCAAGGGAAACAGCGACAGTCTAGGACTTTATTTTCTCGTCCTTAGTTGTCGCCGTTTCCATTTTATAGGATAAATTAAACACTTTGTCTTTTACTGACAGTTATTTCATTAACATCAGTTCTCTTTTTGCTTCGCATAATACTCGGTGATCAGATCGAGGAACACCTTGGGAAACGCCAAGGTGGCCATATCCGCTTCGCTGATCCAGCGGTACCCCGCTGGCAGCGCATTATGCGCGTGCTCCGCCTGCTCAGCCAGCGCAATTAACGCACCTGGCTTCGCTCCGGTGCTGTAGCTGGCCCGCTGCTCGGCAGCCAGCGGGGGGCCTCCCGCCTCCCCGGCAGGGGCGGCGACCTCCTCACACTGGAACACACGCAGGTTCCAGTGAATGTGGCTGAACGTGTGCTCCGCCTCACGTACAAACCGCACCGGGCGCGCAAGCACGCCCTCTGCCAGCAAATGAGCCGCCAGATGGTCCATGGCTGGCTCATCTGGCACCGGACCGTTGTACCCCTCCGGTCCGGCAAGCTCATGCGGCAGCTCCCACATGCGGGCCAACAGGCCCTTGGCCGGGCGCTGCCGTACGAGCAGACGGCCGGTGTTCGCTCCGCTGCCCTCGATGAGAGCGACGGAGCGCGGCTCCAGCCGCGGCGGCTTTGCCTTGGTCTTGACTGGCAGTGTCTCCTCGCGACCTGCCAGCCTGCCCGAGCAATGCTCCATGACCGGGCAGGTCAGACAATGAGGCGACTTCGGCGTACAGACCAGTGCGCCCAGCTCCATTAGAGCCTGATTAAAATCAGAAGCTCTTCCTTCGGGAATCAGCTCCCGTACCAGACTTTCCATATGCGCCCGCGTGCTGCCCTTCATAATATCCTCTTCAATGAGAAAATAACGCGACAGCACACGCATCACATTCCCGTCCACAGCAGGCTCTGGTCGATTGAAGGCGATACTCATAATCGCCCCCGTCGTATACGGGCCTACTCCTTTCAGTGCAGCAACAGCTTGTGTATCATCTGGCACCTGCCCTCCGTGAAGCTCAACTACTTGTTTTGCCGCAGTTTGTAAATTCCGAGCCCGTGAATAATAGCCCAGTCCTTCCCATAGCTTAAGCACATCCTCCTCGGGTGCTTCCGCCAGCGCTTCAATCGTAGGAAAGCGTGCAATAAAGCGATTAAAATACGGAATGACCGTATCGACACGCGTCTGCTGAAGCATAATTTCCGAGATCCAGATATAAAAAGGATTCCGATGACGTCGCCACGGCAAATCGCGTTTGTTACGCGTATACCAATTCAACAGTTCAAAGCTGAAATAACGCTTTTGTTCCAATGTATTTGTAGTCATCACATCACGTCTCCTTATATTCGACAATCACAAAAGCAGAGGCAATGTTAGGCTGATGTGTAATACTCAAGTGAATGCTGTAATTTGAGTCACCTGTATTCGGCAATCTCAGTCGATCCCACGCGGATGAAGACAAATAAACTACTGGCTTCCCCCCAGGTTCCGGTAAAATATCCATATCGCCAAACCCGATGATTTGCCCAATTCCGCAACCGAAGGCTTTGGTTATCGCTTCCTTGGCAGCAAAGCGCCCTGCTACGAACTCCGTTAGTCTACCCTTGCGTTCCACAGCAAGCTCGCGTTCTGCCGGGGTCAGCACTCGATTCAAAAACGCATCTGCATATTTACCTGCCAAAATATGAGCCATACGGCTTATTTCCAGCACATCATGTCCAATTCCGTAGATCATTTGGGTATTCTCCGTCCTTTATACTTTACTGGATCTATTGTAACAGTGCGTCCACACCCTGGCGAGTCACAAAGGCGTAAAAACAGCACCAAAATATGTTAAAATAAGAAAGGCTATAGATGAATGTTTGAAATTCAGCTGATATGCCCATTTTAAAAAAATCCCCGTAGAAAGGAAGGATAGGATGTCAGAAACCATTATTGTTGAAGCAGGTACCGAAGCAGGAACAGATGCGGTGATCCGGGCTTCCTGGTTTCCCTCTAAAAATACAGCCAAAAGCCTGCTCATCATCGCTCATGGCTACAAAGGATTTAAGGATTGGGGCATGTTCCCCTATATAGCAGAAGCATTGAGTATGGATAACCATGTTGTGACCTTCAACTTTTCACATAATGGCATAGGTGAGGATCTGGAGAATTTTACCGAGCTGGAAAAGTTCGCACGCAACACCTATAGCCGCGAACAAGAGGATTTGGAACTATTGCTATCCAATCTGAGAGCCCGTCATGAGTTCAGAGAATTGCCGTTGTTTCTGTTAGGTCATAGCCGAGGCGCGGGAAGCTGCTTTGTATATGCTCTAGATCATCCCGGCGAGATTGCTGGCGTCATTTCATGGAATGGCGTGACAGATCTTGATCTGTTTACTTTACCGCAAAAAGAAGAAATGCGCGCCAAGGGACGCAGCTATGTGGAGAACGCCAGAACCGGGCAACAGCTCCCGCTGGATGCTATCATTCTGGAAGACCTGGAACAAAATCGCCAGCGTTTTGCCATTGTAGACAGACTTGCCAACAGCCAGCTCCCAGCTGTACTGATCCAGGGAACCGAAGATTCCAAACGTCTACGAGAAGGCTCTGCCCTGCTCACATCCGTTCGTCCCGACATCGAATGGGTACAAATTCAAGGCGGCAATCATACCTTTAATACCGTTCATCCATTCCAGGGAGGCAGTCTTCCACTGGATCAGGCGATTACCGAAACCCGCCGCTTCATTGAGTGGATCGCCAATTAATTATTACCCCTTCAATACAAACGGCGATCCGCCGGGCGGATCGCCGCATTTATTTACTTCAGAATTTTGCAAAATCCTCGCTTGAGCATTTTAAAATTACATAATGATTAATGCTTAGACTCCTGGGATGCTTGTCCGCTTATGCGCAGTACGTGTAAAGAAGCTTTCCAGCTTTTCGCGTGCCGCCGGGTCAATTTCCTTGCCTTCCAGATAGTCACTGTTTGCTTCGTAGGAGATCCCCAGTTCTTTTTCATCCGTCTGGCCTTCCCACAATCCAGCTGTAGGCGCTTTGTCCAAAATGGCCTGCGGAACTCCGAGATAGCTGGCGAGCAAGCGCACCTGACGTTTGTTCAGCGTGCTAAGTGGCGTAATATCGACCGCACCATCGCCCCATTTGGTATAAAAGCCTGTGATGGCTTCGGAAGCGTGATCTGTGCCAACGACGAGCAAATTCAGCTCATTCGCAAGTGCGTACTGAACCACCATCCGTGTTCTTGCCTTTACATTCCCTCTCACTTGCGGAGTAATCGAACGCTCAAGACCAATATCCTTTAACGTATGCTCCACTTCCACGGCAACCTTGTCCACGGCTTCCTTAATGTTCGTTTCCCCGGCATATTTCAGGTCGAACGCTTTGGCAACCGCGTAGCTATGCTCGATATCTTCCTGTTGGCCGTATGGCTGGAATACACCCAACGTTTTGTATTCGTCTCCTTGTTCCTGCGTCAATTCATCTGTAGCGCGCTTGCACAAAGCAGCTGCTACGGCACTGTCAATCCCGCCACTGATGGCGATCAACAGCCCTTTGCTTCCCGTTTTCGTTACATACGACTTGAGGAAATCCACACGCTTACGGACCTCTGCCTCTACGTTAATCGTAGGCTGTACTCCCAATTCAGCAATAATCTGTTCCTGCAAACTCATCAGATAAGCACCTCTTTTTTAGGAATTTCCTTCACAAGCCAACATGCAAAAGCCCCGGCAAGTTTCGCAGGCGAAAAATGCGGGGCATAGCTTGAGCAGTCTTACCGGCAAAAACGATCAAATGCACTGGTCAAATCAGCAGCAATCTGATCTGCCGAACGATCCTCCACCTGATGACGCTCGATGAAGTGAACCAGCTCGCCGTCTTTCAACAGCGCGATAGAAGGGGAAGACGGTGGGTAAGGTGCGAAAAATTCGCGAGCCTTTGCCGTTGCTTCCTTGTCCTGTCCGGCAAAAACCGAATACAGATGATCTGGCGTAATATCATGCTTCAGTGCTTCACCCACACCCGGGCGGCATTGGCCTGCGGCACAACCACATACCGAGTTCACAACCACCAGCACTGTTCCTTTACTATTAGGCAGCTTGGCCTCCACATCTTCAGAGGTACGCAGTTCCTGAATCCCAAGATTCGTCAGTTCATCGCGCATCGGCTGAACTGAATCTCTCATATATTGATCGAAAGACATAGACATATTCTTTCACTCCTTTTCCGAAAATCATGTATAGTACGTTTCTAATTTCATCCTTTGCCGTAGTAAAGGCATGGACATCTAAATTTCATTATACAATCTTTTTCACGTAATTTGCAAAAATCCGGCTATATTTTTGAACGATTATTTCTGTATCGGACTCATGACAGGAGGCTCAGAATGATCCCGGTAAGTCGGGACGGTTCTGCGCAATCGAACTTTAAACTGCGTGCCCATTCCCTCCACCGAATCTACGGCAATCGTACCGTGATGACGCTCCACTATACTTTGACATAAGGCCAGACCCAGACCTGTACCTTTCGTTTTGGTGGTGTAAAAAGGTTGGAACAGCTTTTCAAGCTGTTTTTGCGAAATTCCAGGCCCTGTATCCTTTACTTCCAGTTCCACGAAATCCCCTTCCTCATGAGTAGAAATGGTCAGCACTCCCTTTTCCCCCATGGCTTCCATCGCATTACGCGATAAATTAAGCAGCAATTGCTTTATTTCCTTAGGGTTCAAATGCAGCATCGTCACATGATCCTCCAGCTTTAGATCAATCGTCTGCCCCCTCAGATTCGCATCTGCCCACAATAAAGGCGTCAGTTCGCGAATAATATCATGCAGATGACATTGCTCCTTCTCGACAATTCGATTCTGGGCCAGTGAAAGAAAATCGTTAATAATCCCGTTCGCCCGGTCAAGTTCCTCCATCACAATGCGGTAATAATGGTTGAGGGATTCTGGGCTTTTCTCACGCATAAGCTGTAAAAAACCACGCACAACCGCCATCGGATTACGTATTTCATGAGTAATGCCCGCTGCCATCTGTCCAACCAGGCTGAGCCTCTCGAAATTGCCCAGCTCACTGCGCAGCGTCTCAAGCTCTGTAATATCTTGCAGGGCGATAATGACGCCTGTCGTTTGGTTTACATGTTTATCCCGAATAGGAAGGAAACTGGAGAAGAATACTTTGGGAGTAACATTTATAAAATCAGCACCCGCCTCTCCTTCCAATGCTTTCGCAACTCGTTCGTTAACCACAGGTAAAGTGTCAAAACCATATAACGTGCTCAATGGACGACCCACTATCTCAGGCAGTGTAATGTAGGGATCGTAGTTTCGATAGAGTTCCAGCATCGTTTTGTTCATATGTATAACTCGTTCTTCGCTGTCCAGAGTAACAAGAGATAACGGCATCAAATCCATAACTTGACGCAGCTTATCCACTTCAATTAAGTATTTGCTCGTAAACTCAGTCACATCACGCCGAAGCGTCAGTTTCTCAAAGGCATTATGCATTAGACTCACGACCGTAAAACTTGCCAGCACCCCTGCACCCATATTCCAAAACGTTGTAAGTAAGTCAGGAATGTATACAGAAACATCCTGTTTGCCCCACAGTAGCGGAAATATCGCCTTAAACAGCATATCAGCCACAACATATGCAGAGATCAGGAGCTTTTTGTCCAGCAATGTTCCTCTTTGAAAAAACTTGACATGCAGGAGCATAAAAGGAAAAAGGATAAAACCAGTGCCCACATACATTGGGGACATTTCTGTCGACTGGGCTATAATCAGGACACCCATCAGTGCGGAAGCAGCGAGCACAAAGGCAGTGCGACGTCTACCGTACATGATGCCAACAGCAAGGGGAATAATACCGAGATTAGAAGGTAGACCATACGGAGACTGATATTGAAAGAGTGTACATAGCAATATGGCTGGTAAGCAACACAAATACAGTATTCCTTGAGTGGGTCCAGGAAGCAGATTGCCGCCCCAAACCTTTTTCTTATCCCCATAATCCGTTAATATAGAGAAAAAACCCGCCGATATAACGGCAAGGAGAACTTGGAGCACACTTTCCTTCAACGCAATTAACAAGGACTTCTCCCCCTCATCATCTTTCCTTGACGCCGTTAGTTGAATTAAAGCACAGGCTACAATATATTACAATATATGTGTTAAAATTCCGGTATAGAACGACAAAATCTGCTAAATACCAGATGTATATAAGAAGATCGTTTTTACGCGTTTTAAAATCCTGTAAATTGAAAAATATACACGTTTACCGTGCCCTTAGGTTATCTAAAATGACGGTATTGCGATATGATGAAAAATTGGTTACGCCGTTCTGAATTTTTTGAAAATTTGTCGACGAAAAGGAAGAGGTTTATGACTTACGACGTTATTGTGATCGGAGGCGGCTCAGCCGGATTAATGGCTGCTGCCGCTGCCAGCAGTGAGGGCGCCAAGGTGCTTTTACTTGAAAAAGGAAATAAACTCGGGCGAAAGCTGGGGATCTCTGGTGGAGGCCGTTGCAATGTCACGAATGCCAAAGAGCTGGACGAACTCATTCGGCACATCCCCGGCAATGGCCGTTTTCTGCACAGTGCACTGGCGACTTTTGGCAATCGGGATATCATCGCCTTTTTTGAACAGCTGGGTATAGCCTTAAAGGAAGAAGACAATGGGCGTATGTTTCCAGTGACGGACAAAGCCAAAACAGTAGTCGATGCTTTGATTAACAAGGTACGCTCTCAAGGAGTCGAAATTCGGACAAGTCGTCCTGTTCAAGAGGTTATTTACAAAGAAGGTCATACAGCTGGGGTACGGCTGCGTTCCGGTGAAATCCTACATAGCCGTAATGTCATTGTAGCCGTCGGTGGCAAGTCCGTCCCGCATACCGGCTCGGAAGGTGACGGCTATGCATGGGCAGAACAAGCGGGGCATACCATTACGGAGCTGTATCCAACAGAGGTGCCATTGACCTCAGGCGAAACGTTCATCCAGACGAAAGAGCTTCAGGGACTATCCTTACGCGACATCAGTCTGACCGTATGGAATGCGAAGCAAAAGAAAGTTGTCGTCCATGAAGGAGATATGATTTTTACACATTTCGGTCTATCTGGCCCAACTGCTTTGCGGTGCAGTCAATTTGTCGTCAAGGGAATGAAAAAAGATAAGGTAAACACGGTGTTATTGACTCTCGATTTGCAGCCTCATAAACATGCCGATGAAGTCTACCGTGAGACGCTGGAGTTGGCATCGGTCGATGCTAAAAAAGCGATCAAAAACGTGCTTAAGCCTTATTTACCGGAACGCTTGATTCCATTGTTGCTCCAGCAAGCCGAACTGCGTGAGGACTTGACCTATGATCATATTCCCAAGCAGCAATGGCAAGAACTTGCTCATCGCATTAAGGCGTTTCCAATCCGTGTGAACGGTACGCTCTCTCTGAAGGAAGCATTTGTTACCGGGGGCGGTGTGAATTTGAAGGAAATTAATCCGAAAACGATGGAGTCCAAGCTGATGCCTGGATTGTTCTTCTGCGGTGAGATTCTCGATATTCACGGTTACACAGGTGGTTATAATATTACAGCGGCGTTTACGACAGGGCATACAGCAGGGACACAAGCGGCCGTAAGCGATTAAGACGCTGCGCTGCATACCACCACTGCATCCTCATTTTTTGGGGGAGATAGGAAAAGGAAATGAAAAAGACTTAAATCAGTTGTATTTCTGATTTAAGTCTTTTTTTGTAAATGGCGTAAAGAACAATATCCATCTTGTTTTGACATTTGCCGCTATCTTAAACCTCAATAATGATAGGTAAAATCATGGGTCTTCTCTTCGTCTGATTGTAAATGAACCGACCAACATCATCTTTTAACATCTGCTTAATCAGTCCCCACTGACTCATTTCGATTTCTGTTAGCTCGTTCACTGTGGACATAATCGTGTCGTGGATCTGACTCATGAGCTCTTCGGAATCCTTAACATATACAAAGCCTCTTGAAATGACCTCTGGCGCTGCGAGCATTTGCTTCTCATTTTTACTCAACGTCATCACAATAATCAGCATTCCGTCTGAAGAAAGTTTTTTACGGTCACGCAGGACAATATTACCTACGTCACCGGTTACCAACCCGTCTACCAAGCTATTGCCGGCTGGTACTTTAGGGCCCAGGGATGCCCTTCCCTCTTCAATTTGAATCGTGTCACCGTTATGGACGATAAATACATTCTCCATCGGAATCCCCACAGACTCCGCTAGTTGACGATGCTGATACAGCATTCTGAATTCACCATGTATAGGAATCAAATACTGTGGTTTCATCAAAGTCATCATTAATTTCAGTTCTTCCTGGCTACCATGACCGGATACGTGCATTCCTGTAGAGCTGCCTGATCCATAAATAACCTGGGCACCCAGCACATACAGGTTGTCAATGACCTGGGATAGGTTTCGCTCATTCCCCGGTATGGCTCCCGCAGCAATGATGACCGTATCACCAGGCAAAATTTCGATTTTGGGATGCAGGGAATTGGCTAAACGTGACAATGCGGCCATCGGCTCTCCCTGGCTTCCGGTACATAAAACTGCAATTTCTTCTGCGGGAAACCGCTCTGTTTCTCCCGCCTCAATCAGCAAATCCTCAGGCATATGCAAGAAGCCCAGCTCCTTGGCCACTGACACCACATTTATCATACTGCGTCCGAGTAAAACCAGTTTCCTGCCTGTTTCCACAGCCGCGTCAATGACTTGCTGGACACGGTTAACATTAGAAGCGAACGTGGAGATAAACACCTGCTGTTTGGCTCTGGCAAATGCATCTAGAATATGCCCGCCAACCAAACGTTCTGAAGGGGTAAATCCTGGCCTTTCCGCATTTGTACTTTCGGAGAGCAGCACTTTCACCCCCTTCTTTCCTATTTCAGCCATTCGATGAAGATCGGGAAAAGGTCCGCTTACGGGAGACATATCGAATTTGAAATCGCCGGTATGGACCACATTTCCTTCCGGTGTCTGAAAAAAGACACCCAGGCAATCCGGGATACTGTGAACCGTGGTGAAAAAGGATGCCTGAATCGTTCCCGCTTGAACGGTTGAATCCGCATCTATAAGATGAAGCTCGGCATCACGCAAAAGGTTATGTTCCCTTAACTTAATCTTAATTAATTCGATGGTGAGCTTTGTCCCATAAACGGGCATGTTAATCTGCTTGAGCAGATAGGGAATACCTCCGATGTGATCCTCATGCCCATGAGTCACAATGAGCGCTCTGACTTTATCCTGATTTTCCAGCAGATAGGTGACATCGGGCACAATAAGGTCAATACCAGGCAAGTTCTCATCAGGAAACTTCGAACCACAATCAATTACGACGATATCCTGATCGTATTGGATGAAATACATGTTTTTCCCGATTTCATTCACACCGCCTAGAGCAGCAATGAGTAATCTATTATCATCAAACATCAAGTTTATTTCCTCCTTAGAAAAATGCTATCCATATTATTCATTTTCCACGTAAACTTATACACAAAAAGAAACCCTTGTCTCTAAAAGACAGGGGTTCTCACTTGATATATTAGATACCCACCGCAGCCGAAATAGCAGCGAAAATAGCAGCAACTAACCACAGGATGGGGAATAGCTTGAAGATTACCTTCAGCCACTGTCCAAAGCTGATCCGGGCAATGGCCAATCCTGCTAGCAGAACTCCACCTGTCGGTGAAATGAGATTGGTTAACCCGTTACCAAACTGGTACGCTGTGACGACGGCTTCACGATTGATGCCTACAAGATCTCCAAGCGGTGCAAGTACAGGCATAGTTAGTGCTGCTTCCCCCGAAGAAGATGGGACCAGGAAAGTAATAATATTATGTGCAACCAACATAATGGTTGTGAACAAGTAATTTGGCAATCCTTCCAGGATGCCTGCGAGTGCATTCAATACGGTATCAATGATCATACCCTGCTCGGCGATGATCAGAATTCCGCGAGCGAGACCTATAATCACTGCAGCGTAGATGAATTCTCCACACCCTTTTACAAAATTCTCAGCTATCTCCTTCTGGCTCATTTTGGTGACTACCCCGACAAAAAGACCGAGTGCGAAGAAAAGGGCGCCGATTTCAGTCATATACCAGCCTTTGGCCAAAATTCCCCAGACAATGGCTCCCAGCGTTACAATAAATCCACCTATAATTAATTTGTCCCGAAACGTGAAGACGACGTCCTCACCTGTATTCTCTTTTATAAATTGCTCGCGATTTATAATATCACTCTGAAAAACAATGGATTTCTCCGGATTTCTCTTAACCCGGTGCGCATACCACATCGTAAAGGCAATAGAAATCATAGTAAATACAAGCCATTCAATAAATCTCAGCCAGAGCTGAGGATTCCCCTCCACTCCTGCGATTCCCTGGGCAATCAATACTGAAAATGGATTCACAGTCGAACCAACATAGCCAATTTGCGTTCCCAGAAATAGAATGAGAATAGCAGTCATAGAATCGAAGCCTAGGGCAAACATTAACGGAATAAAAATTGCATAAAGCGGAATAATTTCTTCGCTCATCCCAAAGGTAGAGCCTCCGAGACTGAATATAACCATGGCAATTGGAATAAGCAAAATCCCCTTATTCTTCAGACGTCTGGCAAGGGCTGTCAGGGCACGATCGATGGCTCCCGTCTGCAGTATAATCCCGAAGGAGCCGCCTACAATAAGGACAAAAGAGACCACATCGGCGGCATTGATAATCCCTTCAATCGGGGCGCTAAGGATTTGGGGGATTCCCTGTCTTAAATCACCATTCTCACCCGTTTTGGGTACAGTGTGATAGGTTCCCGAAACGATTGCCGTTTTGGTCACACCGTTCACTGTCACTTCATGACGCTCAAACTGTCCGCTGGGTACAATCCATGTCAACGTAGCGACCGTAATAATAATCAAAAATATTAAAGTATAACTATGGGGCAAGGATAATTTCCATTTCTTATTCTTGATGTTCATGTTTATCCCTCATTCCAAGAATGGTTATACGTAACCTTCCCTCCCATAATGGTCAATATCACTTGGGCATCCCTGATGTCCCCAGCGGATGCGTTAAGGAGGTCGCGATCAAAAACGGCGATGTCAGCATATTTTCCAGCCTCCAGCGTACCTGTAACCTCTTCCATATAACAATGTTTGGCTCCATTAATGGTCCATGCCCTTAAAACTTCGGATGGCGGCATCCCTTGGTCAGGATACCAGCCTCCTGCAGGCGAGCCATCCGGGAATAATCGGTGAGAGGCTGCATACAGTGAATCAGGGACACTAGTGATAAATAAAGGCAGATCAGTCCCAATGGTTATTGGCACGTTAGCCTCCAGCATGGATTTATAATTATAAAAGCGGTTTTCATTGTCTTTACCTACCACAGCAGACATATAAGCATCCTCGTAAGAAGGATTCAGTAGCAGGATTTGGGCGTAGACTTCGGCAAAAATTTCGTTCTCGCCCATTCTAATCAGATCATCTGGATGAGGATACTCTAGATCACTGATCGAATGTCTAATAAGGTGATTACCTTGTTGTTCGCGGCATTTTTCAATCATCGATACTGCCTGGCGAATTGCAGCATCCCCTTCTGCAGTTAGGCAGCATTTGATACCTTGGCTGTCTGCTTCCAGAACTGAGGCTTCAATTTTTTCATAATCAACCGTTCTTAAATTCGTGACTTCAGGCATATCTGCGTAAGGCTCCAACATATCCCCTGTATGATCGGCTACAACGCCGTCAAGCATCAGCTTGTATCCTTGGAAACGAATAAGGTCTCCATTATAAAGTGCTTTATACTTGATACCGGTGCCAACATCCAACGGTTCAACAACGGGTTCAAGCGAAAAATGAAATCGGAGTGGCAGTTCTCCTGCTTCTTTCAATTCTTCTAGAATCGGCAGTAGCTCGCTATGTCGGTCAAAGCCAATATCCTTTATGGAAGTAACTCCTCGTGCAGCCAGCAGGCGGCAAAACTCCACAAACTCTTGTTTGACAAGGCTGCGATCCTGCATCATGGCTTGGAGTAGCAAAGCGCGTGCCTCAGCACTGCATTGATCCGGCAAAAATTGATATTTCTCCTGAGCCAGTCGGTTCATCCAGCAGTAGCTTTTATTTAGGTTAATGGCAATTACCGCCCGATCAGGGAACATCTCGTCCAACAAGCTTTGTTCCGGCAGCTTGCCCCATCTTTCCTCGCTCCAACCGTAAGCGGTTACATCTTTCCCTGGCGGAAGGTTGTTTGCCGCTTGCAGCATGGATTCCACTGCTTCTCCAATCGAGGCTGCATGAGTCAAATCCACGCCCCGATGCATCGACATATATCCGGTAAAAAATACATGATTGTCATGAACTCCTGGCATGATAAAAGCATCACCCAAATCACAGACAACCGTTTCAGTTCCTATCCAAGCTTGTGCTTCCTCGGGACGCCCCACTGCTGCAATACATTCTCCCCGCAGTGCAATAAACCCAGGCGAAGCTTCATTTTCTAAGCCATTAAAAATAGCATTTGACAGTAGAACCTTGTCCGCTAATGTGTCCTTCTTCCCTTGCACAGTTTCACCTCCTCATTATTTATCCGCTTCATAACATAACGTAATATAACGTTATAACATTGCTTCTGCTTCTCTCATGGAGTGGAAGCAGAAGCTGCGCCGTACCTGAATAACATTACGTAACAGGCAACGGATTTATATTGAGAATTGATAACGGTCCCCAATGATGTACTGCTTACCTACATGAACGGGGCTTCCATGCTGATCATAAATAATCGTATGCATGTAGAACAACGCCTGTCCGATGGCCGTCTCTAGCAGCTTTGCCTGGTATTCATCCGCCAAGGCGATTTGTAATATCGTTTCTCCCGGTTGGTTAGGATCGATGCTGTATTTATGACGCAATAGCTCATATACAGAGCCCTCTAACTGCTCTTCCATTAGAAAAGAAAATCGGTCATAAGGATAAAAATTATTCTCCAGCATGAGCGGTCGATCACCGGCGTATCTTTGGCGCTGAATATATAACACTTTTTCTCCTTGTAGCAGCTGCAACTGATGTGCAATTTCCTCATCTGCTTCTATGATTTCACGTTTTGTGACCACACTGTGTGAAGAGAGGCCGTTGGATTTGCAGGCAGCCGTAAAGCTGATCACATGTTCAATCTTCCGCCCAATTTTGGGTACATTGACAAAGGTCCCTTTTCCTTGACGTTTGGTCAGATAACCTTCATGAACCAATTCGGCAATCGCTTTTCTTACGGTAATTCGACTTACATTGTAGGTCTCGCTTAGCTCAGTTTCAGTCGGTATACGACTTCCCTGCGTATATGTTCCATTATGAATAGCAGTTTTGACCGCTTTTTGTAATTGAATATATAATGGCTCTGCTTGATCTGAATTCAACATAATGTACCCTCACTTGTCATATAACGTTATATTACTCCCACTTAGAGTATCAAATGTTACATATTCTTACAAGTGAAGATATTTGAAAAAAATAATTAGTAACGGACGCCGTATCCGAATGAACCTTCTACCAGACAGCTCTGGGCGGCAACCCTCGATCCTTCTGCCATAGCGTCCTGAATATTACCCTTTTTCAAAAAACTCAGTAAAAAGGCGGTGATATAGGAGTCTCCTGCCCCCATCGTATCCACAGCGTCCACGGAATCAGGCGTTTGAAAATAGAACTTGGTACCATCATAGGCAATAGATCTATCTCCGCCGCGTGTGGCTACCAGAATTTGCCCCTCTTTTTTTCGATTGGAGCGGATATAGTTCTGTGTCTCTTCATCCGTCATATGGCTGCAAGAGAAGAATGCAAAATCGGCGTACGCAATATATCTCTCGACCTGTTCATCTACGAAATCATCTGAAAAGTCAAAAGAAAGAGGGATTCCCAACGTCTCCAATTCAGGCAGCAAGTGCCCTGTATGACTGTACAAGCCCGTGTGAATAAGGTCGAACCCGCCAACATAGGCCTTGTCATCTTCACTCAGCTTCAGCGGGTGGAGACGTGTAACTCCTCCCTCATTGCTGCCCAGAAATACTCTGTCCCCGTCTTCCAGGGTTACACGTGCGCAGCCGTTCTCACCGCTGTGATATCTGCACCGTGAAATGTCGATTTCCAGCTCACGGAGAATGTGTTCTACATGCTGTGCTTCGTTATCATCCCCGAATACTCCAATAAAGGCTGCATCTACTCCCGCTTTTTTGGCAAACACACTGAAATTAAGCGCATTGCCGCCAGGATACATCATGCGCAGATGAACATATTTATCTACCACATTATCGCCAATGCCTAGAACTTTCATGATGGTTTCCTCCTGTTGGTAAGTGCGCTTAGTAAGCTACTTTGCCCATATAACGGCGAGTTTCCAGTGGGTGATTGCGTACATTTGCGAGTGCTTCACGATAAACACATACAATGCTATAAAATAAAACCGGGTTAAAGAACTCGACAACCTCGTCAGCAATGGTTCCGATTCCAAGCTCCTTCGCATCGATTACTTCTACTTTCTCGGCATATTGATTCAGGAAAGTCTGTGCCCGCTCATCCAATGCCCGTGTGCGTCCTTCGTTGATCATCAGAATAAATGGAGTTTCTTTATCCGTTACTTCAAACGGACCGTGGAAAAATTCACCGGAATGGATTGAAGCCGCATGAAGCCATTGCATTTCCATTAGAGAACAGATAGCAAATCCGTAGGCATGTCCATAAGAAGCTCCGCTGGTCAGGATATAGAAGAGATCTTCATTGCGGTATTTGTCAGCGAATACAGTGGCACGCGGTTCGACTTGTATTTTGGCCCTGTTAATAATTCCATTGATTGCTCCCAAGCCGTTCTGGAAAGCTTGATAATGCATATAGCCATCAGCGACTTGAAGCAGCTCAACAGTAAGCTCCAAAATAATAGCCATCGGGTTATTTTTGACATCGCTCTCATCTCCCCACTCGTAGAGGAATGAATAATCAGAGTAATTGAGCAGTGTCGCTTCACTATTGTGGGTTAAGCCGATGGTGTAAGCGCCTTTCTCTTTGGCTGATTTAGCAGCCGCAACCGATTCCGGCGTGTTTCCTCCATGGGAACACACGATGACAACTGAGTTTTTACCTAATCGTCTTGGCAGCGCGTGCACAAACTCATTTGCTGTATACATGCCTGCTACCAGCTTCTTCGCTTCACTATCCAAGAAATATTTTGAGGGATACATATCGACTAATGAGCCCCCGCAAGCTACTAAATAAACCTCAGAAATCTCTCCACTTGATTGTTCATAAATCGTCTGAACCGTCTGTTGTACATTCATCATTTTTACCTCTCCTTTTTATATAACGTTATATAACGTATTGTTTATGGGATAAATATAAGCGCTTTCACCAAAAGTGTCAAGCCCATTTATTCAATGAACTTTTAATACTCTGCATTCAAAAAGCTCTAATCCTTTTGTCGAAGAATTAGAGCTCCTATTGGGATTTGATTTATTGAGTGTTTGGTCATAACGAGATTACACCTACAAAATACGCAAAAAATTGGTCTTACCCATGGGTTTGTCCGAATAAACTAAAGTAGACAAGTACATAACAGCCCATAAAAAATCAAGGAGGAAAACACCATTAATACATTTATCAGTTATATTTTTCTCGGTCTGTCACTTTCGGCCCCCATTGGGCCGATTAATGCTGCACAGTTGGATCGAGGTATTAAGAATGGATTTTGGCATGCTTGGTTTATCGGGCTTGGGGCAATAACCGCAGATATAATCTATATGCTGCTTGTCTATTTGGGAATGATCCACCTTCTCAATGCCCCGTTTGTTAAAGCTTTTTTATGGTTATTTGGTTTTTTCGTACTTGTGTATACAGGTGTTGAAAGCATCAAAAATGCAGGTGTGATTTCAGAATCTGAATTAAGGGGAAATGGCAATACCTTAACCAATTCATTTTTGGCAGGCTTCCTGATGTCATTATTTAATCCTCTCTCCATCCTTTTCTGGCTTGGCATTTACGGGTCCATACTGGCCAACGTCGCTAATACATATCCAGTACAACAGCTAATGATCTTTAGCGGAGCGATTGTATTAGGTGTGTTACTCTGGGACGTAACCATGGCAGCCGCTTCAAGTATTTTCCGGAGGTTTCTAAAAACCGGATTACTTAAAACCATCTCTTGGATGTCTGGATTATCTCTTATCGGTTTTGGTTTTTATTTTGGTGTACAGGCATTTCAATTACTTTTTTTACACTGACGATTAACTCCCTGACAAAGTTAACGAGATTCCTTGGCGTGCTTTCGGCGAACCCATTGTACAATGAGGTCACATATTGCAATGAACAAGACCAGAAGTAAGCTGATGTAAACCCCAGGACGGCTAAGCTTATGAAAAAAGGATCCGACCACAGCCATAGCTATCAACAATAATCCAACCCAGCGTTTAATGTTGCTAGATGTGCTCGATTTCAGTAACTTACCTGAAGACAGCAAAATAAAGCACCAGTTATACAACAGCATTAACCCTGCAGCTGTTGTAATATATTCATACACTTTTCCCGGCAGCAGCAACGACATTACGATGGCTGAGATTAATCCAACGGAGATCAAACTAAGTGCATACAGAGGATATTTGCCCTTCCACTTCCGTGAAAACAATGTGGGCGCATCTCCCTCCTGTGCAAGTGTAATCATCATAGATGTCTCTGCATATAGGGAGGCTGTCATTGTTGAGAACCCTGCAATAATAAGCACTCCATTAAATAAATGAGGTACAAAAACCAGATGATCGCTGCTCAGCGCAAGCACAAATGGACTTTCTTTCGGGTTAAAGGCACTTAAGGGTACCATAGACACAGCCAGACCAATCGAAAGCACATATACTACAACGAGCGTCATCAACATTACTTTTCCTGCTTTAGGTGCATCCTCCGGTTTTTGAAGCCGATTAGACATTATTCCGAGCACTTCAATACCTCCGTATGCATAAAAGGCAAAAATAAAAGATGACCATAATCCCATACCGCCGGTAGGAAAAAAGTCTTTGTAACTGATGGGGAACTTTGGATTATATTTTCCTCCTCCGATCCAGCCTGCCAAAAGAGCAACGGCCAAGACCAGAAACATAACAATAGCTGCCATTTTAATAATAGCCAATACATTTTCAACTCGATCAAAACCCTTGTTACCAAAAAAAACAATCACAAGTCCTAAAATCCCGAAGCCTGCCGCAAAAATCCACATCGGTACCTGAGGAAACCAGAAGCGTGAGAATATAGATAGCGCCGTTAGTTGGCTCCCATTGATAAGCAATTCTGAGAACCAATACACCCAGCCACTACCGAAGCCTGCCCAATTACCAAATGCTTTTTGGGCATAGGAACGGAAAGAGCCCTGTTCTGGATGATCTGCCGTCATGCGCGAAAGGGCGTCAAACACCACATACGTTCCCACCGCTGCCAAAAAGTATGCAATGAGTACGGCTGGGCCACCGATGGAAATCGCTAAGCCGGACCCGAGGAAATATCCTGTACCGATGGTACCTGCAACTCCTAACAAGCTTAGTTGCCACCATTTTAGTTTTTTTTCTTTTTGCATACGATCCGAAGACTTACCCATAAAAGAGAATCACCCTATTCCTGAATTTGAGACCGAGTTCTCTATTTTAAGATTGCCTATTTCACCATATTTCATGTGAAGCATGACTTGGCTTTATTTATGAATAAAGAAGCACCAGAACCCCGTTAAGGTTTACTGGTGCTTTGTAAATGTATAAAATTGTCCGAGGGGTTAAGTGAAACTCAAACGATCAAACTTTAGATAAAGAAAGGGCCTTATCGGCATTTTGAATATCCATTTGTATTTGCTGCTCCGGATCATAAGCGTTATAGTAACCGTTGTTCTTCATGTAATTAAAGATTTGTTCATGAAGATTAACCGCTTTGCTCAATTGGTCACAAAGAACATTGCGAACTTCCGAACTGGTTGACTCTGTCAGCGCAAGAGCATAGTTCTTAATTCCGCTTTTAGCTGAAATTAATAAATCAGAAGCAATCACCTGATCGTTCATGGGACTCGTTCCAGTCATATTCTCAACAAAAGAGTTCACGTTAATCCTCCTTTAAAATTACACAAGTAGATTTCTAAGCTGTTGAATATCTTGTGTACCACCGTTGACATCCTGCTGCAAAATGTTTTTTAAGTTTGTGTCTGACACTAAAGGAATCATGGTTTGGGCTTTTGTGAGACAAGTTGTTTTAAATGTAAGCAGCTCATGTAATTCCAATTTTTCGTGAACTCCTAATTTTTGCATGGTCAAGACCTCCTTTCTGAAATTGTTATTCCCTGCTATCGCTGCTATTTATGCAAATCCTGCAGAGTTTCAGTTCTGGCAAAAGCTCTAACTGAGTTTTTCTCACACAAAAAAAAGCTCCTTCAAAGCCACAATAATCCATGGTCTTATAGGAACTTTTCCTTAAAATGTGCTGGACAGTGAAGACTCAAATTTCTAATCATGATTTTTAGGATAAAATTAGGTATGGATGCTTCCAGAAAATCCATCCACATCGTCCTCGGGTTGAGGATCAGAGCTGACGTTGTGCTCCTCCGTCGTATTAGTGTACGTTTGAGAGGAGCCATTTTTATAAGCTTCGCTCCAGTCTTCGTTGATCGTATGTGCTGGGATAATCCAGTCTTCCGGGCTATAACCTGGATTATGTACACCTATATTTCCTTGCAAACCGGGATATTCATCCGGTTTAGAGAAAAGAGTCCCTACCTCAATCATGCTTCCTTCATAGGCTTGGCAAATTTCCAATGCAGACAGTACATCTTGGTTCTCAATATGTACATTGAGACCTGTGTCACCGTTCGTGCTGGCAGAGTATCCAATTTCCTTTAATGTTTCACAGGCTTGAGCAGCTTGCTGCGGATCACGAAATTGAAAACGGAAAGAACCCGTATCCATGTGTTTCATCTCCTCTAAATTAGCTTATTTTGTTAATTTGTTCATTAGGTTAGGTATGTTCTTTTTTAATATAACCAACCAGAACAGTATTTTTACATTCAAATCCTTTATTTTTCAAAAATTTACTTTAATGCTTTGAAATTAAATAGTTAAAAAAGCAGCTACTGTGACAAATCGCATGTTTTCGCTATGTAAATCCCTTTATGCTAGTAACAAGGGTATGGTTGCCCGGTCATCCGAGCCGAGCGGTCAAAGGATGCCCAAATCCATACATAAAGGCGGAATGAAGATGATAGATTACCGAACATTGGTGACACAGCAATCCATGCATTTGTATAGCGTGTTTGCCAAGTCATTCAAAAGTGTAAACGAACATGCGGTTGCTGGCATCAAAACGGTGGGCTTCAACCCAACGGCCTTTGCCGTGATGGAAGTTTTATATCACAAGGGCGCGCAGCCAATCCAACAAATTGGAGCAAAGCTGCTTCTGCAAAGCGGAAATGTCACTTATGTTATTGACAAGCTGGAAAGTCGCGGTTATTTGCACCGTCACCCGTGCGACCAAGATCGTCGGATTATATATGCAGAATTGACGGACGAGGGACAACGTGTCATGGACGAAATTTATCCTGATTATACACGTCAGATTGAACGTGCCTTTAGCGGAATCAGTGAAACAGAAAGAGATCAACTCATCGGCTTGCTTAAAAAATTGGGTCGTAGCGCTGATAACCTGTCACCTTATCACAAATAGAATGTATAGTAATTTTAGCAAACAAACATTTGTGAAGAAATGAACAATCTTTAGCTGTGCTAAACGTAGATTAGATTTATACTAGAAAAGTCCACCCTTATATTCATGGGTGGACTTTTTATATACCTGAATAGAGCGAAATATGCCCAAGCTTACGAGCAGCATAAGTATCTGCTATCGACTAAAATGTTTGACCACTACATTGTTAAACATAGCCGGACCGCCATCGGAAAAAAGAGTAATTTTCTGATCCTCTAATCGTGGAAATATTAAGGAGGAATAAGCTACTTCTCCATCATCTACAAACACTTCAATGCTGGTTTTATCGACGAGAATGTTTAGGTGGACCTTTTTCTTATTAGCATCAAAAGGCGCCTTGCTCTCTACATATTTCCCACTCTGATCCGGATGTCCGGTATTGGCTCTATTTACGTAGGAGTATTGCCCATCCACCGAAACACCGACATCCACATGGCGCTTGCCATCTGCTGACTCTCGAAGCCTCAGTCCCGCATTTTTGATCGTTGACCAAGATACATCTGCCTCTAACTGATAGGTATCGCCTGCTACCGGAAGCGAGTAAACACCGTCTACTTTGATCTGTCCAAATGATTTCGTAGAAGTTTGGAATCGATCCAAAGTTTTTACTGGCTGTGAAACCAAGCGATACCCAGCATCTGCTGTATGCTTCAACCGAATTTGACGAACAATCGAATCCATTCCATTAAAGCCTTCCTTTAGGGTAGGCGTGTTATTGGCATAATCCCAATTATTCATCCAGGCCAGAGCATAACGGTGACTGTATTTATCTTTGTCTTTTCCTTCCTCGAACGTAACTGCACCATACCAGTCAAACCCATAATCCAGCCACTCAGGTTCACTGTGATCAGGGAGAAATGCTTCTCCATTAAAATCTCCCGTCCAGTAGGCATACGTGTTGGGTCCGCCTGTTGGTTTGCTATTGGCGCTCGCGCCCAAAACCCATTGATAGGTTCCATCATCTGCACGCATCTGGTAAAGGTCAGGACATTCCACAAGCCCGATATTTTCCGTTTGAAAGCCACTCGTAAACTGCCAATCCTTTAAATTTTTAGACTTATAAAAGCCAATCTTCGTTCCCTCTGCCATGACCATCATCCATTGATTACGCCCAGTATCTCGGATGATTTTGGGATCTCTGAAGTCCTTTGTACCGGGATTGGACATCACAGGCTTGTTGCGGTAAGAAGTAAACGTCTTGCCGTTATCCTTACTGTACCACAAAAATTGTTCCTGCTTTCCGCCATCTGCGGAGGGCTGTGTCACAATGGCTACCAGCGTCCCTTTTCCAAAACCTGCGGTATTCTTATCATCGATCACGACCGAACCGGACCAAGGATCTCCATTCCGGTTCGTATATTTGGGAATCGCCACCCCTTCATCTTTCCAATGAACCAGGTCGGTTGATGTAGCATGTCGCCATTCTGTACCGTTCTTTTTGGGATAGTCACGATTGTATAAATAGTAATAATGATATTTTCCATCGAAATAAATGGGCCGTTGGGGGTCATTCTTCCACTTATCCGGAACGGTAAAATGATAGGCTGACCGATAGGTCGGTGTTGTATGCTTACTTTGTTTAGCTTGACTTTTTGGAGTTGCAGCAGATTTTGGGGGTTCGGCTGTATCCTGTTGGTACATACTCCAACCCATAGCTATGAATATAGTTAAGCCTGTGATGATTACAACGGATCGTATCCAAATGCTCTTGGGAGTTTTTTTTTTCATTATGACGATCCTCCTTACCTCTCATTGCATCGTTATGTACCGCCCGATGGACGACAGATCGGGTTGCTACCAATCTACCGCCTTCGGACATACTGCATTACATATACCTACTTATTTCTTTCCATACTCATTTGGAGATTCTTTTTTGTCATTCGTTGGATCAATCGTGATTTGCCCTTGCTCCAAAATACCGTTTTTCACAACAGAGGTTTTCGAGCCTTTAATATTCAGCAGGAAGCTTGGTGCGAAAGTAGATTTGTGATCCGGGAAAAGCCCGCGATTGGTCATATAACTCGAAACGACTACGTTATTGCCTTTGCCTTGCGGGATAGCAAAATGGGCATACGTCCAGGTAATATCATCACGATCCAGATCCTGATGAAGAACGAGACCGGTTCCATTCAAGGGTTTATAAGGCCCTGTCAAGGAAGTAGAAACATAACCCAGCATGTAAATATCATCGTCACCGATCGCATCTACAGTCACCTTGGAACCTCTCGTACTCGTAAATAAATACCACAAACCGTTCATTTTGAACACATTTGCCCGTTCAATTTCATCTGTTACCAAATTGGAAGCAATCAAAGGAGGCATTACATTTTTCAACGTATAATCATCATTCAATTCAACGATGCCCAGTGCGCCGTTAGCCAGCTCAGCTCCCTTTTTCTTGGGACTTTGCAACAAATTTTGTTGCTCTTCCGTGAAGAATTTCTTATTGCCGCCATAATAAGCTGGGTTTTGAAGCGAATCTTCGCCTTGGTAGCCGGTTTCTGTTCCTGTGTTGGCTTCAAATATAATATATTTGTGGCCTTGATCCTCGACATAGTGAGGGTCTCTAAACGTATGGTTGTCCATATCTATTCCGACGCTTTGCTGTACATTTTGATAGGTTTTCCCATCTCCACCGTCATAGATCGATTTCAAATCCTCGACTCCATCTACTTTCAGTGTCTTGTCATCAGGCTGAGAGACATTAATTTGAGCCGTGCTCAAGGTTTGTTTGCCGTATAGTTGGTTATTTGGCTCAAAGGGCTGTCTGCTGGTATAAAATAAACGTACTTGTCCATCAGAGGTTAACGTAGCAGAACCGGACCATTCTTCTGACTGATTTTTTAGAATCGGATCGTTGGCAAGTAATTTATCATTGTCTTTAAATACTCTTCCGGCATTTTTCCAGCCGCTCAGCGAGGTATTACCCGCTTTTTGATAGAACAGATATATAAATGTATCCTCTGCTCTTTTAGGATCGCCTGCCAATCCAAAAACGATATTATACCCTTTGTAATTGGCTACTGTGCCATCGGCATTTTGTAACGGCCAAGAGTCCCAGACATCAAAATCAGTCAGCTTGCCTGAGCTGTCGCGACCAATAGCAGAAGGAATATTCTTAATTGTAGACGCATCGAAGGACGGAACCTCATATTTCTCTTTGCCTTGCTGTTTGAAAATATTCAGCATGTCATTACGCGTAATTTGCGTAAATGCATTGTCTGTTTTGAGATCAGATGCATCATTTTCCTCGGCAAAAGCCTGAACGCCGCCTCCTAACAGCAAGGTAGTTGCTACTGTTGCAGTGGCTGCTTTACTGAACCATTTGTTAAACTTCAAGTACTCCATCTCCCTTAATCTAATTATGCTTCTAGATTTGAAAACCAACTTTTTGGTTGATAGGGCCATTTTATATGGTATGTCAAACGATTGATATAGACTGAAAAGCCCTATTATGTGAGATAAGAAAACAGGTTACTCTATGAATTTCATCCTCATATTTTCCTAGTAATTTTCTGAAAATCCCTTTTTTTTCATTCTTATTACATTCAGAAAAATTTGCTGCTTGATTTTTTTCCGTGTTTCATATTGCTAGCTTGGTTGCTTCATTCACATGCAAAATCATTCTAAAATAAATCATACAAAGCCCAATTTGTAAGCGGGTTCAAAAAAATAGTTCCTTAGTACCCTACAGCTCCATCCAGAAACAAATTTTTTGTTACAATTTCTTAAGACTTTTTTACTATTTTGTTACCTATACCATATGAATATATCGCAGTCTCAAGGGGATTTTTATTTCCTTTTTGTATGCTGGGAAATTTATTGGTCCTATGCGAGGTGTTTTTTTGTTGAATCATTAGGAGGAGAGACCTTTGAATAAAGAGATAGCCCGGACTTTTATTCAAAGGTCCGGGCTATCTCTTTTATAATGAAAGATTTATATTATTTTTTATGCGTGTTCTCTTTGTGGTGTCTTTACGCGCTGATCTGCCTCTTCTTCCGTACCCGGCGGACGGTTCCGCAGTCCGAGCACGACAAACCAGCTAATCACTGCAATAACGACCATGATAACGAACAGGGAATGCAGACTGTTTTCCAGTACAGAACGAAGCAATCCGGCAACCTTGTCACTTAGACTCTGTGAAGCATGAGGTGCAAGCAGACCGTTAATATCCTCCTGCGTAACCCCTTGCTGTGTAAGCTGTCCTTCTGCTGTCTGGGCAGCAATGCGATAATTCAGCCATGAACCGAAGGCAGCAACCCCGATCGTTTGCCCCAACGTGCGCAGGAATGTATTCAAAGCTGTAGACGCGCCACGCAACTGGAACCCGACCGAGGACTGGGCAATAATCGTAAACACAGTTATCGAGAAACCGAATCCCAGTCCATACAACAATGTAGACAGGAAGAGCAGCCAGATAGGAGCCGTTTGGCCCATCAAGGTCATGACGAAGGCTCCCAATACAATCAGGGTCAGTCCAATCAATGAGGTTCGACGCGAGCCCAGCGTCAGCAAAATGCGTCCTCCGATCATAGAGCCAAATAGCCAGCCTATGGACATTGGAGCCAATGCGAGACCAGATGAAGCGGCATCCCCACCGTATACACCTTGAATCCATAGTGGAAGATAGCTAGTCAATCCGATCAGCAGGGTGCTGACTAACAGGGCTGCGGCACAGGAAAAAGCGATATCCCGTATCCGAAATAACTTTAGTGGCACCATCGGTTCCTGAGCGCGTTTTTCTATAACCAAAAACAGAATCAGGAACAAAATGGCTACGGCAGCCAAGGCCAGCAATTCAGGAGAAGCCCAACCGATATACTGTCCGCCCAGTGCCAATACGAGCAAGAGAGCCGTCATCCCGATGGTAAAGGTAACCGCTCCGGGTACGTCGATACGTGCGGTACGCTTGCTTACCTGTTCACGCAAGTAACGGGCGATGAAGTACATAGCCAGCAATCCAAAAGGAACGTTAAAGCCGAAAATCCACTCCCAACCAAAATAGGTGACCACATAACCGCCCAAGAGTGGCCCGATCAGGGAAGAAATTCCCCATACTGAGCTGATCATGCCTTGGACTTTGCCACGTTCCTCCATTTTGTATATATCACCGATGATGGTAAAGGTAACAGGAATGACACCACCCGCACCAATCCCCTGAATGGCCCGGTAGATAATAAGCTGCTCCATAGTACCAGCTATCATACAAAGTAAAGAGCCAAGTACAAACAACGAACAGCCGATTAAAAAAATGGGTTTTCGGCCAAACAAATCGCTAAGCTTTCCGAAAATAGGTGTGGTCACAGCCATCGTCAGTAAATATGCCGTAAAAATCCAGCTGAGCAAATTCACGCTGCCCAGTTCACTAACAATCGTCGGTCCCGCTGGACCGATAACCGTTCCTTCAATTGCGGCCAAAAAAGTGGCCAATAGAACACCTGTCAGCACGAGTCCGCGCTTCATAGGTTTATCGTCTCCCAAGCAAATCACAAATCCTTTCCTTATAAAAACTGTGTTGTATCTGTGCAGTTTTCCCTCTCAGATGGATGATTACCCGCACTGTATAATCGTAAACAGGCGGCCTATATAGGCCGCCTGTTTTGTACGATGTATATATATTATTGTCTACATATCCTTAATTTTTGTCAACTGTAATCGTATGATCATTCCAGCTATTTTCCGTTTTATAGAGATACCCCTCTTCCATACGAAGAACATGGCTGGCAAAGCGTTCAGCTACCTGTATATCGTGGGTGATGATCAGGAATGCCGCGCCTTCGGTAGACTGCTCTGTGCACATACGGAGCAGAATATTCGCCCCTTCGTAATCCGTTCCTGCGGTAGGCTCATCCAGAATGTAGAGCTTTTTGGGCAAGATAAACTGTGCTGCAACGCTCAAGAGCCTTTTTTCGCCTCCACTTAGCAGATACGGGGAGGCATCCAGTCTGTGCTCCAGCCTGGCGGCAGCCAGCAAGTGATGCGCCCGTTCCACATATGCGGCGGGAACTGGCTCCCGGGTCCGTAAACCAAGCTTGGCGCGAACGCTGTACAAGCACTCTTCCCACACCGTTGCAGCTGCAAACTGATGCTCTGGCTGCTGGAACACATAGCCGATTTCGGTAGCCAGCTGGTGAATGGGCAGCTTCGCCATATCCTGCCCCTCCCACCACATGCACCCCTTCGGTGCGGGGAGTAGGCCCATGAGCAGCTTGCCGAGCGTGGTTTTACCTGAGCCGTTCTCGCCCAACAGCACGGCTCGTTCGCCAGGCGCAAGGGCAAGACTCACGCCCTTGAGCGCCGGGCGCTGGCTGCGGGGGTAGGTGAAGGGCAATCCCTTCACCTCCAGCAACGGCTGTCCAGCGCGGTCCGCCGCTGACCCGGGCTTCGCGCCCGGCTCACGCGGCACGTCTCCCCTCTCTGCGGAAGAGGGGAGCAGCCCCAAGGCGGCCAGCTGCGCACCATGTTCGCGCAGCAGCGTTTCGGGCGGACCCTGCAGCTGCACGGTCCCGCCCTTCAGGACGATGATGCGCTGCGCTGCCCGCGCGCCATCGTCTATGCGGCCGGACGCGGTAACTACCGTCCGGCCTTCGGCATGGAGCCGCCGACATAACAGGACGAAGTCGCAGACAGCCGGCGGGTCTAACTGCGCAGCTGCGTCGTCGAACACGACCAGCGGCGCTTCCAACGCCAGTACCGCAGCAATCGCGGTGCGTTGGCGCTGGCCTCCCGAGAGGCGCCGCACGAAGGAGTCGCGCTCGGGAGCTAGGCCGACGGCCTCCAGCGCAGCGGCAATGCGCTGCGCTATTTCTGCCGGAGGCACGCGCAGGTTCTCCGGCCCAAAAGCAATCTCGTCTTCGACGATTCCCTGCACCAGCTGGGCATCCGGGTCCTGAAGCACGACGCCGACAGTGGTGGCGACAGTAGCCAAATCAGCGGTATCGGGGTCCATCCCGTACACGGTCAACTCACCCGTTCGTTCGCCCTCGCCAGAACGGGATAACCCGCCATGAAGCAGCTGGCATAGCGTAGACTTTCCACTTCCGCTGGCTCCGACAATGGCTACATGCTCGCCCACCGCAATGTCCAGTGTCAGGCCATGTAACGCTGGCTCCACCTGATCATCATACCGATAGCCAAAATTCTTCAAGGATACGGCTATTTTACTGTTCGAATTATAATCGCTATGTTCATTCATAACTGAAATATCCTCGATCCCCATTGTTGAAGATATAACCACATGCATAGCCACCCACGGCTATGCACGTGAAGCGCGTCCTAGTTCAAACCGTTTTAACAGTCCCGTACGATTTAAGGCATCGCCCAGCACTTTCGTCAGCAGACCACACAGGACAATGCCGCTCAGGATACGAACGACCAGTGCAATCGTCAGCACCTTCCACCCCCAATGCATATAGCCAAACATATTGGCTGCCACAATAAACCACAGCGGAACCATAGCCCCACCCACTAGCATCAGCGAAACTGCGTTCCAGCGCCGATACCGCAACAAGGCAAATACCAACTCAGCCGCAATCATATAGCAGACAGCCGCCGCAATAATAGAAGCAATTCCATAGGCAGAGCCCATAAAAGACTGCACTACCGCACCAAAAGCATAAGCAATAACCGCCGTACCCGGCTTACGAATAATATAATAGGCCAACAAACCGTATATCATGTACAGACCGACAATAGTGGAAGTTGCGATAGGCCCTCCCAGACTGTTTAATGTTTTGTTAATGAGCGACAAATACACGGTCATGACGCCGTTCAACGTGGCCAGCATCGCCATGAGTACGATATCCAGCGTTGTAAACTTTGCAAACATACGAGATTCCTTCATATGTATTCTTGACTCCTCTCCCTATCTAATCTATAAGATTGCAGCTCTGATCCTTATACAAGCTGCTACTGTATAAATGTATTCATCTGCAGTCTTATTGTCAACCTAATTATATTTCATAGGTTGACAATAAGACTAAAAATAAGAGGCTTCACTTTATAAGCTCCACCCTAAAACAGCCGTAGCTACTACAGCAGTCACAGCACATAAGTTGCCTAAACGCCCATTCTTCAGTGTACGAAGATAAGTCCGTTCCGCATAAGCACCGAAACCTTTGCCCTCCATAGCCAGCGCCGTCTGCTGAACCCGTCTTACAGCATTCACCAACACGGCAGCCGCATACCCGCTCCACCATGATAACCGATGGCTCCACCCTCGTGGTGGTTCCTGTCCACGAACACGCCGTGCTGCCATAATGGTTCGCCCTTCTTCTTCCAATAAGGGGAGAAACGTCAGTGCCACTGAAATACCGAACGCAAACCGATAAGGAACACGCAAGCGCAGATTCAATGCCTGCACAAAATCTCGGGGATCGGTCGTCGAGAGATAGATATAAGACGCCAAAAACAACACAAAAATCCGCAACGTTAACGCCCCTGCGATGTCCAGTCCCTCTGCTGTAATGACAATGGGTCCCCATGAAGCCACGGGATGTCCTTCTCGAATCGCTAGGATAGACAGTATAAAATATGGGATGCCTAACCCAATCAGGAATGACATAGCCCGAAGCTGGCGTGCTAAGGTCAAACGTGCGCCCAAGCCAGCCACAGCAATCAGTACAGCCAAGAGAACTGCTTCCCGCAGCGTCGAATCCCAAACCATCGACAGGAGGCTAAAGCATCCCACCCATATTAGCTTACTTAACGGCCCTAGTCTGTGCAGTGGTGATGAACCGCCGTTATACTGAAACAGCATTTCGTTGTGCCTCCAGTCTGAGCCATTCTTCATGCAGTAAAGAATACATCAGCATATCCTTAAAGCCTGTAGATGTATGCTGTACCTGCCGCAACAGTCCTTCCTGTGTCCAGCCCATCGAGGACAGCAGAGCTTGCGAGCCTGTATTGCGCGGGTCCACCAGCGCTTCGATCCGATTCAACCGAATCGTGTTATACCCGAATGACAGCACCAAGCGTAGCGCCTCGGTCATGTAACCCTGTCGCCAATAAGGCTTGGCTATCTCATAACCAATCTCAGCTTTATAAGCTCCCTCTGTCTGCCAATAATTAAAACCACAGCTTCCAATCAACTTCCCGTTCTCCTTCAGCTCTATTCCCCAGCGCAGCGCATCCTCCGTCTTCGCCAGCTCATTCAACAGCTCAATCATATCCTCTGCGTCCTCACGCCCTGACATACCAGAAAGGTTCATATAACGGTGAACCTCCGGGTCAGACCAGCAAGCGAACATCGTAGCCGCATCCCCGCTTTCCATCCTTCGCAGCCGAAGACGCGAACTTTCCTGCGGTGGTATATGCCCCTTACATGCATATGCACACATGTTCAATCATCCTTCCAGCATTTAAAATGACAATAAATATACGCTACATTTAAGCACACACCTTCAACAAACACAACCTTATTTAAAGCTGAGAAGCTTATATATAGAAGATGCCCTTCTGTTCCTAGGATTAGGAATTAGAAGGGCATCTTCTATTTTATAAGAGATTAAACCGTTTGAGAGCTTGTCTTCCGAATCAAAAGTATTGAGCATCTAAGCCTTTTAAGAAGAGACACGGGTAGTGGTGCGTGTCGCTTTCTTCACAACATCCTTGTACAGTACGTCCAGCATCGACTGAATTTCCTGTAATTCATCGATCCCTGCACCGGTAATGCTGTACATATCATCATGCGGTGTCAGAAAGTTTTCCTGCGTCAGGTTTTCAAGCTCCTGCTTGACCTCACGTTCTCCTACACGGTAACCGCGCTCTTCCAACACAGGTTGAATATCTCTTATCGTGAGATCGTTCTGATGTGCATAAGAAAGCATCTGTATACGGATAAACAAGTTCTGAACATCTGCATGCATAATTGTAACTCCTCTCTGGCCTAGGCCAACCATGTTACACTGTTTTTACCCATAGAGGATAAGCTGGAAACAGATGAGGGCAACCCTTGCTGAATTACTTTCGATATTGTTTGCCTCGCTAAAACGTATAGTTTTCCACTTGACTGAATATACACAATCGTTATATCTTAAATTAATTAACCAATGGTAAAAGCGAATTGCATAATTACCTATTTTCGGCAATTTATACAGCACTTCATGTGAAAATTTAATGTTAGGAGCGTGAACTCTACATGTTTCAAACTATACCTTACGAAGGCACACGTCATGAACAATTCGAATCCGTTCTCGGGCAACTCCGGGCACTGATTCATGATGAATCCAATACCATTGCTAATCTGGCAAATGCTTCAGCATTACTCGGTCACTTCCTTCCAAATATTAACTGGAGCGGTTTCTATCTTTATGATGGCACTGAGCTTGTACTTGGTCCTTTCCAGGGCTTACCTGCATGTATACGGATTCCGTTGGGACGTGGCGTATGCGGTACCGCAGCAGCAGAACAACGAACGCTTGTTATAGATGATGTACATGCGTTTCCAGGACATATTGCCTGTGACGCTGCTTCCAATAGTGAAATCGTTATTCCCCTTGTCAAGAATGGGGAGCTGATAGGAGTGCTGGACATTGACAGCCCACTTAAAGGTCGTTTTGATCACGAAGATCGTGTATTCCTAGAGGAATTTACGGCTATTCTGTTAGCCAGCCTATAACCAAAAATAACGCATATATATCGTCTTCCTTCGCCACAATATAGGAGGGTCTGAAACCCAAAACTATCCGGCGAAGGAGATTGATGATCAATGTTCAACAACATGGCTCCACAACAACAACTTCATCAATGTGAACAAATTATTCAGCAATTGGCACAACAAACACAACAAGGAACCGCCATGTATCAGCAGTTGCTGCAACAAGAGCAACAAAATGCATCCAGCCTTGAAAACCTGATGCAACGTGAACGTAATGCAGCTCAAATGATCCAAACCGCAATCCAGGACCACCAAAAAGCTATGCAACAATACCAACAAGTTATTCAACTGTGTAGTCAGCTGGAAAACACTATCCGCTCGAGCAGCCAAATGACTCAGCCTGGATTTGGCGATAACTATGCTTCCCGTAGTATGCAACCATCCACCTTTAGTGCAGGAAGCCACATGAATCACAGCTTTCCGCAGCATATGGGAACGACTGGACAGCATTTTGCAGGCAGTGGTAACATGCAGCAGTTCGGAAACAGCAGTCAGCAAGGCATGAGAACAGTACCAAGCAGCATGTAAGCTGTTTTACACAAAAAAAGGGTGAACAGCAGGCCGTCAAATCGGCTTGTTGTTCACGTCTTTTTCATATCATTTAAGCCCTTTCATCAGCTGTTGCTAGTTTAATTCCCGTTCGGCCAGCACCTTCATTCCGTCTCGCAAATACTCAGCCAGCCCGGGGCGATAGCCTTCATACATTTTATTGAAATCCTCATGCTCGACATACAAGTCTCCCAGCCCGCTATAAATTTCTGCGGTAGGAGTATAAAATCGGCTTACCCATTGAAGATGACGGCGGATCAGCGCCTGTACTTCTTCACTGTTATGCTTCAATCCTTTATTCATGGCTTCAGCCAGCCGTCGATGAATCTGGTCAGCCTCTGCCTGCGAATCCAAATAATCCTCTTTGCTCCAGTTCTCCGTCGCCGTCTTGCTCTCCTGAATTGTTTTCTGAGCCTCTTGACCATAACGGTCTGTCAAATCATGTTCATACATTTCCTGCTTTTCCGGGTTAAACCCTTGGTACATTTGCTCTGGTTTCATTGCTTGTTCCCCTTTCAAATAAGCCACCGTTTCGTCGATGGTTTGTAGGAGAGTATGCAAGCGGAAGACTTTGGCCTCGACCTTGGCTCGATGCTCTTGCAAAACCTCGGCCTTTTGTTCCTTGGTTTGCTCCAGCATATTTCCAATTTCAGATAAAGGCAAATCCAGTTCCCTATATACCATGATTTGCTGAAGCCTCAACAGTTGTTCCTGTTCGTAATAGCGATATCCATTATTTCCAATATGATGCGGTTTCAGCAATCCTATTTCATCATAATAATGCAAGGTTCGTACGCTGATTCCCGACAGATTAGATACTTCCTTCACCGTATAAGCCATTCCGCTTCACCTCCCTTACTTGACAGTCTACAGTCTCACGTGGCGTGAGAGTTAACGCCCCCACTTGCCCACCTTGGTACTACACTTTTACCCTATAAGCGCATTGTGAACCGCTCATTTACCAACCATTTTTCATACTTGCGACCTACAATCGGCATCTTTAGATAACTATGCAAAAAAAAGCCCACCAACGAGCATTTTCAAATATGCTGGGGGCTCCATATATTCGATTTGACTTAACCACTATTTACAGATCAAACGATACCTAAGAGAGGCTTTTTCCCATAACCACACGATCATAAAAAGCTATCTTTTGAATAATTTTCTCCAAATTGTGCTGCGTTTGTGCCACATGTTCTTCCACCTTCTTTTTGTGGGCTACAAGGAAATCTCTTCTCTCTTGGATTGTGGCTTCTCCTTTTACATTTAGCTCAAGGTATGCCTTAATTTCTTCAATGGTCATCCCTGTATCTTTCATGGCCATAAGGAACCTGATCCAATCGATTTGTTTTTCGGTATATACCCTTCTTCCCCCTTCATCCCGACCGACATCAGGTAATATACCTTCTTTTTCATAATAACGAAGGGTAGATGCGGGTAATCCGCTCTTGATTTGAACTTCTTTAATGGAGTACATGGTTATTCCCCTCCTCATTCTTAAATTTTCTCTTCAAGTCAGCTTTAACGATAAGTATAAGTTTTCATAGTAAAGAGTGCAAAATTAAGATTCCTACTACCTTACAGCAGCGAGGCAACCTTCTTATTGCCCGTCAGTCCGGACAGAAAATAGAACGTGGGCATTTGTGCCTCATAACCAAAATCGTCAACATGGCTGATAATATCGTCCACAATCTGGTCGGTCTGAAGACCTTCACGTGCTAATCGAGTTCATACCCGCACCGCCTTATATTGCATCCAATTCTACACACCAAACGCCACCTCATACAGCATGGGAATCGATTGCCTCCACAGCTTGCTCCTTATCCCGTATTACTAAAAATTTTATTGCCAACTAGAATATGATTTATGAATATATATCGGTAATTCTTTATAATTATCCTCACACACCCCTCAATAAATAAACATATATTAGTAATTACTTGTATACTTTTCAACAGTTTACTAAATATATGCGATTGCTTCTCTAAGCCTATTCTTTTTTATCATAACTATTTAGTATTATAAGGATATAAAAAAGGAGGTTATCATTTGAAAAGTACAGGTATGACACGTCCCCTAGATGCGTTAGGCCGTATCGTTATTCCCAAAGAAATGCGAATTTCCATGGATTATAATGTGGGTGATCCTGTTGAGATTTTTGCAGATGAGGAAACCGGTATTCTCGCCTTTCGAAAATATACTGGGGTGACGTGTAAAATGTGTGGTTCAACAGAACAATTAACTTATTTTAGAGACAGCTTTATTTGCGGGGAATGTATTGAGAGTTTAAAGAAGGGGGTAAATTTCAGCCCAGTCCTAAGACCAGCCAAATCAGCTTTATCCAACTCACAACGATCTAATAAAGAGTCCAAACGTCTGCGGCGATCGACACAACAGATGATCGAAAGTCTAAAAGAATTAATGCAAAAACACCCCAATGCAGCACAGCACGAATATGCCAAAATACTTGAGGTTTCCCAAGCCCGTATATCCCAGCTCAAAAAAATGCTATAACCACAGCTTGATACCCTACATAGATATACACCAGTGATTTCATCATGTACAGCACTTTTGAACCGTGATACGCAGCAGCATAGCTAACCGACAAAATGCAAAAACGTTCATGCGAAAATTCCAAACCAGGTATAAAGACCCACTGAATGACTTACAAGCGAGAACGCCTATAGCAAAAGGCAGTGCTACATTTAATATTGGTTCCTGAATTAAAAAATGGCCTTCTTTAATTAGAGAAGGTCATTTCATTTATTTATTCATTTTTCTGTAGTAAAACATCCTATACTTTTTCTTTTCGTCAGTTTTTCGTCATTTCATTACATCTTCTCCTCATAAAAAAATAGTATTCGTTTTATAGATAGAGAAAGGATGTGTGAACCTAATATGAACAAACCTGCTCAAATTTTTTCTATTCTTATACTTTCCGTAAGTGTAAGTGTGTTTGCTGGTTGTGGAAAGCAGGAAACAACAGATACATCTACCAATGAAACAGTACCAACAACCTCAGAAACGGTAGTCAAAGAAGGAACAGATCAACCAGCCGCCCTGCAAAGCTTAGACGAGATCAAATGGAATGATGTTAAAGATCCTCTAATTGAAGATGCCATGATAACAAAACTCAAAGCAGTAATAGCTGCCTTCGTGTCAAAAGATTTGGAACAATTCCATGCTGCGCTCGGTCCAGACGTTGGAACAGGTCACGATTACCTCTTCGATCATCCGGTGAAGTTTACTGGTATTGCTGGAGCTATAAAAGAAAATAATCGGACATTGATACCCGTTGTAGGGGAACGGCTGAATAATGAAGAAGGATATTCACCCGATATACGATATACCTTCTACTTTGAAAAAGATAAAGATGGCGCATGGCAAATTGTTTCAATTGATTAACTAAATTCTCTAAGATGCATTATCTCGATTTGTAGCAACATTGCCCATTCCAACGAGTACGTTTGCACATATGATGCCTTGTCAAAACATTCTTCTCATCGTTCGATGGGGCCGTAACAACCACATTTCGCGACCACTACTGAAGTGAGCAATTTTGTTAATTTATGGGGAATATTTACTGTGAACGGTCAACAGATCGTTGCTTTTGTAAAAAGCGTAGATCCCGCTAACAAATCTATGTTAGTGCTATATCCTAATGGCACACAGTCTTATATTGATGTTACTCAAATCAGTCAGGCTCAAGGCCCTTATCCAAGCATGCCTTCTGTTCCAGGACAAAGCGGTGGTCAGGGTGGGAGCCAAGGCGGTGGATCGCATTGGCATCCTCATGGTCAAGGCGGCGGTCAGAGCGGCGGACCACAGTGGTGGCCTCAACATGGTCAAGGTAGTGGATCACAGTGGCCTTCCAGTGGATCTCGTAGCGCCAATCGGAAAAATCGGAAAAACTAATATTCAACCCTTATTGTAGCAATTGCCACTTGTCATAAGCGAGTTGTCGATTGGAACACATTCAATGTTGGACCAACCAAAAGGCGTCGCCTGCAAATGCACGCGTTGCCTTTTGGGTTAGCCACTGGCTCTGAACATAAATATTAGGATCTGCTAGCCATGTCTGCAATCTGGTTAAGCCACTCTTTACGCGTATCTTCATCAGATTGGGGTACCGACTCAAAAAATAGATGATACATGACATCAAGTCCACAATATTCAAATATGCCTTTGTCGGACGTCAAGCGAAGTGCTTGATCCATACCAATGCTGGCATATTCCGCACGTGATTTTCCCTGCGTATTGAGAATAATAGCCTTCTTTCCCTTGAGCAGTCCCATCTGCACTCCATTTACATATTTATAAGCAAATCCGTAGGAGAATACGCGGTCAATATATCCCTTCATAATAGCTGGCATCCCCGTCCACCAAATAGGATAAATAAAGGTGATTACCTCTGCCCATTGCAAATACTCCTGCTCCCGTACAACATCTTCTCCAATGTCTCCAATGACCTCGCTACTGCTAACCACAGGTTGAAAATTGATTGCATATAGATCACGAACAACCACATCATGTCCTTTTTGCTTTAGCCCCTCGACTGCTGTGTTCAAAATCGCATGATTAAAACTTCCCTCAGATGGATGTGCGTAAATAATAAGATGTTTCATTGGTTTTCCTCCATTTACTTCAAAGTAAGTGATTGATCAATTACTAAATTTTGTACACCTTCAACTAACTGAATATGCTCAATCCATAGTTCCAATAAAGATACGTTTGAGTAACCTTGAGCGGTATCCTGCTCATGAATAGCACCTCCATTGCTTGTTAATTTAGTTAGTGATTGATCAATCACTAATGATTGGCCTCAGTATAGTTTATTCCTTTTTACTTTGCAAGTGCTTTTTGTTCAACTTTATATAAAAGATTGGTCCCCCAGTTGATGTCCATTAGGGTGTGGTGTCAAACAATCACTTAATATGACTTTATAATGCCATGTTATTAGGTGTATGCTCCTAGAGAGGTGAAGCGTATGCCACTAAGCAGACATTTTGAAATTATTTATATGTTACTCCATAAGAAAAAAGTGACTGCTGATGAATTGGCAGAACATTTTGAGGTTTCCACACGAACCATTTATCGGGACATAGATGTCTTAAGCGCAGCTGGGATTCCCATCTACAGCAGTAGAGGCAAGGGTGGCGGAATATCATTGATGGAGGGTTATGTCTTTAACACCTCTTTACTGTCCGAGCAGGAACAAGATGATATCTTAATGGCCCTTCAGAGTGTGGCCACCGCTACCATCCCACAGGTAGAAGAAGTGCTGAACAAATTGAGTAGGCTTTTTAAAAAAGACATGGGTAACTGGATCGAGGTAGATTTTTCGCCATGGGGAAGCCAAAACAGTCAAAGACAGCTATTTACACTCATTCGCAACGCAATAATTATAAACCATGTTATAAAGTTCCGCTATTATAACGTCGCCGGGGAACAGAGTTATCGTAGCGTCGAACCTGCCAAGCTATTGTTTAAAGATAAATCCTGGTATGTGGAAGGTTACTGTTTAAATACCGAAAGTCATCGTGTATTTAAGATTAGCCGAATGAAAGAGATTACAGTTTCCGAAATTAGTTATGAGCCAAGAACGGTCGTAGCATCTACAGATACAAAAATGAACAATTTGCTTGATACCATTGAAGTAACTCTTCACATTTCTGCTCAAGGTGCTTACCGCGTATACGATGAATTTGCCGAGAAAACAATTACTCAGAAGGAAGACGGCTCTTATACCGTCACGGCACAATTTCCCGTAGGCAATTGGCTGGACAGTTATCTGCTGTCCTTTGGTCCCCTCCTTATAAAGGTTAGCCCCGAACAAGTACGTACAAGAATATTGTCTCATTTAGAAACGATGAAAAGAAATTTAAATGATCCTCTATAATATGACACCATGTAGTCATATTATCACTGCTATGATGAGTTTGAAGTTATCGCTCACAACATACTCACCATAGGAGGTTGAAGAATCAATGAATCCACATAGACCCATGCCACCAGCAGTAGAAACTTACTTTACATCAGCCAACAAATCCCGGCTTGAAACATTTACTTCCGCTTTCGATAAAGATGCGTTGATCTTGGATAATCATCGCGAAATCAAAGGTATGGAAGCCATAAAATCATGGTGTGAAGCAGAAATATTGGAGCCGAATGTCACCTTCGAGATCATGGATATGGATGACACAAATAATACCGTCGTCGTAACTGCGAAAGTAGACGGAGACTTTGATAAATCGAATCTTCCCGACCCACTCCTACTTAAACATCAATTTCTAGTAAACAACAATAAAATTAAAGAACTGATTATTACACTCCCATAAAGTAATTAAAAGAGGATTTTGTAAAAATCCCATAAGCGACTTCCAATGAACAAGATATAGATCGAGATGGTTTAGTTCGTCTATATCTTGCACTTCGGAGCGACTGGAATCGAATTTTGCAAAATCCTGAAAAAACAAGAAAGGGAAAACCGTATATGTCCGCTTATGTTGTTTTTATACGTGAACAGAGTACCGATCAAACTGAACTCCAACTCTATTCTCAGTTGGCACCGGCAGGTTTGGCGGGACATTCCGTCAAACCCCTAGCAATGTATGGCGCATACCTGGTCCTCGAAGGACCCGATATTGAAGGGTTGGCCATCCTGGAATTCCCCACTTTTGAGGAAGCACAAGCTTGGTACTTTAGTCCAGCCTATCAAAAAGCCCTAAAGCATCGACTGCGCGGAGGGCGGTACCGAGGTATCATTGTCGATAGTGTGTAAGGTTCGCAAAACAAGTGAACTCGGAGTGAAGATACCTAGAGGTAGTTCTCAACCACATTGTGAAAATCAGGAGGAATTATTCGCATGAGTTTTCAATTAGAAAACATTGTAAGTGAGTTTAAAGGTAAAAAGGCCTTGGTCACAGGCGGTACCAAAGGAATGGGAGAGGCTATTGCTAAGAGACTTACGGCTGCAGGTGCTACTGTAATTACTACGGCTCGAACTACTCCAGTTAATTTAGAAAATCCGGATCTATTTATTCCAGCCGATATTAGTACGCCTGCAGGTGTAGATAAAGTGGTAACCAGCGTTCTTGAGCGCCTAGGCGGTGTAGATATTCTTGTCAACAATGTTGGAGGCTCGTCAGCCCCATCCGGGGGAGCCCTTATCTTGACAGACGAGCATTGGCAGCAAACTTTTAACGCCAATCTGTTTGCTGCTGTCCGTTTAGACCGTGGACTGCTGCCGGCTATGGTTGAAAAGGAAGCCGGTGTTATTATTCATATTTCATCCATTCAACGTCGCTTGCCGCTATATGATGCAACATTGGCTTATGCTGCAGCCAAAGCAGCTTTAACTACTTACAGCAAAGGGTTAGCCAAGCAGTTTTCGCCTCAAGGCATTCGTATTAATACAGTTGCGCCAGGCTTTATCGAAACGAAGGCAGCACAAAGTTTGATTGATCGGATTGCTGAGACGACAGGTGACCGAGAAAGTGCATTAAAGCAACTGATGGACTCGTTGGGAGGAATTCCAATTGGTCGTCCAGGACTACCAGAAGAAGTCGCTGAGCTTGTTGCTTTTCTGGTATCTGACCGGGCCGCTTCTATTACAGGAAGTGAATATAATATTGACGGCGGAACAGTACCAACGGTCTAAAACTCAAGCTAAATACGCTTTATCAATAAGCCCATAACCGTATTTGGAAGCAAATTAATTTTCCAATTTATAAGGGTGTGGGCTCTCTTTGATCCTAAACAGCTCTGCTAAAACCGTGGAGGCTTTGTAGCAGCCGATTTTGCTCCAATCGCAATTAGAGTTTGCCTAAGTTCATCCTGAGTTACCTTTGCCATTTCTTGTGCAGTAGGATATTTCGGTTTTACTGCGTTTCCATTCCTTCTCATTGCGGAACTTTTCAGAGCCTCGCGAACGTGATGTAATCGACTTGGACAGGCTCTGCCGATTCGATCCGAAGTGCCCGGTTGATCTGTCCCCGGTGATATTGCCCATGTAAGAGGACCTGCAACAGGATGTCCCGGACGGACGTTCGGAACGGAACCCCGCTCTGGTTCGCATAGTCGATCATCTCATCCAACTCGGATTCCTCGAGCCCTTCGATATAGACACGATATTGTTCGGCGTTTTCTTCGAACATCGTCCGGATCGCCGACAGGTCTTCAGCTTCCTCCCACACCGAATATTGCGCGCTGCCCTTGCCCTGCAATCGGGACAGCCAGACTCGTTCCGCGACCGCGACGTGCCGAACCAGCTTCAGAAGGTCCTTGTTCTTCGTCTCACTCTCCTCGAGCGCGTCCAAGATGCGTCCGTCCGCCCAGTACAGGTGGTCCATCATGCACTTGATCGTCTTCATTTCGGTTTCCCCCTCTTCATCTCATCGATTACTTGAACCTACTGTTAACCGTTAGTTTAATCATTTGAATGAACTAAAACAACCTTTTTTGGGGTGAATTCCTTGTTGCTGTAAACTTCCAAGGAGAAACGTGCATTTTCAAAAAGTTAGTGGCTTGTCGCTCCCTTTTGGGAAGCACTCATGGGAGATTAAGCCTACTCTGGTTGCTGCACCATCCTCATTTTACGTTTAGCCTTGAAAGATCTTTGATACTTTAATTTCATAACCCTTCTCAGGCACTGCCTTTTTTAAAAAATCATTTGGCTAGGTCTATTTTGTTATTGTCTTTTTGGGGCTACGACCATCCTTCATTATATTCCATTTTTAAATATTAATTAAAGAACATACGCGGGTAGCAGTAGTGATTTAAAAGAGCCTTATCTTAATCTAGCACTAAGAAAACACTTTATTTTCATCTGACAATCACGTAGAAGGTGCCAAAAAAGCCTATCTAATGAACAGACATACGCAAAACGTATTATCTATGTCCATCAGATAGGCTTTTATATAACTACTACCGTTTAATAACGATCAGCTTTGTTTCCAGCATTTCTTCCATGGCATACTTTACGCCTTCGCGTCCGGTGCCACTTTGCTTCACACCACCATACGGCATATGGTCGACACGGAAGCTTGGAATGTCATTGATCACCACGCCGCCAACCTCAAGCTTGTCTGCTGCATCCAGCGCGGTCGTGATATTACGTGTGTAAATTCCCGCCTGCAGGCCATAGATCGAATCATTCACATGGTTTACGGCTTCATCTATAGAGCTAACAGAATGAATCAGCACGAGCGGGGCAAACACTTCACGACAGGATACCTTGGAAGTCGGGTCCACATTAAGCAAAACCGTCGGCTCCAAAATACCTCCCTTGACTTGGCCACCCAGAGCGATTCTCGCACCTGCTCGAACCGCTTCTTCCAACCATTCACGGACACGTTCGACGTCCTTGGCTGAAATAAGCGCGGATACATCCGTGTCCGGCTCTAGCGGATCTCCCATTTTTAAACGTTGAGTTGCTTCTATAAATCGGGATACAAAGGTATCATACAGTTCATCGACAACGTAAATACGTTGAACGGATATGCACACCTGCCCTTGATTGGCAAAGGCTCCACTCACACAACGGTCGATGACCGCTTCCACATCCGTATCACGGTCGATAATAACGGCCGCGTTGGAACCCAGCTCCAGCGTGACCCGCTTCAAGCCAGCCTTGGAGCGAATTTCTGTACCGACCGCCGGGCTACCGGTAAAAGTGATATAGCTGACGCGCGGATCAGTGACAAGTACGTCGCCAATGGTTTTACCATCGCCGCTGATCACGTTAAGAGCGCCCGCAGGCATTCCAGCATGCTCCAACAGCTCCGCGATTAGGTAAGCCGACAACGGCGTCTGCTCCGCAGGCTTTAATACGACTGTATTGCCTGCTGCCAGCGCGGGACCCACTTTATGAGCGACCAGATTCATCGGGAAGTTAAATGGTGTAATAGCTCCTACTACTCCGACAGGTTCTTTGAGCGTGTAGGCCATACGGCCCTCGCCGCCCGGTGCGGCATCCAGCGGAATGGTTTCCCCGTGAATCCGTTTGGCTTCTTCAGCTGCGAACTTGTAGGTTTGCACCGTCCGATCAACCTCCGCCAGCGCAGCTTTCCATGGTTTTGACGCTTCGCGTGCAATGAGGCGCGCTGCATCCTCACGCCGCTCTTCCAGCAGGTCAGCCAGTTTCTCCAAAATGGCTGACCGCTGGTGCGCTGGCATGGCTCGCATCTCCGAGCGTGCATCAGAGGCCGCCTGAATAGCAGCCTTGACATCTTCTGGCGTGGCCTCTGCCACCTCAGCAATGATTTCCCCGGAATACGGTGATTTCAACGTCGTGTACGTTGAAGCTACCTTCCATTCTCCTCCAATAAATAAATGCTGCTGCATGCTTTTTCCTCCTTTTCTCTATATTAACGTCTCTTTTACCATCTATTTTACCGTCAGCACCGGACAAGGTGCATGCTGAATCACATGATGGCTCACGCTGCCCAGTATCATTTCAGAAACAAGTCCTTTTCCCCGTGTTCCCATAATGATCAGATCCACCTTTTCCTGATCTGCAATTTCACAAATGATACTCGCTGGATTACCATGACCCGCTAGCATACGGCAAGGGATGTCCGCGTTCTTTAAATAGTCGGATGCAGGTTCTAAGATATGACGCCCCTCCTCTTCGATCCGTTCATCCACATCCACCCCAATCGGGGGCTCATTCATGGATAGAGCTGGGTTTACATGCAATACAGTCAGATGCGGATTCCCCTGAAGCTGTTTAGACAACGTTTTGGCTGTCTCCAACGCCTTCATCGCGTGTTCCGAACCATCAATCGCGACCAGAATATGTTTGTATTCGTTCATACTCTTTTCCTCCTCAGAAGTTCGATATTAGTGTGCATCCACCTGAATATCCTGCATATGTCGACGACGTACGATCAGCACAGCTACACCAATCAGTACCATCAATGCTCCAAAATAAAACGGGGTTTCTGCTGAGTACCACTCTGACAGCTTCCCTGCAAGCCACGGCGAAATGGCCCCACCCAAAAAACGCATGAAGCTGTAGGCCGCAGATGCTGTCGAGCGCTCCACTGGAGCAGCCTGCATAACAGCAGTTGTAATCAATGTATTGTTAATCCCCAGAAAAATACCAGCTACAATGACGGCGACAATGACAGTCGTTGGCGAGCCAGCTACCGTCCCAATCGCCATAACACCTAAATCAATGGCAAATAGCGTCAGCATGATACTAATGGAAGATACCACGCTCAAGCGTGCTTGAATCTTTGGTGCTACAAACACCGAGGTAAAGGCTAGCATAATTCCCCAGCCAAAAAATACATAACCCAAACCATGCTCGTCCAGATGCATTACATATGGAGAATACGCCATCAACGTAAAAAATCCAAAGTTATATAACAACGCTACAATACCGAGCGTGAGTAAAGCTGGATAACTAAGCGCTTTGAACGGATCGGCAATGGAACCGCGTTTTTTGGGCTTTGGAATCGAAGGCAGCATAAACGTAATGAACAAAAATCCCACGACCATTAGTCCGGCTACACCGAAAAACGGACCACGCCAGGAAATGGAGCCTAACTCACCGCCCAGCAGCGGACCCACTGAAATCCCGAGGCCCAAGGCCGCTTCATACAAAATAATTGCTTTAGCTGTTCCAGAAGTAGACAGACCTACAATCGCAGATAACGCTGTTGCGATAAACAAAGCGTTCCCCAAGCCCCAGCCTGCCCGGTAGCCCACAATTCCGCCAACTGTATTGGCCGTGCCGCCAAGTCCAGCAAACACAATAATAAACAAAATCCCGGTTAGTAACGTCCATTTGACACCCAATCGACTAGATACGACGCCCGTAATCAGCATCGCAACGCCTGTTACCAGGTTATAGCTGGTGAACAGCAATGACACTTGGCTTTTCGTAGCATGAAGCTGATCGGCAATGGCCGGAAGAATCGGATCGACCAATCCCAGGCCCATAAATGAAATAACACAAGCAAAGGCGACCGCCCATACCGCTTTAGGTTGAGACAGCAAGCCTGAGCGTTCTTTTAGCTCTTCAGGTAATGCATGTTGTGAACTCATATTATGATGTTACCTCCACATCTGAATGTAAATGTTCTTGTTATGATGGGTTGTGATCAAGTTCCTCATCCAAAAGGGTTTTGCGTTCACGAACCCTGACCCGCAACTCCTCCAACTCAGTCTGGAGCAAACGGATGCTGTTGATTTTTCCCTCCATTAATTCCAACTGTTCGTTCAGTGTACCTTCCATATCCTCCAACATGGCCCGTCGCTCGTTCGGTTGCAAATGCTCCGTTCGCTCGCGATATTCCTCCCGCTGACCCTTGAGCATTTCCGCTGCGGACATGTAACGCTGAAGCTCTTGCAAGGAGAATCCAAGTACTTCCTTGGCACTCACTATTTTTTTTAGTAAATCCACATCCTCCTGCGTATACAGGCGCATATTTCCTTCACTGCGTTGCGGGGAGGGCAATAATCCGATCTCCTCATAATAACGAATAGTTCGCTTCGTCAGACCACTTTGCTTGGCGACCTCATCAATTTTATACGTAACCATGACACCCACCTTATGAAAAAGATTATATATAAATACTACGCCTATATAACGTTAACGTCAACGTAAACTTTGATATAAAAAGAAACCGCCTCTATTGGAGACGGTTCCTGTTTTGACTAGCACGGTCATAGACCCGAAGCATCGGCGCTCAAGCCCATGAATATAGCTTTAGATGAAAATGGTACGTGTGATGATAACCAGCAAAATGAAGAGTACCAGAATAACACCAGTGGAAGTAAACATGTTGTAGCCGCCACCACCGCAACCTCTTTCTACTTCACCCATCTTAAGTTCCTCCTCCCTCTGTCGATTACAACAAATCGCCCGAAATCAGATTCATGAGCTACGAATTAGATGACGAATGCTTTGGAAATAATAACGAGCAGAATGAAAAGTACCAGAATCGCTCCTGTAGATGTAAAAGCTCCATAACCAGCGCCTACTCCAGACATGGTGATTCCTCCCTTCATGGTTTACAAGAGCATCTTATGCTTATGCCATCATTCATGATAGGGACAAATGCCGCGCCTGCCGCCCAAATCTAGGTTTGGTATTGTATAGTCCTGTTATTCTTCGGACCCGAGCATGCCGTGATAGAGGAGGTTTCGTGCCTGCTTGGCAAGTACAGACGGACTTTCACGTCCAGGCAACAATTTCGTTAACGTCAGCCGTTCAATCAAGCCGATCACGCATTCTGCTATCAGTTCAGGGTCCAGTTCCTCACGGCACGAGCCCCATCGTTGCGCAGCCAGCAGATGCTTTTTGATATGCTCGGCCATTTCCGCCTTAATGCGCACCGAGTCTGCCGCCTGGTAAAATCCGACACGGGTGATCGCCGGATTGTTAGACAACACGCGAAAAATAGCCTCCAGAAACACTTGTCCCCGTTGCAAAATTTCAGCTTCGCTTTGATCCGGACCTATCTTCATGCTTTGAACCGTTTCATTCACCAAAGTACGAAAGCTCTCCACAAGCTCATCATACATCTGTTCCTTGCTTTCAAAATGAATATAAAAATCCGGCTGCGTCAATCCTGCGCGTGCCGCGATCGAACTTACCTTTGTCTGATAAAACCCCGTCTGAGCGAACTCTTCAGCCCCTGCTTCCAGTAACAACCGTCGACTCTCCCGACTTCTGACTCCTGCTCCCATCACGGTCTTGCCCCCTTACGCCACAAATCTATCGTATTATAAAGTTCCTTTGCAGTAAGAACAACGGGCTTGAGGATGATATATACCTTTCCTTCAAAAGTCCTAATACGGAAGGACTGAAAGTTTCGGAAAATCAAGGGCATCTCCCTACAAGGTATAATTAACCAATCTGATGGCGAGCGAGCAGGATTTATTACGCTCAGTGATGAGGACAATATTTGCGCATCATCTCAATCGTCGTCAGATCATCATCCAGCCCCCGTTGTTGCAAGCCGTCGATAATTTGCTGACGTTCCTGATCTTTGACATTTTGACCGAATTTAAACTTGGCGGTCCAATCCTCCGGTACAATTTTGATCAGAGCGACCCCTTTCAAACGTGAAGCATACCGAGAATCGCTAGCATCAATCGTGTCATACCCGCCTTCCGGTTGCAGCTTACTCATAAAAATGGAAAAGGCCGATGCTTTTTCTTCCAAATCCACTACATGCTCCGCATGACCACGAACGGTAATGCTTTTAAAAAATGAAGTCGCCGGACATGCCATATGTTCATCCGTAAAATAAGATGGAATGAGCGCATATTCTTTGGCGGCTGAAAAAGTAACCCGATTATCCTCTTTCATCTGTTCCATCTTTTCTCCAGCACGGCTGCCATGAATATAAAAAACGCCATTTCCATAAGCGAAATTCAAGGGAACCACACGCGGAAAACCATCCTCGCTGTTCATGCCTAAAAATCCGAAACTGACCTCGCTTAGAAACTGCTCTATTTCCTCTAGTTCTGCCACCGCAAATTCTTTCCTTCTCATAGAGAACTCTCCCTCCATCTATTGACCAATGATACATTTCAGATTATGTTGAAAATGGATTCATAAAAAGACCCAATATGAACGAAAGTGAGTGGCCCAATCGAAGGAGAAGAGTATGGATATTACGATTGCATATCAGCGCGCGCTTCAAAAATATCATCTAAAATACTTGGCATTGTATCATGCTCTTCGTGAGGGAATCCTCAATGGTTCCCTTGCGAGTGGTACGCGTCTGCCTTCCACTCGTGATCTGGCTGTGATGTATGGAATTTCGCGAGGGAGTGTTAAAGAAGCATACGATATGCTGCTGGCAGAAGGATATGTAGACTCGGCAGTAGGCAGAGGAACCTTTGTTATGCAACAGACAGCGGTGCTACCAAACCCATCTCAAATCGGCCTGCAGAATCAGAATCCACCCGTTTCCAAGCAAAAATCCCCTACGCTGTCAGCATGGGGACAACGAATCATGCAGATCGAAAGGGAACGAAACTTACAGTCGTCTCCTGTTTCTGCTACAGATAGAGACCGTGCACAACAGCCTTTGATTTCTTTTCAGGCAGGAGAAGTTGTATTGGAGGGCAATTCACAGATCGCATGGAAAAGCGCACTGACTGCCGCTGGAAAAGATCTGCAAAAGCCCTCGGCTGACGAAACTACTGCGCCAGTGAGCGGTGATGAATGGCTACGTGAAGCGATTTGCCATCATGTTGGCAGAACACGCGGAATTACGGCCAGCCCGGATCAAGTCGTATTATGCAGTGGTTCCATGGAAGTAATCACGTTATTAAGTCAGTTGCTTATTCATGAACAAGATCGAATTGTATTGGAGAATCCTTGTTATTCCGGCATCTACCGTGCAGTTACTGCCTCAGGCGGACAGATACTCGCTGCCGAAATGGATCAACACGGAATTGTCCCACAGGATTGGGATTCCAAATTGCTGTTTGTTACACCTGGACGACAGTTTCCAACCGGTGCAGTGTTGCCATTAACACGACGTCAACATATTTTGCAATGGGCAGCATCCAAGGGAGCGTGGATCATTGAGGACGATTATGACAGTGAATTCCGCTGGGCAGGACGACCCATTGAACCGTTAAAAGCACTGGATTGCGCAGAATGTGTCATCTATGTCGGTTCCTTTTCCAAAAGCATGTTCAGCAGCCTTCGGCTCGGGTTTGCAATCCTGCCCGTTGAATTAGCCCAAGCGCTGACAGCTGCCAAACGACTATACGATCCCCTGCCGCCTGCCCGCTTGGAACAGCGCGCACTGGCACGTTTTATGATGCGCGGCGACTACGTTCGCCATGTGCGTCGGATGACTCGCATATACAGGTCTCGCTACGACGTGTTCCAGCGGGAAATACAGCAGTTGAATGAACTGTTTCACTGGCATCAGAACAATTGCGGACTACATGCCTATGCCATCTGGAAGCATGATTCTGCCCAGTATCATCATTTGATGCAGACAGCACGATTTTACGGAGTCACATGGCGTGATGCCGCTGATTACCAACTGACACCGGGACCTCCATCAGCTTGCTTTATCTTTGCCCATCTATCGGAGCAACAAATTATTGAAGGGTTTAACCGTCTGCGCCAGGCATGGGACAGTATCAAACATGAGTATCACGGAGCAAAGCTGAGGCTTTAAAAAGGTACTCCATTCGCGCTTTGTATATAGCAAATTAGACTAACGATAAAGAAGAATTGCCCTTTCCATTCCCTTACTTTTTCATATGATGCTAGTAACTTAAAAGAATTGGAGTGAGAGAAATGGCAATTAGTCCGCTTTGTAGACAGTTTGCAGCTATATTAAAAGCAACACCTCAAATCATCAACGGAGTTTGTACTGCATCTACAGTCAGAAATAACATCAAGCCGATCATTTTAGGGAAAAGGGCCAGATCCTTTCTTGCCATACCCCAAGCTTTTTCTTTCGAAAGTATTGGCCGTAACGGAAAAGGATTATGTCTTGGTGAAACCGTGATTTTGACCGCAGAAATTAATCCGTTTATTTCTCGACTTCGTAAACACGATATCAAAGTGACGGCACTGCACAATCACTGGCTATTTGATAACCCCAATCTCTGGTACATCCACTTCGAAAAAGTAGAAAAACCGCTTGTTTTCGCCACAGAAGTGCGTGACGCGCTTAATGTCTTGACAACGAAGCCTGTACGGCCGGTTATTAAGAAAAAGTAAGCTATCAATAAATGCAAAGATCCGCTTTGGCGGGTCTTTTTGTGTTATGGGCGGAACATAGGACAAAACAGATTAATATTCTACATTAGCCCATTTATCTAAAAGGAGAGCTTTATGAAAAACAAATTAATCTTTGATTATATTGTCGTAGGAACAGGTCCTGCGGGTGCTGTAATAGCGAAAACCCTTACGGATGATAAGCAAACATCGGTTCTTGTGCTGGAAGCAGGGGAAAATAACGATAAAGATAAACCCATTAGGGACTCTACCTTTGCCCCGGAGCTGGAGGAACAATTTTTCCCTGAATACTTTTGGCAAGGGGAAGGCATTCCACAAAATGGAGTAGACGATCGGTCATTCGAATGGACCACAGGACGGCTGCTAGGCGGTGGCTCTTCAATTAACGGCGAGCAGTATGTACGGCCTACTTCGGCTGTATTTAGAGAATGGGAAAAACTTTTAGGCCCATTATGGTCACCTAGAAGAGCCATTCGCCGATTCAAAAAACTAGAAAAATATAATGGAGAAACGAATAATCCAAGGGTTCACGGATATAGCGGACGGATTGATATTAGGCAAGCCCCTGTTAACCCTACGTCTATGGCGCAGAAACTAACCTTGGCCATTGAACGTGCTACAGGTTTTCCGGAAATCCTCGATTATAACGATCCTAAAACTCCCCTTGGTCCCTTTACCCGATGGCAGTTGTTCCAAAAACCAAATGGACACAGGGAAAGCTCTTCAACCGCTTTTCTCTCGCCAGGCATCATGACTTCTTCCGGACAGGGCGTAAACGGCCGGAAGTTGAGGGTTTTCTTTAAATCAACAACTTTGCGCGTTCTTTTTACTAACAAGCGCGCTGTAGGAGTGGAATTCCTCCGTGAAGGAATATGTACACGAGCTTATGCGCGGAAGAAGGTTATCGTCTCAGCAGGCATTAACAGCGCCCAGTTATTAATGCTATCCGGAATCGGACCTGAAAAATCGCTTAAAGACAAAGGGATTCATGTAGTATTTAATAATCCCAATGTAGGCAAACGCCTGCGTAACCATACTCTGAACTTTGCCTCCTTCTCAACCAATCCCAAGGATCGCGCACTGCCTTCTAATGATCCAAGTGCTCTATATACGGGTGGAGCCTTCTTGCCTGATCCCAATGGAACGGAGGACCATCGTCGGGCGGTTCAAATGCTAGGTATAGGTTCGGAAGGCATGCTTACCTTAGGTTTGATTTACTTACGCCCTGCAAGCCGGGGATCGATCAAACTGCAAAACAACGACCCTCTGAAAATCGTGCTTGCAGATGAAGGCTTTCTCTCGAATCCCGAGGACATGGAAGCGGTGAAAAACATATATAAAAATTATGTCAAAAACATAGCGGCAGAGCTAACGGCCATTGACCCATCATATCAACTCGTTTCTCCTACGCTTAAGGTTATTGACGACGATTCCAGCTTGGAGGAGTTTATCAAGCAAAATTTTGATCATAATCATCACCAGCAAGGTTCTCTTCGCATGGCCCCCTTAAATAAAGGAGGCGTCGTGGATCGTAGAGGTAACGTGCATGGAGTCAAAAATTTAATCGTTGCCGATGCTTCCATCATCCCCTTCACGGTCGATGGTAACACATCCGCTGCTGCATACCTGATAGGATATACCATAGCACGACAATTAAAGCTGCTGGATAAAAATATACGCGCTCGAAAGTTAAGACGGCAACGATATGAAGAATATGAAGAGTAGCCTGAGACTCGTTCGTCATTTGCGGCGGATGACTCGAATATATCCCCTTATTTAATTACTAGCCCCAAAAGGCCCACAAAGGATGAAGCCTGATGCGGTGAGATGATGCAGCCATTCAAGTCTTCTATCTCTACTTGTAATCCATCAAATTCGCAATCACTGAGATCAATTCCCTTGAGCTTGGACCCCGACAGGGTGGCTTGATCCAGATTGCAACGGGCAAAAGAGGTTTTTTGTAGTGTTAAATGATACAGATCTGCACTTATCAAAGAACAATCCTCAAAACCAACTTGCTTGAAATTAGCAAAACGGAACATCGAATAATCCCCTAAACAATCCGAAAAACGAACGTTTTGGAACCTGCTTCTCGAAAAATCCGTTCCGAGCAATTTGCAGTTTCTGAACTCTACCCGATGGATAAAGGAACCTGAAAAATTAACATTCGATAGATCGCATTTATCAAAAATAACGTCTGTCCATTCACTTTCCGGCAATGACGATTCCATGATCGTTACATTTTTAAAAGTCATCTTCTCTAATGAAACCTTAACCGCTTCCATATTGTCCAAAATGATATCCTCTACAGACCCTATACTGAGTTCGTCTTTGGATCGTATGGAGCGCATTTCTTCATTTAATACGGGTAAATCCGCAGGAATCTTTGGCAACTCCATTTTATTTTTCATTATATCTCTACCTCCACGATTGAGAGCCCTCTAGGATATCTATATGAATCTATTTTCTATCAATTCTCATACATAGGGTAGCAAAAGTATTTCTCACACATATATTAACGTAGTGAGCACGCTCACGAACCTTTGTTAGGAGGTTGATAACATGGCAGTACAGCTATCTAATCAAGTGTTCTCCATCTCTGTCGGAGATTACGGGGATCTCTCTTCCTTGCGACTGGTAGGGGACACTTTTAATACCAACTATGTTATGAACAGCTCCAACGCACCTAAACAGAATACGTCGGATCATCAATGGCTGGGTGAACTCATGTTCACCTATCGTCTCGGCAACGGAGCGTGGACTCGGGCATGGACAAGCAATTCTGCTGATGCGCGCCAGATCACCTCTTCTGGAAACAGTGTCCAGGTAGCCTATCAGAATTCATCAAACCATCAGGGAATACGTAATTTCATTTTACATGAAACTTATTCGTTGGTTAACGATTATTTGCACTGGCAAATGAAAGTAACGAACAGCTCTAATCAAACGCTGGAGATCGGAGATTGGGGACTGCCACTTCCGTTTAACGAGTACTGGTCGGGTGGCAATAATGAACAAATTTATGAAACCAGAGTACTCTCACACTCCTTTGTAGGCCATAACAGTTCCTTTATTACCGCTGGACGACCTAGCGGCATCGGACCGTATGTACTACTAATCCCTGATGCCTCAACGGGGGCTGGTCTCGAATATCAGGACCATTGGAGAACTGAGGAGCATCCCGGCAGCACATGGGCTATGGAGCAAGGGGGCTGGTCCGAAGGACTGAATGTGTTCTATATCCACTCCAATGTCATCAAGAGCACCAACCGTGGCTATCTTGGAAGCACCAGTCTGTCGCTGGCTCCTGGTGAAAGCAAAACGTATGCTTTTAAATTTTACAAGGTAGCGGACGAGCAGGCCGTAAAGGACAGGCTGTACAGTGAGGGACATGTGGATGTGACCGTGGTTCCGGGTATGATCTTCCCAACCAATCTCAAGGCTAAATTCGATCTGCATACCAGCAAATCCATTACCTCTGTCACCGCGCAATATCCGTCGGAAACGACCATCAGCTATCTGGAAACAGCCCCTACAAACCATAAAATATATGAACTTACACTGGGACGACTGGGACATAACAATATTACGGTTAACTATGGTAACGGCGAAAAAACCGTTCTCCAGTTCTATGCCATCGAGCCAATCGAAGCTGCACTTCAGCGTCACTCTACCTTCATGGTCAACAGCACCCAATGGAACGTTCCGGGCGACCTGAGGGATAAGGTCTTTGATGACTGGATGATGCAGTACAAGGCCAAACGCAACAGCTTTGCTGGTTACTGGGGCTGGGGTGACGATTGGGGGCTAACTCACGGTCAGTTTCTGGCGGAGAAAAACGTTCAGAAGCCCGTGGCATCTGAGATCAAGGCAGTCGATGATTATTTGGAAGTGGCCATCTGGACGAATTTGATGGAAGGCCATCATAGCGATTATCTGGTTCCTGATTTCCTGATGCCGCAGCCTAATACGACACCAACGTACCGGGGCTATGCCTATCCGCACATTTATAATACGTTTTTTAGCATGTATAAACTTGCCAAGCTGTATCCCAACCTGATCAGCTATCGCAATAGCAAAAACACATATTTGCTACGTGCTTATCATATTTTTAAAGCGTTGTATGAAGGCCCTGTTGCCTATAACTGGAACACGGGACTCATGGGTGAGCTAACTACACCTGATATTATTAAAGCGCTTCAGGAAGAAGGCTTGACCACCGAGGCTAACGACCTGATTGCCAAAATGGCTACCAAGTACAACAATTTCAAGAATACCACCTATCCTTATGGCTCTGAGTATAACTATGACAATACAGGCGAAGAAGCCGTATATACACTCGCCAAAATGAACAACAACACGACGATGATGAGCAAAATCAACGCCAAAACGCGTGCTGCACGCGGTCATATGCCTGTCTGGTACTATTACGCCGATCCGGTCACCATTACCGGAGAGAATTGGTGGAACTTCCAGTACACGACCTCACTGGCCGGCTATGCGATGGATGACTGGACACGTCGTTATTCGTCCAAGCCTGAAGTGGATCAGCGTCTATCCTATGCCGCCAAGCTGGCGAACATCGGGGCGATTAACTCGGGACAGATCAGCTCTGATCCTGCCAATATCGGGGCGGTATCGTGGACATATCAGGCAGGCAAGGGCAATTACGGCGCCCTGGGTCTGGACGGCGGCCCTCTCTTTAACGGATGGCGTGGCATGTCCGGGGAAGCCGATCTAGGGCTGTTTGGAGCCATTAAAATTCTAAGCTCGGATGTTGCTGTCGATCCCATATTCGGTTTGTTCGGTTATGGCTGTGACGTTACAGAAAGCAATAACAGCTATACGGTTACTCCAAAAGACGGCGTATTCCAACGTCTGCATCTGATCACCCAGAAGCTGAGTCTGGAGTTGAACCGGGATCAATATAGCTTGGCCATCGTGTCCAAGTCCAAGAACAACATGCGCCTGACACTGAAAAATATGACCCCAGGCACGACTCATACTACCGTTATGAGCTTGACCGGACTCGCGGCAGGTACGTATGACGTGCTCGTAGACGGTACCAAAACCGGATCAGTCACGGCTGCTAACAGCTCTGCGATCACGGTCAGACTGAATATCGGTACGGCAGCCAACTATGATATCCGTATTCAATCGAGTACAGGTAATCCGTCTCCCGCTGGAGACATTATAGCCCATTATGAATTTGACGAAACGGCCGGATCTACCGCAGTCGATTCTTCCGGTTATGGACAACAGGCCAGTGTAAATGGAGGCTCGTGGGGCGCGGGACGGAATGGCAATGCTCTGCGCCTTAACGGTACAGACGCCTATGCCAGCCTGCCCGGCGGAATAGTTAGCAGCCTCAATGACTTTACCATTGCCGCATGGGTACGAGTGAACACGCATAATGGCTGGGCACGCCTGTTTGATTTTGGAGCAAGCACGGATCGGTATATGTTTTTGACACCTAAGGCCGAGGGAACTGGTATGCGCTTCGCTATCACTATCGCGGGGAACGGAAAGGAACAACAGTTGAATGCGCCGGAGCTAGCAACAGGGGTTTGGAAGCATGTCGCCGTGACTTTGTCAGGCAATACTGGAATGATGTATGTGGACGGTGTAGAGGCGACGCGTAACACGAACATGACGCTGAATCCTTCCAGTCTTGGACTGACAAACCGGAACTATATTGGGAAATCCCAGTTTGATGATCCCTATCTGAACGGCGCAGTAGATGAACTGATCATTTACAACAGAGCCCTGACCGCTCAGGAAATCCGGGGCTTGGCCTCGGCAAGTAGCATCATTACAGCCCCTGATGTGGGAGTCCAAGCATATGCTGAGGGGGCAGATTAGAATGCATTATGCATTCATTCATGCCGTTAACGTTTTAGATTGTGAATGATTTGTATTATGAATGATTTGTATCGTGAAACATTTGCATCGTAAATGATTGGGATCGTGAATTATTTCTGCTGGTGCTTCTCATTGCCTCCGCCCCGGATTTCTTATATTAATTCTGTAATCAGGGGAGAAATCCGGGGAGGTGATGCTTCCGAAGTGAGCCTTCCTGTGGAAATCTCTTAAAGCGACCACTTTACCAAAGTAATCAGCGGCAGCTATTCCATCTATAGATCAATTAGCTTCGTCTAATACGTGTCGTTCTTGGTCTTAAGCGAGCGAGTTCCTCACTGGTGAGTTGTCTAGTATAGGAGCGAGGGGAAGACCCTGTATCTACCCTCAGCACCCTGCCTGCCCCGCTGGGTCGGGCTACTCGTGTGTTGAATACCTGCATGGCCCACTGCACTGGAAAGGCTATGGATAAGCGACCATCTGCCGTGCCTGCATAATTAACCGCAGCTGCATAATTATCAGACTGTCTGAGCCATACAGAGCCAGAATCCCCGGGTAGTGATACAGGAGTCGTACCTCTAATAACTGTCTGATCTTCGAAGGTCAGTAAGCCCAACTCTCCACCATAATTGATTTGCAGGTCCGTATAGACGGACTCTACCGTGCCATTGACCCGCCCGGTCGTACGCCCTACCTTCTTCAACCTATCCCCTATGCGATAAGCGGTCACATGACCCGGAATCGCTCCTACTGTGGCATAACGCGGATTGAGCAGGTTGTTACGGGTCGGAAGCGAAAGCGCCCCATCAATCAGGTTCGTTCCGGTAGGATTCAAGCGCACGTAACGATATAGCCGTCCTATACGATCCTGAGCAACCGTCCCCCCATCGGCTCCGCCTGGCTGAATTGTAGCCTCCCGATTGTCTGTATTGGAGGGATTGAGGACATGGTTGTTGCTAAAAAGATAACGTGTAGCCGGCGCTCCAGTTGGGGCGACGATGAGTCCGGTTGTACCGGAGCCTTCAATCGTCCCGACACTGTAGCCGGCGATGACCGGGCGTATGCGCACTCTGTAGTCCGTAGCATTGGCTCTGATCTTTCCAGTCTTTACAATTCGGACTGGAACGTTTGTTTTCTTTCCTAATGCGGTGGCCGACAGGAGTCCAGTAGAGGCCGACGCTAAACGGTCCGTGTACACAATGACAGCGGCTCCCCTTTTGGGATGGGCAGGGTCCCTGTATCCTACGCCAATGCCGTGGACACCGGACATTTTTAAGACTCGCTTGGCCATCCGCTTTTTCACTTGAAGCGCGGCCGAGAAGGTAGCCAACATGATCATCTCCTTTTACATTCAGATGAAATATTGTATGGCTAAGGCCGCTTCGCGTTCCATTTGATCTACGATCGCTGTATTGAAAAGCATATGAAAACATACCATAAAATGGTACACTTATTTCCGAAATTGACATCTTATCATTTGATTCTGATGTTCAAGGAGGTACTTTATGTTTTCAATCATGTTGACATACAGCATACAAGCAATTGCAATTTTACTAATTATCTTTGAATTGTTGAGAAAAAACAGAAAAAAAGTAGGCTGGGGATCACTTTCACTGCTGTTATCTCTTCTTGGCATGGCTGTTTCTTTTGAATTTGGCGATTACATATTGGGAGACCAGTTGCTTTCCTTTTTTGGATTGTCCGCATGGTCCAATCCTGTCGATAATACTAGGTTTCACTACACCATTTATCTATCCAGTATTTTTTTTATTCCCAGTTTAATCATTGGATATAAAAATCCTAAAGAGTTTGGAGCTACAATCGGAAAACGGGTTTCTAGTATATATCTAACTTTGATCATCATTTCGCTTTTATTTTTTATTATAAGTATTTTCTCGAAGTAACGTTGGATGTGCGTCGTTCCAAAACAAAAGCCTTTCTCAGCGGAGGGTTTCTGTTTTATCACATTAATTCCGAACATTCCTGGGTGGGTAATTAGATTAAGGAGCTGATATTATCTATAATTCATTTACCTCAACATTTTTTGCTGCGTTAACTGCAATCACCCTCATAACGCTGCCAAAATTAGAAGCTAGGGTGAGTAAGAGAACAATGTTGAAAGTGAGAATTTCCATAATAACAACAGTTCTGCTGATCGGAGTCGTGTTGTATATCATTGACCCTCAGTGGTGGATCATTGTAGCCTTTGCAATTTTGTTTGTAACCCTTCCTATCTTTTTATTGAAACGTTGGCGCGAAAAAAGCTGAATCAGAGAAAAAGCCTTCCTTATTGATAGGAAGGCTTTCCACCTTATCCCTTAACCGCTCCCTCCGCGATTCCTTCCATAATGAATTTCTGAAAGAATGCATAGATTAGGATAACCGGGATGGAGGTCAGCACGAGTGCGGCCAGAATAAGCGACCATTCCTTGTTGTACTCTCCAAACAGCATATTGGTCGAGAGAATCAGGGTGTAATGGTTCACATCCGTCAACATCAACAATGGAAGTAAAAAGTCATTCCAAATCCACAAGAAATCCAAAATCGCGATAGTAACTGTAATCGGCAGCAGCAAAGGAAATATAATGCGAAAGAACGTCTGAAACTCATTACAACCGTCCATTTGTGCGGATTCTTCCAGCTCACGCGGGATGGATTTGACAAATCCATGATACAAAAAGATCGCCATATTCACACCCAAGCCGATATAGATCAGGGCCAAGCCGTACGTACTGCCCTGAACGGACAAATCTTTTGCCATTCGTGTAAGCGGTATCATAATGGAGTGAAACGGCACCAGCATCGATGCGACAAATAGGAAGAAAATCGCACTGCTCAGTTTCCCCTGTGTACGAGACAGCTTGTAGCCTGCCAGCGCCGAACAGATCACAATGCCACCAATGCCGATAAAAGAAATAATCGTGGAATTCAGAGCGCTGTTCAGCAAATGAGTCTGATGAAAAGCCTGACTGTAATTTTCAAAATGAAGCTTTGTTGGCAGCACTGTAAAGGATGCAAACATCTCACCCTGTGTTTTAAACGAATTAATTACCGCCATGTAGATCGGGAAGAAGGACACGACTGCGCCCACGCACAAAATCAGCGTAATCAGCAAGGAATTGGCTTTCTTCAACCTCATGCCTCCACCTCCCTCTTCTTCATGACACGCAGTTGAATCAGGGTGAAAATGAGAACAATCGCGAACAAAATAACAGATTTGGCACTCGCATAACCATAACGGAAGTTGTTGGAGAACGCCTCCTCATAAATGTTCATTGTAATCACCTGTGTACTGCGCCCCGGCCCCCCGCCAGTCAGTCCGTATACGACCTCATACACCTTGAAGGCACCATTCAGCGTCAGGAAGAAACAGATCGTAATCGCATGAGTAATCATCGGCATCGTCACACTTCGCAATGTCTGAAATGCGTTCGCCCCGTCAATAATCGCAGCTTCCTTCAAGCTTTGTGGCACGCCTTGAAGCGCAGCCAGATAGATGATCATCATATAACCGACACCATTCCAGAGCGACACGATAATAATAGCGAAGAAAGATACTTTCGGATCGCCCAGCCACGATTGGCCCAAAAAGGCGATAGCCGTCTTTTCGGCGATCTGTGGCAGCACGGAGGAAAAAACGAATGTCCACATAAATGCGCTAATAATGGTACTGATCATATTGGGCATAAAAAATATCGTCCGGAAAAATCCTTTGGTACGTGTACGCGACTCAATCAACACTGCCAGTGCCAACGCCAGTACATTTTGCAGCACAATCATGACGAATACGTATTTAAGGGTAAACCAAAGGGAATTGAGAAAATCGGGGTCTTCTTTCAACGATTCCACAAAGTTCCCCAAGCCGATAAAGCTGTAATTGGGATTCAATCCGTTCCAGTCTGTAAAGCTGTAGTACATGCCGCTGATCGTTGGAATGAGCAGGAAGATGGCGTAAAAGATCAGCGCCGGGGCTGTAAACGCCAGTAGCATGACGTATTTTTTATAGATTTTAAAAGGCATGGAGTCTCTCCCTCCTGGTGTAATTCTGTAGGTTACCGTTACTTATTCACTTTGTTATACGATTTCCATGCCTTATCCAGCGCCTTAATGACGTCATCCTGCGAGAGCTGACCAGCATAATAGGATTGTAGCGATTTCCCTGCCTCGTCCTTGACCGCTTGCGGGATCGATGGATCTTGGTACGACTTGCCCGCTTTTACATATTCGGTAGCGTCGTTAACCCAAGGATAGCTTTTAAACGTATGCACTTTGGAGATCGGGTTAAATTTCAATGCTTCATAGAACGCACTGGAATCCTTGTCATCCAGCACATAGTTAACAAAATCGAGCGCAACCTCCTTATTCTTGCTTGTAGAGGATACAGCCAGCGAAGTCGAAGTGGACAAATTGATCAATGTCGCATTCGGATCGTCATTGATCGGCAACGGTGCTACCCCAAAATCCATCTTCGGATCCGATTTTAAAATCGTTTCTGCAAACCACGGTCCCTGAATCCACATCGCCGCTTTACCCGAGGCAAACGCAGCCGATCCATCATCCCCACCGATTTCCAGCGCCTTGTCCGTACCGTTGCTATTCACCAGATCAATAATATCGAACATGCTCTTCATTTCGGAAAAAGAGCCTTTATCCTGATTCATCCGGTCGATAAAATCCTTATTCTGTGTGTTCATCATCGCACCCGCTGTCAGCGGCACGAACAGCTGTGGAATCCAGGATTCCTTGTAGGACAACAGGAACGGTTTCACATTATTCGCTTTCAGCTTCTCGACCACTGCCTTCATTTCGGTTAACGTTCCCGGCGGCTGCAAATCCAAATCCTTAAATATCTTTTTATTGTACAAGTAGCCCCATGAGATCGTCTCCAAAGGAACCGCTACGACCTTTCCGTCTTTGGTTGTTACCGAAGGCTTCACACTATCCATCAATTTGTTAACAAAAGGCTGACCGGACAAATCCTCCAAATAGCCCGCTTTATAAAACGGAGGGATTTCATTCACCGCGTGCAATGCAAATACGTCCGGCGCATCGTTGGATGCGAGTCTTGTCTTCAAAATTTGTGCAGCGTTGTCCGCAGGCGGCATCTCCAGTTGAACCGTAACGTCGATATTTTTATCTTTCTTCTCTTTCGCTACGAACGCATTAATGTATTTATCGTAGTGCTCCTTCAAACGGGGCTGAGCAATAAACATTTTGAGATTCACCGTTTTGCCGTCTCCACCGGAACCGCTGCTGTCACTGCCTGAAGAATTCGCTCCACACCCGGCCAATAACGTGCCAACCAGCATTGTGCTCAATACACCTTTCCACATTTTCATAAAAAATGACCTCCCCTATTTTGAAAATAACTGCTACCCACCGGCAAATCAGTTGTTATTCAAAGCAGCTATGCCGCCGGTCTTCAACCTCTATTCAGCTCTGTGCGAACTTCCTAAAGGCCAAATTCCTTTGTACTGCTTGTTTTGTATACGCTTTCATTATAGAATAGGAGGTCACTTCTGCCATTGGACACCCTTAGCTTATTGGATTGGACTTTTTTAAACTTCCTTCCTCATTTCACCGGGTGCCATGCCAAAATGCTTTTTAAATACCCGATAGAAATAAGACACATCCTCATATCCTGCCATCTCCGCAACTGCTTTAATTGAAACCTGTTTATTGACCAGCCATTCTCGCGCCTTTTCCATTCTTCGCGCTACAATATAGTCCGTTACATTTTGACCATACTCCTGCTTAAATACCTTGCTCATATACTCCTTGCTCACAAAAAAGTTTTTCGCCAACTGCTCCAGTGTAATCGGCCCAGCAAAGTGACTGTCGATATATCGCCGTACCTCTTCTAAATTCAGCTTGTTTTTGTATTTCCGCTGCCGAATGAGCTGATCCAGTTCCTGAACATAGCACGACGATACGAATTCCAACGCATGTTCTACAGAGGATACGGCATCCTGCGACAGTAGAGATCCTGCCTTTGCCGTAGAAGTATCCAGCCCGTTATCCGCTGCCAGCTCTTTCAGCAGGGAAAGAAGCTCCTGCACTAGCCTGCCTAGCATAGGTGGACTCGGCGCTCCATAACTCTCCAGCTCCTGCATAACCTGTCTGCAGGTTAGGTTCACCCCGTCACAGTTCAACTCATTAAAATAAAGACGCAGCAGTTGCTTATACCGGGTCAGCTTGTGAAAAAACTCATAATCCAGCTCCGTCGCTTCTTGCTGCTGTTCAGCAGCCTTGACCTCCAGATCGTTTTTGCATTTGAGCAACACTGCATTCAGCTCGGCAGGATTGACTGGCTTTAACAAATAATCGACGGCCTTGTAACGGATGGCATGTTTGGCATACGCAAAGTCATCATATCCGCTCACGACAATGATTTTTACATCAGGACAATGGTTATTTAGCGCTTGCAGCAGCTCCACTCCGTCCGCACCCGGCATGTGCATATCCGTAATCACAATATGGGGAGCTAACTCCCCGACTAGTCTGAACGCCTCGTCTCCGTCCTCAGCCTCACCCACTACCAACATTCCGAGTTTTTCCCATGTGCCAAATGTCTTCAGAATATCGCGATTCCACGGCTCATCGTCCACAATTAATACTCTGATCATACTTTTCCCTCCTCTGCTGAGATGAATGGAATGCGGATGGTAACACGTGTACCAACACCCTGCTCACTATCTATCATCACTCCGTAGTGCACTCCAAAATTCATCCGTATGCGTGAAGACACATTGCTCAATCCGATATGACTACCCTGCGCCCAGATCGGTTCCTCCGACGCTTTTTCCAGCTTTGCCCGTACCTTTTCCAGCTTGTCCGGGGTCATGCCGTTTCCATTATCGCAAACCGTAATACACACATCTTCTCTCATAATCTCCACTCGAATTCCCATTCGCCATGCCCCTGCCTTACGGTCAAGACCGTGCTGAAACGCGTTTTCTAACAATGGCTGAAGCGATAGCTTAGGCAGACGAATATCCATCGCCTGTTCTTCCGTATCCACCTGAAACACTAATCTTTGTGGAAATCGACGTTGTTGGATGCGCATATAATGCCCTACATGGTCGAGCTCTGCGCGTAAAGAGGCCAAATCCTGAGGCTCCCGTACCACGTAACGGAACATCTCACTCAGCGACCGAATAACTTCATAGGTGTCCTCCGGCTTTTGAGAAAATACCATACTCCCGATCATTTGCAGTGTATTTTGCAGAAAATGTGGATGAATCTGTGCCTGGAGCGCTTTCAATTCAGCCGTCTTTTTTTGCAAATTGATACTGTATTCCGTCTGGATATGCTCGCGGATTCGGCCTGCCATCCCATGCAGACTTCTTTCCAGCAGTCCTATCTCATCCGGACGTGTACTTGGCTGTCCAACCGGTCCTTTGATCATATCCAGCTCCTGTACGGAACGTGCCAAATGAACAATCGGACGTGCAGTCCGCCATGCGATGAAAACGGCAATGCAGATGGAAACCAGGATTGAAATCACGCCGACGATGATACCATACAGCATCGTTGAAAAGGCGCTGTGGTTAATGGAGGAAGTGGGTACGATTTTGACCAGCTTCAGCCCAACTACATCCAGATCATTATAGAACACATAATGTTCAGCAGTTTGAATCATCCCGGGGCCCGGCTTAACGTCACGCAGAGCTGTCAGCACTCCTGCAGGAGGAGGCGACTGAAGAGCCTGTGCTGGATACATAACCCTGCCATCTGCATCTGTAATCAACACTTGATGCTGATCCCCTCGTCCCAGCAGGCCCAGCGTCTGATCGAATTGAGACCACAATACATCCAAAGAAATAGCTCCCGTCTGCTTTTGGTCTTCAAAACGCCGAATACTGCGCGTCAGAGTAAAGCGTTCCGGGTCAGTAGAGCTTGGGCGAATCAAATAATCCTTATTCGCTTGCCACATCTCGGCATACTGTGGGGGAATACCGCTCACCGTCGTAATTTCATTTTGCATGCTATTGAAGGTAAACAAGGTTTGCGATTGCTTCGAATAAAGCTGGATGCCGATCACATGACTTCCGGCCGAATAATACACATTCGCCATCGTATTCAGCATTTTTCGCTGGGCATTAAATTGGCTTGAAAGATTGTCAGGCTCGCGCTCATTCAAATAATCGCTCAGATCAGGACTGATCTGAATGCTGTAAATCAGATGATTCAGACGATCTAGCTGATCGCTGATATAGATCCCCGTCCATTTCATATTGGACATGTTCGTCTCTACCACTTCCGTTTCCATGGAAGCTCTGCTTTTCTCCGCAGCCAGCACCGTGACAGCAATGACCGGCAGCACAGACAAAACAACCATCGTCAAGATCAGCTTGAGCTGAATGCTACGTCGATACGGGGCCGTCAGCGCCCGGAACCAGCGAACTGCTCGGGTTGGCATAGCGATGCACTCCTCTTTCAGCCATATGCGAAAACGCCCCGCAATTCGCAGGGGCGCTTCATGTACCGGATACTCCCGGGGAAAACCTATATGATATTATTCGTAAGTTGGTTTCAGCTCATTATTCATCATTTACGCTTCTTCGATAATTATAACACCCCAAGGCTCTAATGGAAGCGTTTCTCCTTGGGTAACCGCATGCTCCCCAATCAGCTCCTTGCCGTCTCCATGCGGATAGACCACCGAGCCTGCTTGTTCAGAATAGTTAAAATAGTACCGGATTGTCCGTCCTAGCTCATTCGTGCCGGATTTAACAATGATCGGATAAGACGTTTCCTGATCCAGTCCCCATACTCCTGCCTTTTTGGCTACAGAGCTGAATAGTTCGCGGATGACCGCCGGGCTGACGATACAGCCGATATAGGTCGCTGTTCCCTGACCATAGCGGTTTTGCGTAATTGCTGCATATTTGCCCCAATGCGGGTGATCGTAATAGGCCAATACTTCGGCGGTCGTCGGGGTAATCAGCTCCATCCACGTATCTACCTGATTGTCCTCTGGTGCCACCCCAAAAGGATTATTCTTAAGCGTCACTTTCTTCGGCTCCACGAACAAGCTGTAATGAATGCCGCAGGCTTCGCTAATCACGCCCGGCTGTCGGGACGTTCTCACCTGCACATGCTCGTTGGTAAATCCGCTTCGGAATGTGTATACTACATGACCACCTTTTTCCACATATCGGTTCAGCTTCTCCAGTAGTGCATCTGGGGCAGAATAGAGAACCGGGACGATCAAGAGATCATAGTCGTCAAACGATTCTGTACCTGGATGAACAATATCTGTCCCGATATTCAGTTTATACAACTCGTCATACAAACGACGTACGATGTCATTGTAATTCAACGGACTACTCATATTAAATTTAAACCAGTCAATTGACGTCAATGCTTCGTTGCTGACCAGAATCGCCGTTTTATTTTTTTTTTTCAAGTTGACCAAATGCGGAGACAATCTTGCAAAATCCTTCCCTATGGTCTGTGCTTCCTCATACACTGGATTCGGCTCAAAATCATGGCTCAGCAGACCCTTCCAGTAGGTTTCGAAGGAATTATGGATGGAATGCCAGTGCCAGTATGCCACCATATTGGCCCCTGAAGCCAGATGGCTGAACGCTTGCAGACGCAATTGCCCCGGATAGGGAACCCAGTGGGTAAAAGCCTGCGCTTCCGTTTCTAGCACTAGATAGTTGTTATTTTTCGTCGAACGTGCCACATCGCCACCGAAGGAAATTTCAATACCAGTCAGGTCATCCTGTGATGGATGGTAAATATCCACCCCAGTCACATCAAAGGCTTGCGATGCCGCAAAGTGATCCACGTCTGGCTGAACACCAAAGGAATGACCTCTCCATTCAAAATCAAAGTTTTGCGTAATAAATTGGTCCTCCCGCTTATATTCCTTCACCAGCGCGACCTGCCATGCCAGAAAGTCCGTCACCAGCTTGCGCTGGAATTGGGAAAAGGCTGCGCCCAAACTTCCATTAATCGTTCCGACCACTGAAGGAAAGTCCTCCCAGCTATTGATGCGATTACTCCAATAGTCCAGACCAAATTTGCGGTTTAGCTCCTCCAGCGATTCGAACCGCTCTCGCAGGTACTTTACAAATTGCAATTGCACATTAGGCCCACTCGTGTTGTAATGCTTGGTCTCATTATCCGTCTGAAAGCCAATGACCGCCGGATGCTGACTCACCCGTCCGATCAGCTTGCGTATGATTCGCTCGGCATGAAACAGGTACACCGGGTTCGTAATGTCCATAATCTGGCGAGCACCATATTTGCCCGGCCCTTGAGGCGTTGTCGCCAATACATCAGGATGCTCCTTCACCAGCCACGTGGGTACGGCATAGGTGGGCGTCCCCACAATGGCTTCAATGCCCGCCTTATGCATGGCGTCCAGCACCCGATCCACAGAAGTAAAATCAAACACGCCATTTTGCGGTTCATGCGTACTCCAGGTGGATTCCGCAATCCGCACCACGTTGATGCCCGCATCCTTCATCATTTGGATATCCTGGTCCAAACGGTCATATGGCATATATTCATCATAATAGGCAACACCGTACAGTAGCTTTTTCATCAAGTCGTCCTCCAATTAGGTTCATCAGGATTTTGCAAAATTCGATTCCAGCCACTCCGATGATCGGAGCACTAAGTGCATTCCATATACGGGCTAGTACAAATAGAGTACTGATAATTGAAACAGATATGTCAACATAATCCGCATCACTTTCAAAATGTCTATATATAAGCACTTTCTTTTATATAAAAGCTTATACAATAGTATTTGTAAGCGCTCTTTTATTATAGTTAAATGTTAGATACAATGAGATTGTCTAAGCGGTGTAAAATTTGCCCTAATCGAAGGTGATCTGATGATATTAAATCCTGATGTTGATCCATCTCTATTTCATGATTGCCAATGGCTGCCCATTATTGACTGGAATGTGAAATTTTTTGGCGCCCATATTCACCGGGTCCAAGCGGATTGGTGCATGCCGGAGGAATCTCATATCGGTTTTGAAATTGCACTCATTTTAGAAGGTCGTCAGGAAACGATTATGGAAAATAACGTATATTCGGTTGGAGAAGGTGATATTTTAATCATTCCGCCGGGTTTTAAACATGTGAGTCAGTGTGTTTCCCCAAACGGCATGTACTATTTTAGCTCTCATTTTAATGTCGATGATCCATTATTCCGTCAGGAAATGATTAAAAGCAATCAGCTCTTTTTTCCGGCGGGTACTGAAACGAATGCCAAGCTGCAAAAGGTTGTCCATAGCTGGATTGGCATGGTGCGGGAAAGCGGAGAATATACGACAGCAGACCGTTTTCGCATGCAGATTGCCTTATTTGAGCTATTCGGGATATTCTCGCAAATGATATCTACCAGTTTGGAGCCCAGAATTGCGCCTTCATCCGTTCAATATGCCAAGGCCATCATGGAAGCTATTCAATCGAGGTTTAAGCCTTATCGGGAAGATGAATCTGGCGAGCAAGCGTTCCGACTTGAAGATGTGGCGGCTTCTCTCGGGATCAGTCCTGGCTATGCCCAGGAAGTATTCCGCAAGGTATACGGCTATTCACCACGTCACTATCTATCGGAAACCAAGTTGCATGAAGCTAAGGTGTTGATCCAGCAGCCCAATCTACCACTCAACAAGGTAGCTTCCCTGCTCGGATACTCCAGTCTGGCTCATTTCAGCAGACAGTTCAAGCGCTGGACAGGCACCAGCCCACTTAAATACCGCCAAACGTTAAAACCGATTACTAATGAACAAAGGATTAAGATATAAGGACGGATAGCAAAGGCTCCACCGTGTTATTCAACCCAAAAAAAGAGCGTGACACCGAATATTGCGGCTGTCGCGCTCTTTTGTCTCTATTTTCTACAAGCTGTACCGTTGCCTTAATGATCTAAAATCTTCACCAAGCTCTCATCATTCGGATCACAGCCTAATATCCCCTATATGCTGGTGCACCACATACATCATCCCCATCAGGAATACGGCCAAAGCCAAGTAACCGATGCCGAATTTCCAGCGCGATGATGCGGGTACTTCGTAATACTTATCATTTTCAAACGGAATATAATCAATCCCACACAGCAATCTGAGCTGGTACGCATCCGGCGTCGGTATATGTTCCACACCGTTCAGCCATACATCCTGGACAAGACACTGCTGTGGCAGCAGAAGTGTCTGCTCCACATCCAGACTTTCCATATACACCGTCACATATTGCTGCCCCTCTAAATCCGAGTAGGTATTAAAAGATAATCTGCGCGTGTGCTCCGGTCCAGGCAGCGGATATCCTTGTTCATACAGATGCTGTACGTTCACCAGTGGCTTTTGCAAAAAGGATTGGACCTTAGCCTCTTCTTTATTGCGTTTAACATATTTTTTGTACAAATCGTAGGCAAAGAACGCCCATATCAAGAAAAATAAAAAGGATTTTAAATATACTACGACTACAATTCCACCCAATAGACCCACCAGCCACAGCCAACGCGTCACTGCCGTGGAAATCCGTCCTCCGTCGAGCGGATGAATCGGCAGCAGGTTGATCAGGTTCAGGAAAAAGCCGACATACGAGAGCGCATACAACAGGGGACTGTCTGTTGCATAGGCTCCTGCGTATACTGCCATAGCCCCAATCGTCCCCAGTAACGGGCCGCCCATGGCCACATAAGCCTCTGTCTGCGCATCCAAAGGTTGACGTTTCATGGTGATCAGCGCACCGAGAAAAGGAATAAATAATGGTGCTGATACGGGAAGCCCCTTGCGCTTGGCGGCCAATACATGTCCCAGCTCATGTACAAACAACAGCAACACGAAGCCGACCGCAAATCCCCACGGGTAAATGATCGCATATGTGCTAATCGTTATCGCCATAGATATCAGCGCACCGCCAAATTTACTGAATTTTAAAAGGGCAAGTAACGACTTGCCTTTCAGAAGAAGCAATGCTGCTGCACTACCAAGGTACCATTTGGATGAGCCGGATTTGGAATGGTCTTTTTCTCTTCATTTTGCAAAAGTATCCGTCTCCTTTCTCTAACACTTCCATTGTATCCTGCTATGTGCAGCTTGTAAAAACTTCTCTACCTTCATTACTGTACAGCGTCTGTACGTTTCATCAATTCAACATACTGAATTAACTCTGCCTTTTGTTGCTCTAAAGTATGAATTCTGTTCGTTAACCCGACAAAAAAAGCTTCAATTTGGTCTCTGATAGCATTGGCCGAATGCCCAGTCCATTCATGCAGACGCCCATATAATACACGTGCCGCTTGTTCATCTGTGCGAAGTTTGGCGAGTAGCCAGGTCAGCTCCTTTTCGGCAAGCAATAGCTCTTCCAGTTCGACCCGTAATTGTCCGTTCAAATTACTGGCCACCTCCTATGTATTCATTTTTCTATATCGTTAGTACCTTGTTATTAGCGTTATTAGCTAATATCTGCCTGGATAAACTGCTCTATTTTGTACTCGAGATTGTAAAGAAATTCATTAGTCGTCCGTAAATGCCACTGACTAAATTCCATCATGGAGGAGTCAAGCTGTGTTACAATCGGCTGCAACCGCCGACTCTGACTACTGTGCAAATAGCGTGAAAGCCTGGCTCTGACACGTTGGAAATCTGCATCACATTGTTGTGCATTCGCCTTCCATTTTTCAGCTACAGCGAGTAGATGCTCCGGCATGACTTGAATCGTACCTGCTGAAGCAGATGTTGCCGCCGTTACCAGCGCTGCCTTTTGGAATTGAGTTAAGGTCTGTCCTAATTGATGTATCCAGCCATCCACCGTTTCCATTAGGTTAAAGTCAGATGGAATACGCGGAGATTCCGCGATTCGTTCGCCTGTTACAGGATCATATAGCGGGTTGGATACATAGCCATTCTTATCAAACTTATAATGATTGAGTGAGTGATAGGAAGGCCCACCCAACGTGTTGTCCACTCTCTCTTTTAGTCCTAAGCCTTCATTAGCTGTTTGATAATTATTGTCAATATGGTAGGAAGCTCCTACGTGAAGATCGTACCCTCCCCCAATAAAGCTAGCTATCATATCACTGGGATGCAGAAAATTCGTAATTTGATGGTCAAACTCACCATTTTCTGCTTTCTCTCTGTACTCCGGTGTCAGACTGGAAATGACCGAAGGCGCACAGAATGTAACCGCATTTAACCCTGTATAAGCAGCTACATATTGTGCATTCCCTCCTCCCAGCGAATGTCCAGTTAGCGAGAAGTTGTAGTTTTTGTACTTGTTTTGTATATCCTTCGCATAGTCCTCTGCCTGATAGAACTGGTTCGAGCTGCCGAACAAAGCCTTATCTACGCTTTTTTCTTTCTCTCCCATCCAGTTGTTAAACGCCGTGAACCCTAAAGCGTCGTCCATTTTTTTCATTTTTTCATTATATTCATCTGAATGAATATTCAAGCTACCGTGAATTTTGCGGTTAATTTCAGGAAGTGCAAGAGTCACATCGTTATACAGATCCTGTGGATCATCCGTTTCCGTCCCACGATAGGCGATAACGGCCTGTTCCGTTTCTTCGTTGTAAAATGTGACAGCGGCAAGTCCCGAATCCTCGCGATCGAGCGTGTCTAACACTTTCCAGCCGGGGAGTTCTTCTGATGGTTCAGCACCTTTTTTCATTTTTTTATAGGCCATTTCAGACATTATTTTATAAGTTTCGTCACTTACTTGAAGTGAACTCATACTATTTACACTCCTCTGATCTAGTGATTTTTCTTTTTATCTTGAAAGCCTGGATAAGTCCCATTTTCAATAAGCACCTTTTTTAGCTCGGGACTTATAGCAAAATTCGAAGTTTCCTGATTTTCATAGTTTACAGAAATCGTAAAATCCTCTTCTGCATGACCTATTACATTGCCACTTATATCTACCTTGTTTGTTACATAAGGAGGAAATTTTTTTGCATATGTGATTTCAACGTCTAGTTCGTATTTTTCCTTCAAATATTGAACAGCCGTAGCTTTCGCCTTACTGATCAGTTCAGCATCTTCGTCTTTATTCACCTTGTGGCATCCTCCCAGTATTAAAATAAGGGCTATCAACACCATCATTCCTTTTAGATATCGGTGACTGATCCTAATCATCCCTTTCATATGCGTAACATCCATTTTATATCCACAAAATCCCTTTTATAAATTGTACCTTTTCTTTCCAAAGACAATCAATACGCCATAAGACATGGGATAGGGTTAAGTCTACGGTATCAAATCGGTGTGGAAACCTTCCGTTCTTAGCTGATAAGTTTTATTTCTCGTATAATATCATCCATATTTTTCAATTACATTCCCCACATGTCCATCCTCCTGTCTGTTCTGTTATCATGTAAGAAAACGGAATAACCCAGGAAAGGATTACGAACCATGAGTTTTGAACTTACCCGACGAGCCATCAGACAACTATGCAGTCAAGCCGCTTATGACGACGGGGATGCCTATTACCGGGCCAAAAGAGTGGCCTTTACACAAATAGATCATGATGAAGGGGTATACGAAGCTACGGTCAAAGGAAGCAGCTTTTATGCTGTTGCGGCGATGATCCGATCCAATGGAAGTATCCGAGCAGAATGCACCTGTAGCACATTTCAGAACACCGGTCGATATTGTAAACATATCGCAGCTGTTCTCCTTAACGCCCATGATATACGCCGTGGAAAGAGTCTGTCTGTGCGCTCCTATGCCTCCAGACTTCATCCCGGTACTGCCCCAGATACAGCAGGAAGCATGGATTCAGACGGGATGTACACATCTACAGATGCTTCATATGATCACACTGCTAGAACAGCACGATCCTCTGACATCACACAAGGCGATCTCCAGCTAACCGACAGCATGTTAAAGCTATTTGGCCGCAAGCGACCGCTTCGCAGCACACCAACCCTACTGGATACTCGCGCGGTCTTGGATTTTCAGTTCGTGATCCGACCTTTTGCCTACGGTTACCAAAAATATATGTTTGGTGTGGAAATGAAGGCCGGTCCCAAACGATTATATATCGTCCAGAAAATCCGTCCGTTTCTGCAGAGTATCGACCGTGGGGATAGCTACATGTTCACGAAAAGCTTCTCATACGAGCCTGAGCTGTACCGCTTCCGACCTGAACATGACGCTATTCTCCAGCAATTATCCCAGGTGTGCCACCATGAGCGTATGATTCGGGAAACCTCAGGCACGTATTCATCTTCCAGTAGTCATATGAGCGGCGAGCGAATGCTCCTCATCCCGCCTGCGGCTTGGGAAAAGCTGCTCCCCTTGCTGACAGCAGCACAGGGCGTCTACTTTGAAATTCACGGAAACATGAACGAGGGTATTCCCCAGTCCGACCTGATGCTTCCGCTGCAATTTGAATTTGATGAGGCTGAGGCCGAAACCGAAGGCTACCAGCTAAGCATACAAGGATTGGATGACTTGACCATCATGGAAGACTATGGTGTCGTCATTGCCGATGGCAAGCTTGTCAAACAGAAAGCCGACCCCTTACGGCGTTTGTCCGAGCTAAAACGGATGGTAGAAGTACATCACAGGCGAAAAGTTCAGATCGCGCCAGAGCAGATGGAATCTTTTATGGACAAGGTTGTACCCGGGTTAATGAAGCTCGGACGTGTTCATATAACACGTTCCGTCTCAGATCGGGTCACACAGCAGCCATTGAAGGCCAAGCTGTATCTGGACCGAGTAAGAGACAAGCTGCTGGCAGGGCTGGAGTTCCAATATGGGGATATCATCATCAACCCGCTGGAAACAGATGCACGAACGCCTGGTAACGACCGAATTCTGATACGTGATGGAGAACAGGAGCAACGGATTTTGGAGCTGATGGAGCATAGCTCCTTTGCCAGAACAGACAGCGGATATTTTATGGAAGATGAAGATGCAGAGTATGATTTTTTGTACCATACGGTTCCGCAACTGGAAAAGCTGCTGGACGTCTATGCTACAGGTGCAGTCAAAGCAAAAATAAACAATACTCTGCCTACCCCAAGGATACGCGCGGAGTGGGATGAACGTACAGATTGGCTTGAATTTAAATTTGATATGGAGGGCATACCGGAACCGGAAATTCGCAAACTGCTCAAATCGTTAGAGGAAAAACAGAAATATCACCGTCTGCCGAATGGTGCCTTGCTGCCGCTGGAAACAGAGGAATACAAGGAATTGATTCGGTTCATGAATGAAACAGGTATCCGCAAAAGTGATCTGGATGCAGCCCAAATTCGTGTTCCCGTCACGCAAGGACTGTACTTAATTGATCCTCACGATCATGGGAAAAACCTGACTTTGGGTAAAACCTTTCGCCAGCTACTGGAAAATATACGCAACCCAGACCATCTCGACTTTCCAGTTCCAGACATGCTTGCCCCAATCTTAAGAGATTATCAGGTTTACGGCTTTCAATGGCTTAAGACATTGGCGCATTACCGTTTTGGGGGCATTTTGGCAGATGATATGGGGCTGGGTAAAACGCTGCAAAGTATCGCCTTCCTTGTCTCAGTATTGCCGGAAATCCGCAACCAGCAGCTTCCAGCCATGATCGTGTCCCCTGCATCACTGGTGTACAACTGGCGGAATGAGCTGGAGAAGTTTGCTCCACATATCCGCGTTACTATCGCAGATGGCAGCCCGGAAGAACGCGGCCGGATCATACGGGATGCCGCCAGTTATGACGTCGTCATTACGTCCTACCCGCTGCTACGACGCGATGCAGATGTGTACAGCAAGCCATCGTTTCATACGCTCATTCTGGACGAGGCACAGGCTTTCAAAAATCATGCCACCCAGACGGCACAGGCTGTTAAGGATGTAAAAGCTCGTTACCGTTTTGCCCTGACAGGAACGCCAGTAGAAAATACGTTGGAAGAGCTGTGGTCCATCTTTGACGTTGTATTTCCTGCGTTATTTCCCGGCGGGAAAAGAGCGTTTCACAACCTGCCTCGAAATGTGATTGCCAAGCGGGTTCGTCCTTTTTTGCTGCGCCGTCTCAAGAGTGATGTCCTCAAGGAGCTGCCGGAAAAAATCGAATCCGTGCAGGTATCCCGGCTTCTGCCAGATCAGAAAAAGCTGTATACGGCCTATCTGGCCAAGCTCCAGCATGAAACGTTAAAGCATCTCAACGAGGAAGGATTTCAGAAAAATCGGATCAAAATTCTCGCAGGTCTAACCCGGCTTCGTCAGCTCTGCTGTCATCCTGGCTTGTTCATCGAAGGATATACGGGAAGCTCCGCCAAATTTGAACAGCTGTTGGAGATCATTACGGAATGTCTCAGCTCCGGGAAACGGATGCTCATTTTTTCACAGTTCACCACGATGCTTCAAATGATCGGACGCGAGCTTGCTCGAGAAGGAGTGTCCTACTTTTACCTGGATGGGCAGACTCCCGCTCTGGAACGAGTCGAACTGTGCGATCGCTTCAACGAAGGAGAACGCGAGCTGTTCCTGATTTCCCTAAAGGCAGGAGGTACTGGCCTGAACCTCACCGGCGCAGATACAGTCATACTGTATGATCTATGGTGGAATCCCGCTGTAGAGGAGCAGGCTACCAACCGTGCACACCGAATGGGCCAGAAAAAAGTCGTGCAGGTTATTCGTCTCGTCGCCCAAGGCACAGTAGAGGATAAAATGTATGAACTGCAACAAAAAAAGAAAAACATGATCGACCAGGTCATTCAGCCGGGGCAAGAAACCCTTTCGGCACTGACCGAGCTGGAGATTCGCGAACTGCTCATGATCTAGCTAATTCCACATGCACAAAAAGGTCCAATCACGGTAGAAATCTTCCCGTATTGGACCTTTTTGCTTCTAATATGATTGTTTGGATCGAGCAGATTAATCCTGTTTTAATACTCTAGGTTCAATGGGAACCAGGTTAGACTCAATCTGGGTGCGCTGAGGCTCATACCATTCAGGCAGCATCAGCTTGTGCCCCAACTCATTCAATTCCTCATCCACCGTAAATCCGGGCGGATCGGTTGCGATCTCGAATAGAATACCGCCTTGCTCGCGGAAGTATACGGCATTGAAGTATTGGCGATCTACAATGCCAATAGTCCCAAAACCCTGCTGGTGAACCCATTCGTTCCACGCTTGATGCTCCGTATCATCCTGCGCGCGCCAGGCAATATGGTGAACCGTACCGGCACCGCCATTCCCCCACGGGACATCTTTGACCGGAATATCGATCAGGTTGCCCAGATCACCTGTCGTCTGATAGCGGATGTAGCCTGCATTTGCGTCTTCTCCGATGAGAGTCATCCCCAGGACGTTCTCCAACACCCCTTGCGTATGTTTGGAATCCGCACTGTACAGTACCGCCCCGCCAAAGCCCTTGATCGCTTTATCCGTAGGCACACCCCCGGCTGTCCACGTGTTCAACGGGCCACCTTCCCGCTCCACCAACTCCAGATGTAAGCCCTCGTTGTCTCGGAACTGGATGAATGACTCGCCAAAACGATTAGCCTTCGTGAAAGATACCTTCAAGCTGTGCAGACGGTTTTCCCAGTATTCCAAAGCACCGGATGGCACGACATACGTCGTAATCCCAACCTGTCCGCCTCCAATCTTACCCTTGCGTGTACCCGGAGCTGGAAAAAAAGTAATGATTGTTCCCGGGCTGCCCTCTTCATTACCAAAGTACAAATGGTATACTTCTGGAGCATCAAAGTTGATCGTCTTTTTAATCAATCGCAGACCAAGTACGCCTGCGTAAAAATCAACGTTGCCCTGCGGGTCGCCTGCAAAGGACGTGATATGGTGAATTCCAGCGGTTTTCAATGACATCTTTATCACTCCTTCATTAACATGTTGATTTATTTACACAAATGATTTACAAATTTCAAAATCCATTGTAGCTGACAAATTGTCCAACCGGCTTGCGGTATCCCCGTGCCCGCTGACCCGATTCGTCCTCTTTACCCAAGGTAATCATCATCACCGGTACAAATTGCTCTGGAATATTCAGTACTTCCTGCACCTTCGCCGGATCAAAACCGATCATCGGGCATGTATCCCAGCCTTTGTCCTTGGCAATCAGCATAAATTGCATAGCCGACAGGCTGGCATTACGGATCGCTTCTTCTCTCTGGAAGACAGGTCCCCGCTCGCGATAAAACTGAGTTACCGATTCCACTGTACTATCATATTCCTGCTTGCTCAGGACACCTAAATTCAGGAATCCTTCGTTGAGGTCAGCTACCTTGGTATAAGCTTCTGTATCCCCCAACACTACAATGGTCGCCGAAGCCGTTAATATTTTATACTGCTTACTTGCCTCATCATGCAGTCTTTGTTTGGTATCCGCATCCTGCACTACGATATAACGCGCATGCTGTAAATTAAAAGCCGATGGAGCAAACTTCACCAACTGAAATATTTCTTCTAGTTCTTTTGCATCTATAGTAACATCAGGAATAAATTTAGAAGCTGATCTTCTCTCTTGAATAATATTCACCAGTTCGCTCATGTTAAGTTCCACTCCTTGATATTATTTTCAAATGAATTATCTTTAAATTAAGAATATATCTATTTGTGATTTCTGTCAAGTAAAACTATAAGTATTTTTGGATACAAAAAAAGGGCTTCACTCAGCCCTTTACAGATCCGTTGCCCGTATTCTCATCGTAATCGCTTCACGTTGCGCTTTGGTTAAGCTCTTGAAGACCAGCTCATACGAATGGTCGATCATGCTGTACAAATCCTCCAGTGGGAAGGTAGCATCAACCTCAATCGTATTCCAATGCTTTTTATTTAAATGATAGCCTGGCTTAATCGCCTTGTTTTGTTCACGCAAATTTACCGCAATGACTGGATCACATTTCAAGGATACATGGCTAATACCATCCTTTTCAGTCAGGAGAGCAAACATCTTGCCCCCTACTTTGAGTACCAGGGGATCAGCACCAAACGGGTAATCCTTAACGGCCTCTTTTTGGCTCAAACCATATGCTACAATTTGCTCAAACACCAGCCTTCTCTCCTCTGTTCCGAGTTATTTGTTCTACGAACCTACCTATTTGCGCCCTATTATATCACCTTCATACGCTACATATACACTAAGTCCGTGCTACATTTAGGGGAACTGTGCTAAAGGTGAACCACTACGGATACCGTCGCACACACTGTTCGGATTGGCTCTATATGGGACAGGATAGCTGGTTCGCGAAAAATAATAATGACTACTGTTAGGCGCAATAAGGTAGCGCCTATTTTCCTCTTAATTCACTTCATCCCCCTTTAATCATCCATGTAAAAAAGTGTTTTATTTATATAAGCTTATACGGAAGCGAAAGCTTTTTTAAGCGGCAAAAAATAAATAAAGGAGATTTTTTTCGTGAACTCAAACACTGCTCTTATAAGAAAAGGCGGTGCAAATGTGTCGTCTTCCAAACGTCTCCCGTGGGTCGGGTTGCTGGCTTTAGCCATGGCGGGATTCATCTGCATTCTTACAGAAAGCCTGCCTGCTGGATTACTGCCACAAATTGCACAGGATCTAGGGGTCAGTTCATTAAGATTAGCGGGGCCTTTGCCGATGCTTTCAGACTGCACGCTCGATACTTCCGATCTATGTAAAATTGTAAGCATTACGAATTAAACTCAATATAGTCAAAGAGCGTTAACCTGCCAACACGAAAAACGGACGCTGTCCTTGAAGAGACGGCATCCGTGTGAATATAAGAAGCGCTTTAGATCGAAAAGCTCGTTTTCTTCAATTCTTCCGTGCTGAACAGAATATCGTAATCCTTGATGTCTTCCCGCCGAACAAATTGCTCCGCAACTTTCCGAACAGACGCTTCATCGGGTCCATGAATCATGGCGTATAAATTATACGGCCAATCGGGGTGCGTCCGGCGCTTGTAGCAGTGGCTGACTTCCGAATAATCGGCCAGCCTTTTTCCTGCCTCAGGTATATGCTCCTCAGGAAGTACGCAGATGAACAGGCCATTTGCTGAAAATCCCGCTTCCCTATGCTTTAGAACGGCTCCGATTCGTTTGAGTGCTCCTCCTGCCTGCAGTGCCTGCAAGCGCAGAAACACCTCTTCCAAGCTGCAACCTGTCTTATTGGCAATCTCGGTATACGGTTCAGTTGACAACGGAAGATCTCCCTGCAGTTCGCGGATCAGCTGCACATCCGTTATTTCTATTTTGCATGGTTCCTGTTTGGAGGTTGCGACTCCATTCAAGTTCGGGCTGGGTGTAATGGCTGATGCATCAGCCGTTTCTTCCATATTCAGAAAGACCTTTAGTTTGAATAATTGCTCGGAGGGAAACTCATATAGCAGCGGCCCTCCCGCCGCTTCACGGATCGTTTCAAGAATAGCCCCCCGTTCTTCCTCGGTCCGGGAAGTCAGCGTGAACCACATATTGAGCCTGCTGCGCCGGCGGTAGTTATGGGTTACGCCTCTATACCTGTTGATGACAGCAGCGGTCTGGTAAAAAAGCTCCTCCCTGACTGCCATCGCATACAAACAGCCTCTAAATCCCAGTCCCGCCGGATTAAACACCCCGCCGATCCGCCGGATGAATCCCTCTTTCTTCATCCTTTCAAGCCTTTGAAGCACATCTTCCTGGCGTAATTCCAGTTCCTCCGCAATGGCATTCCAAGGGCGTCTGACCAGAGGAAGCCCGATTTGCAGCCGATTCAGCAGCTTCCGGTCGTTCGAATCCAGGTCCACTATTCCCACCTCCCCAGCTTACAGCGCCGCCGATCTTTTGTAACACCACGGCTCTTCGGCCATGAAGTTGCCGCCGCTGTAATAGTACGATCTCGCCCGGCAGCCGCCACAAATGCCCACATCGGGGCAGGAGCCGCATTCTCCTTCATATTTCTTGAAGTCCCTTAAATCCCGAAACACCGGATTATCCCGCCATATTTCATCAAAAGGCTGCTCGCGAACATTCCCCACCTTGACCGGCAGGTACGGACAAATATGCACCTCGCCATTCGGCAGCACAGAACAATAGGAGACCCCGGCCAGACAACCGCGCGTGTACCGCATTTCCAGCCCCATGCTCTTGGCAAGCGGCATGAACTGGGGAGCGCATGTCGGTTTGATTTCAAGGGATGTTGACTTCTGTTTGGACAGAACACTGCGCAGAACCGAGTAATACCGTTCCCGCTTCAGCCCGTCTTCTTCGATATGGACGGCCCGTCCGGTCGGGACGAGAAAGAACGGGTGCAGAGAGGACACATGAAGCTCCTCGGCAAGCTGGGCAACCTGCACGAAGTCATCCATATTTCCCTCGGTCAGCGTCATGTTAATCTGCACTCTCAGCCCGGCTTCCCGGGCATAACGAATGCCCTCCAATGCTTGCTGCCAGCCTTCTGGCGCATTCCTGAACCGGTTGTGATACTCAGGCGTGGCGCTGTCTATGCTGATCGCAATGCCCCCCAGCCCTGCTTTTTTCAGCTCCGCAGCTTTGGCGGCGGTCAGAAGCGTGCCGTTGCTGCCAAGTGCGGGACGAAGGCCGATAGACGAGGCATACGCGATCAATTCGCAGAGATCTTCACGGATCAAGGGCTCGCCGCCGCTGAATATGAGAAGCTTGAATCCAGCCTGCTTGATCTGATCAATGAGCCGGATGCCTTCCTCCGTGGTTAGCTGGTCTTCTACAGACGATGTCGGCCCCGAGTCACGATAGCAGTGTTCGCAGTATAAATTGCATTTCTTGGTCACATTCCAGGAAACGAGCATGCGTATTCAGCCTTCCTTTCCAGTGTTATACGATTCCAATTTCACGGTCACTTAAATAACAGGATGGGTCCTCCGCCCAGAAATCACCGCTTACCGAAGCCCGGGCCCGGAAATTCCCGTTACAGATATCCAGCCAATTGCATTCTCTGCAGCGTCCCTTTAGCAGCGGTTTACGGTCGCGCAGGCCGACCATTAGCGGATGAGCGGCATCACGCCAAATCTCGCTGAATTTCTGCTTGCGGATATTACCGATTTCGATATCTCTCGTGAACTGATCGGGATAGACGTTGCCGTGCCAATCCACGCAGCCGATGGCTATTCCGGAACGGTTGCCGCCGTTTCTCTGAAGCAAGCCAAGCAGTTCAGCTGCGCGCTCCGGGTCGCGCTCCATCATCCGCTGGTATAAGTAAACGCCATCCGCATGGTTATCAACGGTGAGCAATTCCACCGGTTTGCCTTTGCCATGCAGGTCCACCGTTTTAGCCATAATCCGGTCAAGAGCATGCCGGGATTGTTCATGGGTAACATCCTCTTGCTGCAGGGCGCTCCCGCGGCCGGAATAGACGAGATGGTAGAAGCAGGCCCGAGGAATATTTTCCCGCTCGATCAAATCAAGGACACCATCCAAGTCTTCATATGTATGTCTGCTGATCGTGAACCGGACCCCTACCTTCTGGCCGATGACCAAGCAGTTTCGGATACCCTGAAGCGCCTGCTTAAAGGCTCCTTTTCGCCCGCGAAATTCATCATGGCGCTCTTCCAGCCCATCCAGGCTTACACCGACATATTTAACCCCTGCTTCTTTTAGCATCTTCGCTCTGTCCATGGTAATCAATGTGCCATTGGTCGATACTACCGGCCGAAGCCCTTTGCTTGACGCATAAGAAATCAGCTCATAAATATCTTTGCGGATCAGAGGCTCTCCACCGGAAAAAAGCAGTACCGGCACTTGGAAGGCGGCCAGATTATCAATAAATACCTTAGCTTCCTCCGTCGACATTTCATCGGGATCATGGGCAGGACAGGCATTCGCATAACAATGTTTACAGGTTAAGTTGCAAGCCCGTGTCGAATTCCATACGACGACAGGCCCTCTGCCCGCGGAAACGCCATGAGGTTTGTGGCCCGGCTTAATGGTATAACGAAGATCATCGCCTTCTCCCTTCATACCGGTAAGTAGTTTCGTTACATTAATCATTTCCGTTCCCTCATCTCCCTATAATTAGATACCAGTTCTTTTTATCTTAAGATAACTTGTGAGAATAAGGATATGCGCTATTATCTTGCTCTCGCGCCGCATTAATGCTTGGGTCTGCAATAAGAAGAAACGTCTGACGGCGTCTTATTAGAGCTTATGCTTCCGAAGTAGCGATATGAGTATCGCTTTTAGGTACGTTTACCCGTAATGCTGCGGGTATCAAAAAGGTCGTGGCCGAAATGATTTTTTCTTACAGCTGAAAAAGTGCTAGCAGGTTTCACGGTTACACACAGCCATGACATTCAGCGTGAAATTTGGCAAAAGTATATATTTGTTGCCAGCATGAGCGGAACACTTCTGGCATTGGCTAATCGTAATATGTCATATCCGATACTTGAAACGGTGTATGCCCGATTAAAGGTCTATGAGCGTTTGCTGGACACAACTAATATTAGATAACTGGTGAATTCCTGCCGTTGAATATGTAGTAGGTGGCCATTCAAATAAGCAGATCCTTCTATGATGAAGGATCTGCTTTGGATTTTCCTATACCTGTCCTCTGCATGCTTGCTCAAGCCCTTGAAGTAATGCCTCCATTTCCTGTCTAGTTTCAGCGTTTGTAATGATGCCTTCTGAGTTCAGCTTTAATGTGATATGCGGAATAATGACCTTTCCATTCTCCACAATCTCTGCGTTGATCATTTGCAATGTGAGCAGCAGCGAGGCATGCGCCAGATGGCCGCCCATAGGAGACGGTGACGCGCTAATGACCGCTGTTGGTTTATTTACAAATTCACCTGAAGATACAAGCCAATCCAAGGCATTTTTCAAAGCACCCGGTACCCCATTTCCATATTCCGGTGTACAGATCAGCACTCCATCCACTTGTTTCAATTGTTCCCGTAGCCCTCTTACGGAAGCTGGCCCCTCATCTACATCCAAGTCAGGGTTAAAATGCGGGAGATCTTCCAACCCATCATAGACTGTGAACATCATATTTTCAGAAGCCAGCCCCATAGTAGCCTTCATAAGTGCTGTATTGGAGGACTTATGACGAAGGCTACCCGATATAGCCAATACCTTAATTTTCTGTTCCAACCGTATCATCTCATTTCTCCGAACTTGATCTGATCTTGCATATTCAGTGTACTATAGCTAACAAGAGAATTAAAAAGTGGATGAGCGTCAGCGATTTTTCCTGTGAACAAAAGGGCAATAAAAAAATGCCTGCGGTTTCGCAGGCATTTGTGATATATCAATAGTCACTATACTAGGGCGGAATCTGTATTGCTGAATCAAGTATCCTTCTCTTGCTTGCGTTTTATCCCAATCAGATCAAGGAAGAAAACAAACAACGGAATACCTACAATCAAGCCCCAAATTCCAATCAGATGCTCAGAGAAAATAAGTACGACAAAGGTAAAGAAAATCGGTAAATTCGTTTTGGATGACATCAGCTTCGGATTTAAGAAATAGGCCTCAATCGCATGAATCACCACGATCAATATAACCAGATAAATTACATATTGAATGCCACCGACACTGAAAGCGATCAGGCCGAGCGGTGCCAGTGAGATAAACACACCTGCCACCGGAACCAATCCCAGTACGAAAATGATGAGCGCAAGACCGAGCAGATTAGGGAAGCCCATAATCCAGAGCGCAATCGTGGTCAATATACAGTTAATAAGTGAAATCAGCAGTTGAGCCTCCAATACCTTCCCGAACGTACCCAGAAACATACGGCCAAAATGACCCACTTCCTTGAAAAACCAGCCCAGCTTGCTATCTACAAACGTAGCTGTAAAGCGTGTAATATAGGATTTTTCCATCAGGAAGAACAAGCTCAAAATAATTGACACCAGAAGCTGTGTTCCCAATTGACTGACCTTCATTACTGCACTCAGGCCAGGCTCAAATAGCCGCTGAACATTCAGTGTGTCCATAAATTCGATAATCGTTTCGTTCCATTGATTACGATCAGGATACATATACGCTTGCTGAATCATGAGATACACCTGCTTGACCTGTACAATGATTAGCGGCACCATTCGGTAAACGCCCCACACCATAATCAGGATCAGCAGACCATACACCAGTAGCAGTACGACCATTGACGGTACATTGACAAACCGCTTGACCAGCTTATTCACTCCGTTATATATACTGCCAATCAAGATCGTAAGAAGCAGTGTTAACAACATAATATTCATCATGCTTCTTAACATAAACAACAGCAAAACGATTATCGCAAGGACGGCTATCCGCCTGACGCCCGCATGATTCATCCAGTTTCTTACCATTCGTCTTTATTCCCTCTCTCCCACTTGACTGTCACCCTTTGCAATCTTTCCCGGCATTAACTTTCTCTTTTTAACAATTTACTGTTAGCGATCAATAGAGAACCTACCATGACTAGAATAGCAATGGACCACCAGAATGTATTTTTAGCATCATCATGGTCCACAATAATGAGCCTGATGACGGCCGTAATCCCAATATAGATGAAATAACGTAATGGAAAATGAAAATTGGTTTTAAAGTACTTAACTATTAATGCTATGAATTCAAAATACAAGAAAAATACAAGCAGCTCTTCCGTGAATTCATAGTAATTTTTGTCGGCCTCTGTGTACAAAAAAACATAAGAAAAAATGGACCATGTTTCTTTTAGAAGTAAGAAGCTTAAAATCAGCCCGACCAGAAATAGCGAGATATTTAAGATCATTTGCAGAAAACCAGGTAACTTCTCAATATACTTCATTAATGCATTCAATACAGATCCCCTCACTGGTTGTACAATATCATCTTTATTTATATTATCGGTGGTATACGTGAAAAATGCTACATTACTTTTGGGGTCACCTTAATGAAAGTTTATATTCGCCCCTGCAATATAACCAATGGAGATAAAAATAAGCGTCCATATCAGAGAACCTGCGCTTGCCACCAGCATATATTTTCGGACAGGCATCGCACTAAGCCCTGACAAATAGCTTGTTGCATGTCTGACTCCTGGGATAAAATAACCAAACAAAATGGTCCACAACCCAAAGCGCGCAAACCACCCCTTAACTCTTGCAAATCGCTTCGGTGTCAATCCAACCCACTTGCCGTGCTTATCCACCAAGGGCTGACCCAGCTTTTTGCCTAGCGTGTAGCTGATCATCATCCCTGTCATTGCACCGATGAAGCTGACTAAGATAGACACCGAATAATTCAGTACCATAATAGAAGATAAATAGCCGACAAACACCATAATAATTTCATCTGGAACCGGTAGGCCAATAATCCCAAGAGCAAGAAGAGCAAAAATAGCGATATATCCGTATTGTGTAATCATGCTGATGGCCCATTCCATAGGAGCGCCACCTCCTGACCGATTATTTTTTGAAGGACGGGAAGGGAATACGGCTAACCATCAGGAACGACAGCACTACCATTAACGCAAGCAACAACCCCGGCTTCAAATGCTCACTCCATAAAAACATAAAGGACAAGATCACTCCCGCCGCCGTAATCGGCATACCCACAAAGCCTTTACTAAAAGCCATTAGGTTGAATCTTGCCAATCTTACCGCACCACATATGACAAACAAAACAGCCACAAGTGGTCCTACCCAATGGGTATCTCCCAGCTTGTATAACAAGATCAAAAAAGCAGGGGCAACCCCAAATGAGACAACATCCGCCAGCGAATCGAGCTGTTTGCCAAAATCACTGGAACAATGCAGCAGCCTTGCCAGCAAACCGTCTAATACATCCCATAAAGCAGCCACCACCACGAGAATAAAAGCGGTCATGTATTGCTCATGAATCGTGAAATACAGGGATAAGACCCCTGCCCCCAGGTTTGCAATCGTGCATAGTGAGGGCAACCAATTCCATTTCATACTCTTAACTCCTTTGCCATAACTTAGCCTCCGAATATAACAACAAAACGGACGCCGTCCTTGGTATTCTCCACCTTAAAGTGGAATTCGTGCAAATCCAAAATTCGTTTGACGATCGACAGCCCGAGCCCTGTCCCACCTGTCTGGCGGCTTCGGGACAGCTCAGCCCGGTAAAAGCGATCCCATATCTGCTCCAGTTGATCATCAGGAATGGTCTCACCTTTATTTTCAATGGAAAAAAAACTGATATCCCCAGCACCTTCGATACGAATCGTGATTGAGCTTCCTTCCTCAGCATGTCGTATGGCATTGACAACAAAGTTGATAATCACCTGTTCCATCCATCCTACATCGGCATGGATCGGCATCTCATTGGCGGGGATAATGACTACTTCCAGCTTTTTCTCCTTCAACAAATGGAATAGCTTGTCCACGACCTCCTCCACCAGCTCACTCAAGATAAAGGTCATCTTGCGAAGCTTGAGAGTACCCGATTCCAATTTGGCGAGGTCCAGCATATCTTTGACCAATCGCTCCATTTTGTCCGCTTCCTCTACAATGACTTTCATATAATGATCCTGCTTCCCGGCGCTAACCCCATCTTGTAATCCTTCTGCGAAGCCTTTAATGATACTCAGCGGAGTTTTCAGTTCATGAGAAGCGTTGGCAAAAAAGTCTTGTTGCACAGCCTCCATCCTCTGCTTCTGTTCCATATCCTCCACTAATTGCTGATTGGCCTCCTGAAGCTCGCGCAAAGCGGTGTCCAGGTTCTGGGACAGGGTATACATGCTGTAGGACAAGCTGCCCAGTTCATCATTCTGCCGGATTGGTGTATGGGCTGTAAAATCGAGCTTAGCCATCCGCTTGGCGGTATTATTCAAAGCAATGAGCGGGCGGGTCACCATCCGAGAATAGAACAGAGACAAAATTAGAATGAGTGCAAATCCTCCGATCCCTAAGTACAGATAAAACCAGCGCAAAGCCTCATTCGTCTCACTGATTTCCTGCAACGATGTCACAGTGAACAGGAGGTCGATCTCGCCTGTGCTCTGACGAACAGGATGGACTATAACTGCATTGCGTACCCCTGTCCAAGGTTCCGTCCAATCTTCCTCCAACACTTCGAAATTCTTAAGCTTCTCCAGATGCGACTGTGATAAAGGAAACCATTCCTCCAGCGCACTAAACAGTAAACCTTGTCGCTGACTCCATGTTTTCAGATCCGGCAGTACAATCTCTGTCACCGTACCGGAAAACCTTACACTGCCACCTGTGCTTGCCTCTTCCAAAGTTGATCCTATACTTTTGAAGCCAAGCTTCTGTATGCCGGTTGGATAAATTAAATTGGCGGAGGATATGCCTTCCGTTCCCAATCCCTCACCTTCAACCGTTACCGTATCGCCAGGCTGAAGCCGGGCAGCTCTCAGCTCATCTCCATACTCACTCATAAACAGAGACAGCGATATTTTAACGATTTTACCATCTGCTTTTCTTACATTGATATGAAACGCATCATCCAGCTTTACTTTGCCGTCCAGCGTTACAATCGCCAACTGGTTTTTATTCTGAAGCATAAAACGAGCTGCCTCACGCGAAACCCTGCCCGATCCCCAAGCCTCCTGGACATAACTTTGACCGAAGCTATGCAAACGACTTTCCACACGCCCAATCTTCTGTTTCTGATAAAAATTTTCAAAAAACAACAATTGACTTAAAATCACCATACCGTAAAAACACAGGAAAAACACAACCGTCATAATGAACAACTTAAAGGTAACTCCCCGTTTGTTCATTCTTCCTCCTCAAACCTGTAGCCAGTACCAAAAATAGTGCGGATATGGCGTGATTCACGGCCCAGCTTACTTCTCAGCTTTTTGATATGCGTATCGACAACTCGTGTATCTCCTTCAAAGTCGATGCCCCACACTCGGTTCAGTATCGCATCCCGTGAAATAACGATGCCTTTATTATGTATAAGTAGCCGCAGCAGCTCATACTCCTTGGGCGTCAGTTCGACTTCTGCCTGATCCACCTCAAGCCGATGAGCCATCGTGTTGAGAATGGCACTACCGAACCGCAAGATATGCGACTCTGGCTGCACATGTCCTTCCACCCGTTTCATCAGCGCGTTGGCGCGGGCGATCAGCACCTTGGGGCTGAAAGGTTTGGTCACGTAATCATCGGCTCCCAGTTCAAAGCCTAATATTTTATCATCATCACCGGATTTGGCTGTCAACAAAATGATCGGCACACCTGAACGGCTGCGCACCTGGCGGCATACCTCCCAACCATCCAGTTCCGGCATCATAATATCGAGTATAATCAGGTCAGGCTGCACCGAATCAAACCAGATAAGTGCATCTTTTCCATTGCCTGCTTCATAGACTTCCCAATTATTTTGTTTAAAATAATCCGCAATCACTTCACGAATACGTATTTCATCCTCGACAAGAAGAACTCTTTTCTTCAATCGACTTCCCTCTTTCGGTCATTCTAGGACACCAGTATATCAAAAACATGTGTACTTTATGTGTTCTCACCACTTCTTATTTACTGAAACTTCCCATCCGCAAATTCAACCTTGGATTAGGGCAAATTTGTCATCGCTCAGACCATCTCTTCCTCTAAGATCCTACCCTATAATAAGTTGAGATACAAAAAGCCTGACAGGAGGGTAACACATGAGCAATCAAACCATTCAGTGGTTTTCCACTTCCAAAGCTAAAGCTTGGCAATCCCAAGCTCACCATTTGACCGATACCCAAGAGAGTGCCAACCTAATCCTTACAGGAGAAACATATCAGCTTGTAGAAGGCTTTGGTGGCTGTTTTAATGAATTAGGTTATGTGGCCCTGAATCATTTGGAAAAGGACGACCGAGATCGGGTGCTTCATTCTCTCTTTCACCCAGAGGGCGAGCACAAATTCACGATATGCCGACTTCCTATTGGAGCGAGTGACTACGCGCTGGAATGGTATAGCCACAATGAAACAGACGGCGACGTGGAGATGAAGCATTTTTCCATCGAGCGCGATCAGCAGTATCTCATTCCTTTTATTCGAGAAGCGTTACAACTCAATCCGGACTTAAAGTTGTTCGCTTCACCCTGGAGTCCGCCGACATGGATGAAATCACCGAAAGCCTACAATTACGGCACGTTGCGCTGGGAAAAGGATATTTTGAAAGCGTATGCATTGTACTTTGTCAAATTTGTTCAGGCTTACCGGGAGGCAGGGATTACGATCCATCAGATTCATGTTCAAAATGAAGTCATTGCCGATCAGAAGTTTCCTTCCTGTGTATGGACCGGAGAGCAACTGCGTGAATTTATTCGCGACTATTTGGGTCCTGCTTTTGAGGAACACGGACTGGATACGGAAATTTGGCTGGGCACCATTAACGCACCCGATCCGTGGGAGGAATTAATGAAAAAGACTTCGACCGGATTCGATGAGTATGCCCATACCGTGTTAAGTGACCCCGAAGCCTACAAATATATTAAAGGTGTAGGCTACCAGTGGGCAGGCAAAAATGCCATTCAGCGCACCGTTGCCAGTTATCCTGAGCTTCGTTACATGCAAACCGAAAATGAATGCGGTAACGGAGAGAACTCATGGGACTACGCCAAATATGTATATAATCTGTACCAGCACTACTTCACCAATGGTGTGAATGCTTATATTTACTGGAATATGGTTTTGGAACCGAAAGGCAAGAGCACATGGGGCTGGGAGCAAAATTCGATGATTACCGTTGATCCAACGGATCGAAAACCTGTCCTGAATCCAGAGTATTATGTCATGAAGCATTTTTCTCATTTTGTATTACCGGGTGCCCAACGCATCGGACTTCGCGGCTCATGGACTGGAGATGCAGTCGCTTTTCAAAATACAGACGGGCAAAAGGTGCTAGTCATCGCCAACCCCTTCAGGGAATCTCGGGTACTGAACCTGTCTATCAGAGAAACAACACACCGTTTGGAACTGGAGCCAGAGTCCTTTAATACGATCGTGATTCCTTCTTAACGCCGCAGTTTTCTGGAATTATGCATATATTAGGAATATTACGTTCCTGTTTTCCGGTCCTACGTAATCATCATGCTTCACTGTCCAGTCGATCTGTATCCATATACGTATGCATAGTTTCCAAAATGGATGTATATCCTTTTGCGTATAGTAACTATAAATAGTATACTTGGAATAACTACGGACAGGAGGTCGATGAATATCACTACTGTAAAAGACCGGATTGATTTGAAGCTGATTAATTGTGATAAGGAATTGACTCTCGCCGTCATCGGTGGAAAATGGAAGCTGATTATTTTGTGGCATCTCGGTATGGAAGGCACCAAGCGGTTTGGTGAATTGAAGAAGCTGATTCCCCATATTACGCAAAAAATGCTGACCAACCAATTGCGCGAGCTGGAAGAAGATAAACTCATTCTACGTAAAGTCTATCCTGTCGTCCCTCCGCATGTGGAATATTCACTGACAGAGCATGGCGAAAGCCTGATTCCGGTACTGAGAGCAATGTACGATTGGGGATCAAACTATCGCGAGAACGTGATTTGGAAAGAAGAAGAAGCGGTTCAAGACGTCACACCCGTGTGACCAGCAAACAAGCATTTTGCGAAATGCTGAACTATATTTCACGTAGAAACAGCCTCGGGAGATCTGGGGTTGTTTTTTGTGATATAAAGACGTTCCCCAAGATAATAAGAGATATGGATGCAAGTATCCGTTTCCATTGGCATTAAAGCTCGTTTTCCGCTACATATCCTCATTTTACACTTGTATTCGTGATTTACATTACATCCGCTGTGACGTATGATTCTTCCATCCCTATTTACAGTGAACTCGAGAAGGAGGCCATTCTAGCATGAGCATGACGCTTGCCCAGCCCACAACGTCCCAAGCGACCCAATTACGCATTGGTTCCATGGAAATGATTCAATACGATTATCGTCAATTTCCTGACTCGAAACCCTATCAACACCATTGCTGTGGCTTGCTTACTATGTCGTGTAACGGCGCTCAAGGTCTGGCAGAATATGAGTTACCTGAAATTAAAGGCGCCTTTGACCTCGTCCGCTGGGCTTCCGTGTTTACCTCACTCAAGGGTCTGTCCTTAACCGAGGCTGAGCAATATATTCAGCACCACGCTGATCACTGGGGGCCTGATAAAACAGAGCTGGCTCTATCTGCCTTATCCGATCTGACTGCCCATGCGAACCTGCACATTCTCTCCCCATTAGCGACCATCCTCCCCCCTCGGATTAGTCGTTCGTATCTCATCGAGCATGGCCTGGTCTACTATTCATTCTAAATATCGTCCACCACTCCATTAGCAATCTACTTTCCAGTTCATGCAAAAAAGCCTGAGACTGTTTATCACAGGCCAGGCTTTTACACTTTCAGCACAGAGTTGATCACACTTGCAGTTTACCTGCACGAATATCGTCTGTCATTCCTTCATAAGGTGCTTGGGAAATTAATTGTTCGTTGTTCACACCCGCATTTTCGATGAATGTAATATCTGCAAATTCAGGCACCACATACTTTGGATACGTTTCATACTTTTCACGCGATTCTTCCATTAGCGGAATAAAATCGTTTTGGTAGCGCACAGTGATTTCCGGATGCTCATGAACCCATTTAGGGAAGAAAATAATGCCGTGCATACGTTTTTCTTCAGGCATAAAATTCAGAGACACGTCAGTGCCTGTCGGTTCGGTCCACGATACTTTATACACGTTTTCCACCAGTTTCGCCAGATTGACCTTCTGATCACGTACCCAGCGGCCACCTACCATACCACTATGAATGCGATAATCGATCGTATCTTCATTTTTAATATATATTTCATACTCCCAACCATTCTCATAGGTGTAAATCATGTGGCTGCCGATAAACTTGTCCATCTTGCATCCTTCTTTCCTAAATTATAATTTTTCATGAATTGAATGGGATACCAAAGATAATAAATATTCAATTCAAACATGTAAATATAAACATGTTTTTAACTACATATAAATTGTAGCACTGTGGTATACTAGTGTCAAATACCGTTTTACGAGGAGAGCTACGTTGAAACGCACTTTAAAATATGCCATTTTGGGCCTGGTTCACAAAGAGGAAATGAGCGGCTACGATATTACGAGCCAATTCAAGCAGGAAATCGGACAATTTTGGAGCGCCAAGCACAGTCAGATTTATCCCGAGCTCAAAAGGCTGACCGAAGAGGGACTCATTGAATATCGGACCTCCATTACAGGAGCCAAGCTGGAAAAAAAATTGTACTGCATTACCCCCAAAGGAACCCAAGAGCTGACCGAATGGCTGCTAAGCCCCAAGGAGTTACCGGAAACGGAAAAAGATGAGTTTATGCTTATGCTGTATTTCTCAGCGGCCATCCCCAAGGAAGAGAACAAGCGATTGTTCGAGGACCAGATTGCCAAACGTAAAGAAAAGCTGGAGTATCTGTACGAAAGTAAAAAATCCCTCCAACAGCTGGACGAGAATCTTCAATCCCCCGGCTCTAACCAATTCGGGCATTATCTGGTGCTGAGCCGTGCCATTAATCGGGAAGAAAGCTATATTACGTGGCTGGAAGAAACACTGTCCCTGTTTGAATAGCCTAAAAAACCTTCAACGTCACGTAGATTCGTGGTATTGAAGGTTTTTCTAAAATAAGTACGTGCAAACTAGTCTGCCGTCGTAATCGAAGAGCCGTAATCTTCAATATGGATATCTGTGCTAAACCGTACAGGAATGGTACTAAAAGTGGTATCCCAATCCTCTTTGACCTTACGCCAAACTTTAGGATGCTGAATCCTCAAGGCCTCTCCGAAACCTCCGACGTCAACCTTCAGCTTTTGCATTTTAGCTAACGTTTGTTCAGCTAATGAATTCACTTTCTCCTGAAAGAGACTCTCTTCTTGTCCAAGCACATTGTTGCTACGCAAATTTTCATTCTTTATATGCACCTCCGAAATGCGTCCCTCTGAGGTCATTTTTACCTGAAAGGAAATGTCATCCCCCTGAACGATGGCCTTGATCTTGCTTTTCACCGCTTTGATCTCATATGCTATATTTTTACCGGTTTTCGGATCGCTGCTTTTCAGCACGCCTCCATCCAATTGGCCTTTGATCCACATAAGACCCTCGACCTCCGACTCATTCAGATAACCACCGTAGGTTTGTGTCTTTCCCTTGATGATTCCCGCACCTGCGAGCTTGATTTCATTCTCCGCCGTAATGACATTAGGTAATATAAAGCTTCTTTCACCCTTCATGGGTCCGATCACTTTAGCCAAAGCCATGGGCTTTATCAACCGCGCGTTCCGTTTACGGTTTTGGAATATATCCTTTAATATATAAGCAGGAATCTGACCAGGAATTTTCTCCTGAAGCGCATTCCCCGCCTTGTCTGTACTAATCAGTAGCTGTACGCTGGGCCGAATGTCATTATCCCCCAAGAAAAAGTCCAGCAGCTCATACAACGGAATCTTGCGAAGCAGACTGGAGCTGATAATAATCGTTTTCAAATGTTGCCCGATGGGAGGTCGATTGGTCCGCAATGAAATTTCTCTGAGCATTTCAAAAACGGAATCCCCCGTTTCCGTAATATTAAAAAATTTTTTAGCTTGCGGGGAGGAGCTATTGGAGCCTCCGCTTTCCTCTGGGATGACAAATTGGAAGGTTCCAGTGATTAACTCTTTTTTTGGATAATCTCCTCCTTTTCGATTAATTTGCTCTTCTTGCGAAGATTCTGCCTCTACATCCATAGCAATACCTGTCATCAGATTTAGATCCTCCACCGGCGAGCTGCTCCAACAACCTGAAAGTGTACAACATACTAGGAGTGCGGTCATTCCGAGTAATCCCGACCGTGCCCTCATCATGACCGCACCTTCCTCCAGCGAGAAATAAGCAGAAGTGGCAGTGGAAGCAGAGCGAATAAAACAAAAGCTCCATTCCCCAGGATCGTTCCAAAAGAAAATAACTCATTCAGATTTTTGGGAATTTGGGATAGGAAGTAGATGATCGGAAGCAAAATGAACAGCGTCTTGGAATAAGAGCTATTCAAAATTTGAGAAACTCCGAGCGAAGCGCAATAAAAAGCAATACTAAATGTGGAAAAAATTTGCATGATCCAAATGGTCAACAACAAGGATTCGAACCGTTCCAATAACAGGTACTCCACTTCAAAACTGCGAGCCAAATCTAAAAATGGCCAGGTTCTGCTCAAGACTCCTTCGAACGAAAAAGCGCCAATGCACAGGATCAGCGTTGCTGTATAAAAAGCGACCGCGATCCCGATCGCCAGTCCGATTGCCTTGGTTGCTTTCTCGGGTTTTTCCATCCGACAAAAAATAATCAGCAAGGACTCTGTCCCCGTTAATGTCAGGATTGTAGTCTTGAGCGTTCTAACCACTGGCATCACCCCCTCCGACAAGACAGGACGCAAATTATTCAATTCGAAAATATTTAAACTCAGCAAGCATATCAACAAAAAGATAGCCGTCGTAATCGGGAATATTAATTGGCATATTTTCCCTAACGAGCTTACTCCTCCCATGCATAGGTACAGAGAGAGCCACATAAAAGGTGCTGAAATTGCCCACGCCGGAGTGCCTTCAAGCAGAAAGAACGACGTTACTTCCTCCACAGATCGGATTTCAAATGCGGCTATACAAACAAAATAAATAACAATCAGCATACCAATCCCTTTGCCAATGACTTTGCCTGTTATCCGCTGAACATACTGGTAAAAGGTACTTTCTGGAAACCTTGAACTTAGTTTGATCATAATCCATCCGAGCAGGAAAGTGCCCCCCCCTGCTAAAATGACAGATATCCACGCATCCGGTGTTTTTGCAACTTCAGTTGCTACTCTGGGAAGGGTAAGCAACCCGGCAGCCAGCATAAAGGAAACCACAATTGCCGTTGTCTGCAACGTTGTAATTTTATCCGCTTTTTTCCCACGGGCCATCTTGCTCCCTCCTGTGTTGAGCTCATCCTTGTCGCTTAGGGTCTTTATGCTTCAAAAGAATGGGTCTATTTTTCATAAATTGCAGCGGTGCTCGTATGAAGTAATCTTTCCAGTCCTTCAACGAACGGGGGACCGTTAGACTCAGGAACGGCACACCGAAGCTGTGTAATTTAACCATATGAATACTCAGCATTAGGAAAAACATGATTACGCCATACAACCCGAAGGTGGCCGCCGTAAACATGGCTCCAAAGCGCATGACACGCATGGAAATCCCAGCGCTGTATACAGGGGCTGAAAAGGAAGAAATCGCTGTAACGGCCACCACAATTACGAGAATCGGGCTTACAATCCCGGCGTTAACAGCGGCCTGTCCAATAATCAAACCGCCGACGATGCCCATCGCTGGACCGATGGGTTTGGGGAGCCGAAGTCCCGCCTCACGTAAAATTTCGATAGAAATCTCCATAATCAGGGCCTCAACCAGCGTCGAAAACGGAACCCCTTGTCTCGCACTGATAATGGAAATGACCAGCTTGGTTGGAATCAATCCGGGATGAAACGAGATAAAGGAGATATAGAGCGCCGGGGCGAACAACGATATGAAAGTTGCCATAAAACGAAGAAATCGTATAAGCGAACCCGGTATCCATCGTTCATAATAATCTTCGGGGGACTGGAGCATCATCCCATACGTTACAGGCATAAGAAGCGCAAAAGGTGTACCGTCCAGCAGAATCGCCACACGTCCCTCCAGCAATGCAGCCATGACCCGATCCGGTCTCTCCGTATTTTGAATTTGCAGAAAGGGGCTAAGAAAATTATCCTCAATAAGCTGCTCCACATAGCCCGACTCCAATACCTCATCCATATCAATGGTTTTGACCCGCCGCTTCACCTCATCCACAAGCTCCGGGTCGGCAATGTCTCTGAAATACACCACCATTAGCTGTTTTTCCACTCTTTTTCCAACTTTGAAGGACGACATGGCCAGTTCCGTACTTTCTCCATGTCTGCGCAGCATTGCGGTATTATCGCTGAGGGTCTCGGTAAAACCGACTCGTGGTCCTCGCAGCACCGATTCCGATATAGGGTCTTCCACCCCTCGTGTATTCCCTTTGGGTGTACCCAACACAAAAGCCCCTGGTATGCCCTGAATCATGAGTATGACAGAACCGAACAGCACCTTTTGCAAGGAGAACTGCACCTCTAACGTATACTCTGTTTCCGATACCAGCATGACCTGACGAATAAACATATTCCGAAGCTCTTCTCCTCTCGGAAGATCTTCCCCCCCTTGCCCGGAACTCCCCCAATCCATCAGTGGCTTTAAAATGTTCTGATCCATGCCAACCTTATCTGTTAAGCCATCCACAAAAAAAAGCGTGCCTACAGCGTTCAGTTTTTCCAGAAAAAAAGATCGTTCGTTTACATCCGACATTTCCGAGACGGCTTGTCTGACTTTTTCTATATTCGCCTCATAATCTTCGGTAAAGGTTCCCTTTTCCTTCTCTGCCTCACTTACAGACGGGTTGCGATCTGCCTGCTCCGAACGGTCTTCTTCTTCTAGAAGCTTTAATCGTTCCATACGTCTGCTCTCTCGACCATCCATCGCTTTAATTTGTCGTACCGTCAGAAAAATAATCAAAGGTATGATGAACAAAAAGACAGCTTCTATCCATACGTTCCATTTGGGTATATGAGTTCCGATGACCTGCCACACGTTCTTTCCTCCTTTACTTCCATAGGATTTGTATATAGATTTACCTGGATTAGAAAAAAGATGCATGGACGATAGGTGGGATGGAATAAATTTCTTTGCTCACAAAAGGAATAAAAAGGTGAATTTGATAGATGAACTGTAGTGTCAAATGTAGAAATCCATGATAATATCTATTCATTCTATGACTAATGTCACAAATTTGTTGAATTCGTGGTCCATTATTCGAATCTAAAAAGGAGTTGTAGGTATGAAGAATCATTTTTGGAAGAAAACCGCTGTGTTGAGTTTGTTAGCGGTCATTTTGTTAGGTGGAACGGCAATCAGTCCCAAACAGGCACATGCAGGTTATGAGCCTTATATTGGGGAAATTACGGTGTACCCGTACATGTTCGCTCCTAAAGGTTGGCTAAAATGCGAGGGCCAGATCTTGAGCATTGCTCAGAATTCAGCATTATTTAGCCTGCTGGGCACTAATTTTGGCGGCGATGGAGTGAGCACATTTGCATTGCCTGACTTGCGCGGAGCTTCCCCGTTGCCAAATGTAAACTACTACATCGCAACCGAAGGGGCATACCCGTCCCGCCCATAAGATGAATACGCTCAATAGTGTGCTATTTAATAAAGAAGAGGTGATAGCGTGCTCGAAGGCAATAACTTCACACGCAACAAATTGAAACCCTATCGGTTGCTGGTTCCATTGCTGCCATTCATCGGCGGTGCGTTCCTGCTCATAGGGACGAATGAGGCACATGCTGCCGGTTGGGAAAATGTAGTGTTGCACAAGCCTGTAAGCTCAAGCGGTTACACGCAACCCTATGATCCCTCCAGAGCGGTAGATGGGTCAATCGAGCCAACAAGCCGCTGGTATCAGGCAAGCAATGGTGAAAAATGGATCCAGGTAGATCTGAGAGATTGGTATACCGTAGATCGATATGTTGTTACAGGTATGGGTGTCCATTATGGATGGAACGATCAACGTGATCCATACAGTTTCCGATTGCAGACAAGCAGCAACGGAATTAATTGGGTGACTGTAGATACCGTCCAGAATAATGAAAGCTCTAATGTTGAAAAGAGCATTGCCCCTGTAACTACACGATACTTGCGATTAACTATTGATCAAGGAAATGCAAGAAACAATCAATGGACTTCCATCATGGAATTCGCAGCTTATGGGGAGCAATTGCCTATTCCACAGGCTCCGGGCCATTTTGCAGGAACCAAAAATGGAAATACAGTGGAGTTAAGCTGGGATGCTGTTCCTTATGCAACATCATACAAAGTCATACGAGATAGCGTAACGCTCTATACAGGCAGCTTAACCCAATTCATAGACACTTCAGCCTTGCCGCCAGGTGAAGCAATTTATACGGTTCAGGCTGTGAATGCTAAAGGGGAGAGCACTCCCTCAGAGGTTAAAGTGATTATACTTACCGATGCCGAGAGAGTTGCACAGGCAAAAGCCGCTCTTGCTTTAGGCTTTGCATCTGGAGATACAGCTGATTCGGTATCTCAAAATCTGACACTACCCCTCACTGGATTGAATGATACGACGGTGAGCTGGAGTTCGGATACTCCTGACGTCATTACGAATGAGGGGGCTGTCACACGCCCGCGGTACGATCTGGGTGACCGAAAAGTAAAACTTACAGCTACGATTGCAAAAGGAACCGCCTCGGATACTCAAACTTTCGAAGTTACCGTACCGAAGATAACTGCACATGATACATTGGATCAAGCAGCAGGTGCCCTCTCGCTTGGCGATTTGTCTGCGCTGACAGAAAATATATCTCTCCCATTATCCGGTTATGGTGGTACGCAGATCGAATGGTCCTCGTCCAAACCTCTTGTCATTGCATCAGATGGAACACTCACCAGACCCTCTTATAGTAGTGGAGATACTGACGTTATCCTAACGGCTACCCTGCAACTTGCAGGCTTAACGAAAACAAAGAATTTTACTGCGCATGTATTCCGTCTGCCCATGAGCGATACAGAAGCCGTTGACGCAGCATACAGGGCGCTTGAGTTGCCAATGACTACAGTAACCGGAGACGTATATTTGCCAAAAGACGCATTGAATGGTGTTCAGGTGTCATGGTCATCGACTCAGCCCCAGTTCCTGGATCATACGGGGCATGTAACATTCCCAAGCTATGTGCAAGGCGATCAGACCATCACGCTGGAAGCAGTTGTGTCACGAGGCGGGGTTGATCTGCGAAAAACATTCAGCCTGCTCGTGCCCGCACTGCCCGTAAGTGCTGATGAAGCCGTAAATTTGGCAGCAAATACTCTAAATTTGGATTATCCGCAAGGGATTAAGGATTCTATTGCTCTGCCTCGTACAGGAGCATTTGACACCCAGATTGACTGGTCTTCGGATCAACCAGATATCCTCAGCAACAGCGGTCAGGTGAATCGGCCTAAATATACAGACGGTGATGCGAATGTACAATTAGTTGCCATTATTTCTAAAGGTGCAGCTTCTGTACAAAGAACATTCACGATCACAGTGCTGAAGGCATTGCCGAATACACCTTACGTACGATTGAACGGCAGTAATCCAATTGTTCTGGAAACCGGCGACAGCTTCACTGATCCAGGAGCCAGCGTACTGGACAGTGTTTACGGCAATATCCTGCTCCCTGAGCTTTCAGGTAGCGGGAATGTTGATACAAATGTACCTGGTGTATATGTATTGAACTATGCTTATAGCGACAACGGGGGTTGGACGGCAGAGCCTGCAGAACGCCATATAAACGTGCTGCCTCGTGCTGTTACAGCCGCAGCAGGCAATGAGGATATAGCCTCTGTGATCGTTACAGGCGCCTTACCGAACGCACGGCTTGAGCTGTACAATGCTCAGCAGGAGCTTATAGCGGAAGGAATTGCTTCCGGAGAGGGTAGATATACATTTATACCCGTTCCTGAAGGAGCCACCTACTATGTGCTACAGAACGTAAATGGCATGAAGAGCGCTCCGTCAGGGCTAGTGTATCCGCAAGGGTTAACCGCGCAGCGCGTTGCCGATTCCATCACAAGCATAACACCTCCTACAACAAGTGATACATTGCTCAGGTTGCCTGTTGTACCTGATGGTTTCCGTGTGACCATCAGCAGCAGTAGCCAGCCAGACATCGTGCGTACAGACGGAACTATTGTTCAAGCAGGTACTCCTTCCGTTGTAACTATCATGCTGGATGTTATGAGGGTAAGTGATGGTTCTCATGCTTTGACGCAAGCCATAGAAGTCACCGTTCCTGCCAAGGTAATTGCGAATACAGGCAAATCTAACAAAGATAAGACTGAGGATCTATCTACTTTCGTGCCACAGATCGGATTTTCTGAACAAGGGAAAGAGTTCTCCCTCTTTGTTCCTTCGCCGGCATTTCTGGATGAGCAGATACAGCAAGCACTTCGTGAGGGCAAAGCATACGCAGACATTCGTTTGGAGCAGGAAAAACAAATGAGTCGTGTTCTCCTTCCTCATTCTTTACTGAATAAGTGGGATAAGATGGGTGCATCGGTAATATCCCGATATGGAACACTGAGGATATCCAGTGACACCTTAACCAGCATGGCCTCAGGTCAGCAGGACGTTACATTGTCATTCCAGCAGGTAGATGTACAGCGTGCACAGCAGATCCGTGATTGGGCTGAGCAACAATCCAGCCTGACGCTGATGGGTCCGGTTACAGACATCAAAGCTAATGTGACAGGGACATCGACCATCATTCTACCGCTGGATAACGAATCCTTAGGTGAGTTACACAATGCAGAGCCCCAGTTCTCCATTCTTGTTATTCATGAGAATGGCGAGCGTGAGATTCTAAAAGGTACTGCTGTAATGGATTCAAAAGGGATTTTGTCGGGTGTGAGTCTGAATACGACCGGGTTAGGTACCTTTGCCATCGCCACAGATGCAAAGCCTCAAACCGGTCATACCCGTGTGCAAAATGCCCCAATCAATTCGTCAGATTCGCAAGAGCTAGCTCAAGTATGGCCAGATGTACAAGGCCATTGGGCTGCGAAGTCCTTGCAATCTCTTGCAGACAAAGGCTGGATACAAGGCTATAAAGACGGCAACATACGTCCTGAGCGCGCTGTAAGCCGTGCAGAATTTGTAGCCATACTGACCAGAGCATTGGGAACTGCTGGAGATGAGAGCCCTTCTACCTCATTTACAGATATGAAGGGACACTGGGCTGGATCAGCTGTGAATTCTGCTTACCGTCAGGGATGGATTCAAGGGCTAACCGCTCAAACTTTCGGACCTGATGAAAGCCTTACCCGTGAACAGGCGATGGTGATCCTGTCACACGCGATGCAGAATCAGACATCCATTTCCAGCACTACTGCACTGCAATCCTACAAGGATGAGCAGCAGATTTCAGCGTGGGCCTCCACAGCATTCCAAAATGCAGTATCCTCCGGCTGGATCAGCGGTTATCCAGATGGAACGCTCAAGCCAAAAGCGGCTATCAGCAGAGGTGAGATGGCTGAACTGTTAGTACGTATGCTTAAATAAGAATTTTCAAGTTTCATAGATCAGATGAGTATAGCCAATACAACGCGGCCTCCAAGCTTTTCGGGGGGCCGTATTTTTTATGTGTATTTTATGTAGGAGCCTTCAACAATCATTTTTGCTTGGTCATTCACCCTTTTCGCTTCAGAAAATATATTATGAGTATCTGCGAAACGGGGCGATGAACCACCTGTCACCTCTACTGTAGGAAGAACGATCAGGAGGAGATATTTGAGCATGAAACATAAAAAACCGTTCAGGTTCAGTGGTGCATCAAAAAAAGATGAAGACTGTAAACCAACAAGAGTAAATAGAAGTATCGAAGATCTTCTCAGGCTGATTAATGAAATAACCGCGATTATCCCCATTGTGTTCGCAAACCCTTCTGCGGCTAATGTATCTTCCTTGCAACAGGTTTTAAGACGTCTGTTGTCTCTGGCGAAAAGCTTAAGGCTTCGCGGCGGGGCCAAGGCAGACTTACTGGCAGCGCTGGAGCTTGCTATTGTTGCGTTAGAAGCTACACCTTTCTCGCCGATCGGCGTAGGTACTGCACTGCAACAATTGCTGGATGCGCTATTGTCCATCGTTTTACAAGAATCCCTCGATCCTGCTCTTAAAGACAGCTTAATCAACGCGATCAGAATCGCTGGAACGATGGTTAGCAACGTATTAGGTGAAACATACTTGTCAGGGGAGCCCGGTGCACAAGGACCCCCAGGGCCTCCAGGGGTTCCAGGGCCTCCAGGACCTCCAGGACCGGTGGGACCCGGCGGTGCGCCTGGACCAGCAGGTGGACCAGGGCCACAAGGGGCTCCCGGACCTATCGGAGCGGCCGGACCTGTGGGCCTTGACGGGCCTGCGGGACCTGTGGGCGCCGCTGGGCCCGCTGGGCCTATCGGGGCCGCTGGACCGGAAGGCCCTGCCGGACCAGTCGGCGCTACGGGTGCTACGGGAGCCGATGGTCTACCGGGCGCGGTTGGCGCTGTCGGACCCGCTGGGGCCACGGGTGTTACGGGCGTTACAGGGATTACCGGAGCCACCGGCTCGGGAGCCATCATCCCGTTTGCTTCCGGAGGGCCTGCTACACTGACAACTGTTCTTGGTGGGCTGGTAGGAACCACAAGTTTGATCGGCTTCGGAAGCTCAGCTACAGGTATTGGCCTCGTAGGCGATACCATTGACCTCACAGGTACGCTTGTAGGACCGCTTATTAACTTTGCTTTTTCCGTACCACGGGATGGCGTAATTACCTCTATTGCTGGTTACTTCAGTACAACAGCTGCTCTGACCCTCTTAGCATCATCCGTTAGCATTACTGCCCAGTTGTTTAGTTCCCCAACACCTAATAATTCCTTCACAGCGATTCCCGGAGCTACCGTTATATTGACTCCCCCACTGACTGACATTGTTGCTTTGGGAACGATCTCTAGTGGTATTACTACCGAATTGGCTATACCCGTAACCGCGCAGACCCGTCTACTTATGGTCTTCTCAGCAACGGCTACAGGAGCCTCCCTCCTCAACACCGTGGTGGGTTATGCGAGTGCAGGCATTACCATTACCTGATCCAAGCCGAAAAGGGCCCAACAGGATTGTCCTGTTGAGCCCTTTTTATTTGTATTCCATCAGATGAACTAAACCGTTTCGAGCGATATTTTTACTTCTTCTCCCTCTTCACAAACAGCGAACGTTTTAACTTGTCCGTGATCAGGCTCTTGAACGATGCCTGTCTGCAGGTCAATTTTCCAGTCATATAAAGGATCATAGATATAATGACCAGATACTATCGCCTCTGTAAGAGGACCTCTTTTGGGATGAGGATTGATATTTTCAACAGCATAAAGCTCATTCTCCGAAGTGCGAAAAACAGCAATTTCGACACCTTTGATGTGGATGGTACGTCCTATTCTGATCGGAAAATCCTTACTGTGACCGACGACAAGCCATTCGGCATTTTTGATCATTTGCTTGATTGCTCCCTTCCTCAGGCATTTTAGATACAATTACACAATAGACGGGGTGACAACCTCGAATAAATTCTTGCGTGAATCCTCATCATTGATGATCTTTTTCCAAGGGTCTTCGACCTGTTGCAGTGCAAATTCGATACGTTCTACTAAAGCTTGGCGATTAGCTGTATCATGAACGACTGCTTTCTGAATCTCTTCCAGACCGATCCGTTCCACCCACTCCGAAGTACGTTCCAGGTATTGCCCTGTTTCCCGGTAGAATTGCATTACGCTGCCTACAATATCAATCAGCTCGGCGTCGGTTTTCACTTTACAGAGTGAATCAGCCAACCGTGCTTTAATACCGCCATTACCACCGATAAAGATCTCCCAGCCTCCATCATTACCTACGATTCCGATATCTTTGGTACATGATTCCGCACAGTTGCGTGGACATCCATTAACCGCTAATTTGAATTTTGCCGGGAAGTCCAGTCGTTCGAATTTCCGTTCCAACACTTCTCCCATTCCCATCGAGTCCTGTGTGCCAAACCGGCAAAATTGCGATCCAACACAGGTTTTAACCGTACGAAGTGACTTCGCGTAGGCATACCCCGACGGCATATCGAGTTCTTCCCATACTTTAGGCAGATCCTCTTTACGGACACCGATCAAATCAAGCCGCTGTCCTCCTGTTACTTTAACGACCTTAACGTTGTATTTAAGAGAAACATCTGCTATCTTCTTCAAATCTTCTGGGGTCGTTACACCGCCGTACATTCTAGGAACAACTGTAAACGTTCCATCCTTTTGAATGTTTGCGTGCAATCGCTCATTTACAAAACGGGAATCTCCCTCATTTTCATAGGTATCCGGGTTAATCATTCCCAGATAGTAATTCAGCGCTGGCCGGCATTTGGAGCAACCTTCATCATTATGCCAACCCAGTACATTCATCACTTCACGCGTAGTTGTCAGCCCTTTGGTTTTGATCGCTTCCACAATCTCGTCCCGGCTCAATGTTGTGCAGCTACATATTCCTTGCTTGGCTGACGTCTTGAAGCTGTCTCCAAGAACATATTGTAGAATCTGCTCCACGACCGGCTTACATCCTCCACAAGAACGAGTTGCTCCGGTACATGCCTTAATTTCATCGACTGTAGTCAATCCATTGTCATTAATTGCATCAACAATGGCCTTTTTAGTTACACCGTTACAGCCACACACAATTTCATCATCGGCCATCGTTTCAGCGGATGATGTTTTCGACCCGTGATTGCTGCATCCAGTACCCATGAGCTGTCCATATATTTCATCTGTCATCAATGTTTGCTGACGTACATATTTTTGCAGGCTAGCAGATTCACTCACATCGCCAAACAGTACAGTTCCAACAATCTTATTTTCACGAAGCAGCACTTTTTTGTAGGTCCGCTTCCACTCATCTTTTGCTACAATCACCGTATGTTCAGGCTGGGTTATGAATTCGCCAGCTGAGAAAACATCCACCCCTGAAATTTTGAGCTTGGTGGAAACCACCGATCCCATATAACCTTCAGTTTCCGCGCCTGCCAAATGTTTGGCAATGACACTTCCCTGCTCAAACAGCGGAGCTACCAGACCATAACAGATTCCGCGGTGTTCAACACATTCCCCTACAGCATATACATCCGGCACAGAGGTTCTCATCAAATCATCGACTACAATACCACGGTTCGTTTCCATACCACTTTGCACAGCTACCTGAATATTAGGCTTGATCCCAACCGCCATAACGACCAAATCCGCTTCCAGCTCGCTTCCGTCAGAAAACCGCAGTCCTTGTACCCGATCTTGACCGTACACCTCCGAAGTTTGCATTTGCATAGCAAACTTGATTCCCTGGCGTTCTAGTTCTGCTTTTAGCATCGCAGAGGCTTCCCGGTCTAGCTGACGTTCCATCAAATCTTCCATTAAATGAACGACCGTAACATCCATCCCCAGATTGACCAGGCCTTTAGCTGCCTCCAGCCCCAACAGACCTCCACCAATGACAGCGGCCTTTTTATAGGTCTTTGCCGCTTCCAGCATTGCCGAGCAATCGGCGATATCTCGGAAACCAATAACTCCCGGTAATTCTTTACCCGGAATAGGCAGAATAAACGATTGTGAACCAGTAGCCACCAAAGCCACATCGTAATCAATTTCCAGTCCGTCTTCGGTGAGAATCTTCTTGTTCTCACCGTCGATACTTTTAACCATTTTTCCTGTATATAAAGTAATCCCTTGATCCGCATACCATTGCAAATCGTTCAGTATGATATCATCTATTGTTTTACTACCTTCCAACACATAAGAGAGCATGATCCTGTTATAGTTCGGATGCGGCTCACTTCCCAGGACTGTAATTTCATATTTATCTGTTAATTTTAAAATTTGTTCGACCGTATTGATACCAGCCATCCCGTTCCCTATAACCACAAGCTTCTTTTTACTGTTTATCATATACCGGTTCCTCCATTCATTCGACGCTACTTCCTATCCGACGACATCTCTACGTTTCTAATGAATATTGTTTATGCTTCTATTTTAATACAGCAGATAGAGCTATATGTGATTATAATCACAATGTGGTTCGCATTAAGAATGTTTAGGGATTTCCCTATTCCGTTTCAAGGGGTTTTGCACCATTCCCTACGCTGACTCTCAGTGCTAGATAGCCCTAAAACAAAAACAGAAGTGTTTGGTGTGAGATCTGCCGTAATGATTAGATTTAAAAATAGTGTAGTTGATGATCATTTGCTCTGGTCATCGAACGAATCTTTCCAGTTCATGTGTAAATACAACCTTTATAAGGAATACTTTAGGGACAACTTGTATCTTAGAATTGAATCGTTTGGAGGTGGTCATCTTGTGGTCTAAAATAATTTCTTATATTCCGAGCTGGAGTATACTCTTTCAAGCAGGCCTCGCGTTGATTATTCCTTTAGGGATTTATTATATAAACACCTCGATTTATTCGTTTGTCGGTAGTAAGGGAGCGAAATCCAAACATTCTTCCGGTCGGCCGCTCTCCGATGAAAATAACGAAGAGCACCTTGATCAACAGAATAAACCAAACTCTAAAATTACAGGGAATTACGATTCCGATTTAAATTCGATCCGAGAGTCTATAGGCGGAAATAGTGATGTGCATTTTCGTGAGTTTATGTTGAAAAAATTTCATGCTCGGTCCGTATTAGTCTTCATAGAAGGCATGCAGGATGAAAAGCTTATGAGCAATCAGGTATTGGAGGTCTTGATGTTTGAGGGCCAGCAGGACCAACAGGAACAGCCGGAAAGTATAAGTAGCTCTTTTATAAAAGATAGCTTGATGCCACTTACGCAAATTAGTGAAGTTACCAGTATGGAGGAACTGCACGAGTTCATCCTTTTAGGTCATACTGCCTTATTAATTGAAGGAATGAAGGAAGCACTACTGGTAGGCTCGCCTAATGGCGCCATTCGCTCCGTCAATGAACCAACCTCTGAAGCACTACTTCGGGGTCCCAGAATCGGTTTTACGGAAGTATTAAGTGAAAATACTTCGATGCTTCGACGCCAGGGCTTAAATAAAAGTCTGGAAATGAAGAAATTTCAAGTGGGAAGCCGAATCAAAAAGGATCTGGTTGTCGCGTACATCAAGGATATTGTGAATCCGGATCTTCTTGAAGAAGTAAACCGCAGAATATCAAAAATAGATATGGATTTTTTGGCTGAATCCGGTTATGTGGAGCAACTCATTGAAGACAATTACTTAAGTCCGTTCCAGCAGGTTCACAACACAGAGCGACCCGACCGTGTCATTAATGCATTACTGGAAGGAAGAATAGCCATTCTTCTGGACGGGACTCCCTTTGCACTTATTGTCCCGGTGACCTTCAGTATGCTGCTTCAATCTCCCGAGGATTATTATGAACGCTGGATTCCAGGTTCACTTTTACGTTTGCTGAGATTTTTTGGAGCTTTCATAGCGCTGATGGGCCCTGCTTTGTATATCTCTTTTATTTCATTTCATCCCGGTTTGATTCCGACCAAGCTGGTCATTAGCATCATTCAGACCCGTCAAGGCGTCCCTTTTCCTTCCGTCATTGAAGTCATGATTCTGGAAATTTCGATCGAAATCCTGCGGGAAGCCGGCATCCGATTGCCCAAACCCATTGGTCCTGCAATGGGCATTGTGGGAGGCTTGGTCATCGGCGACGCTGCTGTAAATGCGGGCATCGTCAGCCCCTTCCTGGTGATTGTGGTTGCGGTAACTGCCATTTCTTCATTTTCGATACCGACATACAGTGCGGGCATTACCTTGCGCCTACTGCGTTTCGTCGGCATGCTCTTTGCAGCAATCCTGGGGATGCTCGGAACCATATTGTTCTTTCTGTTGATTTGTATCCATCTGACGAAATTGAAAAGCTTCGGCGTCCCATATGTGACTCCCTTTTCCCCGATGCGTCTAAGCGACTTGAAAGATATGTACATCCGAGCTCCTATATCTCTAATGAAACGAAGACCTGTTATGATGAAAACGCAGCAAAAAAGGCGTAGACCATGATGCCAAGACGAAGGAGGAGCTACTGTGTTTAGACGCTCTGATGACAAGATCACAACGAAGCAGGCGGCTGTATTCCTGACCAATACCGTATTGGGCGCAGGGATTTTGACACTGCCGAGGGGTGTAACTGAACAAGTACAGACTCCTGATGCATGGCTTTCTGTCCTCATCGGTGGAGGTATTGTCATATTCGTCGTCTGGGTCATGGTGAAATTAAGTCAACAGTTTCCCGGAAACACCATATACCAATACTCCAGAAGAATTGTAGGCACTGTTCCGGGAGGAATCTTAAGCGTGCTATTGATTATATACTTTATAATCATTGCCGGCTTTGAAATACGTGTGTTAGCTGAAGTGACCATGTTTTTTCTACTCGAAGGCACACCCATCTGGGCGATTGTGATTCCATTTATCTGGGTAGGGAGTTATTTAGTTTTTGGAGGCATTAATCCCATCGTGCGACTGTACCAGATTGTACTTCCAATCAGTCTTTTCTTTCTGCTTTTTTGTTTTCTCTTTAGCTTAAGGATTTTTGAAATTGATCATCTTCGTCCCGTATTGAGTGAAGGGGTTTTACCCGTCATCAAGGGACTGAAATCAACTATCCTTGTTTTCAGTGGATGTGAAGTCGTCATGACACTGGTCGCTTTTATGCAACACCCCGAGAAAGCATTTAAGGCCATGGTAGTGGGGATCAGTATCCCTTTAATTTTGTACTTTTTGACCGTAGTTATGGTCATCGGCGGGCTATCGGTAGATTCCACTGTGACAAGTACTTGGCCTACCATTAATTTGATGCGCAGTTTTGAAATCCCCGGATTTCTTTTTGAACGTCTAGAGTTTCCACTGCTAGTGATCTGGATGATGCAAATGTTTTGTAATTCCTGCAGTTTTTTCTTCAATGCATCCTTAGGTGTTTCACAGGTGTTTGGTTTTAAATATCGTTATGCGGTTTTCGGTTTAATCCCGCTAATCTTTATCTCCACAATGACTCCTGTTCGTATGATGGAAGTGTTTAGCCTGGGCGATGCGATCGGATATATGGGAATCCTATTATTTATTTTGATTCCGGTATTTCTCTCCATTGTGTTCATGATCAGGAAGAAGGGAATGAAGCAAAATGTGTAGACGACCTATCCTATCTGTACTGCTTGCCTTTATTCTTCTGGTGACTCAAGTCGGTTGTTGGAGCAGCAAAGAAGTAGAGGAACTTAGCATATATACAGGACTTTCTCTGGATAAGGGGGAGCTCACTCCATTGGAACAGGATCTGGAGAAGAAAGGTAGCCGTTACTTCAAGAAAAATAAAATTACGGCCAGCGTACAAATCGTCCCCAAAAAATCATCTGGAAGCCCAAACCAACAAGGCGGAGGAGGGGGACAAGAGCCAAACTATAACAACATAACTGGCACAGGAGATTCTTTGCTTGAAATCTTCCGGCAGCTCTCTCTCCGTTTGGATCGCCCCGTTATTGGCCACCATCTAAAGGTCATGGTGGTTGCTACCGATTTGGCGAAAGAACAGACGATGCAGCAATTGATGGATTTTGCGCTTCGTGATAATGATATTCGCCCGAGTTGCTTGGTCTTCTTAAGCAAGGGACGAGCAGCTAGTACTTTAGTTACCAAATATAAGGAAGAAGTCCCATCCATTCATATTCTGTATATGCTTCGTAACCATTTCAGAACCAGCAAGGTAATGAGGGGGGTCAATTTGTCTGAATTGGATGGGATGATGCATTCCAAAAAAAGCTATATATTGCAAAACATCACTGAATCCGATGGGGAATTGGAATTTTCAGGTGCTGGTATTATTAAAGGAGATACCGGTCACTGGATAGGCAGTTTGGACCAACAAGACGTGGAGAGTATTGGCTGGATTACAGGTGATGTTAAGGGCGGAGCTGTAAAAACATATGACAAGCGGAATGAAGCTATCACTTACGAAATCAAATCGGTAAAAAGCAAAATAACAACGAAGGTGACTGAGAGTAACGATATCTCGTTTCACGTAGAAATTGAATCCAAAGGACGTTTAATCGAAAACTGGGATGATAAAGCCGACCCGACTGAGACACAAAACATGAAGGAGGCTGAGAAAGAGTTTGAAGAACAAGTGACTAGCAGGATTAAGTCTCTTATGCACAAATTACAGTCAGAATATAAAGTCGATGTTGCCGGTTTTGGTGATCATTTGCATATTGAGGAACCGCAGGTGTGGAAAAAAGTAAAGGATGATTGGGATTACAAATTCAGCAAAACACCCGTAACCTTTGATATAAAATTATCCATTACGGATTTAGGTTCATCTGCTGAATGAAATAGTCGCTCCTGAATTTACAGAAGCGACTACACACTTAATTCAAATTGATTTTAAATACATCCCCTGCATTGCCACCCAAAACGATCAAGCCACCTTTGGGCAGTACAACCGAATTGTTATTGCTAGCAGTTGAAAATTGTACAACTGCTCCGTTTTCATCATAGACAGCGAACCCTCCGCTTGTTGGAAAATCAACGGTCATCGTTTTATTGGCTGAGTTTTTATCTATTTTATACCATGTGGCTTGGCCATTAGATGGTACAGTGTGCACTGATTTTCCTCCCAAGATAGGTTTAGCAGCATCTTCACTGATATAGGATTGTCCATCTATGGTTAAATACTCCGAACCATCCTTGGTATAAAAATTCAGATCAAATGCATCTCTTCCACTCATAACTGGAATCTCAACGGCATTTACTGCTTTATTCTCATTCACAATTTTAGTACCACTTGCGTATCCATCATGATCAACGGATATTTTTTTCGTTATAAATGAGGGGGCCAGATAAAATATGGAAGATATCTTTTCATCCAAAGCATAATAAATTCTCCCGTTTCTGTTTTCCCATGCCTTTTTAACTGTGGGATTTACAGGATTGGCATCTAGCTTTTGATATTCATAAGTCACCATAACCATTTGACCTAATCCCGGAAAGTCTAAATATAGGTTAGCCTTAATATACGTTTTCCCGTTTTTTTGTTTGTCAAAGCTTATGGCTACACTGCCATCACTGCTTTTGAATTGTCCATTGCCTGTATACACATATTTTTGCGCCGGGACGAATCCATCCAAGAAAGCAGGTAAATCAAACTCACCGTTTTTAATCTCTACATTGATGGTTGTACCCACAGAACCGTATAATCCCGAATAAGAAAGTAAATCAGATGGCATTTCCACTTTTACAGGAGGCTCAAATGTTTTCTCAGGTATGATGTCTTTAATGATGCCCTTATCTTTTAAAAGTTCCAATAAAATGTTAGAAGCAAAAATACTATCTAAGATGGAAGACCCTCCAGATGAAAGCACAGCCATAGAAATATGATGCTCTGGTATGGTGATCAAAGTAGAGTGATACAAAACAGTATCCCCACCCTTGGATAACGCAGTTATTCCGTAATCACTAAACGGTGCCAACTGAACCGCATCCCAACCAAGTCCATAATTAAAGCTGTTTGTCTCTTCAGGTACCCATATTCCTTTTCGATATTCATGACTTTGCATGGACTTCGCCGATTGGGCAGATAGAATATCGGGTCTGTTCCCCGTTAACACTTCTGAAAACATAGCCACCTCTTCTGCGGTGGAGTATAAGCCCCCTGTCCCGATGACATTGGCATTTTCAACCGGTAAGGCCCCCTCAATCGCAGGAAAATAAGTTTTGGACAGCTTTTGTCTATCAAATTGATCGAGAGGTGTTTTGGTAGATTTCAAACCCAAAGGGGTACTCATATGCTTTGCCAGGAAATCGGTGTAACTTAGACCGCTCACCCGCTCAACTAATATTTCAAGCAATTGAAATCCATCATTGGTATATACGGAATATTCGCCAGGGTTTGATTTTAAAGTTTCTGATTGCAACCTTAGCAAGAGCTCATCATGATTTTCTGTATCATTGTTATTAAATAACATACTATTTTTATAGTGAGCACCATAAAGACCTGACGAATGATTTAACAGCATACGCGGTGTAATTTGTTTGTATCTTTCATCAGACATTTTAAAGTCCTTAATGTATGTTGTTAATGGCTGATCAATATCTACCTTATGGGCATCCACCAGCATCATCGTTGCAGCAGATACATACATTTTGCTTGTAGAGCCTATACCGAACATCGTATCTTTGGTGATCGGCTCGTTGGTTGCTTTATTCTTTACACCCACGCTATCCGATAATACGATGTTTCCATGATCCATAATGGCATACTGCACACCGCTAACACCGTATTTGGATACCAGCTCCGAGGCCAGACTGCGAGCCTTTTCCTTGATAGGTTCATCAGTGCCTTGAGCAAAAGTATTCGTCATCGGCAGTACAAAAAGCATAGCAGAAACGAACACAGCTATTATTTTCTTCATTCCATATTTCCTCCTCTTATAGCTTCACCAGATTTTATGACTGACCTGATCATACAATGAACGAGGATTCTATATAAAAAAACACCCTTAAACGAAAAAAACAATCCCTAAACAACATGATGTCTAAGGAATGTCCTTATAAAATGGCAATAAAACCATATTATTGAATACTTTATTTCTCGTTTCAATGGTCATATTCCCACCATATTTGTCACATATTCTAGATATATTGGTTAAGCCAATGCCATGAACATCTGGGTTTGATTTTTGACTATGCAAATGAGCCACTTCATTCTCCACATGATTAAGGATGTGAATGAAAAGCGCGGACTCATTGGAATGTATTTTAATAAGAATGTACCTGTCATCAGCAATCTTGACCTTTTTAGATGCTTCTATGGCATTATCCAGCATATTCCCTAGAACTACACATAAATCATAACGTTCAATATTTACTTTCTGTGAATATAAGTTAAGTTGGGTATCTATCTTTATGCCATTGGCTTGCCCAATATTAAGACTATTCGTGACAAGAGCATCTATAACCAGATTACCGGTATTAATCCTTTGATATGCTCCTTCGATTTTATCTAAGGTAACCTTAATATGTTCACTCGCCTCAGCCAATTCATTTCTCTTGATACATTCTTCAATATACAAAAACTGTTGGTGTGTATCATGAATGATTCTTTTTATATTTTTGAAGCTGTGAACCGTTTTTTCGTAGTTAGCATCTTGGTAGTCCATCTGATGTTGTAATTGAGCATTTTCATGCATTAATTGAAATTTTTCAATGACATTATCAAAAATATATATGATAAAAACATTTAAGGAAATAAAGCCAATAATAGAACCAAAATAATACATATTCTTTTCACTATAAACAGATAAAACATTGACCTGGTATAAACTTATGATGGGAACGATTAAAAATAAAATATAGTAACGATGCTGCAAAGGGAAGGTTCTTCGTTTGGCAAATAACCGTATAATCTGAATGACAGCAAACATGATAATGCAGCTGAGTAACATAACCTTAGAGTATATCAAGTGATCTTGTTCACTCAAATGGCTAAAGTTGCTAATTTTAACAGAGCCTACAGCATATAAAATATAAAGAGATATAAAATTAACGATGGTTATCAATACAGCATAAAGGATAGAAAAGATGATCTTTGTCTTTATTTCCACTGTATACGATTGCGCTAAACTAAATATGACAAGTAATGCTAAAATCGAAGATATCGTAGGAGCCAAATAAACACTTAAATATAGGGAATCCAGCAACCCAAAAATAATGAAGTACACGAATCTGTTCGGCTTTCGATTGGACTTATCAAAAACCGAGTTAAAGTAAAAATTCACTTGGAAGCACATAACAAGGACAACGCAAAGATTAAGAAGCAGGGAGTTATATTCCATCATATTAATGCATCTTCATGATCATAAATTTGGTATATAGATCTTTAACTTCTTTTATTTTAGAACGCCCAATAGGTAACTTCACATCATTTGACATCAAAACATCACCGCCAGCAAATTTTTTCACATGAATTAAGTTTATAATAATCGAACGATGAATTTGTAGAAAATTATGTTCTTTTAATGCTGAAGCATAGTCCGAAAGAATCCCTTTGCTATCATAGGTTTGAGTAGAGGTTACAAAATGCAGTTTGTTTTTTATGGTTAAGCTTTTGACCACTTCAATACTAATGATATCATCATATTTTAAAAGCACTTCCTCATAAGCTGACTTGATGATAACGAATTTTTTATCGAGAGATTGAAAATATTGACACAGCTTTATCATTTTTTCCTCAAAGATATGGGGAGCAATCGGTTTTATTAAATACTGAAATGTGACTACGTCAAAACTTTCCACCATATATTCAGGGTAGCTCGTTAAAAAAACAATCTGTTCATCCAGGTGATTTAAACTCCTTATTTTTTGGGCGGTTTGGATTCCGTTCATGCCACTCATTTCAACATCCAATATTAAGATATGGAATGGAGACTCATGGTTTTGATAATGAGATACCAGCTGTTCTCCGGAGTCGAATAATTCAACTTTAAATTCTATACTGGTCTTTATCGACAAAGTAATCAGCATATTTTTAACAAGCTCTCTCTGCTTGTGCTCATCATCGCAGATAGCCACTCTATACATAAATAACATACACCTCGTTTCCATTGCATTGATCATGGAATTGTATTCTAAACAGTATATAACCTTTTAATATTCTATAAACAGCTTTTGGATAAAACGCAAATTCAAATCCCTCAAATGCCAGTATACAAGCTGCTCAGCAGTTGCATCCAAGGTAAAAAAGAAACCCTCGTCTTAAAAGACGGGGTTTCTTAACTATATTATTGATCGTTATTTTAAAAATTCTGCTCTCTTGTCTCCACCGTGGGAACGTCTGGCAAAGTCGACAAATTGGAATTTGTCCAGCCGATGCCTTGACTCGGTATACTGGAACAACGTGGTGTCCTCCAGATAAACATAGTTACGTACTACGACCACATGAGTGTAGTTCTGAAGGTCCATCAGCCTATGATCTTCTTCGTCTGCATTTTCTACGGAAACGACTTTTTTTGCATAACTGATTTGAAGATGGAGCTCTCCCTCCAAATATTCGTAGATGGATCCACGACTAATTTCCTCAGTAAGCACAGATACAATGTCTGATCGAAAGTAATCTTTGTCCAATATGACGCATTCACCTTCAATTTCACGTGCACGAACGACTTTCCAGACCAAATATTTGTCTTTGTCAATCTCAAGATGATTGGCTATGTCATCTGGAACTGGAAGTAGTTGATTTTCATGTACAATGGTTCGTGATGTACGCCCAATCCGTTCGGACATTTCCTTAAAACTGACCAGACCTCCTATAGGAAAATCCATCCGTCCCATATCCAGAACAAAAGATCCTTTAGCTTTTATTTTATGGATATACCCATTTTGTGCAAGCAAATGGAGTGCCTTACGTACGGTTTCGCGAGAAGTGTTATACTCCCGGGCCAGTTCATTTTCAGATGGCATTTTCGTACCTGGAGCCAATTCGCCTGTCTGAATCTGTCCCGAATAATCCTGATAAATTTGCAAAAATATATTCTTTGTCAATTTTCATCACCACGTTCATTGTAGCATTCTTTCACTTCCCTGTTCACTATAATAGACTGTGCGAATTGAAACTGAATTAATTCCTATGACCTGATGAAGAATTCAAATGAATTTTCATTAAGGTATACTGCAAATCGTCTGCCTCACCTGGCAGTTCCTCAACCGATTTAATCATACTTTGGCCATCCGGGACAATGACAGGTGTAATGATGGGATATCCAGATTTCTGAATCAGATCACGGTCAAATTCCATCAATAGTTGTCCTTGTTTCACAGTTTGATCTGTCTCCACATGTATGGTGAATCCCTCACCCTTCAGTGACACCGTATTGATCCCCACATGTACCAGAATCTGTACCCCTGTCGGATGCTCCAAAATCAAGGCATGCTTGCTTTTCATCATGATATGAATAACTTTTCCGCTGAAAGGGGCAAGAATCTTGCCATCCTTCGGTTCCACTGCGATACCGTGTCCCATCTGCCGTTCGGCAAAAGCCGGATCAGGAACCTGCTCCAACGGCACAACACGTCCCAGTACCGGAGTCTTTACTTCAAGCACATCCAGTGCAGAATCTTGACGGCCCGAATCTTTCCGTACGGAGTCGTTAGCTGGTGTAGCTGGAGTCTGACGGCGCTTATTTAGCAGTTTTCCATACATAAAGGTTAAAGTGAACGGTACAATCAATACGATCGCCATCCCAATGAAGAATACACCCCAGTTGTTTGGGAAAATAGACAAGAAGCCTGGAATCCCTCCCACACCAATGGAAGAAGCCATCACATGATTTACGGTAAGCAGTATACCTGCGATACCGGAACCGATCATTCCAAATACGAACGGATATTTATATCGGATATTCACCCCGAATATGGCAGGCTCGGTTACACCCAGAAAAGCAGACACAGAAGAGGTAAGAGCCAACCCTTTTCCCTTTTGCTCCTTCAATACTAGCATCATGGCCAATGCTCCGGCCCCCTGAGCGATATTGGACAGCGCCAGCATCGGCCAGAGGAACGTTCCACCCTGCGTACCAATTAATTGCACATCCACCGCCAGGAAAGTATGGTGCATTCCCGTAATCACGAGCAAGGAGTACAAGCCTCCATAGATCAAGCCTCCCACCGCAGGAGCCCAATCGAAAACGTATACAAGACCAGACGTAATAGCATTACCAATCATAAAAGTAACCGGACCGATCACTGTAAAAGCCAGAAATCCCGTTATTAATAATGTAATCGGTGCCACGAGTAACAGCTTAAATGAATCCGCTATCTTTTTATTTAGGAATTTTTCAATTTGTGCAAGTACGTAAGCGGATACTAAAACAGGTAAAACCTGTCCTTGATAACCAATCTTGTTCACTTCCCACCCAAACAAATTCCAAACCGGAACGGTTCCTTTGGTAACGGCATCCGCATAACCGTATGCACTTAATAGATCTGGGTGAACCAGAATCAGACCCAGTACAATCCCGAGTAAAGGACTGCCGCCAAACCGGACAACGGCTGACCATCCAATTAAGGCAGGTAGGAATGTAAAAGCGGTGCTGGCAATGGTGTTAATGATAGCAGCAAAGTCAGTCCATTGAGGATAGACCTGAACCAGAGCCATACCTTCGAAGAAAATCCCCTTGCCTGTCAAAATATTATTTATTCCAAGTAATAAACCTGCAGTCACGATTGCGGGCAAGATGGGGATAAAAATATCTGCCAGCGTCTTGATGGCACGCTGAATTGGATTTTGTTTTTTGCTTGCTGCATTTTTGACATCGTCTTTAGAAGCCCGACTACCTCCTGTAATGGAGATCATTTCGTTATATACCTTATCCACCAGGCCTGGACCAATCACGACCTGATACTGTCCTTGTGAAGAAAATTGGCCTTTGACCAAATCATTTTGTTCAAGTGCTTCTTTATCGACCAGCTTATCATCATAAAGGGCAAATCGCAGACGAGTTACGCAATGCGTAGAGGCCTCTATGTTGTCTTTGCCACCAACGGCTTTTATAATGTCTTCTACCTGTGATCTTTCAATCGCCATTTAGCCCACTCCCTTAACGTTTGCTCTTTTTTAGCAGCAACCCCGGTTATAAAAAATAACGTTCCCGGGGTACTACTAGTTATCTCCATACTATTCACTAAGACTACGGACAATCCACATATATGAAGCATATGGGGCCAAAGTGATCTCTTGTTTTAGCTCCGGGACGTGCTGGGTATTACCTATTAAAAGCTCAGCCGCACCCAACGCTTGATTTTTTAATGATGAATAAAATGAATCCGGTATACGGAATTGCGCATCCTGTCCGCTAAAATTAGAGATGACGATCAAAGTCTCCTCTTCATTGCTGCGTTGATAGGCGTAGACCTGAGGATGAGCTTCGTCCAAACGTTGATAACTCCCGTCAGTAAGGACCTGCACCGTCTTACGCAGGTGAATCAGCTGACGGTAATGATTGTAGATCGAGTTCGGGTCCTCTAACTGAGACTGAACGTTGATCTGTGGATATCGTTCATCTACCTTAATCCAAGGCGTGCCTGTAGTGAAGCCCGCATTGCGAGTGTTATCCCACTGCATCGGTGTCCTCGAATTATCACGAGACCGCTCTCGAATGATATTCAATGCTTCTTCTGCACTTTTGCCTTGTTCCTGTAAGATACGATACATATTCAGAGATTCAACATCCCGAAACTCTTCAATATCTGCCCACTGCGGGTTGGCCATCCCAATCTCTTCACCTTGAAATATATAGGGTGTTCCTTGAAGACCATGTAACGTGGTTGCCAGCAGCTTGGCGCTTTCCGCATGGTATTCGCCATCATCCAAAAAGCGAGAGATCGCCCTTGGCTGATCATGATTGTTAAAAAACAATGCACTCCAGCCGCCACCTTGTTGCATGCCCGTTTGCCAATCCGAGAATAGCTTCTTCAACAATTCAAAATCATATGGCATCAATTCCCACTTATGTCCATTTGGATAATCTACCTTCAAATGATGAAAATTAAAGGTCATGGACAATTCTTTTCTTTCTGGATTGGAATAACGGATACAGTGATCCAGTGAGGTGGAGGACATCTCCCCTACAGTGACACTGTTATACGCTGAGAATACTTTCTCATGTAATTCATGAAGGTATTCATGCACACTTGGGCCGTCCGTATAATACTTACGCCCGTCCCCAGGAGCCGTGCTTCCATCGTCGTCCGAGAATTGCTGATCTTTGGAAATCAAATTAATGACATCAAGTCGGAAGCCACTAACTCCCTTCTCTGCCCAAAATTCCAGCACATTAACAACTTCCTGACGAACTTTGGGATTTTCCCAGTTTAAATCCGCCTGCGTCTTATCAAACAGTGTCAAGAAATATTGGTTTGTAGCCTCGTCATACTGCCAAGCTGGTCCACCAAACTTGGAAATCCAGTTGTTCGGAGGTCCTCCATCGGGTGCTGGGTCACGCCAGATATAATAGTCCCTGTACTCACTATCCTTAGAAAGCCGCGCCTGCTGAAACCAGACATGCTCTGTGGAAGAATGGTTAACCACGATGTCGATCATCAAGTGCATCCCACGCGCCCGAATTTCCCGGCTCAATTCTTCAAAATCCTGCATTGTTCCATAGTCAGGATTAATCCGGCAATAATCGGCTACATCATACCCGTTATCACGTTGTGGTGAGACATATACAGGCTGCAACCAGACAATATCGACACCCAGTTTTTGCAAATAATCCAGCTTTTGCGTCAGTCCTCTTATATCACCGGTTCCTTTACCCGTCGTATCGTTAAAACTTTTGGGATAAACCTGATAGACTACTGATTTTCGCCACCAGTCCTTATCTTGAGGAATCAAAGTCCTATTCGTTGCTTCCATTCATGCTCATTCCTTTCTTGCGAAATGAAGTAGCGTAAAAAATAATATAACGCTTTCAACATCTTGTATATACAAGATTAAGTCATGTATATACAAGTTGTCAACAGCTTTATTTATTAAGGTAATACCCGTTTTGCAGCTAAATGATCAGGAGACTCATCCATTCTGTTCGATTGTATGTTATGACTCGTAAAATAAGCTCAATTCACACGAAAAAAAAGGCTCCTGCCTACAGTCAGGAACCTCCCTTTTCTATGATGGATACGGTATTCATTTACATCCATATCGATAGTGCACTATAAATCAGTAATAAGGCCATTATAATATTGAAGGAGTGCTCATACTTGTTCAAGAAGCGCTGAAACATAGCCCCAAAAACCGCCCAGCACACTACAGCTACAAAACCAATACAGGTCAGGAGTAATGAAATCGTAATAAGCTCTATATACGATACATCATAAGGCATTACAAACGTTGAAATGACCGTAATACCATACAAAATGACTTTTAAATTAATAAATTGCAGCAGCAATCCTGATTTGAAGGTATATCCTTCATTGTGATCATTGTTTTTCGCAGAAGGTTTGCTCTTCGCTATTTTTACTGCCAGATAAAGCATGTACAGACTACCCAGTACATTCATCCAGATTTTAACCCGTGGCAAAAAATGATACAAAGCAAGATTAAAATAGCAGGCTAACAGCATAATAGCGAAACAGCCAGCTGTTACTCCCAGCAAAAATGGGAATGCTTTTTTCAAACCTAACCGCCTGGCACTGTCTAAAGACATAATATTGTTGGGACCTGGCGTAAAGCTGGTAACAAGTGCATAAGAAAGGAACGGAATAAACGGCATACAATAATCAACTCCAGTGTGTTATAATTGAATAAAATGTACGTTGAAACGCACGAATGTACTTCATGATTGTACATTATGTTCTTTATATAGCACAATAGGGAGCGAAGAATTATGGAGAATATTAATCTAATTTTAAGTAAAAATCTAAAACATCTAAGAAATGAAAGAAAATTGAGTTTAGATAAATTAGCTGATCTGACGGGGATCAGTAAAACGATGCTCGGTCAGATTGAGCGGGGAGAATCTAATCCCTCGATTACAACCGTATGGAAAATTGCGAACGGCTTGAAAATCTCTTTCACTGCTCTGATTAACGAACCACCTGCAGATGCGGTAGTCGTTCCTAAAAGCAAAGTACACGTGCTTGAAGAAAATAATCACTATCGGTTGTATCCGTTTTTCCCCTATGAAGGAAACAGAAATTTCGAGGTTTACACCGTAGAGATTGAAGCAGGCGGGGAACTAAGTTCAGCCCCACACCGTGAGGGTACTGAAGAATTTATTACGGTATTTGAAGGTGAAATGGTGGTAAAAGTCAGTGAGGAAATGTACACGGTGAAAGCCGGGGATTCGATTCGGTTTAAAGCAGATCGCCCACATATTTACTATAATCTAGGAGAAACACTAGTACGGATGAATATGATTATTTATTATTCTGTATAGTTCCACCATGTGATCCTAAGTGTCCAAGACTTTAAATTAAATGATCCTATTAAAATTAGGAGCTCTTTTAATAGGATCATCGGTACAAATATTAAATGATTAGCCTGTATGCTGTTTAGGAGATTTCAATTTGTTTAATTATTCGCGCTGGATTTCCAGCTACAACCACATGATCTGGAATATCCTTGGTTACTATTGCACCTGATGCCACGACGACATTATTACCTATCGTAACACCAGGATTGATCACTGCTCTCCCGCCGATCCATACATTGTTGCCAATCTTAACAGGCTTTCCATACTCTGGGCCAGCGATTCGTTCAAACGGATCTATGGGGTGAGTTGCTGTGTAAATATGAACTCCTGGAGCCAGGAAACAATTATCTCCAATGCGCACTTCGCAAACATCCAAAATGGTACAGTCAAAGTTGGCATAGAAATTATTTCCAACATGGATGTTGTATCCGTAGTCACAACGTATGTTGGGTTCCATGCCTATATTTTCACCAGTTGATCCGAAAAGCTCCTTAAGTAACTTTTCACGGTACTCACGATCCGTCTCTGTCGTCTGATTAAAGAGACGGACACATCTTCTCGCATACTCTCTTTCACTCGTTAATTGAGGATCAGCAGCTACATACAGTTCTCCATCTATCATCTTTTGTTTTTCCGTTTTCATAGTCATGCGACAATCCCCTTTATTTTTTAATCTGATTTTTTCTTTCACTCCAATGGGTTGGGCTGCACCCGATATCAAACCAGCGACCATAACGCCAACAAGCACTACAATCAAGGCATGCAGAAGTTCCAACATGTTCACCTAAAAACCCTAAGCCAGGGGGATCTATAAGTAGTCCCGCTAAAGAAATGCAGCTAATCCAAAAATAATGATTCCCATTTCGGCAGTCGAGACATGTAAATTACCCCGTATAGTAGGCGTTCGAGATACCCAGGAAGCAAAAGCTACACCCGGTAAAGCGAACAACAAAAACAAGATATTACGAATTACCCGAGGATTCATGGATGATTCTACTGGCATTTACATATCTACTTATCACCACTTTTTATTAATGTTTTAATAAGTTATATCATAATTAGTCATTCTATTCGTATCCAAACTATTTGTCAAAAAGAGAACTATGGCTGCTTCCCCCCGACAGTTAGGTAAACACAAAAAAACGACCATAAGGTCGTTTTTTGCTAGTCTATGCTCTCTTTGAACGCATCCATAACATGATAGGAAGTAACGCCAGCGCCAGAATTCCTCCCGCATAAGAAAGTATGGAATAGCTTGAATTTGCTACGATCATCCCGGACAGTGCTCCTCCCGAAGCTCCTGCCAAAGCAATAAGTACGTCCACCGATCCCTGTACCTTAGCTTGATTAGATATTGTCGTCGAATCTACAATCAAAGCGGTTCCACTAATCAGTCCAAAATTCCACCCTATCCCTAAAAGAGAAAGCGCCACAATAAGCAAAACCATCGAATCAGTGGGAGCCAACGCAGCTACTACGCCAGCGAGAAGTAGCGTTACAGCTGAAGCCATCGCCATCGCTATACGACCAATCTTATCGACAAGAATACCCGTAACTAGAGACGGAAGATACATAGCACCAATATGAAAACCGATGACTAATCCTACTTCGCCGAGTCCATGTCCATGGTGCTTCATATGTACGGGAGTCATCGTCATAATCGCAACCATGACAATTTGAGTTATTATCATGATTAAAGCGCCAAGAATAATTCCTTTTCTACCATCACGAGTAGCCTCAAGATCAGAAGACGACTGGCTTCCTTGTGCCGCCTGATTCGCAACTGCTTTGGCCACCAATAAAGGGTCAGGATGAAGAAGTAGCAATAATATTATGCCTGCTAATGTATAGGCTACCGCCGCTAAAAGAAAAGGTCCCGCTAAACTGGGAACTCCAATGGATAACGCAAACTCTCCGGTAACGTTAACTAAGTTGGGACCGGCTACCGCTCCGATCGTTGTAAAGACCATAGCCATACTCGCAGCTGTTGCCCTCTGCTTTGAACTTGCGAGATCTGTACCGGCATAACGAGCCTGCAGATTTGTAGCCGTTCCCGATCCATAAACAAGAAGGGAGACTAGAAGCAGGGTAATACTATTCATAAGGGCTGCAACAACGACACCGATCGCCCCAACTCCCCCTGCAATAAAACCGAGTCCCAGCCCCATTCGTCGGCCGAATCTTTGGGAAAACCGACCAACGAGGAGCGCTGCAGCCGCTGAACCAAGTGTAAATAGTGCCGCAGGAATCCCCGTAAATTTATCCGTACCCAGCATATCTTGCGCCAACAACGCACCAACGGTTACTCCGGCAGCAAGTCCGGCGCCTCCAAAAATTTGAGAGAAAATAACGGTGATAAGCGTACGACGATACAGTTTTCTTTGCTTATCTGAAGATTCCGCATAGGAATTGATAAGCGCTTGCCTCTTCTGCGAAGCATTCGTCAAATTCATTAAGGCTAACTTCCTCCCCTGATAAAGTCGTTCCAATCATGAACACTCTTATCCAAGTGTCTAGCTTCGAAACCACGAGCCTGCAACAATGCAATAGCTCTAACCGCCATTAAGCAATACGGGCCTCTGCAATAAGCCACAATCTTCGAGTCGGCTGGCAACAAAGATAACTGCTCCGCTAATTCTTCAATTGGAACGGAAACAGCCCCCGGTATATGAGCAGTTTCATATTCATCTCGCGGCCGTACATCAAGAAGTGTGACCTCTCCTTTTTCCATCCGCATTGCCAATTCTTCCATTGTGACTCCTTCAACATCCGAGAATTGACCCAAAAATTGCTCCTTAATGTGCTGAACTTCAATTAACTGCTTTTCAGACAGGTCATACAGTGAATTTAAAAAGTGCAAAACAGATGAATCAGAAAGTTCATAATACACAAAGTTTCCCTGCTTTTTGGATTGAACCAACTTAGCTTGATATAGAGTTTGTAGATGCTGAGAAACATTGGCAACGGACATCGAAGTCATTTTAGATAGAACTTCAACTGATTTGGGTCCTTGTATGAGAATATCAAGAATTTCCAACCTTTTCGGGCTGGACAAGCATTTTCCGATCCGTGCGTATTCGGTGAAAAGCCCATCTTTGAAATCTCGTTCGTTCACTATTAAACACCCCATCCATTAAACTATTCAATTAATTTCTTTAATACCGAAATTATAAAACTTTCTTATTTTTATGTCAATTCTGAAACCTACCTATATATAAAAATAAAAAAGACCAGCCCAGAAGCTGGTCAAGAGTAACAATAATACGTAAGCTAAAATACAATGTCTTTACTGAATCAACCTTGAATTGTCATTTATATTCTTGTTCCACTTTCAGCCTGGTTCCTCCCAGTAACCCTCCATCTGCTGATGCTTGAAGCAACAGCTCACCAGCCACATTCCCAGATTGTACAACCACAAGACACCTTCCTCTGTGTGTTCGTCTCTCATTCCCCTTGTAGGGTTCATCACTGGTGAGGTCCCCATTGTCTATTCCAAGGATGCGGCCATCACCATGCAGTTTAAAGGTTAATTCAACATCCTGGTTAGGTACAGTGATCCCGTTTGGGTCTATGACGGTTACTTCCACATGAGATATCTCATGCCCATCAGCAGGTAGAACCGTCCGATCGGCCTCCAACTTTAGAGCATAAGGAGTCCCGGCAGTAGTCAGTTCATGCTCACAAACCTTCTCGTTTCCATTACGACCCACAGCTCGGATTTTGCCCGGTGTATAGGGAAGCTCCCATAGGATTAAATGATTAGGGTAATCCACTAGCTTCCTCTCACCGTATAATTCATCATTCACGATCAATTCCACACTCTCACAATTGGTGAAGGTAACCAACCGTATCAATTTTCCACCGTAGTCAGGAAATGTCCAGTGATCTTCCATGGCCGGAGATTTCCAGTGCATTGTCCATGTCGGATTAAATTCCGATTTCATATGTTCGTTAAATGCGGCTATGTGCACAACAGGCTGATTAGACCATAAGCTTTGTTGGAGATAAGATACTGGTTTGCGGAATCCGCAAGTATCAATCAGGCCCGAAGACCACCCTTTGGAGGGATAGCTCGTTTCTCCCAAATAGTCAATTCCACTCCAAACAAATTGACCGATCACATAATCATGATTAGCGACATCAAACCAGGGATTCATAAGCAAATAACCTTTAACCCGGTTATCCTTGCCCCGATAGTATGGAAACGTCTCGGTTCCAAGGATAAGCATATCCGGCATGGCCGCCCTATAGTGCTCATACCACTGCTCCTGATAGTTTAACCCCAGAACATCCACTCGTTGTGCCAGCTGCTTAGTATGCTCCACTTTGGCCTCAATCGAACCCTCACGCAAGCTGATCGGTGTATTATGCGGCTCAAGCGCATATGTAACCGATCGGGTTGGGTCTTTTTCATGGCAGAAACCCACGAGCTGCTCCAACATTTTTAGCATGGATGGCTGCCCTTGGTTTTCCACTTCATTCCCAACGCTCCACATGAAAACACTGGGATGGTTCCTGTCTCTGAGCAACATTGCCTCCAGATCTTTTTCCCACCACTCATCATATAAATGCTCATAGAAAAGAGATTTCCACTTATCAAAAGCCTCATCAACCACCAAGAACCCCATCTGGTCACATAAATCTAATAATTCGGGCGCCATCGGGTTATGAGCAAAACGGATCGAGTTACAGCCCATTTCCTTCAGCTTTTGCAGCCTTCTTTTCATGGCTGTATCATGGTAAGCAGCCCCCAGACAGCCTAAATCATGGTGAATGCACACTCCCTTTAGCTTTAAGCTGTGCCCATTCAAAAATAAACCTTTTTGTGTATCCAGCTTCACTTCTCTTATGCCAAAAGAGGTACAATAACGATCCACCTCTGTATTGTCGCAATAGATCGTCGTCTGGGCTTCGTAGAGCACTGGGTTGTCCGGTGACCATAGTTCTGGCTCTAAAACTCGCGTTTTTTGCTCTATTTCCCCCGTTTCACAGCTCGAAAGAGTAACTCGGTTTTCCACTTTTCCTTGGATCTGTCCCTGTGGGTCCAGCATTTCAGTCATAATCGTACACTCTACGGCATGCGCGTGTTGATTAGTGACCTGGATTCTGACAGTCACCTTGGCTTCATCTGGCGAAATTTCAGGTGTGGTAATGTAAGTCCCCCATTCGGTTATATGAATATAATCCGTACAAATCAGCCAAACATTACGATAAATACCGGCCCCCGAATACCATCTGTCAGGTGAAAGAATCGTATTGTCCACTTTGACGGCAATCACATTTTCCTCATCCCACCGAATATATGGAGTCAAATCATATTGAAAGCTAACATATCCATAGGGTCGCTTGCCCACAAAATGCCCATTGATCCAAACCTCACTGTTACTGTGAATGCCATCAAATTGTATGTATACGCGCTGTTTTGGAGAGGAGGGCTTCACATTAAAATGCTTTCTGTACCATCCGACAGACCATCTTGGCAAATAAGCCTGATTGCCACCATACAGCATATGTGGATCAAAGGACTTTTCAATGCTCCAATCATGAGGGACATGAAGGAGCCGCCAATGCTCATCGTTGTAGTCCATTTTCTCAGCACCCGCGTAATTTCCTTCTATAAATCTCCAGTCTGTTTTGAACGGCATAATCACTCTGCTTCCCATGATCTCGCCTCCATTTCATAAAGTGGATGAACGGATATAACAGCAGTGCTGGATGACCATCACAAAAAACGTGTTCTCATTACAATATTTGAAACACCGGGTGATCTTCAATAAAGTGTACGGGAAGCATCGGAAATTGGGCGGAAAGCACATCTGCGAGATACTTCATCCCAGGTGCTTCACTTTCAGCATGTCCCAGCATGATAAGTGCTCTACTGTGCCCTTGATAGACAGCATCTTTAACATATTCTGGTGTTTCCCATTCTGGGCCTTCACCGGCGATGACTACATCTACATTTTCATTTAGAAATAATGGAATGGCTAGATCGCCACCTCCCCTGTATCCTACTGAAATTCCCACTCGTTCACATGGCATGGAAACCTCGCCAGCCACCCGTACATAACGAATATGTAGTTTGGCTTTGATATATTCAGCGATCTCCTTAACTTTCATAGCGGGAATAGTCAAAATGGCGGCCGTCGGCTGCTGTTTTACCATGTAGTTGTGCCAGCCAAGCGCCTGAAGAAGCCCAACCATCACTCCATCCGGTTGATAACGATGTATGGTGTCATGAAACCGATAAATGCCTATACCTGCATCGGCAATGAGGCGAGATTTTTGCGAAAAAACCGGATCATGTAGTAGACACTCATGCATCCTCTGATGACTATAAAAAATGCCTTCATGTGTAATGATAAAATTTGCACCTAGAGAAATAGCTTGTTCTATCACGTACTGTGAAGCGGAGAAAGCGGTTACAATTCCTTGCACCTCAGTATCTACAGATCCTGGGTCCAGCAGATCTACGGTGGTGTGGGGTAGGCTTATTCCCTTGGTCAGATGATTCACAATCAGACCCATAGTCATGGTCATACACGTTCCCTCCTCATGGATAATGCATAGCAATTGTACCATTTTATTTCAGCCATAGGCGCTATTCTTTCTAGCAAAACAGCCAGTTCCAGAGGAGCCAGCTGTTTTACGAATAATTCTATTATTTATACAGAACTCCTAAAATGGAGTCGATTCGTTCTTTTGCTCCTTGCCAGGATGTCATGACGGGGAACTCATATTGCTCTCTTGCTCTCAGATTCCATGGATGAGGAATACAAAGCACCTTTTTCCCCTCCTTTAGCGCAGGTACTAAATTATGAGGGCCATCATCAATCAGGAGATCATAGTTAATCAGGTTCTTTCGTTTACATGGGAAAAAGTTCTCGATCGGAATGAATGGCATATGTCTTTGAAGCCAATTCCATTTCTCTACGACGGTCTTGGGCTCTGCCGCTGTCACAATAATGACATCAAAAGCATTGCAAAGCTTCTCCATTTCTTCTACAACATAATCGTCAAACAGTTCAAGTTCCTCAAACAAACCCGGTCGCCCATAAAATACATCATGCGTGCTTTTGGGATGACGTAGATGATCGGTGTTCCAATCTAACATTTCTTCATAACGAAGCGGATGAGTGGGAAATTCACTATTGTTATGGTATATGGCTCGTTTGACGAGATGACAGATGGTATCGTCCATATCGACTGCAATGATTGGTTTTCTCATCAGCTTGCCCCTATTCACTCTGGTAAAATTTTTCACAAGAATATCATACTATAATTTAATATCGCGGTGAAGCTTAGGTATTGCTGTCCGATAGATCTCACCTTTGTTCAAAATAATTAACCAAGAAAAACGTTAGGTCAACCTACACAAATTCGGAATATCACAGAAATATAGTTAGGTTATTTTTATCAATATAAACTAAATTTTAAACAAACATAAACAATAAATACAATGAAACCACAGAAAATAGCACTTAAATAATACATCCATGTGTTTATACTTCAAAAACACAAAAAAATAACCAAAATAACCGATTGAATAACAAAAACACAAATGATAGAATAACAAAAATAACTTTTTTCATATTTGAAAGCGCTTAATTTTGTGTTTAGCTTACTGCTATTTACACACTTACATACCTAACTTCATCTCTGTATAGCAGGAAGTTGAATAATATATTTAGGGAGGAATAAAAATGAAGGTATTGTTAAGAAAATCACTATTGTCTGGAATGATCGGCTTGCTCATCATGATTGGTTTAGGAGGAGTTTTCTCCAAGGTAGAAGCTGCTTCAGGATTTTATGTAAGCGGTACCAAATTGTATGATTCTACAGGCAAGCCATTTGTTATGAGAGGCGTCAATCATGCTCACACATGGTACAAAAACGATCTTTATACAGCGATCCCGGCAATTGCCCAGACAGGTGCTAATACCGTCCGAATTGTCCTTTCTAACGGAAACCAGTACACCAAGGATGATATTAATTCCGTGAAAGATATTATTTCTCTCGTCTCCAACCATAAAATGATTGCTGTGCTTGAAGTTCATGATGCTACAGGCAAAGACGACTACGCGTCTTTGGATGCAGCTGTGAACTACTGGATTAGCATAAAGGATGCTCTGATCGGCAAGGAAGACCGGGTTATCGTAAACATTGCAAACGAATGGTATGGTTCTTGGAATGGAAGTGGTTGGGCTGATGGATACAAGCAAGCGATTCCCAAGCTGAGAAACGCAGGTATCAAAAATACACTCATCGTCGATTGTGCCGGATGGGGACAATATCCTCAATCTATCAATGACTTTGGTAAATCTGTATTCGCAGCTGATTCTTTGAAGAATACGGTATTTTCCATCCATATGTATGAGTTCGCTGGTAAAGATGTTCAAACTGTTCGAACCAATATTGATAACGTTCTGAATCAAGGACTCGCTCTGATTATTGGCGAATTTGGCGGTTACCACCAGGGAGCAGACGTCGACGAGACAGAAATCATGAGATACGGTCAATCCAAAGGAGTAGGCTGGTTAGCCTGGTCCTGGTATGGTAATAGTTCCAATCTTTCCTACCTTGATCTTGTAACAGGACCTAATGGCAATCTGACGGATTGGGGGAAAACTGTAGTTAACGGAAGCAACGGGATCAAAGAAACATCGAAAAAGGCTGGTATCTACTAAACGTACTATCAGAAAGTAAAAAAGGCTCATGGTTGAACGACCATGAGCTTTTACATTTTTATACTTTATACTAAAAGTACCCACTGTGCGTCTCTGAACTTACACTTCCTGGGTTATACGGTGAGTCGAATTTCATACACAGGCACGATGCTGACTGCGCCGATATCTACGATACGTTCCTTTGCCGTCTCTTTCCAGCCAGCCATAGTCGTATTGCTGTTGAGAACCTTACCTTTTCGTATTGGGGAAACATATACGTACAACCCTTGCTCGATGAGCCGATGCTCAAATGCTTTCAAGCCTATTTCCCAGGTCGTATGGTTGCAGAAATTATCGTTGATCAGTTCGCCATCCATAAAAGCATAACCGATATCTCCAGTATAATCGATACGCAGCAGAGCTTCCTTAATTCCGTGAAAGGCATCTATCTCAAAATCAATAGTAAGTTTATCGTCATTTATTTTTTTCAAATTGAAATGAATTTCTCGCTTAGGAGCCTTTAAACGATACGTTTTAAATACATTGTTTTCTGTTATGTCTAGCAGCTCTCCACCAGTAATAGATGTGATCGAGGCGTCGAAATCAGGGAATACACTCAGGGATACCATTTCTTGATCCGTCGATTCCAGCCTTAGATCGCCCTCATATACAAGTACATTGGCATTGGTCAAAATGACTCTGTCCCGGCCTTGCATGTTTACCTTCCAAAATGTAAGACTTTGCTCATCAGTCATCGTGTAGATGGCAACTTTTTTGCCACTTTCAGATACCAGATGGATGAGACTATCGTCCTCTTCAGCAACCTTAATGATCGTGTTCCCATCCAACTGCTCTATCGAGCCTTTGTCGATTGTGGCACTGATGATATCTTTTGACTCAATTTCATATCTTCCCTTCATCCCCTCTGGTACAAAGAAAAAGTAGTATACTTCTCCATCTTCTTCTATCCTTGTTATCAGCTGTACCGTAGCATATTTGAGCTTCATTCCATCTAAATTAAAGTTAAATGGCAATATAGCGAAACTTTCACGTCCTAACATCAGCTCACCTTGACTAGGGATTACAATCGTTTCCTCGGGCAGTTCAATGCTCACATTAAAATCGCACAGGTCGTCATTTTCGACATGGTCTTGGAAATTATTTAGAAACAGATAACCCGATCCAGCACTGGATCGCACTGCATATCGTAACGTATCCACATCATAAGGGTCCATCTGGGACGTATCCCCTGGCAGAATAGTCTTTGTTAGTGAGAATTGCTTTTGGAACGTTGAAAAAAAGTAATGCTGCAGCTTTGTTCTATGGTACGATTCCCTTACTTGACCGAATTCGCCGATCATGGCGTTGAAATCATAGGAGATTTTGGGGGTGGCTAGATCATTGGTGAACGGGTTAACCTTACCCCGAGGATTGGAACCCCCATGATACATGTAATATCCGATCAGATTACAGCCTTCTGCAACCTTCATGACAGTCATTGCTGGAACACTGCGGTAGGGAAATGCGAACCGATATTTATAAAACTGAACCATGCCGCCACCCATTTCACAGCAAGCGTACGGATAGTCTTCAGGTGCGTATTGAGGCTCGAAATTGTAACTCTCTGGAATCTTGTTATTATGCTTGTCGCGGAAAATGTATTCCGGTGTCGCAGGATGCTCGTCCATCCCCTCCAAACGTCCCTCTTCGTAGTAGATCCATGGCCAATAGGCATACCCGCCCCATAACGGCAGCATATCAGGTACAGGAGTTGTTGCTCCTCCCCATCCTGTGCACGTATAGATCGGAGTATCAATCCCCGCTTCCAGAGCTATTTCTTTAAGTTTTAACATATGCGAGTTACCGTCACTTCCACTGTTTAGCCACATATCATTAATTCCTACAGTCAATGCCCACTGGGCAGATGAATGATGATGCTCGTTTTCGATTTGGGTGCCGATAATCGGCCCCCCCTCCTTATATAACAGCCCTTTAACCTGGGTACCGATTTCGTTATACAATCTTCTTGTATAGAACAGATACCCCTCATCATTAGAACGAACCTCAAATGGTCGACCGAATAACCAATCTGGCATACCGCCGTTTCGAATTTCCCCATGATCAAAGGGACCGATCCGAATGATGGAGTATACCTGATGTTTGCCGCACAACTCGATGAAATGACGAAGATTCTTGTTCCCACTCCAATTAAAAACACCTTCAACTTCTTCATGTAGGTTCCAAAAAATATAAGTGGCAATGATGTTTACGCCGCCCATTTTTATTTTAATAATTTCGTCTTCCCAATAGCGTTCATCATAACGGGCATAATGGAATTCACCACAAATACCGAAAAAGGGCTCTCCGTCCTTCTCCATAAAATAGTTGGTGAATCCGATCTCCTCTCCTTTTGGGTTGGTGCCGCCAAGTTTGATATGTCCTTTAACAATATGCTTCTGATCGTCTTTAACCGCAACTCGATAGTTTCTCATGGAGTTCACTCCCCTCACTCGTTAATCTGAATTCAGGATAAATTGGTTCCACTTGCGCTGCCAAGCGATATCATTCCAGAATGGATGATGGGGAGCGCAGTTAGAACAGAGGGTCATTCCCCAGAACCCAAGTGCCATTCCTTTTCGCAACACATATTCAGCGATAAATTTGCCGACTGGGCCTTCTTCAAATTGGGCATGCAGCGGCGTGTAGCCTACATAACCTTCTCCTATGACAATTGGAATGCCGGGATGACGAGTCCATTCATGAATCTCTTCCAATCGGGTGTCGGCCTTCTGCAACATGGCCATTTTATGGTCTCCATACCGATCGTACAAAAATAAATCCCATTGATCGGGATCTACCCAGTCGTGCAAATAAATAAGTCTCATGCCGACTGGATTGCCTTCCATCCGCCAATTCTGCCCCGGAGGCAGGGTCCATTTTGCAAATGGAGGAGCGTCTTCTCTTAATAGGGATTGTACGAATGGATTGGGGAACGGCGCCAACTCATCATAAAGCGCTGCCGCTTCCATAAGCTCATTGAGCACCCCTTTAATATATAGGTGAAAATGGGCCACCTGCATATTGCGCGCGACGTAAGCCTTGGGGTAGGCTTCATTTAACGTATAACTGGCTGTCATCATCATATCAGGATGACATTGGCGAAGATATTCTATCGCTTCTTCTACGTAGGGCTGCATGGCTTCAATAAGCGCCGGTACATTCGTTTCGGCTATGCCTTCAGACGTTCCGACGGCGTTTAACTGCCCAAATTCCACTTCGTTATGCAGCTCTGTATAGATGATCTGACTCCTGTAGCCTTCTGCTGTGACGAAACGGATCAACTGATCCATTGATTTTGCAATGGCCATGAATCTCTCCTTAGGAGGAATTGCAGCTAGTTCATCTCTAAGCTCAGCATGAGCCAGAAAGCTGGGACTCTGCTGATATTCCCAAGAGGATAACATAATGTAACAGTTATGAGCCTTTGCTTGTTTGAACAGTTCGAGCAAATGAGCATGCCCGTCCAGTACTGCGCCTCCACGACAGTTATACCAACGCGTACGCTGGCCTACTTCCCCAAGGTTAGCAAACTCCAAGGGTCCGGGGCGTTTGCCATCCGCTGTAAACAACATGAATGGCATTGCACATATTCGGATCGTATTGTAGCCTCTTTCGACCGCTTCTTTAAAACGGGCTTCCAGATCGCTGTAGGGCTCACCTTCCTGTGTCATGGTATACCAAGAAAAGTCCCACATGGTGATCGTCAATTTGCGCGGTACAGTTCTCATGAGATTACTCAATTGATTTCCCCTCCCAGCTCCAGTCCATATGGTTCAACGCTCCTTGATGGTTAGCTTCTAGCTTAAGCACCGATTCAAAATGCAAGATGGCTTCGTCCTGTCGCCCTAATCCAAGCAAACCAAGTGCTTTCATATAAGTACAATGAACCTGATTACGAATATTCAGGTCATCTTCAAAGATGAGAAAGTCGGGTAACGAGACCGCGAAATAATCCATTTTCACGGGTTCGAATAAGTATCTATCGGCGTAATCAATGAGCTTGTTGAATCGACGATTGCCTTCCTTCGCATAACCAAGTTTCCGCCAGGCCAATCCTTGGTAAAATATCATATCTGGCTGTTGATCGTTATAATACATGGCATTAATGGGTTCCCCCAGTCCTTGAGAGGCCGTGGAAAAGGCCTGTCTTGCCTCATCTGTTAATTTCAATAGCTCATACGCGCAGCCCAAATAATAATAGATATCGTTATCTTGGGAACCCTCTAGCTTACCTTCGCCAAGATTCTCTGGATACACTAAAGCCTCCCGCAGCCCCTTTACAGCCTGTTCAATCCGCCCAGACCTCAGGTCGGACTTGGCAAGCTCTACCTTGGCCAGCCTATACTGTCCCGTTACCTTCCCCTCTCCGCCTTCCCATGGATGAAATATTCTCCCTGTCAGCAAGGACAACGCTATCTTATGCTGCTTCATCGTATTGTGAACGGTTACATATTCTAAAAACAGATCATCGCGAAGCTTTATGATTCCCGGATAACTCTCCATTAGATTCAATCTGTCGTTGGGCTTGATGTTCAGCTTCCTATACAGCTGGTCAAGCTCATAAAGAATACGTGCGTCTGAAGTATTGCACGCAAAGGCCTGCTCTAACGAATGGCGAGCCTTCTCTACTTGGCCTTGTTTGTTAAAATATCCAAGAGCAAGATTACGGTGAACAACGGGGTAAGTATCGTCAATGGAACGAGACATTTCCCAGCTGGAAATAGCATCCTGATGCCGTTTCTTATCATAGAGTAAATTACCTAAGTAATAATGCGCCTTGTCATCCTCCGGTCTTGTTCGAATTGCAAATTGTAACACATCCAACTCAAACAGACGGTTAGGAAAGCAGTAATCGGGTACTGCATCTGCGGCCTGAGCGAGAGCATTGTTCACCTGCTCAAGCTTGCCGATTTTAGCATAGCAGAAGGCCTGAACGTAATACAGCATAGGGTATGTTTTTGCCTGCTCTGGAGCTTCTTCCAGCACACATGCTGCATCCTCATAGAGTCCTGCCGCCGCATAGTCCGATGCTACCGCTATATAGTTGTGCACATCTCCACGCATCCATTTTTCCAGCTCTTCAAAGACCGTTTTAGCATCATCTCGTAACCCGAGAGCCTCTAAAGATAATGCTTGCTCACGGTAAGCTCCAAAATCGGCGATATCGAGCTTCATCGTTTCCTTGGAAAAGGCTATTGCTGCTTCGTTCCTGCCGAGCTTACGAAGAATAGCCGACTTCAGGTTGCATGCCTTGTAATTGCGAGCATTTCGGATTGTCGAGCGCTCGACGAGTTCCAATGCTTCTTCATAGTTCCCTTGTTCTGTCGCAATCTGTGCCAGTGAGAAATACCCGCTGTCTTGCCATGCCGCACTCCATACTGATTTATAAAATGCAGCGAACGCCTCATCCATCCGCTCTTGGTGTTTTAGCGACAAACCAAGCTGGTAGTAGGCCTCACCATCATAGGGATTAGAGTTACGCCAGGTTATCCGCGAGATGGCTTTACGAAAGCACTCTTCACTTTCTGCATATAACCCTCTGCGAAGAAGCAACGTACCATATGCCATATTTATACGGCTGTCATTCTTATCTCTTTTCAGGCCCTCAAGGTAATACGCCTCAGGCTCAAAGGTAGCATGACGGTATTGCCCCAAGTGTTGTCCTGCTAAATACAATTCTTCGTTCGTTCTTAATTCCTCCGGTTGTGGCAGGGGGTCGGCAGCAGCCGGCATCTGCTCAACTTCCTTTTGCTTAGGCTGGTAGCTAATCAGCTCCCTTCCGGTCGCGTCTTTGACGCTTAAGCATAGATCATAATCCTCATCCTCAGCCAAAATAACTGTCTTCTGTATCAAGGCCTTATTAGGTGTCAGATCCAAGGTTTCTTGAATATAAACTTCCCGCTGGCTGCTTAATTCCACAACAGCCTCGCAAAATGACGAAGTTACATAGACGCCAATCTGTACTGTCCCTTCGCTGCGATTTAATTCCAAACTAACGGCTGCGTCAATTGAAGCGTTTTTGACCATACCAATATGTTTGTAAGGCATAAAATACTGCGAGAACGTCTTTTCTTCATACGGCTGAAGCCAAGTGAAATCTGGTTGATTATCGGTATACACTCCCGTCATCAACTCGATGTAGGGGCCGTCTTCATCTGTTAGATTGCGGTCCCAAGCTTGGCCGAATTCGCCATTTCCCCATGTCCACTGCTTTTTCCCGGGAGAGATGTGATGGTTGGCCACATGCAAAAGCCCAGCTTGTTTCATATGGTCGTAACCACCTATGAAATTGTAATCCGATTTATAGGCCATATATGAAGTGGGAACAGGAATATTTTTGTATCGGGAGATATCTACGCCTTCAGAATAATCCATTTTATAATAAGTGCCTGTAGCAATCGGGAAACGGGATACATCTCGCTTTCCATGGTCGAACACGGCTGATACGTCTGGAGGAAAAACAGATTGCGTATGCTCATGTACTGCTACGGCTGGATTGGCCCACCATAAAAATGTTTGAGGCTCGGCAGTCCGGTTATATAGCTGGGCCCCCACTTTAAGGTATGCCTTATCCGGTTGAAGTGTAAAACCAGCTGTTACTTTCGTGCCGAACATACGATCAATTTCGCTCACCCATACCGTTGCGCTTCCGTCGTCGTGTTCTTCCAACTTGTATTCAACGGGTCCGTAAGTGTTGGGACGGTGATGCTGCGGCCAGTTGAACTCAATGCCTCCAGATATCCATGGTCCCAATAAGCCCACAAGCGCTGGTTTGATGACCCTGTTATAATAAACAAAATCATAACCGTTGGTCTTGTCGACCGCACGATAAATGCGTCCTCCCAGCTCTGGCATGATCTCAATGCGCAAATATTTATTTTCTAGGAAAACTATTTGATAATTTTCAAGTTTCTTCTCATCCTCAATTTTATCAATGACCGGATGCGGATACACTCGACCGGAACTTCCCTGATAGACACGTTTCTCCAGAAACATTGGATTTTTGTCGGGTTTGCCAATTCCATACGTGGGGATCTGCACGGTTTGCTCCCACACGCGTGCCCTAGCGTCGAAAATGCTCAATTCCATCACTCCCTCATAGTCGCTCTTATATTCAGAGCTTACAAGTAAGCGACATTACAGACAATTGACAATCTACTGTTTATGATGGACTATATACGTATTTCATCATTAGAGCCGCCTAAGGCTAGGAGATGGATAGATTATGAATAAGAAAGCTGATGGATTTGAGGGTGAAAAGTTATATGTCGTTCCACCCTATATACTGGATAAATTAAATATGAATCCGCTTACAAAAAATCTATATATTACGGATATAGGCTGCTTCAGCCATGCCCGCCATCATTTTCGTGAAAGAATGCACGGATGTGACTCTCATATATTCATCTACTGTACCAGCGGAAAAGGTTGGATACGAACAAAGGATGGCCTAACGATTGACATGACAGAGCGAGGCTTTGCGTACATTCCCAGAGACATGCCGCATGCTTATGGGGCTGACGATAGAGATCCTTGGACAATTTACTGGTTTCATCTTAAAGGGGACCAAATGGATGATTTTATAGCATTGTTTGAGCCTTTTAAAACGTATATTTCGATATCTGCCAGTGATGGAGTCAAACTACTGGAGCTATTTCATCAGTGTTACGACCTTTTATTGAATAAATCATACTCCATTATACATTTAGTTCAAGTATCGCAAACTGTCCGTTATCTGCTGAGTTTTGTTGTATCGGTTGCATTTCGCAAGGAAGACAGTACGTACCAGAGTCATGTGGATAAGGCAACACGCTATATGAGTGAACAATTGGAATCCACCGTTTCGCTTGAGCAGCTTAGTCGGCATGTTCAGGTATCCAAGCAGCATCTGAACCTGATATTCAAGCAATCCACCGGCTACTCTCCTGTCGATTACTATTTAAGAATGAAGATACAGAGGGCCAGTCAGCTTTTGGATTTGACGAATGCCTCTATTAAAGAAGTTAGCATACAACTCGGTTTTAGGGACCCTTACTACTTCTCCAGACTATTCAAAAAAATAATGGGCTGCTCTCCTTTGGAATATCGAAATAATTTGAAGGGTTAATCTATGTTCATCAGGAGCGTTCAAATTTGCTTCTATCGGGCTACCGCAAGGTCACAGATCATTTACGAATCACGGGTGCAAGGTCTATACTTAAGGTTAAAAAAGGAAGTTTTGTATGCTCCTCACGTTGAATCGTAGACTAAATGCAGCTATGCCGCTAATTACACCAATCAGCATTCTAATTGGCGTCCTAATCGGTACGCCGTTGTCAGAATATACCGAACTCTCTCCCTGGCTGTTTGCATTCATGACCTTCGCGGGCAGCATCAGTATGGGGTTTAAGGATTTTGTCCATGTGATCAAGCATCCTGGTCCGCTGATCGCCTGTCTGTTTATTCTTCACCTGGCCATGCCGCTTCTCGCCATGATGCTGGGACATCTGGCCTTCAGTGATGATCCTTACACGATTACTGGACTTATTCTTGGTGCAGCTATCCCTACGGGCATTTCCAGCTTCGTGTGGGTCAACATCTATAAAGGCAATACAGCGCTGACATTGGCGATCATTTTAATTGATACGATTTTGGCCCCATTTGCCGTGCCGGGCATCATGTCCCTACTGATCGGAGCGGATGTGCAGCTCGATACCTGGGCGATGATGCAGAGCCTATTCTGGATGATTGTCGTTCCTTCGCTAATCGGCATGGTGTTGAACGAATGGACCAAAGGGAAGATCAAGCAGGTATGGGGACCACGGCTAGGACCGTTCTCCAAGCTGGCTATGGCTCTTGTCGTCATGATTAACGGATCTGTCATTGCGCCTTATCTGGTCGATTTTAATCTTAAGCTTGTCGGAGTATGCCTATCCATAATCGTCCTTGCCTCCACTGGATATGCGATCGGTTATCTGATATCAGGACTGATGCGGTGGAATAATGCAGACCGTACGGCGCTTGTCTTTAACGGCGGCATGCGCAATATTAGCGCGGGAGCCGTGCTTGCCATCACCTATTTCCCGGCCCCGGTAGCATTGCCCGTTGTACTGGGGATGATTTTCCAACAATCCACAGCATCTCTGGTCGGGTTTCTGCTGAGTCGTCGCGACCGCGGCAACGCCAAGGAAAAGCGCAATACGGCCTCTGTTTCTTAAGCAAAGGGGGTTAGCGGTGGTTCCAGATGATAAAACTCCTCCTTATGAGGAGGAGTTAGTTTCGGAAGGGCGTTTCTATACGTACATGGTTGAAAGTCTAATTTAAATATGCATGTGCAATCATGCAAATGGTCACTTTCCACTTCATAACATTACTATTGAATCGTGTAGGGTAATAAACTTAGCTTCCGTAAAGAGCCTTTCGCGGCACAACGTTCAAGCCATATATTACCCTAAGGAAACTAAGAACGATATACACAGGTCGCAAAGTCTAAAACAGCTTTTGCGTAAGATTTTGAAATTGTGACTTCACTCCATCTTTCTGAAGTTCTGATTGTAACACCTGATTAAAGGTTTGAAGTGCACGCTGGAATTTATTTTCACCTAATTCCGTAATCCGAGTATACACACCTCGTCGATCATCCTCGCATGTATGTCTTTCTAAAGCCCCGCAGTTTTTGGCTTCCATTCTAACTACGAGTCTCGATGTCGCACTCTGACTTAAACCCACCAATTCTTGAAGTTGCTGCAGTCGTAATTTTTTCTCCTCAGAATTGGATATGAAACCCAAAACATAAAACTCCTTCAAAGATAAATCATAATTTTGTAGTAGGGCTTGTTCTAACTTATCATTTAAAGTGGAATGGATGTGAGACAAAGACAACCATACATCCAAAAGTTCGTTTTCATGTTGCAAGTTAGACCACACCATTCTATATTAAAGTATTTCCACTAAGTTTATCCTATTGTAACAAGCTTAAATGGAATGGTCAAAACCCATACCCTATTTTGAATATTACAATCCGTCGTCACCGAACCAGCATGCAAATGCAGCATAATGGTTCTCGTTTCAGAGTGGCGATTTTATTGACAGTAACTATATTCCAATGTACATACATTGCTGCAATTAATCTTAAAAATGTGAGAAAGCGAATATATCAAAAAAAGAACACGTCAATCATGGTGGTATCTAACCATAATCGACCTGTTGAATGTAAAGGAATAGCATTTTCAAGTGAGCGGTAACAACATCATGACGAAATGGAAGAACAACGTAGATCGTAGCAAAAGGAAGTCAGACAACAAATTTTCACATGTAGCCTTTCAAAAAGACGACACTGCATATCCAGTGTCGACTTGTTAGTGTTATTTTTAATTGTTTTTGTTTCGAAGCAACTTAATAAGGTGAACTTTGCAAATAAAACTCTTGGCCTGAACCCTGAAGACTTCTCGAACCAGTCCCTTGGGAATTCCCCCCTTCAGCCACTCTATCAAGATATATATAGATTCCATATCCTTTTACTGTATACATAATATGAACTGCAATCTTTTCATTGAATTATTCGGCTTGCCATATATCTTTCAATTTCCAATATGTCAGCCCATTTACTAGCGCCTCTCCACCCTCTGTTATGATTTCTATGCCTAGCAATTTCTCACTCGGATAGATGCGACTTGTCATCGTAGCTTGCCCTTCATTCGCAAACATTTCAATGGATGAACGATCCAGATATACATGCAATGTCAGCTGTCCCTCAGCATTGAAGGCTGTTTGACGTACTCCATCTGTCTTTTTACCTGATTTAGAACAATTAAGCATTAGTTTCTGCTCCGGAATAGAATATGTGATAACCGTTTCTTCTCGACCTGCTCCACGAAACTTCAAGCCTACCAGGTCTGCACTTGACTTCGTGAGGTCGAACACTACCTTAACTTCAAGCAAGTCCTCTTCAACTTCCTTGAAGTAACTTCCAGAAATAGCGCCATATTGATACAAAACATGTTTACTTTGACGAAGTAACTTCATTTCTTCAACTGGAGTCATCAGTACTTTATTATTGTCACCCAACGTAATTAAACGCGGGATCGTCATTGCTCCACACCAGCCGTCTGCTTTCGTCGGCATATCCGATTCCCACATATCCATCCAACCAAGCGCTATGCGGCGACCTTGATCATCTAGAAAAGTTTGAACCGCATAGAAGTCATGACCAGTATCCAACTCGATGAACTCTCCATGCTTATATTCATTACTATCATAATTATATTCGCCAACATAATATCCCGTCTGGAACAAGTTATTGTACTTATCTCCTTGCGCATCAATACCTTGTGGGGAGAACATAAATATATGCTTACCGTTCAGTTCAAAGAAATCAGGGCACTCCCACATGAAGCCCATATTCTTATCTCCCTGCAGAAGCACACCATGATAGGTCCAAGTCCTAAGATCAGGAGATGTATATAGAATAACACGCGGCAGATCTTCTTTCGTGCTGTTACCTAGGATCATGTACCATGTATCCTCATGCTTCCATACCTTCGGATCACGGAAATGCTGTGAGCTATCAGTCGGAGGTTCAGCGATTACGGGATTCTGCCTTAGTTTTGTAAAATGAATGCCATCTGTGCTTACTGCCACATTTTGATTTTGGAAAAAGATATTGTTTGGTTGATCAATATAGTGATGACCAGTATAGATCAATGTCAGTTCGCCGTTATTATCTACTGCGCTTCCTGAGAAGCAACCATCAAGGTCACACGCATCTCCAGGCGCTAATGCAATCGGACAATGCTCCCAATGTACAAGGTCTTTACTCTTCACGTGGCCCCAATGCATTGGGCCCCAGTTCTCATCATAAGGATGATGCTGATAGAAGGCGTGATATTCACCTTTGAATTGAATTAATCCATTTGGGTCGTTAATCCAGTTTGCTGGTGCCATAATATGATAACCTAATCGGTACCGCTTGTTCATTTTCGCTTCTGCCTGTTTCAATGCTTCCTCAGCTTGCTTCGTATTGTTATTATATGTGTTCATCTTTCTTCCTCCTATGCTGTTTCAATATGCTTGTTAGGCTTGGGATCCAGCTTTTTCGGTTCTTTCTTTAAGGTAAAGATTGAGATTGTTGTAAAGACAAATACGAAAACACCCATAATCACGTACGTATTTGCAAAACCTCTAATGTCATAAGACATACCGGCGATTGGCGAGAAGATCGAAGCTCCTACCTGACTCATAAACTGGAATCCCACCAGATACAAGATCGAAGACAGACGCGTATCGAAATTTGCAGCCAAGTACTTAAATACGGAGATCAGCATGATTGGCAGTTCCAATGCGTGAATCAATTTCATAGCTGAGATTCCATAAGGTCCAATAACTAAGCCTGAACCCATGATCCGGAACGCCATCAAGAACCCTGCCAATATTAGACCCTTTTTTGCTCCAATTTTGTTGACAATGAAAGGCGCTAAGAACATCATGCCTGCTTCCAAGAACACTTGTAGGGAATTTAAGTAACCGTAAACTTGATTGCCTAATGCAACCGTTGAGAACGTCGATGAAAAGTAATTCGGGAACTGCTGGTCATACACATTGTAAATACAGGTAACACCAAGAACATATAAAATGAAGAACCACAAATGCTTATTTGCAAACAAATGGCCGATTTGCTTAAAGTTAACGGATTCTGCTCGCTCCATCTCGGAATCTGTCATTTCAACTTTAATTGTCATCATAATGATAAACAGAACGACAGCAGATACTGATGCAATCCAGAAGTTAATGTTAGGGTTGATATTAAAGAGCTGACCAGCGAAAAACGTTGCTGCTGCCCAACCTAGCGAGCCCCACATACGAGATTTTCCGTATTCAAAGTCATATTTTCGGCTGACTTTCTCGACATAAGATTCGATGGCTCCAATCCCTGCCAAAAAAGAAATACCCAAGTATAATCCACCTGCAATGGCACCGAGAAATACATTGTATTGAAGTAACGGCCCATAGATAAAGATATAGAAAGGACCAACAAATAAGAGCAAAGAACTGATTAGAAATAAAATATGCTTCTTTAATCCGATTTTATCAGATATATAGCCATAAAGCGGTTGCATACATAGCGCAAAGATAGCGTTTACAGTAAAGATAACACCTGTTTCAGCACCATTCAGACTGATTTCTTGCCCTAGCCAGATGGAGAACAATGAATAACTTGCTGACCAAGTAAAGAAGAAAAAGAAAAAATAGGCACTTAGTTTCCAGTACATGCTCTTTGACTTTCTCATATCGAACGCTCCTCAAGTTGAACATTTAATGTAAATGAAAGCACTTTCGTATTTACAGATCGATTATATGTCAACCGCTTTCATATGTCAACCGCTTGACATATTTTCGAAAGAAAAAGAGCTCTCCTCTTGATTTCAATTACTCTAATAAGGATAGCTCCACCTTCTATCACAATGCTGAAAACTATGGAAACTGTATTAAGCCGTACTAGCTTCAATCAGTTTCACTGGTAGATAGGTTTCTCGCGGGACATCACTGAATCCACCTTCAATTTCTTTAATAAGTAACTCTATGGAAGATCTGGCAATCTCCTGTATTGGTTGCTGAATTGTCGTTAATTCAGGGAGAAGATTGCGGGTTGTTTCTGTTCCGTCATATCCAATTACGCGAATATCTTCAGGAACACGTTTTCCTCTTCTTCTTGCTTTAGCAATAAAAGACGCAGCCACCAAGTCATTACTCGCAAACAATCCATCTACTTCAGGATGTTCATCGAGCAAGCGTTTAATCGGTTCGTCGTGATTCTGTTGGTGGAAGGGATCATGTACTTCATAGGTAATTGCCTTTCGACCATACTGCTCCATCACATCTTCATATGCTTTTCTTCTTAAGCTTGCTGGTGTTTCCAATTCAACAGGGCCATTTATGTGTAAGATATGCTTGCACCCTTTTTCAATAAGTAGTTCTGACGCCAGTTTTCCACCCATATAATTATCCGATCCTACAACTGGGATTGAATCGGATAGGAAGCGATCGATCGCAATGACGGCAATGTTCTTCTGTTCATAATTTACGATACCCCGATTGTGTGTACCAACGATAATACCGTCAACTTGATTTCGCATAAGCATATCCACATATGATTCCTCTTTATCCAGCTGATTCAAACTGTTACAAAGCAACAGCTTATAGCCTAATGACGCACAAATATTCTCTATATGAAAAGTCAGCTCTCCGAAAAATGGGTTGCTTGTAGTTGGAATGATTAATCCAATCAGATTTGTTCGTTTACTAAATAATGACCGAGCCACATCATTTGGAAAGTAATTTAGCTCTTGCATCGCTTTATGAACTTGATCCTTCGTTTCTTGACTGATATAGCCACGATTATTAAGTACGCGAGAAACCGTAGTCGGTGAAACTCCTGCTAATTGTGCAACATCGTTAAGTTTTGGTTTCATTGATTCTCCCTGCCTTCTCTCCATGCCATATCTCTAATTTTTTTCATTTTAACATGGTTAAATGTTAAAAAACATGCTTGAGCATTCTTATGGATTATTCTTCAGATTTGTCTCCCTCTAAGAATCTCCTTGGCGACAGAAGAACTGGTCAAAGAAGACGCTAAAAAACAAGGATATTGATATGATAGCGAATTTGTTGATCATTACATCATAGAAATGAGCAAAAACCCTCCTGAAGAAGCTTACACCGTATTGCCTGCGGCTGTAACCATTTCGTCGAATCGTGCCACTGCTTAATAGGCTCTGTCATAAGATCATTTCAATTTTAATGATAATGGAAAACTAAAGCCTAAGCAGTCTCATTTCCCCAGATGCATGTCAGATGATAATTCAACGATCATTTTCATAATTAATGGAAACTCATTGACTCGAAGTTGTACTACTTCTTCATTGTCAATTGTTAGCGAATAATAATTTTTTAGACTAAACATTAAAGAACTAGACTGAGATAAGTTATAGACTGGCGACGCGTGGCCCGCATGCGCGGCTGCAGTTGCGCTCTCCAGCTCTTCCGGAATGAAGTCCAGCTTTGCGATCGGCGCGCTAGCGACTGCGCCCGTGTAATTAGAAAATATAGTCTTAGACTGGAAAATAAAGTATTGAAGATATAAACTACGAATATGCTTTTTTCTTGAACCCTCTCATATGATGAGAGTAATTCAGTATTCGAGGAGATGATCTTGATGAACAAGAACATAGGGATTAAGGATACTTTGGTAAGGTTCGACGAGATTTCGAAGCATTATGTTCGGGAGCTGGACAAGTATAGTCTGGCGAAACTGTGTCGCAAGCCAAGCGAAAACGAATGGTCGCTTGGGCAAATGTACCTGCATCTGCCCCATTCCACGATGAACTTGCAGCTCCGTCTTGCGGAGCAGTGCATGGCGCTGGGTGGCGGCAACGAGGAGGGCGACGGGAAGACGGAGGCCGGCCATGCCGTGTTTGAGCAAGGGAGCTTCCCACCGGTTCGCATTCAGGTACCGGCCGACTTGCAATATACGCCCCCACAGCCAGAAAGCAAGGAGCAGCTTGTCGCCAAGCTGGAGGAAGCAAGGCGCCGCATGCATGAGATTGGGGCGTCGCTACAGAACATAGACCCAGAGCGGCTGCAGCGAAAGGCGACTCATCCGGCTGTAGCCTTCGGCGCGTTAAACGCGGTCGAATGGTTCACGATGGTGGAGATGCATTACCGTCATCATCTTCTTCAAAAGGAGCGGCTGGACGCTTTCTTACAAACTGCAGAGTTATTAGGCTAACAGGACACGATAGTTGAATGTTGACCACAACAGCGGCCAGTCTAGGAATTTATTTTCGCGTCCTTATCTGCCGCTGTTGCATTTATCGGATCAGTCTAAAACTTTATTTTCTTCGGACAATAAAGTTGTATACCGAAATCCAACATTTGTAATTTTGATTCTTTTATCAATATATAAAAATATGTACGTTAAAATGGGGTAATACCAGCGAAATTGATACAAACCGCAATTTGTTTCCTCTAAGCTTTTAGAGGCTGATCGTTTGGACTGCTTACATCAACATAAACACGAACATATTCACTGTTTCTGTTCTGATAAGCCTTTGAACGCTTCAGCACTCTGTAATAGTCCTCGAAGTGCTCCAAAAACTGATCAATCTCTTCAGGTATTCCTTCAACCCGTATTTTTAGCATCCTCTTTTACAACTCTTCTTTTAGCGATGAGCTTGGAGCATTTTCAACCATTTCGTTTGTGATTCCGTGGATGGCGGTCGCTTCTTCTGGAATGAGGGATACCGGCTTGATTAACGTTTCAAAAAGAGGATTTTCGTCAAGATCAATAATTGCAATCTCTACGATCTCAGAGTCGCCATCTAAACCGGTGGTTTTCACATCTAAAATGATATATTCTGATTTTCTTTGGCTAACTGAACGGTTCGAGCTTTTTGTATTGCTGCTAGTTGTTTCTCTTATTTTCACAAAAAACCAAGCTGACGATTATAAGATGGACTTTTTCTTGTACAAAAAAGAGTCTGCCCTTGGGCAGACCCGATACAAATGAACAGACTCGTGCAAGTTGTGCTCAGTCAGATTGAACCTGCAGGATAGAGGCTGTTTCAATTCGGATTTATTTTGTTAACTTGATAATAATGTGCTTCTACCCAACATCGTCTCTAATTCGAAAACATTTATTCCATCTAATGATCTTTTAATGGAATAACCTAGCTGACATTTTTAAACACCTCTATTGACACTTAACACTATCATCAATACAACACTTCGTTAAGCCACATTATTACAAATTTATTGATGTAGTTGAGATGGACTCACTTTTTGAATTTGAACAAGTATATCAAACGTTTTACCTAATGATATATCAACAGTTTTTGGTATAGCAGGGCCTTCTTTAGTTATTCCAGCGAAAATTTGATGTTGTTCGTTTAACCAAGTTTTTGTCACTCCGTTCGCCTTACGTAAATCAATAAAAAATTGATCTTTTTTGACCTGTCCAAAAATGTAATTATAACTGTTTGGATCATCTGATTTTAATATTCCATATGGGCCAAATTCACCATCATTATTATAAACATTATATTGTCCTTTATAAACTGATGTTCCAATAGATACATACCGTTTTCCATAATATTCTGCTAAATGCTGCCCAGCTACTTTAGGGTATATAAATGGAATCATATTTGTTTTCGAAACGTGTCCATTATGTCCCCAAACTATGGTTTTCCCTAAATGTTCTTCAGTCCACTTCGCATTTTCATACATTGCAATATCATGTTTCAAATAAAAATCCGATGGTTTATCAGGGGATGTTCCTCCTAACATTGTAGTAAACTGTTCAATAATACGAGCATTTTGTTTTATCCATGCGAACTCTTTGGATTTTCCGTTCAGATAACTTTTATTTTGTTCTAATAAAGCACTGATTTGTTTAGCATCTGAAATATACTTTTCTTTTTCTTCTTTTGTAAGGCCCTCAAAAGTAGTCATATCCTTTGTTACAGGAATGAGACCTTTTATCTTCTCTTCTACTCTAGGCACAAGATCTGAATTGTTTCTTTTTATATATTCTATTATATTATTATAAACATTCTCGTTTACTGATTGAATGTCCATCCCAATGATACGCACTTTAGATTTATGTTCTGGATTAGCATTATATTGTCGAATCCAACTAAGTAGATCTAACATTTCTTTTGTGTTAAATACAGGTGATAGATGTTGGCTTGGGTTTCCCTTACCAGTAAGAACATATCGATCAAGCTCCAGAGCTCTGTCCCATCCCTCTTCTAAAACTAAGTTGATGAATCCCTTTTCAGATACTAAATAATTAACAATGCGTTGTTTCATTGTAAAAACTTCATGAGCCCCATGCGTAGCTTCACCTAAACCTACAATTGAAGCTGAACCTACCATATTCTTAAGTGGTTTTAAATCATTAAAAGATGCAGTTGGATTAGTTGTTTTTAAAGGCTTTGCATGCATTTCTAACCATTCCGTTATTTGATTTGTATTGTAGGGAGCTGTAACAGAAACTCCTGTTTTCGAGTCTGCATAAGTACTTCCTACAAAATTAGTCAGTATTATAGCAAAAACACCAAGTGCAATAATCATTTTCTTTTTCATAATACCCTCCTAAAATACTTACTTGTTAGTTTTTTGACATGCTCTAAGGAGCCCAGTTTAAACCATTTTTTTCTTTTTTTCCTACTTGCTAAATTCAGCAAGTAAAATATTTTTAAATGGATCAGGACTATCAGCTTTAAAGCTGTTCAAATTGACGACCAATGTATGCTTGCCTCCAAGTGTGCCACCAGCAAAAGTGGTAAACCCTAGAACTCTACCTTTGTGTCCCCATATCGAGACACCGTTTGGAAGCTTAGTTTCAAAGATCCCAAGACCATATCCGGTTCCTTCTCTATCTGTAGGAACTGTAGTAAGCATTTGTTTTAGTTGCTGTTCCTTCAGTAATTTACCACTGAGTAAGTAAGAGAAGAATTTGTTTAAATCGTCAGCAGTAGAAATCATATCTCCATCCGAGCTACCTGGGTTAATATAAGTAACGTCTTTTAGCTCACTTGCTCTGTCTAGTTGGAAATAGCCACGGGCATGCTTGGTGCCTGGAATCACGCTTGAATTGCCAGGTAGGAATGTATTTGACAAATCAAGCGGTTCAATAATCCGATTTTCAACCTCTTCCGCATAGCTGTTTCCAGTTACTTTTTCAATAAGGATCCCCAGTATTACGTATCCTGTGTTTGAATAAGACCAACCCTTTCCTGGGGCAAAGTCTGGGGGAAGAGAAATCCCCATCTTTACGAATTCTTCAGCCGTATACGATTTTTTTGTATCCGTATAATCAAAGTCTTTTGAATTTACATAGTCAGCGATACCACTTGTATGATTCAATATCTGCCGGATAGTAATTTGGTTACCATCATATCCGTTTCCTTGAATGACACCAGGTAACCATTTTTCAATGGAGTCGTCTAGATTCAAGCGGTTCTCTTCAGATAATTGAAGTAGAACTGTTGCAATGAATGTCTTCGTTACACTACCAATGCGAAAGCGAAAATCTGTTTTCATTGGTTTCTTGGTGCTCAGGTCCGCTAACCCAGCGGCATAACTCCATGTTTTTCCACCCTCAGAAGTTTTAGCAAGTATCCCAGGATATCCAAGTTGCAATGTATCCCGCATTGCCTCTTTGACGGAATTACGTTCACTTTGAGTGCTTGTTTGTAACGGACTAGATACATTTTGAATGGACTCCGCTCTTACAATTGAGGTTGGTGTTGTGTATAACAGAGAACTTCCAGCCATTAAAAGGACTAAACCTGTAGATGCAATTTGACAATGCTTTTTCATAAAGATATTCTTCTCCTCTATTCATATTGTATCGGCAGTTATTTGCTGTTTTAGGGCAAGAGTGGATTTGCAATTATCTTTACTCATTATTATTTTCACAAACGCTATTGTGTCCTAACAAACGGTAAATTCCTTTTTTTCCACATGTATGTTAACCCTAGAAATTACTTATTTTCCTTAAAACACTCTTGTTACTGGATTGTTTTTCATAAATAGGTCATACCTGTTTCCCCTTTCACGCCTCTTTATTTTTTATCATACACAATGAAAATCTCTCCTCCTCGTTTATTGTTAATGTGTTAAACTGCCTCTATGATTCTAAGTATTTTTCTGTCACATACGGTAGTGTCAAAATGTCACACTATTAAAAATCCTAATATTATTCGGAGTGAATATCTCAATCCAGATGTCGCTATCAGTGAAGCTGGTGATTTGGCTGTGTCTTATTCGTATTCCCAGTTGCTCCATAACCTCTCTTACCGGAACTCTTGCCAATCTCAATTCAATCGCTTGCATTTTTCTAGGGGGTAACTCACTCTCGTTGCCAACGTAAAAACACCTCCAAGGTTATCTCCATATCTTACGACATGGCTTGATTCTCTTGAAGGTGTTTTGATTTGTCTCACGTTATGGGGTCAGTCCCCTTGATCTACAGTCGAAAAAGGTTCTTTATCTAACTTTACCAATCGATCAAAAACCTTAATTTCAAATCCCGATTCATTTCTCAACACTTCAAACCGGATGTTCTCCTCTACCGCCGGATTGATGGCTGAACCGAAACATTGTTATCTCCTGACTACAATCAATCATTTTAAGCCCATTATCTTCAAACAGGCATTCAGCATATCCTTGTTTTTATAGATTACAACAGTAATCTCCTGTCGTGCTCTCGTTAGCATTTGGTACAAACGCAGCCCCGTTGTTTCTTTGCACTCCACCTAGGCGACATTCTTTAGCTTGGCGTATTGTTGCAGGTGTAAGGCTTTTGCCGATGCCCAACCGCCGATGACAAATTGACATCGGACAATTTGTCCGATATAATCAAAACAAAACGGACAAACTGTCCGAATTTATAATACGAAGGGTGAAACTGGGATGCATATCAAAAAATTGTATTTTTTATCTGTAGGTGAATGTTTCCTAGATCAATCGGCAGTTAATCGAACCCTTGCCCCCGGGAAATTAGTCGGAATGCCTGTGTGGTCTTTTCTATTGGAAACGACCAGCGGGCCGATACTCATCGATACGGGAATGCCCGACGCTTTTATCAACAATCCCGATTACTACAAGGGGACTAGACGTGAAGGGCGCGTCGTCCCCAACATGTCTGACGGCGACTCGATCGTAAATGTGTTAAAGCGTGTCGGTTATCGACCTGACGATATTCAAATGGTCATTAGCTCCCATTTACACTTGGATCATTCTGGGGGAAACGGGCATTTCCGCAATACGCCGATCCTTATTCAAAGGGCAGAGTATGATGCGGCCATAAACAATGAGGATTACTCTCCATTAGAGTGCAGGCTGCCCGATTTACAATATCAAATCATTGAGGGTGACCATGAATTGATTCCGGGGGTTCAAATTTTATTCACTCCGGGTCATTCCCCTGGCCATCAATCAGTCCTTGTCACAACGGAAAAGTCGGGTCCAGTGCTACTGACAATTGATGTTGCTTATACTCGGGAGAACTTCGAGAATAGCGTACCGTTCTTGACATTCGATCAAGAGATGGCTGCCAAATCGATTACTCGCATGCAGGAGTTAATTCAGGATGTTCGGCCGTCCTATGTTTTCTTGGGACACGATAGAGATCAGGCGCAAAAATGCCGCACCTTTCCTGACTTCCTGTAATGGAGAGACAGGCTATAGATACTCAATCAATGGCTTTATCCGGCAATGAGCGGAAATTAATGGGGACACTTTGCTTGCTCATTATTTTCGGAAACATCAATATGACCATGTTTAATTTGTCTATACCTTCGATTTCCGCTGACTTTGCCCTGACCTCCTCGCAGGTGAGCTGGGTTATGGTCGGTTACAGCATTTTGATGGCTATCGGCGCCGGTACTTACGGCAAGTTAACGGAGTCCTTTTCCTTTCGCCAGCTGTATGTCATTGGTTTAATCCTTTTAGCTTTCGGCTCTATGATCGGCTTTTTTGCAGCTTCATACTTGCAAGTCATCATTGGAAGACTACTGCAGGCAGCAGGGGCCTCATCCATCTCTCCCCTGTCTTATGCGGCAGTAACCCTGTATTTTAAGCCTACAGTCAAGGGACGGGTGCTGGGAACCTTATCCGCCACAATTGCCTTTGCTTCCGGCTTCGGGCCTGTGTTCGGCGGTTTCGTAGAGCAATACTTTGGCTGGCGTGCTTTGTTCATCGTGTCCAGTCTGAGCCTATTTGTTATCCCTTTGATATTCAAGTATGTTCCTGACAAGAAACACGACCGCGGTTCATTCGATTTTCTCGGAGCTGTTTTGTTCTCCGCGGGACTGGCGTTGGTATTGCTAGGGGTTACGAACTATTGGTTTATGCTCATTGCAGGAGCAGCAGTTCTTCTATGGTTCGGTACTCATATTCAGAAAAAAGAACATCCATTTATCGATGCATCTTTCATGAAAAATGCTCCTTACCGACGAATTCTAGGGATTGGATTCCTTACCTTCGTATGCAACACGGGGTTAACCTTTACTCTTCCTGTCATGATGAAGAATTCCTTTCATTTACCAACTAGTAAAATCGGTCTGCTGATGCTTCCCGGTGCCGCCTGTGCAGCCTTGCTCGGATCCCGGATCGGAAGTTGGACAGATCGTTTCGGAAGCTCCCGTGTGCTTGTCATATCGCAAAGTCTCGTCATCAGCGGATTTATACTACTGGGGGTATCCGTACATTTGCCGCCATGGATCGACGCTTTATTGATCATTATCCTTATGATTGGATTCAACGGTGTCCTCACCTCTAGCAGCAATTTAGTTTCGACGACACTCCGTTCGGCTGAGCTGGGTGTGGGGATGGGTATTTTCACACTGGCCTATCTCCTAGGCGGAGCATTCGGCCCTGCGCTGGTCGGCCGACTGATTGATCTAAAGATGCCTTTTTCTGTTGTTTATTTTACCATTTCCCTGTTGGCAATCCTGACATACTTATTCGCAAGAAAAGCAAATCCTAGCGGAAGCTATGGTAATTAGTTTAGTAGACTTACGACATGTCCGAAAGATACGGAGGATGAATAGATGAGTAAATTAAATTTCCAACTGTCCTTTGCTGCTATTCATGAGCTGGCCGAGAGGATCCGTACAAGGAAAATATCCCCGGTAGAGATTACAGAACATGCGCTTCACCGCATCGAACGTTTGAATCCGAAACTGAACGTTTTCGTTACCCAAACGTCCGAACTGGCGTTTGAACAAGCGAAGCAATCGGAACGCGATATTATGCATGGTCGGTACAAAGGGCCCCTTCACGGGATTCCCATCGTTCATAAGGATCTATATTACACTAAAGGGATCCGAACAACTGCCGGTTCAAAAATATTGAACAGCTTCGTCCCCGATTACGATTCGACGGTTGCAGCTAAGCTACATGAGGCTGGAACAGTTCTGCTAGGCAAAGTACAGACTCACGAGTTCGCTGCGGGATTGACAACAACTAGCCCACACTTCGGTCCTTGTCTCAATCCGTGGAACACTGAACTTGTAACGGGAGGTTCAAGCGGCGGCTCGGCTTCTGCCTTAGCGGCTGGACTTACTTATCTGGGCACAGGCTCGGATACCGGAGGTTCGATCCGCATACCCGCTGCTTTGTGCGGTGTCGTAGGGATGAAGCCGACGTACGGTCGGGTCAGTCGGTATGGTATCATTCCAATGGCCTGGTCATTGGACCACTCGGGTCCGTTGACCCGCTGTGTCATGGATGCGTCCCTGTGCTTGGATGTGATGTCTGGCTTCGATCCAAAGGATGAATCGACTGTCGATCTGCCTGCGCCAGGTATCAAGATGTATCCGAATGGTCTCAGGGGTGTGCGTATCGGATTGCCGACAAGCTACTATTACGAGGATTTGATGCCAGAAGTGGAAGCTGCGATGAAGGCCGCTATCAATAAATTCCGAGAACTGGGAGCAGAAATCATCGAAGTTAGCCTGCCCCTGATCAAACATGTTAGAAGTGCGACGATGGCCATTATGATGACGGAAATGTACTCGTACCACGAGAAGTGGCTTGAGACAGAATTGGAACAGTATGGACCGGACGTCCGAATGTTTCTTGAAAGCAGTAGAGATATTCCGGCTTCCATTTACCTTCAGTCTCAGCGGGCCCGGCAACTAATTGTCAATGATTTTTTGAATGCATTGTCCGGAATCGACATCTTGTTGACGCCGGCAACACCGATCACTGCGCCGCGTGCAGATGATGAAGCTAGTGTATTCAGATTGAACTCATTTACGGTTCCGACCAATTTGACTGGCTTGCCTAGCTTGAGCATGCCTTGCGGCTTCTCACCTTCCGGTCTGCCGATTAATATGCAATTGATTGGCCGCCCCTTCGAAGAAGCGACAGTACTAGGTATCGGCAATACTTATGAAATGAATACAGACTGGCACAAGAGACATCCGGATTTGTAAGCCTGACTATATTTGATGGAGGGTAATCTATGGATCAAAAGCAACTTAACTCTGAAGTTAGCAGGAGAGCATCAACCGAAACCGGAACAGATACGACGAGCGACAAGAAAAAAGCATACGAGCAGTTTATTCATACGATCGCAAGTTTAAAGGAACTGGACCTATCGGGCATTGAACCGCATTTGCCTCCAATTTACAAAAAGCACTATACCAAGAGATAAAAAAAGCTCATCGGTCACCCAAATGAATGTATTTTTAATTTTTCACGAAATGTATTATAATTATGAAGACGGACAACATGTCCTATACACGAAAAACGGACATATTGTCCGTTTTTCGTGTTAAATAACAGTTAAATTAATGATGAAGGGAGATGTTTATGGTGAATTCAGAATCGCAATCTGTCTCTCTGAAAATTCCCAGAGAGGAGTTAAACCGAAGACGAATTTTGGCGGCGGCTAGAGAACTTTTCATCAAAAAAGGCGTTGACAATGTCAATATGCATCAGATTGCGAAGACTGCTGGAGTAGGACAAGCAAGCCTATACCGCCGCTACTCGGATAAGGGCGACATATGTCAGGAGATCGCGTATGAAGAATACCAACCTTTGTTTGATGAAGTTCAAGCATTTCTTGATCAATCCCCAGAAACCGCTGCCTTGGACCGGCTTTACCATGTAATCGTAAGATATGTCTCTTTTTTAGAGGCGAAAGTTCCTTGGCTCTGTGAGGTCAGCCGGGCCTCAACCGGGCATCGTCCGTTACAATCCCCGTTATGTCAATGGATGCGCAATATAAGCAGAAATCTGCTAAATGAGGCCGTTGAACAGGGAGACGTATCCGGGGTGGACATTTCATATACTATTGAAGCCCTGCTGGCCGTGCTTCACAATATCGATTACCATCTCCAAGATGAGGGCTTTACAAGCCAACGAGTTCTTGATGGATTACACCGCATATTTATTGAAGGTTTAAGAGCTAATAGACATTAATTGAGGGGCTGGCCACAAAGCCACATAACATGGATGAGGAATAGTCCTGCGTAACTCCTCTTTTTATCTCATAATGGTATATTGAATGTACAAAGAAACCATATCCTTTCAAATGGTCGGGTGGTACCTCCATTTTACCCAGGAACGGTTTCTTATTGTTTTACAATTGGAGAACAGGACGTCCCTAGTCATTTTTATGACTTATGGGACAACCCTTTTTTTCTGCCAATGGCTGCTACGCGAATTGTCCGGATCGGACTTCCATGGCACGCTCTCCTTATTCGGTCTTCTTATCATCAGCAGCGCTCTTTCGTCTACTTCCTGTAGGCTTCGTAGCAGCAGGCTTAGTAGCCTGAGAATCCATGGAGAACAAGCAGGTTTTCATCTTATGTATTCCAAAATTGCAGTTGAAGAGATTTGTACAACACTTGGGGATTTTATTAACTCATCTTCCAAACTCCACGTCCAACTTCTCCAATCCATAACCAAACCACCTTTACGAAAAGTATCAATTATGATCGTAATTTGGATTCGATATCGATAATACCATATGTTAACATTTATAGGATATATAGAGTAAATAGAAACACAAAAAACCAATAGAAACAAGGGGCTTTGTTTCTACTGGTTTAAAAATGTCTCAAACATATACCCAAAAATGTCTCGGTTATCAACCAAATCAGTCTCAATTATTACCGTTACTCACTGTGTGGTGTCATAATTAATGAGAATATCCACATTGCTTAAATGCATAAAAATACATCCACTTGTATACATTATTTTACCATCGAGTAACCCTAAAGATACAAAAAAGGGCACAAAAAATGCCGGTTGGCAACTTTCTTTGTTCAACATATATTTATGAATCTCGGTTAATCCTTCACCGATCGCTACAATATACTTCTCATTTTCTTTTTTATTCTCCGTTTCAAAATGGATATAAAAAACATATGCAGTTCCATCATTAAATACAAAGATGCAGTAGCTGGTAAATCTTCAATTAATTTAATTTTTGAGTCTGTTATGAGGTATACAATATTGTTTGGATCATAGAGGTACCAGTCATCTCTCATCACTTACGATATATCCGTTAACTTTTTTATAGCCAGCAGCCATTTTCTCCTTATAAGCTTCATCACGTAGTCTTTTTATTCTTTCCTGTTTTAATACCTCTCTAGCTGCTAATTTTAGTTTATTGTACCTTCTATTGAGTTTATCTAACTGATAGAATGCAAACACATTGCTAAGCTTAGGCCTTTCATCGAGAAGGGTTAATAACTTAGGAATTGTGACTGAACTGTAAAACTGCCCCAAACTCTTTGGATCTAGCTCTTAGTTTTCTTCTGTATTCTGTTCTTTGCGTTCTAAGAGTATCTATCTCTTTCAACAGTTCAACTTCACGTCTAGCCAGATGGTTTCTTTCAGTTTCAACTTTAGTAATATTTCTTTTCAGAGGCTCTCTGAGTTATGCCCGATGATTTCTTTCATCACCAGCAAATTTTGATTTAGATCTGCTGTAAAAGGAACGACTAGTTGAGGTATTTCTTGTTTCATGAAACTTTTTTTGATCAAAGCTGAACCAGTGTAAATTTCTCCCGTTCCCTGTATGCAACCATTGAAATACTCTTGATACTCCAAACGGAAGAGCAAATGGGAAAAAAGTTCCTAACCATATATCCGGTTTAATAAGATAAGTTAGTACCTTTTGCAGAATGATGACGGTCTCACCCTTTCATGAAAATCAAGAAATTCCATATTTGCTAATTTAGCATACCCAGCCCCATTATTTTAATTCAAACGCTTAATTGCCCTTGTCTTAACACGAGACAATATCATTTATCTGTAAAACAAAAAGCCGCCAAATTGGCGACTTCATAACCACTGCAAGTTCTTGTCCCGAACTGAGAACAAGAACTAGGTACCCCCTTGGGAAAAGAATATGATCTTATTGTCAATCATCATATTATTATAGGTAAGATGCAAGGAAAGATTCTTACGCCCTCTTACCACTGTAAAACTATATTATGAAATTCTCCGTGTTAGTCTTTCGATTTCTGCTAACTTCTAAGGATACGAACCCCCGGTACGGTTGTGAGCCGACGGGAGGTTACGTATCCAGGCATAAGATAATACTTTAATTAGTTTTGGAGACCAGTTTAGATACGGATATAAGCAATCGGGCTGTAACCATTTCGTCGAATCAAGCCGCTGCTTAACGGGTTCTGTTGTAAGAACGTTTCAATTGGAATGATAATCATAACTACTGTCTAAACATTCTCATTTCCCCAAATGCTTACCAGATCATTGATCTGAAGCGACACGACCCTCAGTTCTCCACCAATGGCGTAGAGTTCTAGTCCCTTACTTTCGAAGTCCGGGAAAATCATGTCTGAAATGATTGTTTTTCCATGATTGCCGAAGACTTCGACACTTGACCAATCCAGATAAATGCTCAACTGTATCCTCTCATGCTCTGGCTTCATAGTGGCCTTGTGTATTGCTGTGAAATCTGAATGAAAATCAGTGGCGCTCGACTTCGTCCGATCGACGAACAATTCCTCATTCGAGATATTATATCCGATGATCGTCTCCTGATTGGCGGACTTCCGTACTTTAAACCCGAATTCCATAGCAGTACCGATTTCAAATTCTGCAATAATTTCTGCCTTGGCTGCGGAAATATCAGACAACACGTTCATATCTGGCTTAATCGTCAAGTCTTGTAGAGACAAAATCGGTTTTCTTAGCTGACTTAATTCATTTATGGGTGTTTGGATTAGGCGAAGTCCCTCGGGATAAGTCCTTAGCTGTAGCTCCCGGGGAATTGATGTCTTGCCACGCCATTCCTTTGAAGGAAGCGTGGTAGCATAACGCCAATTATTCATCCAGCCGATCCAAATCTTTCGTCCGTCTTCGTTCGAAATGCCATTCCAGGACACGGCCGCGTAAAAGTCTGATCCATAGTCTACCCATTTGATAGTATCGATGGATTCCAACGCTTCATCTGGCGTGAACGACTTACCGTCAAAGTTGCCTACAAAATACATCATGCCAGAACCGCCTGCCGGTGGTTCCGGATCGTCTGGATTCACACCATTTCTATCCCCGACGCTTAGCATCAGAATCCACTTCGTGGTATTAGGATCCTCATCCACTTGGATTCGAAATATATCAGGACATTCAAATATCCCTCGGTGTATATGTGGAATGTCGGAACCGAATTCGCTTGCAAAAGACCATTCTTTCAGGTTTGGAGATGTGTAAAATTCTACACGGTCCCTTACGGCAAGAACCATGATCCACATTGATGATTCATCATGCCAAATCACCTTCGGATCACGAAAGTCTAGCGTGTCCGTTGGAAATAAAACCGGGTTACCTTCATATTTTGTCCAGGTTCGACCTTTATCCTTGCTGTAAGCAATGCTTTGCACCTGCGGTTTTCCAGGCTGAGCCTTGTTGCCCTCATTTGTATAAATGGCCACCAATCCTGATCCTTCCTCTTTGAAAAATCCGCTGGTATTGTTCTTATCCACCACCGCACTCCCCGAGAAGATCGCTCCGTCCTCCCCAGGTGGAATCGCTGGTGGAAGCTCAGTCCAATGCACTAGATCCTTGCTTACCGCATGCCCCCAATGCATGTTGCCAAAATCAGGCTGCGTATCATGGGGCGTATGCTGGTAGAACAGGTGGTATTCTCCTTCAAAGTAAACCATGCCGTTGGGATCGTTCATCCAATTTTTCTCCGGTGAATAATGAAATTGAGGCCTGTACGTCTCACTATAGTTACTTTTTCTCTTTCTGCCGCTATAGTCGTCCGTTAGGTTTAATTCTTTCATAGTATCCGCTCTCCTCTTGATTGTTGATAAGGTATTTAACATAATAATTTGAGTTGCTCGTTTGCAAATGAATTTGAAATACTACCATTTAAATGTTTCAGCTTTGATCTTTGAGATATCTGTCATAGCCTTTCTGTTTGATTTCCAGCCATTTATCTAGCCCCAGTCTGGACAGCTCGGCTTTATATTCGGCCCATTCTTCTTCCACTTTACCCGTCTTGATCCATTCCGCCCGCTTGCGGTTAACGTAAGCAAACAAATCGGTTTCCAATGTGGAGATCTGCTTCTGATCCTCCAGAGAGAAGAAGACTTTCGGGAAATTATGGTCAGCCTTCATATAAGGAACGAGTCTTTCCTTCATGAGCTTAAGCCGTCCCACTGCATCATCGGGCTTAGTCGTAACCGTTCCGTAATACTCGTCAAGAATTGCTAATGGACCACCGATGTTCGTTTTTTGCCGTAGCTCGACAGGGGCCGTTCCCTTAAGCGGAAGATGCTTCAGCATATGACTCGCTTCATCGTATTCAAAAATGTTCTGCTGAGTTTTGTCGCCGTAGGTACCCCAGTTGTCTTGCACGGACTGGATAGGATCATACAGCTGGTCAATCCATTTTGCCGTAAGCTCGAGATTTTGGTTGTCACTGGTAATCACCATTCTCCCCCGGTCAAAGCCGAGATTGTTCGTGCGGGTCACATTGACTTCACCGCTTGGTCCGGCGAGCGGATTCATCAGTTCATATTTATCGTTGTCTCCTGAAATATTCGCCTTATCCCATTGGAAGTAGAGGCCATATCTTTCACTCTGACCTTTGGCTAGATACGTGTTATAATCCTGCTCGAATGATTCCTCGTCGATCAGGTTCAGTTTATACAGCTCATTAAGATATTTAATCCCCTCTTTGTAACCGTCCTGATCGGCAGTGAAGACCACTTTCCCCTCATTGGTCACTACCGTATGATCGCCGTTGTCCCCAAGACCGAATGATCCGAACAGAAAATTCAGGTCCTCATTGCCGTTATTGAGCATAAAGGACAGCGGGATTTCATCCGCTTGGCCATTTCCGTTAGGGTCGCCATTTTTAAATGCGAGCAGAACTTTTTTTAAATCCTCGGTGGTTTTTGGCATTTTAAGTCCCAGCTTTTTCAGCCACTCCACATTGATCCATGGCATGTCGTTTACAGAATGAATGCTCTCCTTCTCAGAACCCAGTTCTTCAATCCAAGGAAAGGCATAAATGTGCCCGTCCTGTGCGGTTATCATGGATCTGTACTCAGGCGCTTCCTTTAATACCTTCTGCAGATTGGGCATATATTTTTGAATCAAATCCTCTAAAGGGATAATAGTTCCATCCTTTCCGAGGTTCAACAAATCGTAATCGGAATATCCGGCATCCAGTATGGCATCTGGAAGATCTCCACTGGCAACAGCAAGGTTTCTTTTTTCAATGAAGGAATCGGAGGTGAAGTTGGTAAAATCGATATGCACCCCTGTTTTTTCTTCCAGTCTTTTATAAATCAACTTTTCATTTGGATCGGAAGGTGCCAGCGGCGAGCTTTGAGTCATAAAATGCAAAGTAACTTTCTCTTTAAGCGGCAGAGTAACATTTTCCAGCTTGTAATCTTCGGATGCCGCAGAATTATTGCCCGAACCGCCGCATCCGGCAAGCAGTGAAGTAGAAAGTGCCAACACAGACAAGGTTAGTAATGTTTTTTTCATCTCTATTCCCCCGATTTGTTATTTGATCGAACCTACCATGACACCCTTTTCAAAATACTTCTGGAAGAATGGATACATGACAATCAAAGGCAGACTTGATATGACAATGGCAGAGTATTTAATCATTTCAGACAATTTCTTAAGCTCCGCTTGTGCCATCGCATCGGCAATCATGCCGGGCTGAACCTGATTCTGTATCAAAATGGAGCGCAGTACCAGTTGAAGCGGAAACAGCTTCGGATCATCCAGATAAATCATGGCGTCGAAATAAGAATTCCACTGTCCGACAAAAGCGTATAAAGCTAGAACAAAAATAATAGGCTTGGAAAGCGGCAGGACGATTTTAAAGAAAATACTGAGCTCAGAAGCTCCGTCTATACTCGCCGCCTGGAACAGCTCTTTGGGAAGCCCCTGGAAATAGGTCTTTGCCAGAATAATATTGAATACGCTGATCGAGCCGGGCAGAATAATGGCCCACACCGTATTCAACATGCCTAAATCCTTAATCACTAGATAGGTAGGAATCAGACCGCCACCGAAAAACATCGTTATCAGGAAAAAGATCATAATGGACCGTTTCCCTACCAACTCTTCAATCGCAAGCGGATAAGCCGCGAAGACGGAAAATAATACGGTTGCGAACGCAAAGGCTGCTGAATAAAAAATAGCATTAAAAAAACCGCGGATCATGGCACTGTTGCTTAGGATTTTGGCATATCCCGTGAGTGTCCAGTCTGATGATGTAATGGCAAACCCTTTGGTAATCAGGGTATTTGGAGTTAAAAAGGACGAAAGCACCACATAAACCAGCGGTAACAGAATAGCGAGAACAAACAAACCAAGTAGAATATAATTGATGATGAGCAGAATCCGGTCCTTCCCGGTGTAATGAATATCCATAAATACCTCCTTCTTTAATACAGCCCTTCTCCTTCGTTCAGCTTCTTGACGACGGTATTTACGAAAATCAACAGGAATACATTAATTACGGAATTGAACAACCCGATTGCCGTAGAATAAGCATAATCGCCGGATTGCAACCCCACCTTGTATACGTAAGTCGCGATGATTTCCGAGGTAGGTGTGTTCAGAGCCGTCTGCATTAGGTAAGCCTTTTCATAGCCGATCGACATAATACCTCCTGCAGCGAGAATGAACAGGACGGCCATGACGGGTTTAAGAGCTGGCAGATCAATGTGGAAGATTCTCTTCATCAATGAAGCACCATCAATTGTTGCAGCGTCATGCAACTGCGGGTCCACATTGGCTAAGGTGGCCACATAAATGATAGAGGACCAGCCCGCTGTTTGCCATATACCAGACAAAATATATACCGTTCGGAAATAGGCAGGATCAGTCATAAAAGCAATCGGCTTGCCGGTGAAGGTTGTTACCAAAGCGTTCACTATTCCAGCTGGCGATAGAAAAACAAACAGCATACCGGCAACAACAACAACCGAGATGAAGTTAGGTGCGTATACAATAAGCTGAATATTCTTCTTGAACTTCGCTCCTCTGACCAGATTTAGCATTAAGGCCAGAATGATGGGTACTGGGAAGCCGAGAATAAGACCGTAAGCGCTTAATTTAAGCGTATTCATTAATATGTCATAAAAATTTGGTGATGAAAGAAACCGCTGAAAATGTTCAAATCCAACCCATTCGCTGCCGAGGATGCCTTTTCTTGGGCTGAAATTTTTAAACGCAATGATCGAGCCGTACATGGGAACATACTTGAAAATGACGGTAAGAATTATGGACGGAAGCAGAAACAAATACAATATATAATTTCGAAGCATATAGCTTAACCAATGGTTTCTTTTTTTTGTTTCTGAAGCCTTTAATCCCCTTTTTTGAACGATCGAATTTGCCAATATTTTCCCTCCTACTGTTCACGGCTTGTTATACGACACAAAATATAAGCCATGTTATGTCATCTCTCTGACATAATTAACCAAGATGTTTTTCAAATACTTGCTTGTAATATCCACACCTCCAACAGAACGAGAATTTTACACATTCCCAAAATGAATGGGCTTACAATTTACATTTGAACATATTTCACTCTTACAATTTATCAGATGTACATTTAATTAGTCAATATAATTCGGGTGAAAAATTCATTCAAAAAGCGTATTTCAAGATAATTATAATGTTTTTAGCAAAAATACATCAAAAATACACAATATAAATAAACAAACGTAAACCTTTATTGTTCATTTGAATAAATACATTGTTAAAAACATGAAAATACTATATATTTAGAAATATGAAGAATCTTAATTCGGAGAATAAGGTGAACAATATGACGAGAAAGTCAAAGGTTACGATACAAGATATCGCTGATGCCTTGGGAATTTCCAGAAACACTGCATCCAAGGCGCTTAATGGAGTGGAGAGTATTCCCACCGTTACTAGGGACAAGGTGGTCAAAAAAGCAATGGAGCTTAAATACAAACAATTTTCTTATATGGAAACAGCTTCTGAAAAACAAGGCAATATCGCACTTTTGACCTGTAATCTTCCTAATAGCTCACACTTTGGATCTTTGTTGATCAGCGGACTGGAGAAGGAAATCAGCAAACAGGGCTATACTTTATCCATTTATTTTGTCCGTGAGAATGATATCAATTCGATGACCCTACCCGGCAATTTTGAACCTTCGAATGTGGCTGGCATTTTCTGCATCGAAATGTTCAGCAAGGAATACAGCAAGCTGATCACAGATCTTTGCATCCCAACCATTTTTATTGATTGCGCTGCGGATATGATGTATCCAGAATTGAAGGCGGATCTGGTATTAATGGAAAATGAACACAGCACATACTGTGTTACCCGGAAATTAATCGATCATGGCTATGAAAGCTTCGGTTTTGTAGGCGATTACAATCACTGCAAAAGCTTCAATGAACGCTGGACCGGATTTAATAGGGCCTTAGCAGAAGCAGGAATCGCCGTAGATCCTGCCCATAGCATTGTAGCGCCTGACCGCAACTTCTTTATAGAGGAGAACTGGATGGAACAGCAGTTGGATGCTCTGAGGGAGTGTCCCTCCGTCTTTATTTGCGCCAATGATTTCATTGCCATCAACGTGATCAAATCTTTAAAAAACAAAGGGATTAAAGTCCCAGAAGATGTTGCTGTCTGCGGGTTCGATGATGCTTCGGAATCCCGGGTTGTCGAGCCTCATCTTACAACCGTGCATATTTACAGTAGTCAGATGGGTATTATTTCAGCCGAAATGTTATTGTCCAGAATCAAAGACAATACCATGCCATACCGAGTGACTCATGTTGCAACGGATATCGTATACCGGGACTCGACCCCTGTTCTAAACTAAATCTACCAAGAGGTGAATCAAAGTGAAAAATGACAGAACGGTTCTTTGTGTGGGCGAGTTGCTCATTGATTTTTTCTGCACGGATATTGATGTTAATCTTGCCAAGGGTCAGCATTTCTCCAAGCAGGCTGGCGGTGCTCCGGCAAATGTAAGCGCAGCCGTAGCCAAACTCGGAGGAAAAGCGTCATTCTTGGGGAAAATCGGTGCTGATCCCTTCGGTATCTACCTGAAGCAAACGCTGGAGGAGCAGCATGTGGATACTTCCATGCTTCTTTTTGATCCGGAAACACCGACTACACTGGCCTTTGTTTCCCTTGCCGCTAACGGCGAACGAGATTTCGTATTCAACCGCGGAGCTGACCGTCAGCTGTCTCTGCAGGACATTGATAGAGAATGGACTCGACAGGCTGCCATTCTGCATTTTGGCTCGGCAACGGCCTTGCTCGCCGATCCTTTCCGGGAAGCGTATTTGTCTTTATTGGACGAAGCGAAAGCCAATGGGCAATTTACCTCCTTTGATCCCAATTACCGGGGGGACCTCTGGAAAGATAGGCTGGAGGAGTTTATAACATTGTCCAGAAGAGGAATACACAATGCGGATTTCGTAAAGGTAAGCGAAGAGGAATTAAATATCATTACGGGGCTGACTGACCGCAATGCTTCATTGGATCTTTTGCATGGGTTGGGAGCCAAAACGGTGGCAGTTACCTTGGGGAAAGAAGGTACTCTCATCTCAAGCGGTACCTCCCGTTCGCTAATCAGCAGTATTACTGTTAAATCGATCGATTCTACCGGTGCCGGTGATGCCTTCGTCGGAGCTATGCTGTATCAAATCAGCCAGCTGAGTCAGCCCAAGGCATTTACCTCCGATTGGGAGCAACAGCAGGAATTTATAACACTTGCCAATCAAGTCGGCGCTATCGTGTGCACTAAAGTTGGAGCGATTGCAGCCTTGCCATCGTTGGAAGAAGTTAAGCATTTCATAGAGCAACAGGGTGAAACAAAAATCGAACTGTAAGAACAGCAAAGGTGTCCCGACGATCCTAGGGTCGCTGGACACCTTTTTAGTTATTCCTTGGAAAGTGAAGTGAGGAAACTAAATCATATCAAGGGAGTTTAATCAAAAGGAAACTACTACTATCCTATGTAGTAGCTCCTTGTATTTAAGACAGACCAAAATATTTTCGATTGCCGATAATATTCCATTTTTATTTGACTCAGATGTTTTCATAAAACATTTTAATTCACATTGCTGTGCTTATTGTAGGTAGTGATTTGAAGCTTTAACAACTGTATTTAGTGTTTCACTTCTTGTACATTGTGGATCAAATAAAACAGGAAATAAATCCTCCATGCCTCTCAGGTGATCTCGATCTAAATACTCTGATCGAATTAGTCCATCTTCGGCAAACACAAAGAAAACCTGGTTGTAGGCAGAAATTCCTCTTAAAAATGCTGGTTCCATAAAGGTATCGACGATAATGGGCTTCTTTTTACCCATTTGTTATAACTCTAAAATAATGAACTCAACACTTTCATCAAAGACCGAAGAACCATTGACTCTATCGTTCCCACAACCTAAGAAAAACCACTCCCAATCGATAAAGTGACTTAAAATTGCCGGATGGTCCTGAGGGTTAGCTTTGCCCTGATAATCAAAGGTATGGTCATCAGAAGAATAATACTCCCCACTTGGAGGCTTTCGTCTTAGTCATAGTGCTTTTTACCGCCGTAAGGCCCCCGCCACAAATCCAAGCAAATGTGATTTAGATAAAGCCTTAATACTCGATCTGAAATTTTCAAAGTACATCATTCCCCTGTCTAAAAATTGTTTCTTACAAGGGGAAAAGTCTCATTCTGAAAGCACTACAGTAATTTCTCATCATCCATATTCATTAATAATGCCCCCATCGTTAAGTTATGTTTGGTTTATTCGATTCCGTCCCACATTCCACACAAAGTCTATCCATACCTAAAGCTCTTTTCCCTTGGCTCCTACAAATCCATTTCATTTTATCCTATTCGTTCCCTTGGCCTCGTGGTTTATCATCATTTATTATTCACCATTTCTTTTGATTTTTTATATTCTCGTTGCACATAATAATAAATCCGTCCAAATCGGCATGCCAAATCACCACAAGCAACATCTGGTGCTTGCAGCATGGACATCTCAACGGGTCTTGTTCATATGTCTCTATCACTCAGTCTCTATCACTCGCTGGCGATACGAAAAGCGAAAGAAGCTCGACGCTTTCCTGACCAGCAAGAAATTGATTTTCCTAACCTGACAGAAGTAAGCTGAAGCTGCATGAACACAATAACAAATCCGCCTTTTGCCAAAAGCCCCTCTACGCCAAGCGAAGGGGCTTTTCTACAGGATAGAACTAAAAATCAGAGCTTACTTTCCACCTATTTCGTCGCATTTCATCCGTTGGAGGAGTCTCTAACGTAAGCTTTGAACCATCCTCGGATATGGTCAAAGCCCTATTATGATAAACTGAGATAATGACAACCGAACCATCCCTATTTTTGTGGACAATCCACCGCTGATTATTGTAGCCCAAATAAGAATAGAGCTGAATTTTATTGTGCTCCGCGTCCAGATCCAGCGCCTGTCCGGAGGTCGTTCGGATGGAATAGGAACCTGCATCATCTCCGGTCGGCACAAACACCCATTTTTGATCCGAGGCTTCATTTGCATCCTGTACACTAACTGCTTCGCCATTTGCCAGGCGGGCTGTATATATGGATTTTTGGAATGCTACGTTCACGAGGCTTGATACCCTCAACTTGGCCGGTTTCCCTCCTGTCACATTTACATTCTGATAAGAGACAGAGCCGCCAAAGACATGAAGTCCGAAATGACCTTCGGCAAAGGTCCCATCCTTCAGATCCATTATTTTCAGTCCTCCCATATGTACCACGATATGCGGGCCTTCCGCTTGAATCTTTATTTTATAGGTTTGGCCTCGCTGGATGAAGACCGGGACTTTCGCCAGAACCTGTCGTTCCTCGAATCGTCCATCTATTTTGTAGAACAGGCGAATAGACTTCATGTTAGGATCTAGATTCAGGTAGTAGCCGCTGTGCCCATCCTCGCTTGCACGGAACAGAAGTGAACCAGCCCCGCCGGACGTGCCAAGCTTCAGTTCAGCTTCATAAGTAAAATCCCCAGCCTGCTCCTGGGCCATATAATTCGCGTCGCTTGAGTATCTTCCACGAATTCCATCCTTGCTGAGTACCCATGAAGCCATTGACGGATCTGGGGTCCAGCCGCTGAGACTGGTATGAAACTCGCCGCCAGAGACTTTTACAAGAAGGCTGGCGGATGCCTTTTCATTTGGGGTGGATACAGTAATGACGGACTCGCCCTCTTTTTTGGCCATAAGAGTTGCCTGAGAAGCGCCGGCTCCCTTTATGCCTACCACCTTGGCATTACTGGATTTCCACTCCAGCGGGTGAACACCATTGCCAGGCCCATTCTCCACTGCCGCCCGCAGCGTTTCGCTTTGCCCTATCCCTAGTTCACGGTCACCCGTGTCCATTGCAATCCGTAGTGGCGAATCGTTATCCGAATTCCACACTGATCCAAGCTTGTTTACCGACAGAGAAACAATCTTCACATTGCCACCCTGATTATAGAAGCTCATCTCCCTACTGGCCGGATCAGGAAATATGACCTCGGAGAAAACCACCTTGCCTCCATTAGCGAAGACCTCAACAGAGGATTCATCCACCAAAATCCGCATCTGGATCCGCTTGTTCTCGGCTTTCATCCCCGTTTCATGTCTTGTGGTAAACAGATTGGAGAAATCCGTAGCTCCGGAAGCAGAGCGATCCACGAACAATTTACTTTCGCCTGGCTTATAACCCACCACAGTCTTCTGATTCGCACCTTCACGTAGATTAAAACCAAACTCTGTTACGTTACTTCCAGCCGGAATCTCCAGTTCGGCTTCAATCTCATATGCTCCAGAAACAAGTCCCTTCAGCAGGTTTGGAGAAGATGGATTGATCATCTTGTCAGTTACAGAGAACAGCCTGCTGCGCAGATGTTCCATCTCCTTGATCGGACCCTGGGCGAGACGGAGTCCGTCGGGGGTCATGACCAGAGCAACCTCTCTCGGAACAGTCAGTCCCCCCTTCCAGCCCGAAGTCGGAAAAGCGAACGGATAATCCCAGTTGGACATCCACGCCAACATCACTCTGCGCCCATCCGTCATGTCCGAGAAAGACATGGATGCATAATACTCCTTGCCAAAATCCGTTCTCAGCACCTTTCCTGCCGGATTGTCATTTACGAATTTCCCCTCTGCAGTCAGACTTCCCACAAAATATTCAGAATCCGATCCTCCTGTTGCCGAATTCGCCCCTGTACTGATCATGAGAACCCACTTCTTCTCTGACGTTTCCTGCACGACCAGTGGGAACAGGTCAGGGCATTCCCACACACCGCCACGAACATAATCTCCATAACCCCAATTGTCGGTCAACGTCCAGTCCAGCAAATTAGCCGATGTAAAGAACCGGATATGATCACCACCGGACACTACCATGACCCAGCGATTATGCTCGTCATCGCGAATCACCTTAGGGTCGCGGAAATCCCATCCCCCCGGTTCTTCCCCGTTCTTGCCGGGGTTCTCAACCACGATCGGACGATTCTTGGCATAATGCCACGTACGCCCCTGATCCTTGCTGTAAGCAAGGCCAATGCGCTGGTTGCCATTAGGACCATCTGGGTTATAGGAAGTATAATAGGCGATCAGACCTTTGCCGCCCGAATCCGTAAATAAGCCTGAAGTATTCGTTACATCCGCCACAGCAGATCCGGACCAGATATGCCCGTAATCATTCCACGGAAGTGCAATCGGCAGACGTTTCCAGCTCAGCATATCCTTGCTGACGGCATGGGCCCATGTGCCTCCATCCTGATGGAAAAGATGGTATTCACCTTCGAAATAGACCAACCCGTTCGGGTCACTGGCGTACCCACGGATCGGTGTATAATGATACTGGGGACGATAGGTTTCAGTATAATAATTATTAGACTCCGTGACATAAGCATCCTGAAAGTAAGCGCTTCCCTTTTTCACAACAAGACCGGCGTTTCCTGTTGAATACGAATGATCCGTTACATCGATTGCTGGTGGAGTATAACCGTCCACGAAAACTTGAATCCGGTTACCCATTGCCTTTACTTCCACATAATGCTTCGCCCCCGCTAAGCTCGGATAAGGTCGCTCTGAGCCTGCAATTGCAGTTCCATCCGCTTTCGTCAGCGATACGCGGACCTGCTCTCCTTCCTTCACCAGAGTAGCTTCATATCCACGTGTTCCATCGGTAGAGGACCGGAAAGCTAGAGCGGCAGCAGCATCGGAGCGGAAAACGATTGTTCCTTCATATACAAAGTCAGCAGCTTGCCTGCTATAGATTTGCTGAGCCTTGCTCTGGTTCACAGACGTTCCTTTTTGGCCGCTGAGGTCAGGCTGCCACTGTCCTTTTTTCACAAGTACCAAACCCAGATTCCCTTTCAGATCGCTAACGGTTATGTTTTGGAACAAGGCTGACCCATCCCAGACGTGAAGTCCAAGGCGGCCAGATCGGTATGAACTGTCTTGAACATCAATCACAGGCTTATATTGAGTTCCCCAATATACTTTCAGCGAGGCCCCTTCAGCTTTTACCTTGAGATGATAGATCTCCCCTTTCTTGAGCGAAACCGGATGCTCTTCATTTAATTTACCTGCTCCACTGCCCGCATCTTTTAAACGGATAATACCGGACTGCGGTGCAATTTGAAGCATATACGAATTCAATCCGTCTTCATTGGAACGGAAGAGCAAAGAAGCATCCGCTTGCATATCCTTGATCATAACATCGGCTTCATACAGGAAATCATCTGCTATTGTTTCTGAGATGGCCATCACGTCCTCCTGCGGATCAGATGTCAGCAGGAGCCCTTCTGCGGCATCTCCCCACTTGCCATTTCCTTTTACCTGCCATCCTGTCAAATTTGTATTTAGATTTATAACGTTTTCAAAAATAGAAAGACCCTCCTTTTCCGATTTTCCTGTGTTACCTTCCGCCCGTGCAGCCCAGCCGGTATCAGGACTAGCGGCGTAAACTCCAGATGAAGTCATAATAATAGCCATCACCATGAGGATGTGCAGCACAGCTTTGAATTTCTTTTTCATCGATTACCCTCCATTTCTACTCTACGGAATAATCATCTTCTACCAAAAAAGTAGAAGGCGGCCAGTTACAGCACAGTAACTGGCCGGGATAGCATATTAAATTTGTTATAAAATATATAGAGCTTGAACTTGTGATTTCTATTTTAGGATTTGAACGAGACTATTGGGAATGTTCAAACTCCGACTCCCCTCTCTCTTTCCCTTTTTGTTAATTTTCAATAATATCCGAGCCCGGTGGAACACTATACTCATCCTTATGCTCCAAGATGGCACTTAAATTGAAATAACCGTTCAGGTTCCGGAGCACAACCTACCGGTTCAGCGGGAAAATCAGCAGCAGCTGCATAACGCCGCCCAAAAAATTTTGTGAGTTGACAAAAGTAAAATGACACGGGTTTATGGACCAGCAATATAGAAGGCTTCCATATCTAATGCGATATGGTTCAACGGCAGCTCGTGGTCCTTTTTCTCATCTGGCTTCAATGGCCTTCAAGGCGTCCCTATGTTAACGAATTCATCTTCAGAATGCCGTCTGGTCAGCATTTGTCCACTCTTCGGATATACAAGTATATGTATAATTTCACCTTCCGAATAAACACTAACACCGCCCCCCCGTACCTACGATATATTACAAGCAGTAGGAATCCTTACGCAGCACCCCATTTAAATCTCGCTATAAACTGCTGCATTGACATCGGTTTCCCAGCCAACGGGAACGGCAAGACCCGCCGCAGAATACTCAGTGTTTGTAATTTTCGACCCCGTCTTAGGAGTTGTGTAGCGAATCTGTAATTTGGCTATCCGGCGGAAAAGCTCAATAAAATCACAGCCGGTTATACAGAGCTCATTTTAGTTTACCTCCATCCTTACCCTCAAAGTACTTATACTTGTGCATTTAATTGTTCATCAAGTTTACATTTATAATCAATATTTATAAACATTAATTTATATAACCAAAAGTATAGCGCTTTCAAAAATAAAAAGCAATGAAAATCCCACTCACTCTGTTACTTGTTTAAGTTTATATATTTCCTTGATAGCAAACCCTCACGAGAAGGGGTCTAGCTCTCTTTCTTTTCTTAGAAGAACACCGATTTATCCTAATAGTATAGAATCTTTTTTATCTAACTCTTACTACAAAAAAGGCAAAGAGTAGTGTAGTATAAGAGGGGAATGTTTATTAGCAGTATGCAAGATCAAAGAATTGTTTTCAAGCTAAAAACCACATTCACATTTACATTTGAATAAATTTTTGTTTATCATTTAAGATTTTATGAAGCAGGATAAAAAGGAGCTTATTATGGCTGAGAAAGTAACGGTTCAAGACATCGCGGATGCAATGGGGCTGTCTCGAAATACCATATCCAAAGCCCTCAACAACCATCCGCAAATTCCAGAGGGCACAAAAAAGAGAGTAATCCAAAAAGCAGCGGAGATGAAATACAAAAACTACAGTTTTATGAATGGAGGCAATATTGCTCTTCTTACACGAGGGGACATTAACGCCATCAGCTTCTACTCTGAAACGATTAAAGGAATGGAAACCTCCCTGCGCGCTGAAGGCTTTAATCTGATCTTATCTCTTGTCAATCCTGAGGATATCCATTCATGCACACTGCCCTCCAATATTAACCAATCAAATGTGAACGGAATTGTTTGTATTGAGATCTTCCAAGAAGCCTATATTGAAACTATTCTAAACACGGGCATTCCAACGGTATTTATCGATTTTTTGCCAGAGTCGTTGAACTCTCCACACAAATTCGACATCCTCTTGATGGAGAATCACCGCACGACATACAATCTTACTCGTTCTCTCATTGGACGCGGCCATTCGGAGATTGGATTTATCGGAGACCACAATCACTGTCGAAGCTTCTATGAGCGTTGGCTTGGTTACGATCAAGCCCTCCGGATGCATCGCGCTTCATCTGGAGAGACGTTCAGCATCAAGCTTGAGGACAACAATCCTTATCTATCTGTTGAGTGGATGCTTGAACAGTTGAAGCAGCTTCCAAAGCTTCCGACAGCATTTGTTTGTGCCAACGATGATATTGGAATTTCGGTTATTCGTGCGCTAAAGGAGTTGCACATCGATGTTCCTGGACAAATCGAGGTAACAGGTTTTGACGATATTGCTAATGCCAAGATTATCGATCCTCCGCTCACGACCGTACATACTTATCCGTACGGACTCGGTACACGCGTCGTTGAGTCCTTGTTGGCTCGATTGGAGCAGCCGGATCGACGGAATGAGACCATTCATCTTGAGACATGCATCGTTCATAGAGGCTCCACGAAGTCTTCCTAATCAAGTTGTATGTAACAAAGATACAGGGAACCATTTTTATTCAGAGCATATACACTGTTATTTTTAAGCAAGGTAAGATGAATAAGATTTTCAGATACCAAGGTAGTATGAATGAGAGAGATAGCAAAACTAAAAAATTAATCTTTCTCACATTCTTATGTTTTATTTTTTTGCTCCTTATAGTTAATAACCATAGTGTACTTCTATCATTACAATATAGACATAAATAAATAAGAAATTGAATCAGCACTTTGATTTTCAATGATATTCCTCCAAATAAGTTATGTTTTTCGCGTTAATTAAGTTTTGATGTGTAATGAATTTTTCAGATGAGTAAGCGCCCGAACTGTAGAAGGTATTTTGGTAACTAAATTAAAATGAGTTAAGAGAAGCATTTAGCGTAGATCTCATTTTTAAAAAGACGAAAAACCTCTTCACAATTCAGCCCTATCTCCTTTCTAATTATTGCATTTGCGTAAAGTTAGGCTTATAAGTAGCAGTTTATACTTAAATGAATCTGATATAAATAATACGTTTATATTAGATTTTCTTAAAAGATATATTTAAAAATAAATTGTCCTTATGTCGCATAATACAAATAATTTTTTTATTTATAGAAATAGCTATAACTGTATTCAATGAAAAAAGGTAGGTTCGCAATTGAACCTACCTATTCGGAGAAATTACATATTATTTACTTTCTTATCCTACTTAAGACTCCGAGCCCATCATTCTCCTGGCTTCTTTTAGTATTGAACCTGTTGTACTCATTAGCCATCCCAAAGAATCAGTAGTACCACAATACTCAATAACATCAGCGCATTTTAATTGTCAGGAGAAAATAACGTTCTAGACTAAAAAATAAAGTGTTAGACTCAGCAAATAAAGTTGTAGACTGAGAAAATAGAGAGACTGACGATGCTTCATTAAGCTAACGGACAGATAGGTTAACCATGAGATTTCAATAACTAGTATGGTTGTAGCATTGTAAAAAATATTGATCCCTCATAAGGGGGGAGTGATTTATTATTGAGTCTTTATGTTAAAATTACTATATGGATTGTGAATAAATGTACTTGAATTAATGCAGCAGATTAGTAATGGTAGATTATACCATGTGGATTATATGGAGGTTGCTGTAATGTTTGAAAGTATATGTGTTTCTAGTGATTGCGATTTAGGGACAAGAGCAGAGAAAGCAATTTTTTATGATAAGGTAAAAATAATCGTCAATGAGAATCTGTTAAATCGTTTGTTTTCACAAGTCCATCCCGCTGAATTTATTCCATTTTTAGAAGAACATAAAGAAAATATTGAATTAGTTTATTTCTGGGTTGTACCAGTTACTAGAACTTTCCACCACGATGATAAAACAGAAATAATGTTTACCTCAATGGATGAAGATGATGTAGACCCATACTTAGATTACTTGTGGGAAAAAGGTGGGTTGAATAGTCCTAATGGGCATTTTACAGACTTACCTTTGGCAAGAAAACTTTACAGATTAATGAGTAGAGATGATATTTATTTTGAAACAACAAAAAAGTATGCAGAAGAAATGGAATCTGAAGAACAAATCATAAATTACTTAGAAAATTTCCTTATAAAGACCAATCCTTTACTTTTAAAGAAACTTCCAAAAGATATTAAGTTAAAATTACACATCATAGAAGATGATGCTCTTTTAAAAAGATATGAATTAGAACATAATATTAGGTAAGAGATAATTGACCCTCTCTCATTTCTAGGAAGTTATTTTTCGACTTTTTCTAGCTTTGAAGTATGGTCAAAGCACTCATCGGATTTCCAATTAAGCCCATCATCTTCTATCTTAATTGCGAACAGATTTGATTCCCTTTATAACAAAATCGTTAGTGGAAGTAATAGTATAGAAACATTTAATAATTTTGTACTGAAAACTGGAAATGTTAGAGGAGTTTTGAATTCCGGGGAAAAGACTTTTTCAGAGTATATATCTATATATGAAAATAGTAGAAAATTCAAGGAGTTTATTGGTGATTTACCCCCAGAAGCTAATTTAATACAGGAATACTTTAATGCTAATAATGCAAATACTTGGGCTGAGAAATTACCATCTAAAACAATCAGGTTGGGCTGTTTACAGGTGCAGGTTTACTTAATACAGTAGGTGGCTCAGGAGCTGGCACTTTATTAGGAATTTCATTGAGTGCGGTAGATACATTTTTAGTAGATAAGCTAATAAAAGGATGGAAACCAAATCACTTTATAGAAAATGATTTAAAAAACTTTATAAATAGTTAAATATGTAATGTTAGACTAACGGGAAACGTTAGTTTAACAACAACAGCGGCAGTCTAAGACCTTATTTATCAGGTCTTGTTCTGCCGCTGTTTCATTTAATGGATTAGTCTAAAACTTATTTCTCAAAAGTTGACGGTTCTTCAATTCGAAAACGTTGTTAAGTCAACGACTCCAGTCTATTACTTTATTTTTACAGTACTAATCCTTTTCTTTTGTCATTTTAAATCATTCCCCTCAAATAGTTTATTTCTTCGCCATCTTCTTATATTCGGACACCATACAATAACTCCACCGATGTATACTAGTGTATAAATATTCATTTCTCATCAATTATGAAATTTTTTTCTCATTAATTATGAATACATTCTCATTAATTATGACACCACACACTCACATGTATTGCTAAAAATTTAAATCTTGTAAGCCTTCATAGCTTTTCTTAGCTCTTTGAACGAAGGACGTTTACCATACATTAAGACACCCGTACGGTAGATCTTGGCGGCCAGCCAACCGAACAGCAAAATGGAGGCGACCAGAATACCAAGTGACAGCCAGATTTCCAGCAGGCTCGCCCGTTCCAGACCAATCCGCAACAGCATGACGGTTGGCGAGAAAAATGGGATGTACCCGGCAACCTTTACGAAAATCGTATCAGATGCGGCGATATTGAAGATACCGATATAAAAGGCTGCTAGTGACAGCACGGTAATCGGCATGATCGCCTGTCCCAACTCCTCGGTACGGCTAACAATGGAGCCCACCGCGGCGAACAGTACTGCGTAGAGAAAGTAGCCGAGGATGTAGAATACCAGACCATAACCCAACACCGCGATATTCAGTTGCGACAGATCCAGCCCGGCTGAGCTAAGAATGACATTATTATGCGGCAGCATAAGGTTGGCACATACAGCGGCTGCAAAGACAGCAATTTGCAGCAGGCCGACCAGGAAAATGCCGATAATTTTTCCGAACATCTGGGTCAACGGTGAGACACTTGTGATGAGAATCTCCATGATACGTGAGCTTTTTTCCGATGTCACCTCTGCAGCAATCATATTCCCCGTCATCATGGAGGAGGTGAAGAATAAAATCATCAGTACATAGACCAAACCATAGTTAATCATAGAGGTCTCTTTTTCCTCTGTCCCCACAGCTCCCCCTGCCTCAGACGAACCGTCTACTTCCCTGCTATCCACCATTACAGGTGTGCTAATTTCACGAATTTGATCGCTGGTCAATGCATTGCCGCCCATAATGGCTTTGACCTTAGCTTCCTGAAGTCCCGTCTGCAACAATGTAATTACAGCAGGAGATGGCTCTTTTTCTACAGAGACGTACTCCACTTTAGGAAATGTGTCTCCCTTAGTGGCAGGCTCCGTGAACTGCACGTAACCTTGCAGCTCCCCGTTTTTCAAGGCTTGCTGCATGGCCAGCGTTTGTACGTTGTCATAACGCACCCAGATGGCTGCCGGGTTGGATTGCTTCTTTGTAAATTGCTCCAGCTGATTCGCCACTTCTATCCGGCTCCCGGCAATCAGTCCCAAGCGATGATGCTCGGCTGCCGTCGTGCCCGAACCTCCTGTCCCATCTGCTTTAAACAAAGAAATCAAATATGGCAGATTCATACCAAGCGTAATGAGCAAGGCCAGTACCAGCGTTGTAATGATAAAAGATTTGGTTCTCGCCTTCTGACGAAACGTAAAACCGATTACCGTACCCAGTCTATTCATGGGAATCACCCACCTCTCTTATGAAAATCTCGTTCAGCGTAGGTTCCTTGATCTCAAAATGCTCTACATCCGTTTGCTCCAACGCCGTTTGTAATACCAACTTCGCCGCATTCGGCTGCTCAATATGCAGCATCCAGCCGCGATCCATAGGCTCTACACGGCGCACGCCGGGCAGCTGTTCCAGTCCGTTCACTTCACCTGTAGTGATGAGACGAACTTTTTCACGCGGGTAACGGCCCTTAATCTCCTGCACACTTCCCTGCACAACTGTATTTGAGCGATGCAAAATCGTAATATGGCGGCACAGTTCCTCCACATGCTCCATGCGGTGGGTCGAGAATAAAATCGCAGCCCCATCGTCCCTCAGCTCTTTCACCGTATCCTTAAGCAATTCAACGTTTACCGGATCAAGCCCACTAAAGGCCTCATCCAAAATGAGCAGCGTCGGGCGATGCACAACGGCGGCAATAAAGCCCATTTTCTGCTGATTTCCCTTGGATAGCTCCTCAATCCGCTTGTCGTAATATTCGGGCACCCCAAAGCGCTCCAGCCAGTAGCGTAGACTTTTGTCCGCCTCCTTAGCCGACATTCCGCGCAACCTGCCCAAATAGTTAATTTGCTCGCTCACCTTCACCTTGGGGTACAACCCTCGCTCCTCGGGCAAATAGCCCATCGTCCGCTGTAGCTCCTTGCTGTAGGGCTTGCCCTCATATTGAATGTTACCTCCATCAGGGTAAATCAGACCGAGCACCATGCGCATCGTTGTCGTTTTGCCTGCTCCATTGCCTCCCAGTAGTCCGTAAATCTCCCCACCGTTCACATTCAGCGAAATTCCGTTCACCGCCGTGTGGTTCCCATATTGCTTCACGACCTCTTTCAATTCCAGCATGTTCATGATTACTCCGCTCCTTTTTTCTGCGTGTATGTCTCCGCATCTTCTGATAGTTGTCCCGCAGACCAATGTACTAAAATATCATCCAGTTCCAAACGCCGCACACGGATGGGGCGGATGCCCGCTTGTTCCAAGATGGCGCTGGTCTCTCCGGCTGCCAACGTTACAATTCGCTGCAATCCGCCTTCGCTCTCCATCTCTACAACACCCGGAAGTTCCGATGCCTCCTCCGGTGTGCCTTCAAACCACATTTCTTTGCTATTTTCGAGCAAATGGTCTTTTTCCAGCTTGCCGAGCAGCCTGCCATCATGCATCAGGACAATATAATCCGCCAAACGCTTAATCTCGTCTATGATATGAGTGGCAATAATGACCGTCGTTTTGCCGTTCTCCATACAATCCCGCAGTTCCTCCAGCATGATTTTCCAGGCAAAAGGGTCTAAACCCGACGAAGGCTCATCCAGCAGCAACAAACGAGGGTGAGGCGCCAAGGCTGCAGCCAGTTCAAACTTACGGCGCTCTCCCTTGGACATGCGCGATAATTTCGTATGCTGAGGAACCTGAAATCGTTCCATCAGACGCTGAAAACGTGTTTCATCCCAGCCGGGATACCACAAGGCTCGAAACGCCGCTGCTGCTTCTGCTGTGAGTCGATCTTCCTCACGGGTCGGCTGCTCTGACATATACCCAACCCATTGTCGTGTATCTGCCGGCATGCCGTCCGGATACGCTTGACCGAACCAACGTATTTCACCGGAATCCGGGTGGATAAGCTGAGTCAGCAGATGAATCAATGTACTTTTGCCCGATCCGTTATGTCCAGCCAAAGCGACTACATATCCCGGTTCAATGGTTAGATTAATCGGTCCAATTTCCCGGTTACCTCGAGTTTTATAGACTTGGCTCATCTCAATAATGGGTGTTTTTATCTGTATCCCCATAGGAACTTCCACATGATGGTTTACATCGTTTTTCACGGGCGTCACTCCTTCACTTGGACTTCATACCTTCTCTTCACCATTTCTGCGAAAAGCTCCAACAATTCCTGTTCTGTCATCTGTACAGCGATGCCTGTGTCAATCGCCGTTTCCAACGCCTCGGTCACTGCTTTAAGGCGGTAACCTGAGCGCTTATCGTCTTCGACCAGAGCTACGAAGGTGCCCGTTCCCTGCCGGGTACGAAGCAAACCTTCGTTCTCCAAATCCTGATAGACCCGCCGGACGGTGATGACGCTGCAGCGGAGCGTCCCTGCGAACTCCCGAATGGAGGGAAGCAGCGTTCCCGCTGCAATCTGTCCGGTTACGATGAGTGAGCGAAGTTGCTTTTCAATTTGTGCATACAGCGGTTCCGCGCTATTCTCATCAATTTGCACTGGTATATTCACCTGCTTCTCCCCCCCTTTTTATCTATCTTTGTACACATCCCGCTAAGTCAAGTCCCGTTTCATAAGCCTACGCTGTGTCACCTTATAGGACACCCACATACCCAGAACTCCTGCCAGCAACGCTCCCCACATCACCGGAGACAACAGCTGCCATTCCTTACTATAAAATGCCGTTATCAATACCAGATTGGCCCCACATACTCGAACTATAATCGTAACTATCCCACAAATGAGCATAATGACAATGGATATCCAAAAGTAGGATTTTCCTTTTTTAAGAAATTCCAAATGAATATAAATGGCTTGAATCAGCATTCCGTAGCCTATCCAGGTAAGTGCAAACGATACAAAGAAACCTGTACTGGCATATACACGAAACGTAGCTGACAACGTAAACAAGAGAGTGAAAAATATTACACTATTCACAATAAACGCCAAAATCGCTTGTTGAATTCGACTCATAATCACCGCGTTCATCGGTATAGGCAAGGTGCGGAAAAAGGCTAGCATATGCGTATAGGAATCTTCCTGAAGATATTTAAATGCACGACGGTTATAAATGAATCCGAGAAACGGAATCAACACCAGCATGATAAAATCGGCTACTGGACTCAAGTTTCCACGTTCATCCCAATGCACACTTACAGCAAAACTCATGGTAAATCCCAAATACGCAATAAACAGCAATGTCCACAGCATGACATATGGATTGTTGCGAAAATCCTGCCGGGTAATCTTCCATGCCTGCTTGATAATTGTCATTTTCTTATCCTGATCCCTTCTGCACTGCCTGTAATGACGACCTCGTTCTCTCTTCATACGAAGTTATTATTACAGTAATCAGTGTTATCACTGTATATATCTTTATACACAGTATATAAACCATGAATTACAACTGTCAATACCTGAATGTAAATTGTGCGTACAATCACAAAAGCTCGTCAGAACCTATGCTACTCTGTAAATGATAAACGTTCTCAATCAAGGGGATGACCAAATGGATAAGATACTGCACTGGGATGAGCCGATATTTAACCTTGTTAACCGTTATCCCGAAGTGAAGGACATCATGGTAGAGCTGGGTTTTCACGATATCGCCAAGCCTGGTATGTTACAAACCGCAGGTCGTTTTATGACACTGTCCAAAGGTATTGCATTGAAAAAATCAGCTATGGAAACCGTGGAACGCACGTTTTTGCAACATGGTTTTACCATTCAAAAATAAAGGAGCTAACAATCATGAGCGAGCTAATTAATAACCGTGAACATACAGCACAGGAATTAACGGAACGCCAACAAACGCTAAAGGAAATTATAAAAGAATTACATGCCGGGAAAAGCGTGGAGGAAGTCAAAGCACGTTTCGCAGAGGCAGTTGGCGGAGTAAGCGTAGCGGAAATTTCGGCTATGGAGCATGCATTGATGACTGAGGAGGGAATTCCCGTATCGGAAGTGCAGCGTCTTTGTTCCGTGCATACATCGATATTCAAGGGTTCCATTGAGGATATTCACCGTCCTTCAAGACCAGAGGAACAACCGGGACATCCCGTTCATACCTTCAAGCTGGAAAATCGAGAGATCGAACGATTGGTCAACTTCAAGTTGTCATTGCACGCGGACCAATTTCAAAAGGACGACAGCCCCAAAATCATCTACAAGCTACTGGAAGATTTAAGTCTGCTGCTCGATCTCGACAAGCACTATAGTCGCAAAGAAAACCTGGTCTTTCCTTATCTAGAACGCTATGGAATTTTTGGCCCAACCAAAGTCATGTGGGGTGTGGACGACAGCATTCGTGCCGCGATTAAGGAGGCGAAGAGTCTACTCACCGAATATAATGGAGATCGTGAACAGATTGGGAAGGCACTTGCCCATATCATAAGCGAAGTGAATGAAATGATATTCAAGGAAGAGAATATTTTGCTGCCGATGGCACTCAGTAAGCTGACAGAGGATGAGTGGCTGAAAATAGCCCGAGAAAGCGAGGAAATCGGATTCTGCCTGACCGCTCCCGAACGTGAATGGATACCTGAACGGGCAGAGGAACCCGCAGAAGCCCTTGAGCAAACGGAAAACACATCTGGAACACCGCAAGGCTTTGTGAGATTCGAGACAGGGATTATATCTGTACAACAATTGGAACTGCTTTTGAATCATCTACCTGTTGACCTGACTTTTATCGATGAAAACGATGTTGTTCGCTATTTTTCCCATGGTAAGGAACGAATCTTCGCGCGCACGAAAGCCGTCATTGGTCGTACCGTACAGAATTGCCACCCACCCCAAAGCGTGCATGTCGTTGAGAAGCTGCTGGAAGATTTTAAGGCAGGTCGCAAGGATGTTGAAGATTTTTGGATTCCAATCAAGGACAAATTTGTCTACATCCGTTATTTTGCCATCCGTGATGCAGAGGGCCGCTATCTGGGAACGTTGGAATTTACGCAAAATATCGCACCGATTCGTGCTTTGGAAGGACAAAAGCGTATTCTATCCGAATAGTATCCAACCGTAAGCCACCATGTTCAGGTTTTTGCCACCCAAACTTATAATATGTTGTTCTACTATAAGTTTGGCTCCCAGCTTTTCATAAAAAGTACATGCTGGATTATCTGCTAGCACCCATACGATTACAGAGTGAATATCCATACTATTAAAATGTTGAAGCAGACGTAAAAATAGTCTCTTCCCCAAGCCTAAACTATGGTATTCACTCAAAACGTAAATAGCCGTTATTTCTCCCCCAAACGGGGGATATTCACCTGACTTTTCTGGACCCCCACTCACAAATCCGATGATTTCCCCCTTCTCATTTTCAGCAACATATACCCGATGGCCGTCTTCACTGGATAGATTCGCATTCCACAGTTCTGTTCTTTGCTCATAGGAAAGCTGTTCCAAAACCTGGGCAGGCATTATATCTTTGTACGTCGTCCTCCAGCAATTTACGTGCACCTTGGCGATGCCCTCGGCATCTGATATCGTTGCTTCCCTGATGTTCATGTAAGTTCCACTCCTAGTTTCCAATATTATGCACTCTATTATATCGACGATCCAAATCTTGATCTATAATAAGCATATTCATTGTTTAGTGAAGTTGGATAGGATAACCCGTTCACTACACTACTCGTTTACTGGGGGATTCGACTTGAAAAAAATTGTTTCATTTTATGTGCCGCTTGGCATTTCGTCATTAATTGCTGCACTAACGCATGTCATCGTCAATGCTGTGCTTGCTCGTTCGGAGCATCCTTCGTTTACATTAAGCAGCTATGCGGTTGCCGTCAGCCTGTGCCTGCTGTTGGAAACTCCGTTAACCGCTGTACGGCAGATGACCACGAAATTCGGTTATGATCGCAAGTCCATTCATTCTATCGGTATTTTATGTACGTTCGTGGCGGTGGCTGTATTGATCATCGGCTGGAGTATCGGGTTGACGCCCGTAGGCAATCTGGTCTTTCAATATGTATTTGGTGTGTCCCCAGTATTGATCGAACCCACCAAGAACGTATTTCAGGTTCTTACTTTACTATACATATTGGTAGCTGTCCGTAACATATATCAGGGACTTATTATTAACAAGCACCGAACGGCATGGATGACATTCAGCTCGTCCATACGTATTATCGTGATGCTAATTGCTTCCTGGTTTTTGATCCGTGCTGGCTGGACGAATGAGGACGAGTCGGTGCCGCCATTTTTATTGCAGGTATTCTCATAGAGCTGGTCGTTACTTTTTTAGAAGGCCGGGTTCTCAAAAGAAAGCTGCCTCCTGACAACGGGAAGCAAACCATCCATCATGCGAAGCATCTCCTACCTTTTTACCTTCCTTTGCTATATTCGGCGCTGGTGCTGGTTATCCTGAATCCTTCCATCCAAGCTGCGCTGAACAATACAACTGATCCATTTTTGGCCGTGGCATCCTTTTCTGTAGCACTGCAAATCCTGAATCTATTTGTCTGGTTTTGCAGCTCTTTGCATCAAATTGTGATTCAATTTTATACAACCAAGCGCAGGGAAGTGCTGATATTTTTAAGCTTTTTGTCCACCCTGTCGCCGCTGCTACTACTGTTACTTTCCTTTGGATTTGCTGGCGATCCTATGTTACGGAATGTATTGGGATTGGAAGGAGAACTGCTGCTAGAAACCAGAGGACTGCTTCGTATACTGGCTGTCTATGTTGCATTTTATCCTTGGGTGGAATATTTTATTGGACGGTCGATATTAATCGGCAATACCAAACCTATCTTTATCGGTAGGCTGTTTTCTGTGAGCTTTGCGATTCTCGCGCTTATTCTGTGTATCTGCTTTTTTCCAGGACTGGACGGCAAGGTGGCGGGAATTGTGATGGCCGTTTCCTCGCCTGTCGAGCTGGGGATTTATCTGTTGCTTTATCGAAAAATCTCTACAACCACGATGAATGTGTCATCCTGAAAAAACTTACCTAGAGAGCCTTATGCTAACGACCCGCACATTGACTCCCTATGGCACAACTCTCTTTTACGAGGTCAAAATATAAGGACCGTTCTTTGTAATCGCAATCGTGTGCTCGTATTGAGCTCCCCAACTGCCGTCTGCTGTGCTGATGGTCCAGCCATCGTCTCCCCAGAGCACCGCGCCCTCGGTTCCGAGGGTAAATACCGGCTCAATGGTAATCACCATCCCTTCGCGCAGCGGTAATCCCGTTTTGGGACGACCGTAGTGCAGAACCTCTGGCGGCTCATGCATTTGGCGACCAATGCCATGCCCGATCAGAGGCTTGACGTTGCCGAACCGCCGCCAGCCTGCCGTTTTTTCCACAGCATGCCCGATATCCCCCAACGTCCTCCCCGGGCGGGCAGCCTCGATACCTCGTATCAACGCCTTATGGGTCTGCCGCAACAGTCGTGCTACCGGGCGGCTAATGTTACCTACCGCATAGGTCCATCCTCGGTCAGCCAGCCAACCGTCCTTGTTAACCACAATGTCGATGGTCACAATATCCCCATCATGAAGCACTCGCTCCGATGGAAAACCGTGACACACCACCTCGTTGACCGAAGCGCAGGTGGCATAAGGGAAACCTTTATAGCCCTTTTGTTCAGGCGTGGCTCCACGCTTGCTTAAAAACTGCTCCACCCAAGCATCGATTTCAAGCGTTGTAATTCCCGGAAGAATACGACTTTCCAGCGTACGATGGCAATCTGCCAAAATACGTCCGGCCTCCCTCATGTAGCCGATTTCCTCCGGTGTTCGTATTGCTATCTCTATTGGAATCCGCCTCCTTTGAGCATACAAATTCACCAAACCTATCCCATTGTATGCAAGGCGGACACAAAAAAACCGTCTCCTCTGTGGCTAGACGGTTTATAAAAGTCGTATTTCTAGTTTTTCGGGTAATCGAACCCTTTAAGATACTGAAGAATTTATGCGACCGAGTTCGTTTTCCACCACCATGGTCAACTCTTCCTCATACCCTCCTGTAATCCGGTATTTTCGCACATATTCCTTTACAAATTTTTTGGGATCCTTAGGCCGGAAAATTCGAGTCATTTCCCGCAGACTTTCCTTAACTTCATTGTGACCTTTCGTTGCCATGTAACTCCCTCCCAAAACGTTGAAAATAAGTGCTCCGTTGAAGAGAATGCCGAAAAGTATTGATGTCCTTATGCAGTGAAGTAGTATGTCTAATTGCAGCTTAGGTCGGGAACACCTTATACAAGGCATGTACCTGACACTATTATTAACCGATTTTCTTTTGGCTGAATCACTACCCCATTATAACATATTCAGATACAGCTTTCAGCTTTCCAGTAAATTTACATTGATTTTACCTATCTTTTACGCATCATGTCATTTGGGGTACTCAATCAGCTGTTGCACAGGGGGTATACCTTATTTATCGGTTTTTGGAGTGTATGTGTTTGGGGTAAAATAAATAAACATAACAAGGAGGGAAAAGGATGAGCCGCTTTGCTCCGCTGTTCACTGCACCTGTTGCCCGTATGTCTGCCCTGAACATAGGAACTTGTGAAGAGGAGGGCATCAATGTCTCCCTACTTGATCAGGCAGACCGTGAAATCCAAGCCAAGTTTCCTAAAATGCACAGCTTCCTGCTACTACGCCATGGCAAACTGATCTGGGAACGCTATTATAACGGGCATGAAGTAAGCTCTCTGAACGATTTGCGATCCGCGACCAAAAGCTTCACTTCCACGCTCATCGGCATAGCTATGGCTCGTGGTGATATGCCAGGGCCAGAGACGGCTGTGCATAAGCTGTTGCCTGAGTATTTACCTAGGCGGAAGGAAACACTGCTAGAGCAGATTACGATTCGCCATCTGTTGACCATGACATCCGGCTTGTATTGGCAGACGGGCGAAAAGCTCGGAGAAGCTTTTATCCACCGTTTTCATCGCAGCAAAAGCTGGCCATCCTTTGCTCTGCGCTTACCTGTACAGGAGGATCAACTCGGTGTATTCCAATATCGTAGTGTTGATTCGCACCTGTTGTCCGTGCTGCTGACCCATTGTTGTGGGATTGACGCCTATACGTACGCTCTCCAGTATCTGTTCGAACCCTTAGGTTTCGGGAGAAGTGGTTGGGCACAAGATCCAGAGGGCTACACCATGGGACACATCGGGCTATATCTGACATCGCGTGACATGGCTAAATTCGGCGATTGCTGCCTTCATCAAGGCAGCTGGAACGGAAAAGAATTGATTCCGGCCGATTGGCTGCATCAAGCGACACAGCGACAGGTTGAAGGGTATCCAGAATTCGGAGATTACGGATTCCAATGGTGGACAGGACGACTCCACGGCATCAACTATGCGTGTGCGCACGGACATGGAGGACAGCAAATTTATCTTGTGCCAAAAGCGAACGCAGTCGCAGTATTTACAGCAGATAGCAAGGTGAGCCGTTGGAAAAATCCGCGAACACTGCTGGAGCGCTACGTTTTGCCAGCCGTATCCTCCCTCAACTTAGAACGTTCCTGAAATGAGCTTTAATGTGCTTATTGAATATAGGAGGCTAAACAATCATGGAAGTCTCAGCACCAAAAATTCTAATATTATACGCCAGTTACGGGGAAGGCCATGTGCAGGCCGCTCGGGCGATTATGGACAGTTTGCGAAGACTCGGACGCTGCGAGGTACAACTTCTCGACCTCATGGCTGAATCTCATCCCTGGTTGAACGGTCTGACCAAATTTGTATATATGCAAAGCTTCAAAACCATTCCTCAGCTTTACGGCTGGGTCTATAACATCACGCGCGGTATGCAGGCAAAATCGGCCTTCGGCCATGTGCTGCATTCATTCGGAATGCGTCAACTTACGCTCACACTGAAAAAGGAGTTGCCGGATCTCGTGATACATACGTTCCCGCAGCTCGCACTCCCGGCGTTACGCCGCAAAATGGGAATGAATTTGCCTATTGTCAACGTGGTTACAGATTTCGATCTGCATGGGCGCTGGCTGCATCCCGATATTGACCGCTACTATGTAGCCACTGAGGATATCCAGCAGGAAGCCGCCCAGCGGGGAATACCTATCGAACGTATTATCGCTACGGGTATTCCGATTCACGCTTCTTTTTATAACATGTCTGCTAACGAAGTTCCTGTTCAGGAACAGGTAATTCCATCACCACAGTCTGAGACTACTACGCTACTCATTATGGCAGGCGCCTATGGTGTGCTATCCGGCATACTGGATATCTGTCGGCAATTAAGCCAGCTGCCTCAGTTGCGGCTACTCATCGTCTGCGGACGTAATCAGCAACTGAAAGCAGAATTGGATGCGCTGTATGCAGACCACCCGGACATTTACACCTATGGATTCGTGGACTTTGTTCCAGCACTTATGCGTGCGAGCAATCTGGTGATTACAAAGCCCGGCGGCATTACACTCTCGGAAAGCATTGCATCCGGTTTGCCTATTCTTGTGTTCAAGCCCGTACCCGGTCAGGAGCTAAATAATGCTCTGTATTTGCAGCAAAAAGGAGCTGCCCGTATTGCTCGCACGACGGAGGAGCTGATTCAGCATTGTCTCGACCTGATTTCCACCCCCTCTCTTGCCGAAGAGATGACGCAGGCGATTGAGTTGCTCCGCAAGCCTCATCCCGCAGACCAGATTGCCGAGGATATTTTGCATCAGCTTGTGGATAAAAGACCTTCCGTACGGACAAATTAACGAAGAATAAGCCAGACGGAGGGGATACCAATGGAACGCAAAGGAAAGGATTTACTCCCGCTAACGGGTGAAAAGGTAGAAGTGGACGGTGTTTATATTGATGAGGATGGACATGAGCAGCATTTGCACAGAGGCCAGCATTTTCCCGCTGATGTTGTTCTGGGTACTTCCGAGTGGAAAATGACCGAATATGCCTTTGATAATCATCACGAAGGACGTACCGATGAACGACTTATCCCCAAAGAGGATGACAAGAATAAAATGGGTAAAATCACACACCCACGCCGCCATTTAAAAACTGGTGACCGATAATTATGGAAGTATATCCACAATTACACCCAATATGTTGATAGTTTGTGGACAAACTGTGTGCAAAGTATGAATCATCGTAATATTATCTACAGATTGTGCACATTTTGTGTATAAACCATGTTATTTCTGTGGATAAACATTAATATGCGGTGGATAAAGTGTATACAACATGTGCAAAACATGTGCATAACCGTTTAAAAGGCTGAGCGAATCTTTTTCGTTCAGCCTTTTTCGTATTTTTATACACATTCTCTAATTAATTTTTTTACCGAGATCGGGTATGTTCGAACAAGAACATCGCTCCCGGAATGATGAGTTGCCCAAAAAGGACTCTATCACATTAACGGAGACTAATCGAAAATTCGCAAATAGCACATAGAGGAGTGTAAAATGGAAACGGGGACAAACAGAGTCAAAAGAGAAATTACCGAAATGTAAAAAGGCGTAGTCATCATAGAAATCTCGCTTCAGGCAGGCGAACGAATGCAGGAACGCGGTATATAGAAGCATCTAGAAAAACTCGTTGACCAAAATTTGGAGTGGAGTGATCCGAATGGCATCTATTAAAATCCTTTCACTTAATGTCGGCATGCCCAAGCAGATCCAGTTTAATCAGAAGGACGTTTCTACGGGGATATTCAAGTCGGCCACAGATGAATATTTGTATTTATCTTATCTAAACTTCGAAGGGGATGGGCAGGGCGATCTAGTTCATCACGGGGGTAAAGAGAAAGCTGTATGCGTCTATCCCTACGAGCACTATCCGTTCTGGGAAAATGAATTGCGGAGACGGCTCGATTACGGCTCGTTCGGGGAAAATTTAACGATAAAGGGTTTGCTAGAATCCGACGTTTGCATTGGAGACGTCTTTAAGCTTGGCAAAGCTATCGTTCAAGTTAGCCAGCCGAGACAGCCTTGCTACAAGTTGTCCATCAAGTACGGCGTATCGGACATGCCCTTGAAGGTACAGCAAACAGGCTACACGGGATTCTACTTCCGCGTTCTGGAAGAGGGAGTTGCCTCTAAAGCCGACGGACTATCTTTCCTTCATCGCCATCCGAAAGCAATTACGGTTTCATTTGCCAATCGAATTATGCATCAAGAGAAGGATCATATCGAGGGTATTAAACAAATTCTCGAAGTGGAAGAATTGTCCGTAAACTGGAGAAATACGTTTCTAAAACGTTTGGCGGGAACCGAAACGGATTCTCGGGAAAGACTATCAGGCAATTCGTAAGGTGGAAGTGGTTCAATGAGTCTGCAAGCTCGTCTGCCTGCAGTCGAACATCGAATCTGCGAAGCTTGTGGGCGATGCGACAGAAGCGCAGTCCAAATGGGAGGCCCTTCAACCACGGAACGTGGCACTTTATCGGTCATTTGCAAACCAAAAAAGTAAAAAAGGTTATCGCCAAATTCGAGTATATCCATTCGCTTGACCGCTTATCCTTGGTGTAGAGTCAACTTTTTTACCGAGATCGGGCATATCCTTCAATCCTGTCCTCATAGCTTGTATAGTACGGATAACTTATAAAGGGGGATTTGCCTGACATGTCAGTCTATAAGTCTTCCACGGGATTGGATGAAAATATAGCAGCTGTCCTGTGCTATCTGTTTGCATGTATTGGCGCACTGGCCTTTGTCATGCTGGAAAAGAAAAGTCGATTCGTATTATTTCACGCGCTGCAATCCATATTTCTGTTTGTCACCCTCATGATCGGGCATGTGCTTGTTGGATTCATTCCGCTACTCGGTCCTTTCCTCGCTTCCCTGCTAACGCTGGCAAGCCTTGTTTTGTGGGTCATCCTGTTAATTCGTGCGGGCCAAGGAAAGTGGCTCAAGCTTCCCTGGGTAGGCGATCTGGCTCTTCATCAAGCCCGGCAGTTGTGAAAACAACCAAAAACCTTGATCCTTAGCAGGATTCAAGGTTTTTGCTGTTTCGATGATTACTTTTTATCGCATGTTCACTTCTTCTGTCCTATATGAATGTATCGCAGCTTATCTGGGTTGACCATTAAATAAAAACTCTGAATATGCTCCCCGTCCGGTGTAAGTCTGAGACATAAGGTTTCTCTCACTTTTCCGTCTTCCAGAAATGCCAGCTGAACCTCGCCATTGATGATGGTGTGGAACACATCTCTTTCTCGTAAAACGGTTAATACCCGACGAGAAGTCAACAGGGCAAGAACACCTTTGCGTACAACCATCGGTCTCATCACCGTATGCACATTACCTCCGCCATCTGACACGAATACAGGTTGTTCAGCTAGTAGTTCCAGCATAGCAGTCACATCGTAGGCAAGAAAGGCGGTTGTAAAACGTTCTAGTAGTTTTATTCGGGAAGAGTTATTCACATTGCAACTGGACTGAGCCTCAAGAGCAGATTCTCCCGAAGACAGAATACGACGGGAGCGACTGAACAACTGACGACAGTTGCTCTCAGTCTTCCCCAGCAATTCCGCAATATCTTTGTAATCATATTGAAAAGCTTCCCTCAGCACAAAAACAGCCCGCTCTATCGGCTTTAGCTGCTCCAGCAAAACCAGAAAAGCGTAAGATATCATGTCTTTACGCTCTAACCAATCCGCAGGGAGATCTGCGCTTTCACCCAACGGCTCCGGCAGCCACTGTCCTACATATGTCTCTCTTTGCTTGCGCGCAGAGTTCAACAGATTCAGACACCGATTCATCGTCATTTTGGCTACATAGGCTTTGGGATTGTGTAAATCATCCAGGGGCTTATTCTTCAGCTCGACAAAGCAGTCTTGAACTACATCCTCGGCATCTGTAACCGTTCCAAGCATGCGATAAGCAATGGCAAAAGAATATTTGCGATATCTTTGATACAGCTCCTCCAGATTTAAATCCACCGATTCTTGTTCAATTCTATGTTCTTTGCCAGACAAAGCATAGCCCCCTGTTCATTAAAGAATGCCCGGATACATCCCCGTTGCAATTGCAATCCGGTTCCAACTGTTAATCACGTTAACTGCGGTTATCAAATCTACGTATTCTTCCTCTGTAAACTGTTCTCTGACCCTATTGTACAAATCCGTAGGTACCCCTTGTTCAGAAATACGGGTGACCGCTTCAGCTAATTCAAGCATAACACGTTCTTTTTCCGTGAACAAAGGAACCTCCCGCCATAAGGCTAGCTGCAAAATGTGGTCAGCATAATCCCCCAGCTTGAGCAAATCCTTCGCATGCATATCCAGACAATAGGAACATCCATTGATTTGGGATACTCTAATTTTCAGTAGTTCATACAATACTTTGTCTGTAAAACGACCGGAAATATATTTTTCCATCTCCAGCATCGCCTTGAACGTACTAGGACTCACTGCTCTGTGATTGAATCTTAAACTCACGATACATCGCCTCCATTATTGGTTTACATATAGAAGACAAATGAACATGTGATTTTGTGACAAAGTGCAATACATCAATTTGGAATTGCCCTCAATTGACATAGCATGTATTATAGATAAATGATTTTATGTAAAGAAGGTGAGCACTCACATGAGCGGAAAAGGTATTATAAAAGAATTTAAAGAATTCGCTGTACGGGGTAACGTGATTGACCTCGCGGTCGGTGTTATCATCGGTGGAGCGTTTGGCAAGATTGTCACTTCTGTGGTAAACGATATTATCATGCCCCCGATTGGTAAACTTCTGGGCGGCGTTGATTTTGCTGATTTGTATTATGCTATAGGCGCGAATCCATATAACGGAGATAACACTCGCATGACTCTGGCACAGGCCAAGGAAGCCGGCATTGCGGTTATGGCGTTCGGGCAATTTTTCAACGTCCTGCTGGACTTCCTGATCGTGGCCTTCTGTGTGTTCATGCTGGTCAAAGGGATTAACATGCTGAAACGCAAAGAGGAAGAAAAACCTCCTCAGGAAAAAACGATCAAGGAATGTCCACATTGCCTATCCGAAATTCCTGTAGCCGCTACCCGTTGCGCACATTGCACTTCCAAGCTGGAAGGGTACGTGGAAGCACGCTGACTCAACCCATTTATATGACTACAATAAACGGCTTAAGACGGTGTATCGTCTTAAGCCGTTTTGGCATGGTATAAAAAATCCAATTAGTTGAAATTGGTGATAATGCCACGGGGTCTGACGGGCAAGCCCTCAGCGTACAGATGGGAAACATCACCGAAGCCGATGCAACGGGGAACTGCCCATTCTTGGGAGCGCTCATCAAACAAGATCGTGGTTACGGAGCTAGGCGGCATCCAAAAACCGGACCAGACCAAGGGCAATGGCAGCTCCAACAGATGAGCAAGCCAGGTCAGCCCGAAGCCGCCATGACAAAATACCGCCACCTGATCTTCAGTGTGCTTCAGAATCCGGTACCTGCCCTCCACCCGCTCAAAGCCTTGCCGTTTCAGGAACTCATCGGAATGAAGCTTCAGCCGCTCGAAGGTTTCAGGGCTTTGCGTTCCCTGATAATAGGAAATCTCCTGCCAAGAGTCATGAGTGGGCAGGGGCAACTCGGAACGGATCACTTCACCAGGCAAATCCCAATGGGAAAGACGGCCGTATGGGGTTTCCTCCAGCTTTAGAGCCAGCTCCTGCGTCCAGTGTTCTACTTCATGAGTCATACCCAGAGAGTCGGCGGTGTAGCGCATCGTATCCAAAGCCCTCCCCAAAGGAGAGGCATAAATTCGATCCAGTCCGTGACTGGAAAGCCGCTTGGCTAGTGCCTGGGCTTCCAAATGTCCCTCCGGTGTGATGGTGTTATTGGGGTAATCGGGGTCAGCGTGTCGGATAATATACAATCTCATCATTGTTCTCCGTTCCTATGAATGGCGACAGGATCGCTTTATCTCATTTCATCGATTAGTTCTCCTGATCTTTAACGTTTATTCAGCAAAGTTTCCAAAATCGCGCGCAAATCCCTATCTTCCTGGTAGACTTCCTCACCCGTATCCAGCTCAATAACCCGGATATATGTATAATTGGCTCTGACATCGACTGGTTTAAAAATCAATTCGTCCGGATTGTCTGGGCGGACATCATAGCCCATATTTTTGAACATATCCATGATTTGATCAATCCCCGGCTTGCCCCCACTTTCCAGCATAATTAACCCACGAAGTTCCTTGGGTTCCTCCGGATGCATGACTCGAAAATGTACTATACATTCCATGTAAAATCGCTCCTTTCAATCATAAACCTGTGTGATGTTGCAAATCCTTATGTTCCCAGCATACCCCAAATGCCACTCCACATTCCACACCCGCCTTCATATCGTCAGGACAGAAAACACGTTATACTGTAAGGTAGACCTTTGAATTTCTGCTTACTATAGGAGGAACCACGATGACTAGCGAGCTTCTAGATATCTACGATGATGAAGACAACTCTCTTGGCACAGCCTCGCGACAAGACGCACATGCCAAGGGATACTGGCACCATACCTTTCACTGCTGGCTAGCACGAGACACTTCGACAGGCCGTCGCTTGCTGTTCCAACAGCGTCAGGATACGAAGGACACCTTCCCCGGATGCTACGATATTACAGCAGCCGGTCACTTGACGGCAGGCGAAGATATGTCTCAGGCGGCTCGTGAGCTGGAGGAAGAACTGGGTATTCATGTTCCCTTTACCTCATTAACACCGCTGATGACCGTTCGGTATGAAAGCAAAGGTACCGCACAAGGCACCTCTTTTTGGGACCGGGAGGTTAGCTCGGTGTTTGGACTGCTATCGAACCAGCCATTGGAAGCTTATCACCTCCAGCAAGAAGAAGTAGCCGGACTGTACGAAGCAGATCTTGACCAAGCACTGGCCCTTTTTGAAGGTCATATTCCCTTTATCGAAGCGCAAGGCATTACGTCAGGGCCTAACCCAGAAAAAACTCGCCGCCTAATTACTTCGGATCAATTCGTGCCTCATAAGGCGGACTATATTACATCTATATGCCGGGCACTGATGGAACTTCCTAGCCGGTAATCTTTAGCTATTCTCCAGCTGACATATATTTGCCGATAATGCCTTCATACCGCCAGCCATACCGGGTCGACAGCTCTCTGCCCATATCATGCTCCAGCTCATACAGAATAAGATCCTGAGCAAAATGATTAAGCAGCAGACCTGTCATTACCGGATGCTCGGTAATAAGCGCCTGTGTCGGGCAATTCTCTCCCCGCATACCCAGCATGCACCAACGCCGATCAATAACAAAAGAAAACTTGCGCCCTGCTGGTTTCTGTCCGTCTGTACCAGATCTAAGCGGTAACCATGGTCCCATCATGCTTTCTCCGTTATCGCAGGACCAGAGCAGACGCACACCTCGACTCTCGGCTTTCTCCAACTCTGTCCGCAGCAGTTCGGCTTCCTCGCGCCACAAATCCAACACAATCTCATGCTCTGCCCGTTCCAATTCACGTGTCAGACTTTCCAGTACCTTCCGATCGCCTTCCGCGTTATAAAAGGTCGGCTTGCTTGGTTCTGTTCGGGGCATTTCCTTCTCCACCGCACGCAGGGACTCCTGCATCTGCCCTTCGATCATCCGAGTCAGTTCACCCGGTGGCAGCATGCTGTAACGAACAGGCTCTCCAGCACTGGTTCTGAGGTATCCCTGCCCGGCCAAACGCTGTAAAGCCGCGTACACGTTGGAGCGCGATGCGCCCAGACGCTTAGCCACTTCATAGCCGGAAGCCGCATTTTGCCTCGAAAGCTCGACCATAACCTTGGCTTCCATTTCCGTAAAACCCAGATTCCGCAGATGATGCAGCAAACGCTCCATATATTCTGTTCCCCCTATGCTGCCCGGCGTTATGTCTGTGTCCTGCAGCAGCCTGTTCGGCTGCGTCAAATCTGTTCAGCTCCGCAGCGCGGGCACCACTTAGACCCTTTGGGTAGTTCTGCAGTACAGATTTGGCATTTTACATTTTCACGTACTTGTGCAGACGGCGTTGCCGGCTTCTCGGCCCCGGAGTTGTTGGCCTTCCAATATCGAATCCGCTCGTCCAGCTCTTCCTGACGCTCACGCTCACGTGCCAGTTCTTCAAGACGACGGTGTTCTTTTTCCAGCTCTTCCTGACGACGGCGCTCCCATTCAGCGTCGAATGCCGCTTTTTCTTCCGGTGTAAAATCAGATACTGTGTAATCGCGGTCTAGTCCCGCTGGTTCGTGTGTTTCATACCGCTCATCCTGTTCCTGTTCATGCCGATCGACTACTTCATGTTCTGCATATTCCGTGTAAGCAGGCGCAGCATCCTTCACTACCTCTGGCTTGCGCAGATCAAAAGAATAGACGTCCGTTGGCACCTCTTCACGCACAGCAGCTACTTGTTTGGAAGCAGCCTGTCCTTCATTGAGCTTGCGTCCGCATTTGGGGCAAAAGTTCGCATCCAGAGGCACAACCGCTCCACAGGTGCATAAATGAGCGTTTTTCAATTCTGCAATTCTACTGCGCAGCTCGTCAATTTCATCCTGAAGCTCATCACATGCAGTGGATAGCTGTGTCATCTCGGTTTCTGCCACCGACATGTCGGATGCGCGGTAACCTTCGTAAAAGATCTGACCCATTCGTAAGAAATGAACATCCATTTCCTGCTGAATCGTTGTAATTTGTGAATTGATCTTACTAATCTCGACAGCATGCTGCGCCTTTTCTGTGGCGCGATTAGCGCCTTCCTTTATACGTTGAATCAGCTTCATCGTTATTTCCTCCCCATATCCAGCCGGATTTCACTGTACCGTCCGTATATCCCAAAGTTTTTTTCTGTTGGCTAACCTCGAACTCCTGTATAATGGAATGCGGTCATATCGCCTGATTGAAGGCTATAGGCATTAGCGTCAACGTATTGACGTTCTGTCGCTCCGGCAAGATCCGCATGAATTTCAGCATTATTTTAGTCCATCGCCTTGTTCTTATCGTCAGCTAAAGCTGACTAGAACTCTATCATACCAAAAACTACCCCCATTTGTGAAAATGGAAGATTTTAAGAACGAAAGGGGTTTCAGGATTATGGACCCAAATCCTTCTTTTTACCCCCGACCCATCGGGGTTCCTTATTCAACGTCGAGCCCTCAGGCACGTCGTGCTTCCATGGATACCAGTATGACGCTGGTGCCCGACACCGACCAAGACTCTGCCTATTTTCGTGCTTTAGAGAACGCCGGCATTCACCTGAACCGCCCGCAGATCCAGGCCGTCCGCCACGGCAAAGGCCCCCTTCTGACCCTTGCAGGGGCGGGCTGCGGCAAAACCACAGTGCTGGCTGCCCGCGCAGGCTACCTCATGGCGATGCGTGATGTCCCTGCATCGTCCATTCTACTGGTGACCTTCACCAGCAAGGCAGCTGCCGAAATGAAACTGCGCATCGCAGGATTACCCGGTGTGCGCCCTGCCGCTGCACGTGCAGTTCAGGCACGCACGTTTCACTCATTCGCTTTGGCGATGCTGCGTCATCGTGGCGTGCAAGATGAAGTGTTCGGTGAAACGCAGGCCCAGCATACCGTCATGAAAATGATGCTGCGTCAGCTTGGGCTCAGCGAGGCTTTCCAGCCGGAAAGCCTGCTGTCTGCCCTCTCCGCCTGGAAAGCGGAAGGCCGCAGCGCGGACGAGCTGCCGGAAAGCGTGCGCGAGGAATCGGATGCCAAACGTGCCATGCTCGCTTATGAAGCGTGGAAACAGGAACGCAATAAAATGGATTTTGACGATATTCTGCTGCGTGCCTCCGCACTGTTGCGTGACCCGGATGTGCTTCAGCCGCTTCAGCGGCGTTTTTCACATATCATGGTCGATGAATTTCAGGATACGAATGCCCTGCAATATGAGATGGTGCAGCGATTGGCTGCCCGACATCGCAATCTGATGGTCGTCGGGGATGATGATCAGACGATCTATACCTTTAATGGGGCACGCCAGGAATCCATTCTGGAGTTTGACAAGGTTTATAAGGATGCAAAGGTCATTACCCTGGATATTAATTATCGCAGCGATGCGCGGATTTTGGGGCTGGGCTCTAACATTGTCGCCAAAAATGTCCATCGACGCTCCAAACGTCTTTCGGCTGCCGGGCGTGAAGGCTTGCCGCCGCAGTTTGCCACCCCATCCGGACCCGAGGAGGAAGCGGGGCATATTGTTACTCATCTACTCGGGCAGGTAGAGGAAGGTCGGCTGCGCTACCGGGATATCGCTATTTTGCACCGGACAGCCAGCGGAAGCCGATCTATTTTTGAGCAATTAATTATGCGGGATGTCCCATTTATTCAGTACGGAGCAGGGGCTGTATTTTATGATCAGTCCCTGATTCGTCCCTTAATGGATCACCTCCGCTTGTCGCTAAATCCCCGGCGTATGGAATCCATTCCGAGCACCCTCGGGCCGCTGTACGTATCCCGTGAGGCGGGGATGGAATGGATTATGCGCGAGGAGAAACAGCAGGCTAAAAAATACCCGCTGATTCATCTCAGCCGCTGGGATCGACTACGTGATTTTCAGCGTGAGCAGGTGAAAGAGCGTATTCGTCTGATTCGCAGTCTCACTACAATGAAACCTGCCTATGCCATTCAAGAAATGCGGCGCGTCTTTTATGACAAATATTTGGAAAGCGGAGATACGGGCGCGTGGACTCATTATAAGGAAACGATGCAAGAAAGTCTGGAGGAGCTCGAAACGGCAGCCAAGCGGTTTGACACCGTGGAGGCGTTCGTCAGCTTTGCGGACGAGCTTTCCGAGCGTCACCGCCAAATGGAATCGCTGCGCAGAGAAGAAGACAGCGATGCAGTTCGGCTCATGACGATCCACCGCGCCAAAGGGCTGGAATTCCCTTGCGTATATTGGATCGGAGCCAGCGAAGGCATTCTGCCGCACAGCTCGGCGCTGCACAGCGAGCTTCCGGAGGATCGGCGGGCAGGCGCCGCCCCGACTACCGCTGTGGATAACGAGGCAGCGCTTGAAGAAGAGCGCCGCCTCGCTTATGTGGCCGTCACCCGGGCGAAGGAGTCGCTATACATCACCTCTCCCGCCTCTAATCATGGCAAGCCTGCCGCCGTGTCACGCTTCCTGCTGGAAGCCTATGGAGTCACTCCTGAGGCTTCCAAGCCAGAAACGCGCCGCGGCAGCTTCGGCCAACCGAAGGGTGCTTCCGGGTATAGCAACCGTGCTGGCGCTGGATCGCCAGCGTCTGGCACAGCGACCCGCGTGAGCAGCAGGCCGGGACCAGGCAGCGCTGCGGTACGGACGACCTCGTCGGTGGCAGGGTCTCCGGCGGAGCCACGCATCAGCGTGCCCGTGTGGAAATGCACCGACGGCGCCTGCAAAGCGTGGATGCGGCGCGACACAACAAGCGGACGCCGTACAAGCGCGGCTAGCACGGGCACGCCGCCGGTGTGCCCGCTCTGCGCCTCCCCGATGACAGAGGGGACACGCAGCATCCCAGCCAGATAGGTATAAGGCGTATAGCTGGTATTGGAGAACTGTGCTTTTACTGGACTGGTGACACTCGTGATTTCCAGCCTAACTGTTGCAGATTTTAATGAATCAAATAAGCTTTAGACAGACCAATAAAATAAAAAGCGGCAGACTAGGACGTGAAAATAAAGTCCTAGTCTGCCGCTATCTATTTCAACTTGCTATTGAAGAATCGTATCCCGTTAGTTCAATGCCTTGCCTGTTGTGAAGTTATATATTTTAATGATTAAACAAGCGCTCTATCACCCAATAGGTGTTCCGTTAGGTAGTTTGATATCCGGTTTCAATAGAACCACATCCCCCTTTTCAGGAATTCCTCCAAGGACCAATACCTCTGACTTAAAGCCTGCTATCCGTCGAGGTGGAAAGTTGACTACACCTATGATTTGTTCCCCTATAATATCTTCAGCCACATATCTTTTTGTAATTTGTGCACTCGAAGCTTTTATTCCGATATCTTGTCCAAAATCAATTTCAAGTTTAATAGCAGGTACTTTTGCTTCTGCAAAAAACTCAGCTTTAATGATGGTTCCAACTCGAATATCTAGTTTCAAAAAATCATCAATCGTTGCCATCTAAACATTCTCCTCATCGATTGTTTTATTCAATTTCGCGATAATGAATTTCAAATTTAATATTTTGCAACCGTAGTATACTTTAAAGATTCTGCCCAAAAATACATCCCCATACCAAATAAAGTCATGATTCCACCTATGAATTGAAATGCAGAGATTATTTCTCCCAAGAATAAGTAGGCGAGAATTATGGCAAGAACAGGCTCTCCAATAATACCAACTGAGACTGTAGTTGCACCCATTGATTTCAACAACAGATTAAAAATATATTGTCCAAAAATAGTTGGAATTACTGCAAGTAAAAAGAAATACACCCAATCCGACGAGTCATATTCGATCAAGGCATAATGATTCAACAAATTGTAGACCAGCATGACGCTGCCACCAATAAAAAAAACAATAACACTATATACATTTGCATTTATTTTGTGGCTTACTTTCTGTCCTGCCAACATATATGCTGAAACCAAAATTGTTCCTACTAAAGATAATCCATCTCCGATTAATGCCTCTCTCGAAATCCCAATGTCTCCCCAAGCTATAATGATTGAACCGACAAGAGCGGCGATCAAACAAAGAATGGTCAATATGTTTGCTCGTTCTCTGAACATAAAGTATGAACCCATCATTACAAATAAAGGCTGTAACGATAGAATGACCATGGAGCTCGCAACTGAGGTATATACTAAAGATTCCATCCAGAATAAGAAATATAACCCGAGAAAAAGACCAGCTATGAAAACGGTACTCCAATCTTTTTTGTTCATTTCTAAGGAACGGAACATTTTCCAAGGCACAAAAGGAAGCATTATGAGTACTGACATATACAATCTGTACATCCCAGCCACAGAGGTTGGAGTATCTGAGGATTTTATCATGATGGATGAGATAGAAACAGACAGTATGCTGATTAAAAGCAAAATATACGGATGAAACGGTAACGACGATTGATTTATTTTCACATGTACGCCTCCAAGATGTCTTATCCAATCGCCTGTGCACAGGATTGTAATGATAAGCCGAAGATCTGGTATAATAATATCACCACTTTTATTTTATTTGTGTGACTATATCTTTAATTTATATAGAAATATCGTCATCAGAAAGGACCTCGCTAAAATGGAAAAACAATTGCATGAGACCATTCTATATCCCGATGTTTCATTTCCATACATCATGTACACCCATACTATTCATGCAAGTAATCCTGAAGGTAGAGGATTCAACGATTTACATTGGCATGAGGAACTACAAATCACTTTGGTTACCAAAGGAAAGCTAGTGATACAAGTTAACGGGATTGATCATGAATTAGAAACAGGTCAGGCCATTTTAATTAATAAGGGTGTTCTTCACGTTACTACACACCTTACACATAACGGTCAATATGTCAGTTTTAATTTCCCTGAGAAGCTGTTGGCCTTTTATGCAGATAGTGCGATGGAAAAAAATTATGTACTGCCTTATACAAACTCTCTCTTATTGTCATTCGTAATCAAAGGAGATGTTGAATGGCAAATTCAAATACTGCAAATGCTTTGGGATATGAAACAGAAATTTGATATGAAAAAAAAATGGGGCTGGGAATACGAGGTTTCCATCAAAACGGTACAATTATGGTTAGTCTTAATATCTAATATTTCGCTGTCTTCTGAGGAAGCACCTAAATACATGAAATTGCAACAGGAGCGACTTCAATTAATGCTCAGCTTTATCCATCAAAACTACTCAGACAATATAACACTGCAAGAAATTGCTGCTATAGCACATTTAAGTATTTCGGAATGCACTCGTAGTTTTAAGAGAACTATTCATATGACACCTTACGACTACTTAATTAAGTACCGTATCAAGAAAAGTAGCGAGTTATTAATTTCAACAGATTCTACAATAACTGAAATAGCCCACAGAGTGGGGTTCAATCATGTAAATCACTTCATTCAGTCTTTTAAGAAACATCATAAAAAAACACCTAAAGAATTCCGGAAATTTAGAAATGAATTCATCAATTAAGGAAGAATTCGTTCAGCAAATTTCGCCCAGACAAATTCAGAAGATATGAAGTTTGTTTACCATCGGAGTTAAAAATCCATAATTTAAGGATGATTTCTTCCGAAATTCATTGTATGGTTCCTGCCTCGCCTCTAATTTATGATGAAATTAAAGCGAGGTGATGAACTAAAAAACTTAAAAGGAAATATTGAAAACGCATACAAATAAAGATGGGATTATGGAAGCAGTTGTTTATTATTTAATTTTTTTATTTTTGAAAACGATTTCTTCAAGCTGCGCCGCAGGACAATTAAGACGGTAACATCTAATTCAAGGAGTGAGTCATATGCCAGATCCGTGGAAAAGAAGGTTTTTTGGTATTCTTAGTTTTGTTCTCTTATGTTTTTTGTTGGTATCTCTCGATTTAATTCCAAGCTTAGCAAAAGCAGAATCAACTAACTTGGTCACCGAAGTTGAAGATGAAACGACGATGGGTGCAAGTCAAGATTTATCACTAATGGCAAATCTCCTCCTACAGTTGTCAGCTCCAAGGATGCAATTATTCAAGGTTACGGCGTAGAAAAACGGGATACTCCCTATACAGGCGATACACTTTATAAAGGCGACGGCTATGTATCCTTCTTTTATGATTATGACCCAAATTCGGGCAAGTCTGACGGGACGGCTACGTTTAAAGTGAATGTGCCGACAGCAGGTCTATATAAGCTGAGCCTCGGTTACTATATTCCGGCGAACACCGGCTCCAAGGATACCAGCTTCGAGGTCAATGGTACAATGGCTGAAAGCATAACGCTGGTTCCCCCTCCGGGAGGTGCGGTTGTAAACGAGAAGTTGGTAAGCAAGATCATGTTGAATGCCGGTACAAACGAGGTTACTTTTTCAAGAGGCTGGGGATATTACGGGATCGAATACGTGAAGGTTGAATTCGCCAGTTTACCTGCTACAAACAGCAAAATTGAAGCCGAAGACGGAGTCATTACTGGTGAGGTCAGCACCGAAACCGCCAGCACGGGCTATTCTGGTACCGGCTACGCAGCCTTTAAAGGCACAGGGTCGTTAACCCTTGCCTATGACGCAGCTTCAAGTGGCCTTTACAATCTTGCAATCGGTTACAGTAATCCTAATAGTGACAAAAAGACCCATATGGTGGTCAACGGTCAGACAAGCGAAATATCCCTTCCGACAACAGCAAGCAATACCGAGGTATCCGGCGGTAAACTCATGCTGAATTCGGGAAACAATACAATACAGTTCAATCCCGACTTGGGCCAGTATCATATCGACTACATCAAGCTGTCAGCAGTGCTCCCCCTGAAACTGCATCAGATTGAGAAAAAGCCGGTAAACCCGGATGCGACTATGGAAACCGAGGCACTCATGGGTTATCTCGTGGATGTTTACGGGGACAAAATTCTTTCCGGTCAGCACACTCTTGAGGATGCCCAGTGGATTAAAGACCAGACTGGAAAGTATCCTGCGATGTTGTCAACGGACATGATGGATTACTCCCCCTCTCGCGTCGAGCATGGTGCCACCTCAACTGAGGTGGACAAGGCGATCCAATGGGCCAAAGAAGGTGGAATTGTCACGTTTGTATGGCACTGGAATGCCCCTAAGGGTCTACATGACATTCCAGGCAAAGAATGGTACCGCGGATTTTACACCGAGGCGACTACATTCGACGTTCAATATGCGCTTAATCATCCCGAGTCGGAAGAATATCAGCTTATCCTGCGGGACATTGATGCCATTGCCGCTCAGTTGAAACGTCTTCAAGACGCTCACGTTCCGGTGCTGTGGAGACCACTGCACGAGGCGGAAGGCAGATGGTTTTGGTGGGGCGCCCAAGGGCCAGACTCCGCAAAGCAGCTGTACCGTATCATGTACGACCGTCTAACACACTACCATCACCTAAACAATCTGATCTGGGTATGGAACTCCGAGAGCCCCGAATGGTATCCGGGGGACGATGTCGTCGATATTGTAAGTGTGGATATCTACAACCCGGCGGCTAATTACGGTCCAAGTATCGGCAAGTATGACAGCTTGGTAAATCTCGTGCAAGACAAGAAGCTGGTTGGTCTGTCCGAAAACGGCCCGATTGGCGATCCTGAATTGCTTCAAGCATATTCAGCGCATTGGCTCTTTTTCACCACATGGACGGGCGATTTCGTCCGCAATGGACAATATAACTCCCTGGATCATCTCATAAAAGTGTTCAACAGCGATTACGTGATCACGAGGGATGAGCTTCCTCAAGACCTATTTACTTCCTCCAAGAATGAAGCGGAGTAAGGCGCTCTTACAGGGCTCACCTTATCACGGAAGGTAGCAGATTTTCGGACTTTGGGTATGTGGCTGGATTCTGATAACAACGTCGACAAATTGGTAATTACTTTGAACGTGCCCGCAACTTTACCGTCCCACCCAGCACCAAAGTAACGCATAAGCCTGCCCCTAACGAACAGTGGCCACCTCAGAAAATAACCGAGGCGGCCGCTGTTGGTTTGTAACTTGAACGAATGCAATCTATAGCAAACCTTAATGAAAAAGGACCGTCTCCTCTCCAATTGGAAAGTGGAAACGGACCCGTTCTTTATGCAAAACGAATTAATTGGTGGACCATAGCTTAATCCGGTTTTGAATATGCTTGGTAAAGGATTGTTCCATTTCTTGCACTCCAGCTTTCTCTAGTTCTGCCATATAGGCATCCCAAACCTTGTCGAAGTTTTCCGGTTTAGTCATGACAGCTTCCGGAATTCGTTTCCATGTAATATCCTTCATCTTGGCTCCAAGAATAACAGCCGGATCGTCATTGGGAAGAGACATTGTATATGCTGCTCCGTATGCTCTAGGCGGAAATTCCTCTTCCTTCGGGAATAGATCTTTCCAGTGCTCGATCTTATAAGCCTTAAGAACTTCCTTCTCCGACTTATTGTAAGTCGCTGTCAGCAGTTCTGGATAACTACGAGTGAAATAGTTGCCGGTTGAGTCCTCGATGCCATCACCATAATGGACCGACAAGTTCCAATATAGGCCGATTCCAGACTCTTTTTGGAAAGCCGCATTGTCATTGTTTATCCGTTCAAGTACAGCCGGAGTAATCGTCCGTTTGCCGTCTTTCATCGTGTAATGCTTTCCTTCAATTCCCCAGTTATTCAGGACTTGCCCCTCTTCCGATGCTAGAAAGTCGAGAAACTGGATAGCGCGTACCGGATCCTTGCATTTGCTAGAGATTGAGATTCCGTACCCCCCATCAAAACCAGGCAGCCAGAAGTTGGTATCCTTGTACTCCTTGCTCATGGTAACTGGATAATGACCGTAAGTCTGATCGAATTTGCCCTCCGCCTTCAGCGCATTTTGTCCGTCGCCATAGTCCCATTCCGGATCGGCCAGGCCCAGTACGCGACCTGAAGCCACTTTCGCTTTAAACTGGTCAGTCTTTTGCACAAAGCTTTCCGGATCAAGTAATCCAATGGCATTCATGTGATTCAACCAGCGAAAATATTCTTTTTCTTCCGGTCGACGGAAATGATAAGTCGCTTGGTGTGTTTTTTGATCGATGTAGTATTCGCCATCGTCTGGTCCCCCAGTTGTTTGGAATCCTGAGTTCGTTACCTGGTACATATGCCAATCGTCCGCATTTAGGGACAGTCCGATATTTTTGTTGCCATTTTCATCCGTCGGATGCTTGGTTAGATAGTCCTTAATGACTTTTTCAAAATCCTGTACCGTACGAATGTCTGGGTATCCCGCTTCCTTGACGACACGGTGTTGGAGTTTAAATCCTACGTCGGGTTTGATTTTTTTCTCTTCGACAGCAGACCAAGTTGGAATCACATAGATTGATGGGTCGTCCAAACTGTACTTTGTTCGAACAAGCTTGTCACCCAGCATTTTTTTGATGTTTGGTGCATGCTTGTCGATCAAATCCGTCAGATCAATGATTGCGCCAGCATCGACAAGTTTGCCAACATCCGCCTTAGCAGCGATTAAATCAGGATAGTTTCCTGTGGCAGCAATCAATGAAATCTTTTGGACCGGGTCACCGACAGCGAATTCAGCATCAAGGGTTACTCCAGTTTTTTCAGCGATGACCTTACCGACTTCATCCTTCATGCCATTCCAATTTGTGCTGGAGTCTTCCGAAAAATAAGTAAGCGTGATGTCACCCGTTGTTACGGCCTTGGTAGCCTCGGACGGATTATTACCGCTGCACCCTGCAAGGGTCGCCACTAAAGTCAGTGACATTACGAAAGATACGATCATTCTGTTTTTTCTTGACTTCATGGAGCGAAACCTCCCTGTATAATGAATGTTTGCTGCTTCGTTTTAGCTTTTTACCGCTCCAAGCGTCATACCTTTAACAAAATACTTTTGTAGAAAAGGATAGACGATAAGAATCGGGACTGTAACAATGATGGTGATTGCCATTTTGACCGATTCCGGAGACACTTGTGCCATACGCTCAGCCATATTGGCAGCATCCTGAGAATTGGTTGCGCTCGTTGTAGTACTCTGCAAAATTTTCATCAATTCATATTGAAGGGTCGTCAACGATTCGTTAGACCCATTAAACAGATAAGTATCGAACCAAGAGTTCCATTGCCCTACTGCCAAGAAGAGCGCTACGGTCGCTAATGCTGGTTTGCAAAGAGGAAGAATAACGCGCCAATATATCGTGAAATCGTTGGCACCATCTAGCTTAGCTGATTCTTGCAACGCATAAGGCAGACCATCAATGAAGGAACGAATAATGAAGACATTAAACGCACTTACAAGGCCGGGTAAAATATAGACGGCAAATGTATCAATCAAATGCAATTCCTTCATCAAGATAAAACCTGGGATTAATCCCCCGGAAACATACATGGTGACGGCAAGAAAGATTGAGATGAACCTTCGAGCTTGAAAGTCACTTCGTGCAAGCGTATACGCAAGCATCGAACCGCTGGCCAAGCCCGCTACGGTGCCAATGACGGTCCGCAGAAAGGAGATCTTGAATCCAGTGATTAACCCCTCATAGGTGAAAATCAAATCGTAATTCTTCAACGTAAATTGTCTTGGCCAGATGGTGATTCCCCCTCTAATGGTATCTACCGAATCATTAAAAGAGATAGCCAGTACATTTAAGAACGGATAGATTGTTAGAACGGTTACCACAATCATGAAAAGATAAACAACGACTTCTAAGATTCGATCTTGTGGTGATTTCGCCTTAAGCCAGTTGTTTAATCGGCCGACTGGCGTACTGCTTTTGACAGCCTCCATGTCCTTTATCCTCCCTACATAATACTCTCGTTGGTATAGCGCTTAAAGATTCCGTTAGCCGCAAACAATAGGATCAGGCTTATCACCGAATTAAAGATATTAATTGCCGTTCCGAAAGAGTAACGTCCCATCGCCAGACCATAATTAAGCGCATACAAATCAAGTACTTCAGAGTAATCAATGACCAGGTGATTGCCCAGCAAAAATTGTTTCTCGAATCCCGTACCGAGCAAATGACCAATAGACATAATCAGGAGGATGATAATGGTCGGCCGGATCCCTGGCAGCGTGATATGCCACATTTGCCGGAATCGGCTAGCGCCGTCGACCCGCGCAGCCTCGTATAATTCAGGACCAATACCGGCGATGGCAGCCAGATAAATAATGGCGTTCCAACCTGTTTCCTTCCAGATGTCTCCGAAGGTTACAACCCACCAAAATAATTTACCTTGGGCCATAAACTGGATCGGCTGTTCGATGATGCCTAGACCCATGAACATATCATTCACGACACCGCCATCCGCTGAAAGCATTTTGGTGACAATGCCTGCAGCAACCACCCATGAAACAAAGTGCGGCAGATAAGATACCGTCTGAACAAATCGTTTTATAACCTGGATACGAACCTCGTTGAGCAGTAAAGCAAAGACAACCGGCACGATAAAACCGGCGATCAGTCCCATAAGACTCATAGCCAGCGTGTTCCGCAGCACTTGGTAGAAATGATCATCTCGGAACAAAGTACGAAAATGCTCCAAGCCCACCCACTTTTGCTCAAAAAAACTCAAACCGGGTTTATATTTTTGAAAGGCCATTGTCCAGCCCCATAGCGGCAAATACTGGAAGACAAAAACCCAAATAACAAACGGAATGGACATGTAGTAAAGATACCTCTGGCTTTTAAATACCTTCCAAGCATTCCTCTCCGTCTTTTTGTATGCCTTTTCCGAAACCACTGTTACCGCTTTCATTTTTTTTCATCCCCTCTCTTAAAATCCATCATAAAACAGAGAGGAGTCCGCGCCCATACAACGGATTTCGGAAAAAATCATACACAAATTATGGATTTCTATATTCCGATGGTGAACGGCCTTCGTACCTTTTGAATTTGCTGTAAAAGTAGTTGACGCTTGTATAGCCCACGCTTTCAGCGACTTCGTATACTTTCATTCCCTGATCCAGCAGCTCCTTGGCCTTTTGGATGCGGACTCGGTCCAGATAGGTGTTGAAGTACTCCCCAGTCTTGTTCTTGAAAAGCTGGCCTAAATAGGCGGTACTGTAGTTTAGTAGTCCGGCTAGCGTTTCCAGCCTCAGATTGTCCGCATAATGCCTATGAATGAAGTCGACCATTTTCTTGAATTCCTGCTCCTTTCCACGGTGTTCGGAGTCTTTTCCCAATGCTAGTAGGAAACGGTGGGTCTCTTCCAAAAGATCATCTAGGTTATCATGCTGGTATATCCCATTCAAAAAGCGGGAAACTGCTTCCGTCTCTTTCAACTCAATGCAGAAACCCGCGGTCAGCTTGTGAATGACTGCATTGGACAGAAAGAAGAAGGATTCTTTAACAGATTTCTCATCTTGCCCCTGTTTGAGAAAAAATGCTGCCGCCTCTTTCAACAACGATAGTACTATAGCCTGGTTTCCTACCTCCAGACTGTAATACAGGCGGAAGATGAAATCCTCCATCATTTCTTCGGCTTTATTGACGGACAATCGGGGAGAATCCAGCGAGGACGAAAAGAGAGGATACGGATCTATCAGTCGGTTCTTCTCGCTGAAAAAAGCTTGTTTTACTGCTTTCTGGGCCTTAAAAAAAGATTTGCAAATATCTTGGGGAACAGACACTCCCCCTCCGGTTGCAGCAACGAACCGTACATTACCCACGGCGTTACGAATCTCGTTATACAGACTTTCACGTCGTTTTCTCCCGCGCAGCAGCTCGTTGAGCAGAAGAACCGTATACGGGGGAATCACAGTTACAAGCCCCATCATCTGCCCTTCTATCTTTGGTTTTAACTCAATCGAAAGCCGATTTACCACATCGGCACGATCCACTTCAGAAACACGCGGGTAGACGACTACGACTTCATAGCTGGTCCACAACAAATCCGCTTCTTTTGCCTTACTTCTCAATTTGGCAGGATCCTCAGTTTTCTCTTGCGGGATGAGCAGGCTATGCAGGCAAAAATCACGACTCATAATCTCCCTCTCACGCCACTCTCCTTGAAGTCGCTCCTCTTCAATCCGCTCGCGTATCCGCTTTAAGTTGGCCGACATTTCAGCGACGTCCACCGGTTTAAGGAGATAGCCGACAACCCCGTATTTGATCGCTTGTTTGGCATACTCGAAGTCGGCATATCCACTGAGAATCATAAAATGCAAATGATGACCGTCAGATGTCAAGTGCTCAATCAACTGTAAACCATCCATAACCGGCATGCGGATATCGACAATTACGACATCGGGAGTCTTTTCCTCAATGACTTTCAATGCTTCTTTTCCATTAGCTGCCGCAGCAATAACGGTAAATCCGAGACTTTCCCATGGAATCAGCGTTTGAAGGCCTTGACGAAGCTTCGGTTCATCATCAACGATCACTACCTTAATCATTTGGATTCCCTCCAGGAATGAAAAACTGAATACAAGTGCCTTTCCCAGGCTCGCTCTCGATTTTTAAGGCACTAGAAGCCCCATACAGTAAGACGAGACGATCGTTTACGTTTCGCAATCCAATCCGCTGGACCTCCTGTTCATGTAGGGATGCAGCAAGCTCTTCCCGTACAAGAGCGAGACGATCGGCCGTGAAACCGGCCCCGTTATCACGTACCATAACTCGGACCCCCTCCAGGATTTCCTTTACTTTCACTTCAATGACAGCTCCTTCTGCTCGGTTATCCAGGCCATGCACAATAGAATTCTCCACCAAAGGTTGAATAATCAACGGCGGGACCAACATCTCCTCCAAATTCGGATCAACCGTTAAACGATAATTCAAACGGTCTTCATATCGAAACTTTTGAAGATCAAGATAACAGCTAACCCGCTCAAGTTCTTTGCGTAGCGGAATCTTATCATTACCAGCCTCCAGACTGCTGCGAAGCAACGTGCTCAGCTGCCATACTGCCTCAGCAATATCGTCCTGTTTGCGAATGTGGGCCTCCATTCTGATGGATTCCAACGAATTGAAGAGAAAGTGCGGGTTAATCTGGCTGGCCAGCATTTTAAATTTGATCTCGTTTTGTCTTTGCTCTACGAGATTTTTCTGACGATTCGTTTCTTGGACCTCCTGCACCAAATTGTTCACGCTGCTGACGAGCGCGTTAAATTGCCTTGATAGTATACCGACTTCATCTTTTCCGTCGATATGGAGAAATGTTTCCCATGAGCCCGCGCCAACTTTGGTCATATGTTTGCTCAAGCGGAGAAGCCTTCTGGATAATAGCGAAGCAGAAGCATAGATAAGTAAGACTGCAAACATCAGGCTGGCCGTGATCACGATTCCGCCAAGCCATATCACTTGATTGGCATCGCGGGTGATCTCTGAAACGGAAAAGATGGAAATGACGCGAAGTCCGTTCCAGCTGTTCTGTGGAATTAGATTTGCAATAACCACTTTTGACGCTTTTCCGTTGATGAACGTGTTGTAACTTCCTTCCTGATTAAAAAGTATATTTTCGTCAGCATGAATTTCGGAAAGATTCTTCCCGAACAACTTTACTTCATTAGACGCGACGATCTGATTTCGGTTATCTACGATCAAGGTAGGGAACGATTCCTGCTCTAGGATTGAATTTAATTGGCGCTTGTTTACATTCATGACCAGAACTCCTTTTCGCTCTAGTGAATCCACTGAGAATGAACGAATTAGACTGAGATAATCGGAACCGTCCCTCTCATCCTTGATTAAATCCCATCCGGCCAAACCTTTCTGATCTATAGCCTCCTTGTACCAATCTGCGGTTGTGATCGTATCGTCAGGCTGGATAAATTCCCAATTGTTAAGCGCTCCTGGATTAGCGACATAGACACGGATGCCGGATATCTCTTTGTATAACTGGAGGTAGTCACGAATATCCGTATACCCCCGGTATGCCTGAATGACTTCGAGGTAGCTGTTATACTTTTGGCTGGCCACCATCTTCATCCGGCTGTCATTGGTTAGCCGGTACGAGATGTCCAGCGGAACTTTAATCAGTTCTCCTGTACGATTTCGGACCCTTTCAACATTGTTGGATGCTTGCATAAAGGCGTTCTTAATGACAATCTCTCGAAGCCTCCCGGTCAGAAACAGACCGCATAACAGCAAGGGAAGAACGGCTACCGAAATGAATGTAAGCGTCATTTTCTTCCTCAGTTTCATGTCATTCATCATTCGTATAAAAAACAAGGCTTCCCCCCTCTCAGATCAGTGCGGCTGCTACGCGCAAAATGCCCCTTTTCATATAAAAAGGGGCATAACCTAATCGATTGTTTTTTCTCTTTTGGCAGTTTACTGTTGTACTGATCCTTTAGACCTTGCCGGACCTTATTGCCCGGAGCCTGAACCATCCACTTTCATAGTCTTTCTGTCTGTAGACAAGAGGAAGCCCCAACTTCATAAGCCTATCCCCCCCATGGATAGACTTTTGCCCGCTATTTCCTGACTGAACTTCATATTCGAGTTCTGGATTAAGTCCGTCAAGGCGGAGGGCTCGCCAAGGCGCGTTCGGGACAGCCATCACTTGGAAATAGTAGACGATGGCATCCTCTTGGTCTTCAGAAACAAACATCCAAGCCGATTCGTTATCTTCAAACGGGCTCTTTAGACGATACAAGTCACCTTTCTGAACTAAGTCACGTATCTGCTTATATACTGCGATTTGGCGTTTGACCGTCTCTTTTTCCTCATCGGTGAATTTCGTGAGATCAAGCTCATATCCAAAATTTCCGGACATGGCCACATCACCTCGAAAATCAAGGGGTGTTATGCGTCCAACTTGATGGTTCGGAACTGCTGACACATGCGCTCCGGTGGCGCTTACAGGATAGACAAGGCTAGTTCCATATTGAATCTTCAGGCGTTCCACCGCATCGGTATTATCACTAGTCCAGACTTGAGGCATGTAGTAAAGCATGCCTGGGTCAAAACGTCCTCCGCCACTTGAACAGCTCTCGAAAAGAATATGCGGAAATTCGGTGGTGACGCGCTCCAGCAGCTCATACAATCCAAGAACATAGCGATGGGCAGTCTCAGATTGGCGCTCCGGCGGCAGAGCTGCGGAACCGATTTCCGTCAGGCAGCGATTCATATCCCATTTCACGTAAGAAACTGGGGCGCTGGAGAAAATGGCAGCCAGCGAATCGTAGATGTAATCGCGTACTTCCTTGCGAGTATAGTCCAGCACCAACTGCCATCTGGCTTCACTGCGTCGCCGTCCTGGAACGTGAAGGCACCAATCTGGATGCTCCCGGTACAACTCGCTGTCTGGAGAGATCATCTCTGGCTCAAACCAGAGCCCGAACTTAAGGCCCAGCCGATTGATACGGTTCGCGACATCCGCGAGTCCGTCTGGCAGCTTCCGACGATCCTCGTACCAATCGCCGAGAGACGAATTGTCGGAATCCCGTTTTCCGAACCAACCGTCATCTAAGACAAAAAGTTCGATGCCTAGCTCTGCCCCCTCCTTCGCTATCGATACCAACTTATCTGCATTGAAGTCAAAATAGGTAGCTTCCCAGTTATTGACCAGAATAGGGCGTTCTTCATCCCGGTATTTCCCTCGGCAAAGTCGAGTCCGATACAAGCGATGATACGTCCGCGACATATCTCCCAGTCCTTGACCGGAGTAAACCATAACGGCTTCTGGCGTTTGGAAGCTCTCCCCTGGGCTCAGTAACCACGAAAAATCAAAGGAGTTCACGCCGATGCTAAACCGTGTAGAGCCGAATGAATCTATTTCTGCTCCCGCCTCAAAGCCCCCGCTGTACACGAGGCTAAAGCCGAATACCTCACCATAGCTTTCCGTTGTTCCCCGAGTGACCAATGCAGCAAAAGGGTTGAGTTGATGGCTGCTCATGCCCCTTTTACTATCAATTCGGGTTTCACCTTGAAGAATCGGTTTGCGGGTAATATTCCCCTCCCGAGCCCATGCTCCCGAAAGATACATGAACTCTAAATCGCTTTTACCTGAAAAATCGACACTGGCACTTAGAGCACGGAGAAGCCGAAGATTCTTGGCTCCCGCATTACTCAAACGAGCCGAACGAGCGATTACGTTTCGATCCGTGAAGACGGTATAAAGAAGAACAACTTTAAGGCCTGAAAAGTCATCTTGTAACTCCAGTTCCAACGTATCCGCTTCGCCTTCATTTTCGGTATATACGGCCGGAAGCCCGGTTAATGATGGCTTTCCCTTAGTGATTCGGTAGCCATTATACTTTAACTCCGTGATACGAGTTCCATCCTCAAGCTCTACTTGATACGCCGGGTTACGGAAGTCCCCGCTCCCATACTGCGGATATTCTTGCGGCAACCGATCCAATCCAACCATCGCAGGAGTGTGAAGCAATAGATCGGCCATGGGTTCACGGTGCTTCAGCCTGCCTCCCCAATATACATGTACAGGAAATCCATCTACAATCTGAATAATATAACTCATGTCCGACGACTGCAAATGAAACAGCCCCGTTTGCTCTTGAACAATGATACCCATGGAAAAATAACCCCTTCCTCTAGATCATACCTCTCGGAAATCCGCACCTAAAAAGGTACATAGAAGAACCTTTTTGTAGCAGCCATCAACTAAGTTCACATGGTGTAAAGCTTGATAATATCCTCATAATATTCGCAATAGGTTCTATAGAAATGATATATTAACTTTAGATATGAAGTACATGGCATGGTGCTCACTATTTATGTTATAATGCTTGATAATTTACATAAGGAGATTTAGCGTGATAGAATATTTGCCGCGTAGTAAACAGCATTCTGAATTGTATCTAACTCAGTTTGGCATAGAGGAATGCATACCGAGTCACTTTTTTGGACCTGCGATAAGAGATCACTATCTGCTTCATTATATTTTGGACGGAGAAGGTACCTTCGAGGTCGGTGGGTTCAGTTATCGCTTGCGGAAAGGACAGTGGTTTCTAATCTGCCCCCAGGTCATTACTTATTATCAAGCCGATGTAGTGAATCCTTGGTCTTATTGCTGGTTTGGATTTGACGGGGCACTGGCAGAAACACTCCTCAAGCAAGCAGGTCTAACGATGACGCGTCCAATCCTCAACTTTGAAGGAGACCATTTGATTCATCAGTATTTGCAGCGAATGAACGAATCAAGTGAATGCCATAAAGCTCGGGAAACCAGACTGACCGGTCTGCTTTGCTTAATGATATCGGAGCTTATAGAATTCGGTCCGGTAACACCTCTCGAACAAAAGGAAAGCCGGTCGGAAATTTACGTGGAAAAAGTGAAGGATTTTATCGAAATGAATTATGCTCAGAAAATTACCATTGAGCACATTGCAAATTTTATCGGACTCAATCGAAGCTATTTATGTTCGTTATTCAAACAACAAGTGAACACAAGTATTCAGGATTATTTGGTTCGCTATAGGATCAACAGAGCATGTGAAATGATGGGAAACGCTGAACTTTCGATCGGTGATATTTCCCGTTCAGTCGGCTATAACGACCCTTTACTCTTCTCAAAAATTTTTAAAAAGGTAAAGGGACTCTCCCCCAAACATTATCGAACCGAAACCCATACTCAAACTCAAGTCGACTACTAAAAATACAATCACTGGCTCATGTGGAAGATGGGAGACATCAACTCAACGCTTGTCACATATTCGGCGTGGAGTCTAAGAGCAGAGATGACTTCTACCCGACTACCGGTACGGGGCTCTTACGAACAAAAAAGATCAGCCAGAAAAACTGGCTGATCTCATAAGTTTATTTTGTTGTAGTTTGTCCTTCCAAATAAGAAACCGGCTCTTTAACCTCTACTTTGGTGCCGCCAAATTCATCTTTAATGTATTTTTGAGTATCCTCGTTATGATAGAGATCCGCTAACTTTTGCAGCCCTTTGTCATTCGCCTTATCAGATGAAGTAACCAGAACGTTAATATTATTTTTGGTTGCCTGACTGATCTCCTCATGGAACAAGGAATCTTTCAGTACATTTAGGCCCCCTTCTAAAGCAATCGTATTCCCAATTAGCACCAAGCCTACATCTTGAATCACTCGTGGTCCTGTTTTGTCATCAATGAGTTCAAATTTCAGGTTTTTAGGATTGCTAGTAATATCATTGACTGTACCCAAGGCATCATTAAAGTCAGCCTTAAGCTTAATCAAACCGGATGCTTCCAATAACTTTAAACCTCTTGCCGTATTGGCTGGGTTATCTGCCAAAGCTACCAGAGCCCCGTCGGTCACTTCATCGATGCTTTTGAATTTTTGCGAATAAATCCCCATGGGTTCCAGGTAGGTTGTGGCTATAGCCTTCAAATCAGCTTTGCTCTCTTTGTTATAGCTAACCAGGTACGCCCACGATTGGAATGCATTCACGTCTACTTCGCCTTCTTTGGTCGCATTGTTCGTTTCGATTCCGCCGTTAATTTCTTTCACTTCAATGTCCAGCTTGGCATCCTTGGCGGCCTGAGACTGGGCAATATGCTTCCAGATCTGGGCGTCAGAGCCCATGGAGCCGATGACTACTTTTTGCGTTTCCGAACCGGAAGCGGCGCTGGAGCCATTGCTGTCTGAACTTTTATTACCGCATCCTGCGGCAACCAATAATAAACTAATCCCTAATAGTAAAACGAACGATTTCTTCATGTTGTTTTCCCCCAGATCATGTATGCTAGTGCATCGTCATTCCACCTGTAACATTAATCGCTTGTCCTGTCATATATGCTGAGAGCGGACTGGCCAGAAACAGCACCACATTGGCGACATCCTCCACCTCGGCCGTTCTCCCCAAAGGTACCTGTGAACAATCTTCTTCGTATATTTCTTGAGCGGTCATTCCGCGAATGACGCCCCCTTCAATCCGTTCACGATGCTTCATCGGCGTTTCTACAATGCCGGGGCAGACCGCATTTACCAAAATATTTTGCCGGGCAAGCTCAATAGCCATCACCTTGGTCAAGCCAAGAACCGCATGTTTGGAAGCACAGTATCCGCCCATGGCCCGATATCCATTTTTTCCAGCCTGCGAAGCCATTTGAATAATTCGCCCTGATTTACGAGCTGCCACCATTTCTTTGGCAAAACGCTTGGACGTTACGTATAATCCGGTTGAATTGATCGAAAATACTTTCTCCCAATCAGCTAACTCACTATCAATGACATAATCCATCGTAGAAGTACCCGCGCAGTTCACCAATATATCAGGAACTCCCGCTTCGCTGATTAGTAGATCGCACCATCTTTCAATATCATCCGGTTTGGATATGTCCAATTGCGTTTCAACCAACTGTGGATTGACCACTCTATACAGCTCTTCATAAGAGATATCAGCAGAAATCACTTTAGCTCCGCTTTGAATGAAAAGCTCTACAATTCCCTTGCCTATGCCTGACTTACCGCCTGTCACTACCGCTGTCTGATGAGATAGGTCAATCGAAATCATAGATTTTACAATACTCTTTCGAAAGGATCGCGGCTAATGCCTGCTTCCAATACAATTTTCACATATTCCTGCGCAGAGAAAAGGGAGTGGTCCTTGTAGTTCCCACATTCCAAAGCAGTAACAGCCGGGACCTCTGTCGTTTCCAGAATTCTTTTCAAGGTTTTTTCCAAAGCGAGTGCAATTTCCTCAGGCTCATGTTCATTCCATAAAATCAAGTAGAACCCCGTTCTGCATCCCATAGGAGAGATATCAATAATTCCTTTGATTTCATCTCTCAGATACGTGGCTAATAAGTGCTCCAGCGTATGTACAGCTGCTGTCGGAAGTGCATCTTCATTGGGTTGCAAAAATCTCAAGTCATACTTTTGTACTGTGCTTCCTTTTTCGTCATGCTCTACTCCCGCTGCTCTTACATAAGGAGCCTTTACAATCGTGTGATCTAATTGAAAACTTTCTACTTTTGCCATTTTTCTTTTCCTCTTTTCTGTAATTTATATTTTTAATCTAATGATGGATACTCTACATTTGTGATTTTTTTCAAAGAATTAAATGCCCCAAATCAGCATTTTTGTAATTATACATCGGATTACTCGGTTTTACCACTATAATTCTTGTCGTATTTCTTTTTTTCTTTGTCCGTCTCTCCTTTGCCTGTAGGTTTTGACATAGTGTACAATGTATACGATAATGCATTTTTACGAAAAAGATCGAGGACATCATAAGCCTCATTTAGGAGAATGCTCTGTGAATGAACCGGATTGGAAGCACCTGAATGCTGTCCCATTACCCTTGCAGGAATTTCAGCTACAGCTGGATCAAAACAGTGTTGACGCCAAGCAACTAGAGGAGTGGAGAAAGATTCCCGTCCTTTATCAGCTGGCTCTGGAAGAATTAAAGAATAAAATTAAGCTGATCCAGACGGAATGGAAGCTGTTAGACGGTTTTAGCCCGATTGAACATATTAAAACCCGAATCAAAGAGCCCCACAGCATCGTGGAAAAGGTTCGGCGCAAAGGGCATGAAGTGACCTTGGACAATATATTGCGTGAAATTCATGATATCGCGGGGATGCGTGTGGTATGCGCCTTTGTGAAAGATATTTATCGTCTGATGGATCATCTACACACTCGGGAAGACATTCGTATTCTGGAGGTCAAGGACTATATAGCCCATCCTAAGCCCAACGGCTATCAGAGCCTGCATGTCATTGTGGAAATTCCACTGATCCTGTTTGAGGGCACACGTTGGATCAAGGTTGAAATTCAATTGCGTACATTGGCTATGGATTTCTGGGCCAGTATGGAGCATATTTTGTATTATAAGTTCGATAAGAAAGTGCCTGAACATGTCGTTAATGGATTGACCGAAGCCGCACGTGCAACCTACGAGCTGGATCAGAAAATGCTGAAGTTGCGCGGCGAAATTTTATCGCTTAGCGAGGAACAGGATGCGGAAGAATCCCCGGCGAAACCATCCGAAGAGTCGTCCTTGAAGACACTCTCCCTCCCTGCAGATCACGCCACTTCACGGCCACAAACCTGCTAAGAATTTGTGTACAAGATAACTTAAGCATTCCGTCGAGGCTGCAAAAACGTTGGTTCAGTCTTACGCTGGATTCTCATGTATTGGGTATAAATAAAGAGCCATCAAAACCACATTCATCATGGTTTTGATGGCTCTTTTACACATTTTTTGATCAAATATTACTGTTTCTCGCGAATTTCTGTGCTGATTTTCTCAACGATGTCCGCAATGCTGAGTGATCCCAGATCGCCTTCGCCGCGTTTACGAACCGCTACAGTACCGGTTGTTTTTTCATTTTCCCCGATAACGAACATATATGGAACCTTCTCCAATTGCGCCTCGCGGATTTTATAACCAAGCTTCTCATTGCGAGTATCCACTTCGACGCGCAGACCTGCTTTCAGCAACGCATCTTGTATCTCATTGGCAGTCTCGATATAGTTCTCGGATACTGGCAACAGCTTCGCATGAACAGGAGCCAACCACAATGGGAATGCACCTGTAAAATGCTCAGTCAGGATGCCCATGAAGCGGTCAATCGAACCGTAGATGGCACGGTGAATAACGACTGGACGGTGCTTCTGGTTGTCCTCGCCCACATAAGTCAGGTCGAATTTTTCAGGCATTTGGAAGTCCAATTGGATCGTTCCGCACTGCCAGCTGCGTTTGAGCGCATCGAGAATGTGGAAGTCAATTTTCGGACCGTAGAATGCTCCATCTCCCGCATTAATACGGTAGTTGATGCCCAGGTGATCCAGCACGTTTTGCAGAGCTTGTTCCGCTTGATCCCATAGTGCTGGCTCGCCCATAAAGTCATCTGGACGTGTGGACAATTCCACTGTGAAGTCAAAGCCAAACACACTATACATTTCGTTAATCAGCTTAATTACGTCTGTAATTTCTTGTTCAATCTGACCTGGTGTGACGAAAATATGCGCATCATCCTGACAGAATGTACGAACACGCATCATACCGTTCAACGCGCCGGACAGCTCATGGCGATGCACTTGTCCAAATTCGGCTATACGAATTGGCAGATCGCGGTAAGAGTGAAGCTCATTTTTAAACACAAGCATATGTCCTGGGCAGTTCATCGGTTTCAGAGCAAATGTAGTTTCATCCACTTCGGAGAAGTACATGTTTTCCTTGTAATGCTCATAGTGTCCCGATTGTTCCCACAGACGGTTGTTCATCATCAGTGGCGTACGTACTTCCTCATAGCCATGCAGACGTTGAATGTCACGGGAGTAATCTTCCAATGCAGTGCGGACAACCATACCTTTAGGCAGGTAGAACGGCATGCCCGGTGCTTCTTCGGAGAACATGAACAGTTCCAGCTCTTTACCCAGCTTGCGATGGTCGCGTTTTTTCGCTTCCTCCAGCAAATGCAGGTGCTCATCCAGTTGTGCTTTTTTCGGGAATGCTGTTCCGTAGATACGTTGCAGCATCTTGTTGTTGGAATCGCCTCTCCAGTATGCACCCGCTACACTCAACAGTTTAAATGCTTTGATGCGGCCAGTAGATGGCAAATGCGGGCCACGACACAGGTCAAAAAATTCGCCTTGATCATAGATTGTAATTTCCGCTTCTTCCGGCAAATCACGAATCAGTTCCAGCTTCAGTGGATCTTCCAGCTCTCCAAAAATACGAGTGGCTTCCTCACGGCTGACTACACGACGTGTAATCGGCAGATTTTCCTGTGCGATCTTCGTCATTTCCTTCTCGATCTTGGCCAAGTCGTCAACAGACAATGGATTTTCGATATCAATGTCATAGTAGAAGCCGCTGTCGATGACCGGACCGATACCCAGTTTCACGTTTTTCTCACCGTAAATGCGTTTGAGCGCCTGAGCGAGCAAATGCGCTGTACTGTGGCGATAAATTTCCAGACCGTCTGCACCGTCCAGCGTAATGATTTCAAGGTCAACGTTCTGATCCAAAACGGTGTTCAGATCTACAGCCTTCCCGTTCACTTTACCTGCTACGGCGTTTTTTTTCAGCCCGGAGCTGATCGAACCTGCCACGTCGGCAATTGTTACGCCCTGCTCGTACTCGCGTACGGCTCCATCTGGCAATTTCACTTGAATACTCACGATTAAAGCCTCCATTTCAAATTGTGTTCTATATCAAAATTGAACGCAAAAAAACGCCTCTCTCCCTCAAGGGACGAGTGCGTTCAGCTCGTGGTTCCACCCTAGTTCGGCCCGCTCCTGTGCGTACATTTATGTTCATCGGAACATGCTCATGCACGACATGCGTGACCCTCCATTGGTATCCGTTAACGGGGATAAAGCGGTGGGCGCTTACTGATGTTACTGCCAGATTGCACAGCTACATGTTCAACGTCACGGCTACAAAGGGGTAACTTCACATGCGGTTGCCGGAAAAGCTCTCAGCCTCGTCTTTTCTCTCTGAACGGCCCTTCAAGGAAATCATGTCTTTGGTCAATGCCTTGAATATCACTATATGCTACAGCATTATAGATCAAATTTGCAGGTATTTCAAGTGGGCGTTTATGTAATTTCATGCCTCCTATGCATCAGCTGGCTAAGGGAGCTCATGTGCCCATATTTACACAGCTCTAAAAACACTATAATATACGCTTATCTAGACGATGCCGTACAGAAAGGAAGAAGGAGAGATGCCTAAAATTATTGTCACAGAAGAACAATGGATTCAGAAAGGAATCGAACGTTTTGAACAGGGTGGAATTGATCAACTTGTTGTTGAGAAAATGGCCGTTTCTCTAGGGTGCAGTAAGAGCAGTTTTTATTGGTATTTTAACAATCGCAGCAGCTACATTAGACAGATTGTGGAGACATGGAAGGAACAGACGACACAACAGATTATTGCAGCGTCCATCATCCATGCTGCCGCAGATGAGCGGATCAGAGAGTTGTTAACCCAGATGTTCGGGAAAACGAGACGAGGAGATTTTCTGTTTTATCTGCGAAAACTGTCATTGAAGGATGATAGTTACCGTTCCCTGCTCAATGAAGTTGAACAGATGAGAATGGAGTTTATGAAAGAGCTTCTAATACAGAAGGGAATGCAGCCAGAGAAAGCCTTTCAGAGATCATGGATGTTGTACCATTACTACTTAGGCTGGTATGAGCGTCACAAGCAAGAGACATTAAGTGACGAAGCCATTCAACAGCATATTCACATGATTTGGACAGAGTGGATTTCGAATGAATTCAATTAAGGAGGATGCCACATGTTGGAGTTACTTACATGGGCAGTTGGCGGAATTCTATGGGTACTGAGCGGCATGCATCTATATTGGGTATTTGGCGGACAAAAAGGTGCAAAGGCAGCGATCCCAAGCACAGGAACGGCTTTGCTCTTTGAGCCCTCCAAGATAGGGACATCAATTGTAGCTATTCTACTAGCTTTAGCCGCTTGGTTCGTCCTAGAACTAGGTGGAGTTACACAATTCCTGATTTTCAGTACCTTTCATTCCTACGGTGCAGGCTTGTTGTCGTGCGTATTTATTTTACGTTCTATAGGAGATTTCAAATGGGTAGGGTTTTTCAAGAGAAAAAAAGGAACTGTTTTTGCAAAGTGGGACACTGTGCTCTACTCGCCCCTTTGTTTTCTCTTGGGAACAGCCATTTTAATCATTATGTTTTTGCGTACGGCATAGCTTAAAGCTGACCTCTATCAGGTGGTTTGTTTCTTTCGCACGTCTCCACTCGTTTCTTTCTCAGTGAAAAAGTACAGCAAAGCCAGCACAGGCAGGACGACTCCAATCAGAGAACTGAAATTCCAACCTCCTAACGCATACGACCAACCCCCTAATGATGATCCAATCGCTCCGCCTATGAAAAAAATAGACATGAATAATCCGTTCAGACGCCCCCTCGCCTCACTTCCCAAGGAGTAAATCACACGCTGTCCAAGTACAAGGTTTCCCGATACAGCCATATCCAGTGTAATCGCTGAAATAAAGAGAAGTACGAGCGCAACCGTCGAATGACTTTGAAAAAGATAGATGAACAAAAAAGACAAGGCTGCAATGATCATAGCTAACCCGGTTAAACCTTTGCTCCAACCTTTATCAGCCAATCTCCCGGCAATCGGGGCAGCTACTGCACCGCCTACGCCTACTAAAGCAAACAATGCAATCCCTTGTTGAGACATTCCGAAATCATCCGCCAAACGTAGAGGAACAACAGTCCAAAATAGGCTGAAGGCACCAAATAGGCAGGCTTGATACAGGGCACGGCGGCGCAGTGCAGGCGTTTGTTTTAAAAGAGTGCCTAGCGAGAAAATTAATTTACTGTAAGATACCGTAGGCACAGGCTTGCGCTCTGGAAGAGCTCGCGAGAGCAGAATCGTCAACAGCGTCAAGACAATGGCTGACAAAATAAATACGGCTTGCCATCCCCAGATGCTGGTGATAAAGCTCGCTACTGGCCGTGCGAACATAATGCCTAGCAAGAGTCCGCTCATGACATTCCCAACAACGCGGCCGCGCTGCTCTTCGGATGCTAAATAGGTGGCGTACGGCACCAGTATTTGGGCTACCACAGATCCAATTCCAATGAACAAGGATGCGGTCAGGAACAACGGGGCATTGGTGGCAAAAGCAGCAACAACCAATGCACAGACTGTAATGATTAGCGATACGACCATAAGCCGTCGATTTTCAATAATGTCGCTGAGCGGTACGATAAATAGCAATCCCACCACATAACCGATTTGAGTTAAGGTGACAATGAAGCCCGCTGCTGTAGAAGAAAGACCCATAGCAACGTGAATAGGTCCTACAAGGGTTTGAGCATAGTACAGGTTGGCAACAATAAGGCCGCATGCGGCTGCCAACAAAAACATCATCCAATTTGAGATACGGTTACTTTTTAAGGCTTGTTGTTCTCTTTGCATGATAATCCTCCTCATTAATTTAAATACTAAACGTATAGTTCATTAATTCGATAATCAAATAATATACTGAACGTTTCGTTTTGTAAATAGGCAAAATCAACTTTTTTATTTCACATGATATTTGATATACTGAACGTATAGTTTATTTTTAGTGTTTACTTATATCTGTTAAGAAGGTGAGCATTCCAGTGCAGAGCAAAAGAGGACGTCCACGTAATGTCGAGACGCAAAAATCTATCCTTAACGCTTCCTATGATTTACTGTTGGAGCAAGGCTTTGGGGCGGTTACGGTAGAAAAAATTGCTGAACGAGCGAAAGTTAGCAAAGCCACCATTTATAAATGGTGGCCTAACAAAGCTGCCGTAGTGATGGATGGTTTCCTGTCAGCCACCATAGCAAGATTGCCCGTGCCCGACACGGGCTCTGTATTAGATGATATTCTCATTCATGCCACGAATTTAGTGCGGTTCTTAATAAGTCGAGAGGGTAAAATCATTACGGAGTTAATAGGCGAAGGGCAACTTGATTCAGGATTGTCAGAGGCATACCGGACCCGATATTTCCACCCTCGGCGACTTGAGGCCAGGCTTCTTATTGAGCGCGGAATGGAGCGCGGAGAATTGAAGGAAGATCTCGATATTGAATTATGTATCGATCTCATTTATGGGCCCGTTTTTTATCGATTGTTGGTAACCGGTTATCCATTAGACGACTCCTATGTACGACAATTAGTCATGAATGCGTTCAAAGGAATTGGCTTGGACTGAATGACGTGGCATCAAGCAGCCCTCACAGAGTATCCTCTGTGAGGGCTGCTTTTTCTTTTACCTGCCACGATCCTCTGGCTAGTTCCTGATTTGTTTATTCGTCAGGGTCTATACTAATTTTTTGCAGCAGGTCGATCAGAAGGTCCTCTTCCTCTTCGGATAGATTGTGGACAAGGCTGACATTGGACTCGTCCAATATTCCTTGTAGGACAGGGGAAAACTCTAGCGCCTTGGCTGTAGGAGACAAAAGATGGGAACGGCGGTCATTTGGGTCTGTTTTCCGTTCAATATAGCCTGATTCCTCCAATTGTTTCACAGAGCGCGCCGTGGTTGCCTTGTCAAATTTAAGTTCATTCGTCAACTGCTCTTGTGTAATGCCCGGCCGCTGCAAAATGAGCTTTAAAAAGCTGTGTTGTCCTCCACTGCCGATTCCGTAAGGAGTCAGTTTTTTGGACAATATTTTTTGATTACGACGGTACAGGTGGGAAATTAGCTTTCCAATCGGTTGTTTTTTTCTCATCAAATACACCTCATTGGCTTAAAAATGACACATCCCCAGTTGGGACCAAAGCAAAGTTTACAATAATATTGTTGCACACGCAACTAATTTGCTGTACACTAGAACCGTTCATTTAGTTGCGCGTGCAACTAAATGAAAATTGTCAACGATAACGAGGTGTAATGATGAGTTCAACTGCTACAGCTGCTACAACCTATCAAGAGAATATCGAAGTCCAGAAGAAACGTTGGCTAATTTTAATTGTTTTGAATCTGTTTACATTTATGTCCACATTGGATGGAAGCATCGTCAATATCGCTCTTCCTGTGTTGTCTCGCACGCTACATTTAACCGTGGCACAGATTGAATGGGTGACAACCGCCTATTTAATGGCGATATGTACCGCTATCTTATTTTTTGGCAAGCTTGGAGATATCGTCGGTAAAATCAAAATATTCAAAATCGGCACAATCGTATTCATTCTTGGCTCCCTAATGTGCGGTCTTAGCTCTTCGCTCTCTATGCTGCTGATTTCCCGCATTATTCAAGCATTTGGAGCGTCCATGACCATGGCGAACAGCCAGGGGATCGTGACAGATATCTTCCCGTCCAATGAACGGGGCAAAGCACTTGGCCTCATTGGAACCTTCGTTTCTCTGGGCAGTATCGCCGGGCCAAGCTTGGGCGGTATTATTGTCTCGTCGCTGGGCTGGCAGTACATTTTCTGGGTCAATGTACCGGTAGGGCTGGTCGCTGTCTTTCTTGGCTGGAAGCTTCTGCCGAAGGATTTGATCAAGGTGAAAGATAAAATTGACGTTCCCGGTAGCTTGGTATTTGCTATTTTTATTCTCACTTTGTTCGTCGGATTGTTGCTGGGACAGCAGGTCGGGTATGGCGACAAACGTATCGTTGCTTCGCTGGTGGTGGCTGTAGTTGCTTTTGCCATGTTCATTAGGTTGGAACTTCGTCGTCCTGGGCCGCTCTTACAGCTCGCGCTATTCAAAAATCCGTTATTTTCGCTCAGTATTTTGTGTGCTTTTCTGGTGTTCGTCGCTAACTTTTGCTTTAACATCATTTCGCCCTTTTATGCGCAGAATATGCTGAACTTGTCGCCTTTTCATGCCGGGTTCCTGCTGATGCTGCTCCCCATCTCGATGGTTATTGTGGCCCCTCTCAGCGGTGCGCTTTCCGATAAAATCGGATCTGAACTGCTTACATTCGCCGGGCTGGTCGTTATGGTTATTGCCCAAATTGGATTGGCCCAATTGCATGCAGGCAGCTCTATCCCGCTCGTGGGTCTGTGGATTGCCATGCTGGGCATTGGCAGTGGTTTATTCCAATCGCCGAACAACTCGCTGATTATGTCCACGGTACCCCGCACACAGCTTGGCTCAGCCGGGAGTGTCAATTCGCTGGTTCGCAACGTCGGTATGGTTGTGGGGATCACTTTGGCCACATCGATCCTCTTTTATATTATGAGTAAAGAGGCTGGTTATCGGGTCACCGGCTTGGTCCCGGGTCATCCAGAAATTTTTCTGGCAGGCATGCATGTAGTCTTTATGACGTCCGCGTCCATCTGTCTTGTGGCGGCATTGTTAACAGGCTGGCGGCTGATCGGGGCTAGACGGGCAAGAACGCAGCAAGAAAAGGGATAAAGACCAAGAGAAGAAATAAAGCGTCCGTAGACAGAACAATGATCGTAGAATTAAGATGATGAGTATTGCAGTACAAACACGGCATTAAAAGCAACATTTACAATTTTAAAAATGGGATACAAGGGTGGAGCTTACATGAAATATTGCTATGAATGCGGAACAAAATTGATGGTGAAGGAGTGTGAAGGCGAAGGCCCTATCCCCTTTTGTCATACATGCCAGGTCTTTCGTTTCCCGATATTCAGCACTGCGATCAGTACCGCTGTATTGAATAGTCAGAGAGATAAGGTGCTGCTCATACAGCAGTACAATATTCAAGGCTTCATTTTATTGGCAGGTTATGTGAACAAGGGTGAATCCGCCGAGCAGACATTGGTGCGTGAAGTTAAGGAAGAAGTAGGATTACAAGTCGATGAGTATCAATATATGCGCAGCGAGTATTTTGAACGAAGCAATACACTGATGCTGAATTTTGTATCCATTGTGAATGACGATCAGTTAGATGTTCTTAGTGCGGAGGTAGATCAAGCACGTTGGTTTACACTGGAGGAAGCCAAGCAAGCCATTTTGAAAAACAGCTTAGCTGAATCCTTCTTGCTGACCATTATTGAAAAGATTGAGGCAGGATTGATTTGAAGTGATATAAGCGTGGCGATGCGAAAATGATGAAAAAGATGTCTTTACAGATATTGAATTGCTAAACCGCAAGATGGCTGCTCTTTCCAAGGAACCCTCTTGCGGGTCACAGCATGTTTATACTCTTTGTCATTGCTGGAATTTCAGCGACTCCCCTCACATCCCGACATTTCTACTAAACGTCCATTCTCTTTCCAGGATTGCAGTATTTTCTCAAGTACCCACTGGTTTTTGTAGCCGTCCTCGAATAAGGGAGCACGATCGACAGACTTTCCCCTTGCCAGCTCAACAAAATCTTCATAGGCCGTGTGATTATAGATTGCAGGGACAGCCCAACTCTCGTATTCGGCACCCGGGTGTTCCAGGTCACGTAGCACAATGCGGATACTTTCCGGGTTATTGAGGCTGGCGTGCAGCGTACCAAGTTCTCCATAGATATCGACTTCGATATCGTGCCGTATGCCGATGGCATTTTTATGAGTGATAAAGGTTCCCACGGTATTGTCGCCTATGATGCCATGAAAGGCAGCGAGATCTTCCACATCCACTTTTACAGGCAGGCCCGTGATCGGATCGAGCCGCTCGGGTGTAATGGTATGTAGCAGCGCTGCGACACTTTTAAATTCACCCACCAGAAAACGGGCCAGATCAATGATATGTGAGGCTGTATCCCCCACTACTCCAGAACCAGCCTTGGCCAAATTGTGACGCCATGTATACGGATGCTGACGATACGGCGCAAATGCATCCATTAGATAACGGAATTGAATGTTATAGATTTTACCCAGCTTTTGCTCATCCAGCAGTTGCTTGGTATATTGGAAGGCCGCGCCGTAGCGATGCTTATAGTGAACCAGCACAGGCACCGGATTCGCTGTATATAGCTTTTTCAACCGATCCGCTTCCTCCCATGTGAGAGTCAATGGTTTTTCTGCCAGTACAGCTTTGTGTTTTTCCAGCGCAATACGAATAATGTCAAAATGCACATCATTGGGTGTCAGCGACAGAATCGCATCTACCTCTGGGTCACGGATTAATGCTTCATAATGGGCGTACCGCTTGGAAGTAGGCAGTTGCAATTGTTCTCCGATGGCTTGAAGGCGATGGGGATTCACATCACTAACGGCCACAATAGATACCCCCGAGATGGTGTGCAGTGATCTCATGTGATATTCAGCGATAAGACCCAGGCCAATGATACCCATCCGAATTTGTTTGGTTGGGAAGGTGGTGGTACTCATAGGTTCAGAACTCCCTTCTCTTCAATTTGGTTTGAACTCTGTAGCAAATTCCTTTTGCTATGCAGTATCACCCGTTGCTTTGTAGAATAGTCCCCACAGGAAGTGATCGTTGCAACCCTTAATTCAACAGTCTGATGCCGGTAGTGAATACAATGTCTCATAAAAAAAGGATCTGCAGCTCCGTTGTCCGGTGTTGCAGATCCTTGGTATTCCTTCTCTATATCGACTACATCAAAAATGTACCTACCACAAAAGAAACCCCGACGATGATTGAACGCAGCAGCTGTGCCAGAGCCACATTGCCCTTGGCAATTTCCTCGCACACCTTGGTACGCGGCGTCACCAGATCAAAAATCACATAGACCAGACACAGCACTACAATGCCCACAGCCGACCAGGTCAGCATTTCGAGCCATGAATGACTGCTGTACGACACCATCCCCACGATGATACACAGACCTAGCAGCTTTGCACCCATATAGATGCCTGCCGCCTCATTGCCGCGTGCGATTTCTTGATTATCGTTATAACGTGTCAGCAAGCTGAACACAAAATAACCTACGATTAAGATGGCAAACAGGATAAGCAGGCCGATACCTACATTGCCCAATGCGTTGCCCAAACTGATATACGAGTCCAATTTTCTTCCTCCTTATGATACTTCAGGATTTTGCCAAATCCTCACTTGTAAATGAATAGATACGTTCGAATATTGTACATTTTTTAATTCAGCTTATATAACGTGCGGATTAGGAGGTGCGGTGGCAACGGCGGCGCAATAGTAGGCCATATCACCTGTTACCTTTTCACCGATTCGCGGCAGGACACCCGCAAAACGCCCTCCAATCACGAATATACCTGTTAACACATAGCCATGAAATAATCCTTCGTCGGTCTGTACCTCTGCACTCTGCATCGGCCACAGCCGCTGATAAATCTTAGGCTGTCCTTCATAATAAGCGGCAACATGTGCGGCTTCCTCCTGCTCAGGCGTTCGTGGGGCATCAGCTTGGTGAAGCAGATCAGGATGGTCGGTCTTCGCATTTTGAACCTTTCCCAAGACGCCTTCTAGTCTCTCCTCGTCTTCGGTATGTTCAATCAAGTGCGTCCCTTTACCCTCCCGACCCCATATACCTTTGGCCACATAGGGCTCTTTATTTTGCATAAACACCGAGGGTTCAAAATACGTAGGCAGCAGGTAGGTTCGTATCACCTCCAGCTCGCGATCGTCAAACAAACGAAAACCACAGAACTCTGGTGTCTGCTCATTGCGCTCATACAGTGACCATACGGTTGCGGTGAACCCTTTGCTCTGGGTAATGATATGCTGCGGTGGGTTGATTAATCCTATTTTCCCGTCTGCCACCATATCCATTAGCGCCTGCCCCACCTCAAGCCCCGTATTCTCCTCCCGGTCATCAATTAGATACTCCAGCGGATACAGGCGATAGAGAATGCGGATTTGCTCTCCCCGGTGATACAATCCTTCATTCGGGATAATCTCCAGTTCTTCCAAAGGAGCATAAACGACTTCGAATCCGGCTTGTTCACATAAACGCATAATATATTTGGTGTTCGTCTGATCCTCGATGTGCCAGTCATAGCAAGTGAAATACACCTTTGTCCCTAATCCCTTGCGGCTATAAAAATGAATGAGCTCCGTCAAGGCAGACTGAATCGCCTCGTCCATTCCAGTTGAGGGTCCATGTAGTGCATTGTCATCCTCCGACATTCCTCCCTTACTCAGCACCTCTAGCAGCTTTCCTTCGAGATAAGCCACCTCGGGAATTCCGGTTGGGGTATCGGTGTTATTCTCAATGCACTTGATACCCGCTTCCCCCACAATCCAGTCCTGGCGGGTTATCCCATCCGGCTCGGCCTCCATACGTGCAGCACGCAGCAAGCCCGGATGAATCCCCAACCGTTCCACCAGGTATTCATCCGGCATATAGCGCTGAACGAATTGCTGAACCTTGCGATAAATACGATGTACCGCCTCAGAAGCAACCTGAAGCTCTGCCAGCTCGCTTTCCCGATATACCGTTAAGGCCGGCACGCAATAGGACTTGCCATACATGCGGTGATACGGGATGATACGGCTGATTTCACCCTTAAAAAGCTCATCATGTTCATAAGGCAATTGCCGAATCGTGCGCATGCTCATCTTAACCCCCAGAGAAAAAGCCGCTGCGTGAGCCGCTGCTGCCAAAACCGCTGTGTGAGCTGGAAGATGAGGATGAGCTTTTGCGGTATGAGCTGGAAGAAGAACGACTGCTATGGTATGAGGAGCCTCCACTATAATAAGTCGATCCGCCATAGTAATACCCACTGCTGCCTGAATCCCGACACGCCGTTTGTTCCGATATAGGAAGCTCATCGCAGTCATAATACTCGTCGTCACCGCAACCCGTCAGAGCGGCCGGGACAGCCAACATCAGGGCAAAGGCCGCCATCCGTGTACGAGAGCCGGGCTTGGATTTCATTTTTTCCCAAGAATGCTCCATCACAGATCGACCTCCTTCACAAACAGATGCACCTTTTTCAGCTGAGGGTCCAGTACCGAATATATAAATTCATATGTTTTGCCACCCAGTACTGTATAGTGATCTAATAGCCGTTGGGCCAACTCCAAAGTAAATACCGAACCTTCCCGCTGATCCATACTACGGAATGCAGGTTCATGCCATATCCAGTACACTGCACTGTATGTGGAAGTGTAACCTCCCTCACTGGCAAGCACGAGGTCTGTGATAGACGCACCGTAAGGCTTTGCACGTTCCCCTGTAAATTCAGTCACATAGACGGAATGATCCGTATGTCCCTCACTTTCATTCGAGATATGCGACCATAGTTTGTCATGGAGACGCGTAGCGTCTACAAGCTTGCGTAGAAACAGCTCATCTCCCGATACGGATTCCCGTGTCAGGCTGCGCAGTTCCTTTTGAGTGTCTTCCGACCATTCGCGATACGTTAATGAATAATAAATGATGATTCCCTTCCCTTCTTGTACGCTTCTGTCATGAGGTTTGCAACAAATCAAAGCGCTTCTGTCGTTGATCACTATACGAGATTCTACCTTGAAAAGGTTCAATTTGGAAGAAAAACACGACAAAAAGCCGCAATCCCTAGGATTACGGCTTGATTTTAGCTGCTACAGCTTGATATTGTTCTCGTCGAAATATTCCTCCAGCGTCATCCCCTGCTTGGCTACATCCTCCGCAATGTCTATTCCCACATAACGGATATGCCAAGGCTCGTACACGTAGCCGGTCACATCTTCCTTACCCTTCATATAACGAATAATAAATCCGTATTCCGGTGCATGTTGTTCCAACCATTCGCCTTCCTTGGAAGCTCCGAAGGATTGCTCCAGCGCATTACCTACGCTTGGGCTGGATACATCAATGGACAATCCCGTCTGATGCTCACTCGTACCCGGTACAGCGCTGACTTTAGAGGCATATTCCTGTCCCTTTGTCTTTACATTGTTGTCGAAAATAGACACCTGACGCTTATAGGAACGGTATCCCGATACCGCACGCAGCTCGATGCCGTCCTTTTTCGCACCGTCGAACAGCTTCTCCAGTGCCTCTGCCGCTTCCTTACGCAAATGCCGCTTTTCGTGCGGTCCCTCGAAGGAAAATTGCACCTGCGGCTCCACCAGGTCGTCTGGGACATAGCCCACAGGCAAGCTGCGCTTTTTGTTCACAACGACTGTATCCGAAGTCGCATTGGTGACAATCGCGGTTCCATCCTCTTCCTTAACCGTGGCTTGCAGCGCACTCTGGCTCCGCAACGCCATCACTGGGTCGGCTTGTCCACTTTCTGTACCCGCAGAGGCTTGTCCAGCACTAGTGCTACCATTGCCCGCATCCGGCTGGGTGGAAGGCTGCACATTCTCCTGTACCGCTGTAGATGACTTTAACGGCTCGCTTTCCTGTCCACCTGATCCTCCCTGCTGGCAGGCTGCCAGTAATAGCCCTGGCAGGATCAGCCCTGGAATGAGCGCTTTGGTCCATCGCTGAGATGTGCGCGTCTGTTGTATATGTCGTTTCATGCTGGTATCTCCTCCAATATTGCAATTGATACATGACTTGCAGTGACTTTTCCGTTCCCCCATTGTAACTGAACTTTGGACACTCTTCGAAGCCGTTATCCCGTTCGATGAAGGCGAATAGACTCGAAAAAGGAAGTATATACCCGAATTGTTACGGAGTATGACGTTTTTGCGGAATTGCAGCTCGGGCCCGCTCGGCTACCCGTTCACGTATGAGTTTCAATGCCTCTTCCGCACGGGGTAAACCCGGCAGCAAAGCCGTAATATCCGCTTCCTTCTTAGGAACAAGCTTCTGCGGCAGATGAATCTCAATCGCATGAAAACCTGCACCGGGACGATGTAATGCTCCTTCTGCCGCTGACTCGGCAATCCATTCGCTAATCGCAGCCGATCCACTGCGTCCGCCTTCCGGCCGCGAGGTAGACTCAAGCGCGGGGGATGTCCCCTGCACATGAGATAACTCTCCGGCCCAAGCACTGAATACGTACTCCAGCAGCTCTTCCCGCGTCATTCCGATCAATTCCAGACAGGTCTGCGGCTCGCTTTCCATCCCGGTCTGAAGAGCCTTCTTCACATCGTCGACTACACCCACGCCATCCTCCATGCTGGAAGTGGCTGTCTCAGCTGCTAGCTGAACGATCTCATCCAGCGATAGACAGGTTTTCCCTTGCAAAAAGCGGTAGATGTCCAAAGGATCTGCTTTTAGCTGCTCCAGCCATGCCTTTCGCTGTTCGGGGTTTAGTACAGGCGCTGGACCCATCCATTGGACAGCATGTGCGGAAGGTACACCCGTTGATTCGCCTTCCAAGCCATTTCTGTCTAATTCCGCTATCCATTGACCGTCAGTTACTTTCAGCTTCACTCGCGGCCTCGTCATCGCCTTCATCCTTTCTCTGCTCACTCAATCCATACATCATTTTGCAACGCTATCAGACCGCGCAATTCATCATCAGACATTTCGGTGAGCCAATGTTCACCGGAGCCGACAACCTGCTCGGAAAGTGCCTTTTTGCTCTCGATCAGCTCGTCGATTCGCTCCTCCAGTGTACCTTGACAAATCAGCTTGTGCACTTGTACATTGCGGCTTTGACCAATACGGAATACGCGGTCTGTCGCCTGATTTTCCACTGCAGGATTCCACCAGCGGTCATAGTGAATGACATGGCTGGCACGTGTCAGGTTCAGGCCCACACCACCTGCACGCAGGGAAAGTACGAATATATTCGGCCCTTCTCCCTGCTGGAAGTTGTGAACCATTTCATCCCGTCTGGTTTTCGCCAGTCCTCCATGTAGAAAATACGGCTCTTCCCCGAAGATTTTGGCCAAACGGGAGACCAGCAATTCTCCCATCGACACATATTGGGTGAATATCAGCGCCGATTCGCCGTTCTCGCGAATCGTCTCTACCAATTCCAGCAGTCGCTCCATTTTGCCCGAGTTTTGCGTTTTACCACTATCAGCCCGACCCGGAATGATCAGACCCGGATGGTCACAAATCTGCTTCAACTTGGTCAGTGAAGACAGAACAAGCCCTTTGCGAGCTATACCGATCTGCCCATCCAGTGTTCCCAATAATTGATCCACTACGCCCCGATACAATCCGGCCTGCTCTGGTGTCAGTACACAGTAGGATTTCAACTCCAGCTTCTCCGGCAAATCCTTGCGTATATCTGGGTCGCTTTTGAGTCGACGCAGCATGAACGGGGAGACGAGGCGATGAAGCTCACGCAACGCAGACCCCCGCTCCTCTCCCGCCAGACTGTACCGTTGGCGGAATGAAGACGCCGTACCGAGGTAACCTGGGTTCAGGAATTGAAAAATAGACCACAGCTCGCTCAGCCGATTCTCTACCGGGGTACCCGTCATGGCAATCCGATGTGGAGCAGACAGCTTCATGACGCTTTGTGCTTGCTTTGTTCGTGCATTTTTTATATATTGCGCTTCATCCAACACGATGGAGGACCAGTATACCGCAGATAAATCGCTACCGTCCCGTCCCGCCAAATGATAGGTAGTGAGGACGATATCATACTCACGTACACTTTCCTGAAACAGCTCGCCGTGGAGTCGCTGGTTTCCATGGTGAATATACAGTGACAAATCCGGTGAAAAGCGTTTCAACTCGCGCTGCCAGTTGCCGAGCAAGGACGTTGGACAGATGATCAACGCCGGACGTTGATCATCTGCGCCGATGCCACCGTCGAGTAGGCAGGTGATGACCTGAATCGTTTTACCAAGCCCCATATCGTCCGCAAGGCAGACGCCAAAACCTAATCCACGCATCGCGGCCAGCCATTGAAAGCCGCGCTCTTGATAGGGCCGTAATGCGCCGTGCAGCGTCTCTGGCACAGGTCGCGGCTCTACCGAACGAAGTACGCCGCCCTCAGCCAAAGACGCAAGCAATCCGGCGGATTCCGCGCCAAAGATGGACAAGCCTTTCCATGAGGCCTCGCCTGCACTTTCATTTTCTGCGGCCAGATGCATCCATTCGGACAAGCTCATCTCACCGTTCTCACCGCGCTTGATAAAGCGCAGCACCTGACGAATTTCCTTAGGATCGACCTCGATCCATTCCCCTCCGAGACGTACATACGGCAAATTAGCGGCGACAATGCTTTCCAGTTCCTCCATCGTCAAAGTTGTATCACCCAGCACAGCCTCGGCATCAAACGAAATCATGCGGTTAATGCCGACAGTCGATGTATCGGCAATCACACCATCCGGCTTGGCACCCTGCTCTGTCGAACGCATTTTGAGCCGTAAGCCTGCACGTCTTCGGCCCTCCCGGCTCCAGCGTGAAGGCATTTGCACGGTAATACCGTTCTTTTGTAATGCGGGAACGGCTTCCGTCAGGAAGCGGAAGAACATCTCCGGCTCCAGTGTCAGCCCTTCGGGATAAGGGCGGTTCAACGCTTCTTGCAATATAGGTGCCGCTTCAGCAGCCTGTCCGAGCCTCATTAGCAGTTGCGCCTGCACTTGACGATATACAATTCCGCCGCGAACCAGATCGCGTTCAGGATGCGCCCACAGTGCCAGAGCAGGCAGTCGCAACCCCGGCTCAGCATCGCTTTCTGCCCAAAAGGTAATGCGCCATTCCTTCACACTCTCTTCCAGCGAAGGCTCCAAACGAAGGCACAACCGCAGTTGCCCTTCTATCGGCTCCTTGTCTTCCCGCTCCGTGACAGGCATTGCGCTTCCCTTAAGAGAGGACGCTTGGAGAACCAGCTCCTCCATCTCCGCGGGCGTTCCCTGAATCGCCACCGGGCGGGAACCTGTCAGCAGACTGTTCCACCATAGCTCTGTCAGCGGCGATCCTCCGCGCCGATACTCTGCACGATATCGTCCCAGCTCACGGTCTGATGCTGCCAACACCGCGGTCGTTTCCGCATGGATGACCGCACACAAGAAGGAGTACAGCACGATTCCGGCTGCATCCTCGCGTGTTTCAGGCTCCTTACCCGCGAACACGGCAGGAGCCGCCATACAAACAGCCGGCATTGCAGCAGCCAGCTCATGAAAGCGGCGTATGTCCTCCTCTTGATACAGACGAGGAATCCACACCCCGACAGCCGCTTCCGGACCGCGACGACGCGGTCCCGATGGACGCGCCTCTGTAAGCGATGGCGTAATTTCGCCCCGCTGCATCAGCTCTAGCGCAAAATAAGCGGCTTTTTGCCAATATTGCATTTCCTCGCCCAGCGTAATGCCCGATGCCGCACAGCCCTTCTCGTCCATGCGGGTCAGCAGTGCCATCGTCTCGCGCGGTTCCAGCGCCAAGCCCTCCAATGTACGCCCCAGCATGGAACGTCTTTTGCCACCTCTGCCCGCGGTTTCCACACGAGCAGTGTTCGGTATTCGTACCTCGGCAAGGCGCAACGCAGCCTGCCGAAACGGCCGAAGGTCTCCCTTTAGCGTCAGCCTGCGAATTACACTGCTCCACGCATCGATACGTGGTTCCGACGTCTCACCAGAAAAGCAAAAAAACACATCTCCGAGCCATATCCCATAAAGCGGTTGATTCATATCTGTCTCCCGTCCAGCCTTTTGAATTATTACTCTTCATCATATACGAAAACGGGCTCTTTTCAAAACTTTATCACAAAAATAAATGGAAAGTCATAAGTCAATAACCTTAAATATTCATGTGGTTAACTATAAATAAGAGAATCAATTTACAGGATTAATTGTCTTTTTCTTCATCATCCGCTTTTGCATCCTTCAGATAAGGGTTCAGGCTGTCTTGCAACAGTTGCTTGACCTGTACACGCAGTTCTTTGGGAAATACGACCTCGGCCTCTGGCCCGTATTTTAGCAAAAGTCGGGATACATATCTAAACTCTTCGACCGGAATATATCCCTGCCATTCCTGAGCCTGCCCTTCCTGATGGGAAACATTTTGGAAGAGGGCATCTGATCCGGCCAGCCTGACACCCAATGCGGTAAATTTTATTTTGGACGGAATTCCTATACGGGAATCCTCCGAAGCCAACCATTCCTGAAGTGTAGGAAGGGTGTCCAAGGTGTCGTCCAGCATCGTTATTGTGATCACCCGATCTGAACGATACAAAATGATGCGGTCTCTGCTATGTGCTGGCATGTACCAATATCCGTGATCAAAATACAGTCCAATCGGATATACCTGAGTCCACTTTGCCCCGGAAGCGGAGCGGTAATGCATGTTCACCCGGCGCTTATTCAGCGCAGCCTCCAAAATGATTGAGGTGTAGGGTGACTCTGCGTGAGTGGGTAGCATACGAAAAGAAATGTACTCCTTTAATTGATCGATACTGTCCTGCACATCCTGTGGAAGTTCGGCATAATAGTGCTCGGATAAATGCTCACGAACTGAGCCAAAAGGGATATCTGGAATGTTCTCCAACAGTTGCAGCATGAGAAAAAGACCCAAGGCCTCGTCACGAGCAAGATGAAGGGGAGGAAGAAGCCGATTGGGAAGTGCCCGATACCCGCCATGAGGACCCATTTCGGTATAAAGGGGTAATCCGGTCTGCTGCAAATAGTCGAGATCTCTCTGTATCGTCCTGACGGAGACACCAAAACGTTCAGCCAGCTCACGCGCCGTATATTTTTTTCGGGAATCCAGTATCCTCATAAGAGCAATTCTGCGTTCGTTCATAAGGTACCCCTCTAATCAAAAATTAATTTAAAATGACCGTTTAACTACGACATACGATGTCATAAATACATTGTAACATTAGGATATAGAAAGGAGTGAATGAACACTATGAAGGATTTGAAATCAAACGCAGTTGTGCTGTATATTGCCATGAGTCTCGACGGGTATATCGCTTTGCCGGACGGTTCGGTGGACTGGCTGTATGATGTTAAAGGGGATGGTGGGGACAATGGATATGCCGACTTTTACGATACCGTTGGTACGGTGCTGATGGGCAGACTGACGTATGAGGAAGTATTGAAGCTCTCAGATGATTTCCCTTATGCTGGAAAGCCATGCTATGTGCTCACACGAGCATTAACGGAGCAACAGCAGGCGCCACATATTACATTTACGGACGAAGCTCTGACTGAACTGGTTCCACGTCTACAAGGACAATCGGAAGGTGCGGTATGGCTAGTCGGTGGAGGCCAGTTAGTCCAGGCCTTCTTACAAGCTGGACTGCTGGAGAAAGCTATCATTGCGATCATTCCCAAAGTGCTTGGACAAGGAATACCGTTATTTCCAGAGGGAACACTACCAAGTACGTTTGAACTCCAAGAAATAGAACGCCGCGGGGATATTGTTCTTCTCCATTACCATATATAATTAATTTTGCAAAAAAGCCTTCGTATGTTCAGGATCATGCAATTTCCCTGACATACGAAGGCTTTATCGCGTGCTTTTGTTCTTATTTAGTCTTCAAATTTTCCCATGTTTTCTGGAAATCATCGAATAGCTTCCCAGCATCCGATTTACCTGCCACATAGGCTTGCATCTGACTTCCGAATTCTTGCTGTGCTCCTTCAGGATAGCGGCTAAAGAACCAGCCCAGCAGTTTGTTTTCCTTACTGTACTTCACCACTTCAGCACCCAATTGGCCCATATCAGCCTCTGCCCCTTCGATGCTCTTGAACGCTGGAATAAACTTGAATTCCTTGGTGATATACTTTTTACCCTGCTCGGATGTTACCATCCAGTTTAAGAACTCTTTCGCCTCGGGTTTGACAGACGAATTTTTATTAACCACCCAGTTGTTGGCGACACCTACAAACAGCTTATCTCCGGCTGTTGCGTCTTCACCAATCGGCATAGGCAAAATACCCAGATTCAGCTTCGGATTAATTCCATCAATTTGGACTTGAGTCCAGTTCCCCTGCTGCATCATGGCAGCCTTTCCAGTGGCGAAGTTCGTTACCTGCGTGTTGTAATCAGTCGTGAGCGGCTTCGTATTCCCATACTTCAGTGTCAGATCGAACAACTTAACCCACTCGGCAAATACAGCGTTGCCCGGAATCTTTGCAGTTCCATCATTCAGTCCCTTAACGAAGGCCGAAGGGTCTGGCTGATTGGCAAATGCCACGTTCAGCAAATGATTGCCCAGCACCCAAAACTCCTGATATCCATTAGAAAATGGAGTAATCCCAGCGGCTTGGAGCTTTTGTGCAGCTCCCTCCAGTTCGGACAATGTTTTAGGGGTCTCCGTAATCCCCGCCTTCTTGAACAAATCCTTGTTATAAATAAAGCCGTACCCTTCCAGATTCATCGGCTGACCATACAGCTTGCCGTCTTTGGTCATCGGCTCTTTGGCGACATCGACCACATCCCCAACCCAAGGCTGGTCAGACAGGTCCTCCAAATATTCCAGCCACGTATCCAGCTCGCGGTAACCGCCGACGTTAAAAATATCCGGCTGCTCCCCGGAAGCAAACTTCGCCTTTAAAGCCGCTCCGTAATCACTGCCCCCGCCCACGGTCTGAATATCGAGCTTGATCCCTGGATGAGACGCTTCGTATTCCGCCTTCATGCGGTTCAGCGCTTCTGCAATCTCTACCTTGAACTGAAAAATGTGAATGGTTTTTTCCTTCACTTCCTCTTGGCCTGCGTTTTGTCCGCCACTGCTGTTACAACCTGCCAAAACCAGGGCAAAGGCCGCGAGAAGCAAGATTAATGCTTGAGCTTTCTTTTTAAAGGTATGCGTTTTCATGTTGATGTTCCTTTCTATTTTAAATTCATATCAGATGAACTCGAAAAATTCATGTGGCGACGGGGCAAAGGGAATGGTACTGAACAAGCGATAGCGCTCGCCTTTGTCTCTAGATTTCCACCTTTACTCGTTTATTCAGGGAAATCTGGAGGCAACAGCGATGGTAAGCACCCTCCGTTTGCGGAGTGGCACACCGTGTACATTTTCAGCTCATCCCACACTCAACCCTTGACCGAACCCGCCATAATACCTTGTATAATATATTTTTGCATAGCCAGAAAGAATGCGATGACTGGCAAGATGCCCAGCACCAGAGCAGGCAAAGCCAAATCCCACTGCTTTGTGTATTGTCCGAAAAAGGCATAGGTCGCAATCGGAATCGTGCGCAGCTCAGCCTTTTGCAGTACCAGAGAAGGCAGGAGATAATCATTCCAAATCCAGAGCGTATTTAAAATAATAACAGTTACCATCATCGGCAGCATCAACGGATACACAATTCGGAAAAACACTCCGTAAGGCGTACAGCCGTCCACCGTAGCTGCTTCTTCCACCTCGACTGGCACACCTTTGACGAATCCATGAAAGAGAAAGATCGACATTGGAGCTCCGAATCCCAGATAACAGATGACCAGACCACTTATACTGTTCATTAAATCCAGTGTACTTACAACCTTGACCAAAGGAATCATCACCGATTGAAAAGGAATAACCATAGCAGCTACGAACAGGCTGAACAACACTCGATTATAACGCGTCGGACGCCGGACCATTCGGTAAGCTGCCATTGAGCTGATCAGTACGAGCAGCAGATTACTAACTACCGTAACCACGAATGAATTCCATAAAGCTTCGGGAAAACGCGTGATGCTCCACGCTCTAGCGTAGTTGCTCCATACAAAGGTTTGTGGCCAGGCCGCAGAATCGGTGAGCAGGTCACCAAAGCTTTTGACCGAATTCACGAATAAAAAGTAAAACGGGACGAGGAATAACAATGCGACGAGGATCATCACTATCTCGGTCGCCCATGTTCCAAAGCGGTAGCGCTTGCTTGTTTCCATTTACGCTTCCACCTCCCGACTTTTCGTCAGTCGTACCTGAAGGCTCGTAACCAGAGCAACAATGATAAAGAAAATGAGTGCTTTAGCTGTTCCCAGCCCATAACGATTATTCACAAACGCTTCATTGTAAATATTGAGTGCAACCGACTCTGTGGACCCGAAGGGACCGCCTTTGGTCAGTGACAAATTAAGATCGAACATTTTGAATGACCATGATATCGCCAGGAAAAGACAAACCGTAACGGCAGGCATGATTAAAGGAAGTATAATCGACCGCAAAATTTGCATCCGACTAGCTCCGTCAATTTCGGCTGCTTCTAGCATATCGCGGGGCACATTGGTTAGGGAAGAGATATAAATCACCATCAAATAACCGGCAGTTTGCCAGATAAACACGATTACAATGCCCCAGAAGGCCGTGATCTCATCTCCCAACCAGGACAGATTGAAGAAGGACAAGTTCGTGCTCTCTCCGATTGCTGCAAATCCCTTGACGAAAATAAACTGCCAGATAAAGCCCAGCAACAGACCTCCGATCACATTGGGCATAAAAAAGATGGTCCTTAGTACATTTTTTGTTTTCAACGGTTTGGTTAGAAAATACGCCAGCAGAAAGCCAAAAATATTCGCAGCCACCACTCCTACCACCGTAAAACGGACCGTAAACCAGAACGCTGTCCCAAATTTGTCATCATTCCATAAAATGTGACTGAAATTATCCAGCCCGACCCACTTTGCCTGATTGGCTACTCCATTCCACTCTGTAAAAGAATAGTACATTCCGAGCATGAAAGGGATTACAATAATGATAACGAAAAATAACGTCGACGGCCCTACAAAAATCCATTGCTGTAGCCATTGCGACGACTTGGCGCGATTCAAACCGATCCCCCCTTATGTTGTCTATTGGTGTCTGGAACGCTCCTTTACGGCTTTCTTTCAGCAGTATGATGTTTGGGCCGTAAGGATAAGCGATTCACATGTTCATTATGTCGAATAAGCGCTCTCGAGAACACGTAGGATCGTGAACCATTAAGGGGGAAAATATTGACCTCTGGCTCGCCTTGAATTGTGAAAGGAGCTCACTGCATGAAATTTTACAGTATTCGTTCTCGCCTAATCTGGTTTTTGCTCATTGCGGTCACCCTGCCGCTACTGCTGTCGATGACCATGACCTTCGTTCTCACCAAGCACTCCTTGCGGGAGCAGGCCACACAAGAAAATGAGCGGCTTATTTTTCAGGGAATTACGAATTTGGATAACTATTTACAGGGTTTGAATCGCGCGTCCATCGGAGTCTATAATGACCCTCATTTTCTGCGTAATCTGGCCAAAATTCCGGATGATTACCGGGCCGTCGCTGAAATTTACACCACTCTGCAAACGATGATGAATGCTACGTCAGGCATTGACCAGGTGTATTTGCATTCTTTTGAGGCTGGGCAATCTACGCTGATTACCAGCACGGTTCCTCTACGGGAATTCCGGCTGGAGCCCTTTACCGGTTTTATTCATTATGGCCCTTCCGGACTGTTCATACAGCCCACGCATATGAAGCATTTGTACGGCTTTTCGGCGGTTTCCTATGCGGAGCACAGCACAGAGCAGCAAGTATTTACACTTCATCGGGCGATTCGGAACATTCCTGCCTCAGAGACGCTTGGGGTACTGGCTATAGATGTTGATCTGGAGCCGCTGCGCAGTATTTGCCGTCAATTGTATGATGCGGATACAGAGGAGCTGTTTTTAATTGATCGAAACGGAACGATCATATATAGCGGAAAAGAAGCATTAATTGGAACACACTGGAAGGAATCTGACCTGCTCAATCGAATTTCTAAAGAAGACGAGCACGGAGTGATTGAGGATGATACAGCATTGCACGTGTACGGCAAGCTGGATGCCAATTTGTCAGGCTGGACGCTCGTCAAGAAAATTCCACATCGTACGCTGTATTTACGGGCTACCCGCCTGACTCAGATCAATGCGGTCATTACAGGCGCAGCATTGCTACTTGCCATTGTTGCCACGTTATGGATTTCGATAAAAATCACGGCACCTATTAAGCGACTGACTCGCTACATAAACCAGATTCAGTCCGGTCAACTGGATGTAGACATTCGGGCCATGAGTAACGATGAAATCGGAGTACTGTCGCGCCGTTTCAGACAGATGATGGATACCATCAATAACCTCATTTTGCGGGAATACAAGCTGGAGCTGGCTAACAAGACACATCAATTGAAAGCGCTCCAGGCACAGATTAATCCTCACTTTTTATATAATACGCTACAGTCTATTGGAACCCTGGCTCTACAGCATGAGGTGCCGCGAATTTATTCGTTGCTCTCTTCCCTTGCCAAAATGCTGCGCTATAATATGAGGGACCATACGGTCGTTACTCTTAAGGAAGAAGCCGAACATGTAAAACAATATCTTGATTTACAAAAGGAACGCTTCGGTGAGCAATTAGAGGTCACTTACCAGTGGGAAGATGAAGTCCTGAATGATCGGGTGCCTAAAATGATTCTCCAACCGCTGGTGGAAAACTACTTTAAACACGGTGCCGATCCCCGGCTGGGGCCCGGTGAAATTCGCATTACAGGTAGCCGAATCCGGGAAGGTATTGTGAAAATAACAGTGGAAAATAACGGAACTAACATTCCACAAGCCGAGTTGGAGCAACTCCAGCATATGTTAAAACGTCCGCTAAAAGCCTACGAGGAGCCAGACACTAGCGAGCAGGACTCCATTGGCCTTCGTAATGTTCTATTGCGTATTCAGCTTCACTCGGAGGATGGTTCTAACACCCTGTGCGTAGACAACATTCTGCCTCATGGTGTCCGGTACACACTCGAAATTCGCACGGAAACCCATACGGAGATTCATATTAAGGGAGAGTGATCTGTCAATGAAAGTCCTGATTGTGGATGATGAGAAGCATGTGCGCCATGCCATACGGATGCTCGTACATTGGGAAGCTTGCGGTGTGAGCGAGGTGATTGAAGCCGAGTCGGGCGATCAGGCGATTGAGGTCATTACCGCCCTTTCCCCACCCGTTGTACTCACGGATATGCGGATGCCCGGCAAGGATGGGATAGCACTGATGGAGTGGATTCAAGTCAATTCCCCAGCAACCAGAGTCGTGGTGGTCAGTGGCTATGATGATTTTGACTTGGTTCGACAGGTCATCCGCCGGGGAGGCATGGACTATATTCTTAAGCCCGTGGATCCAGTGGAGATTAACGAGGCTGTAAAAAAAGCCACTCAAGCCTGGCGGACAGCAGAGCAAGACCGGAACAGGCAGACGATGCAGGCCATGGAAGTCAATCGGATGAGGCCACACTATGCTGATAAGCTCCTGACTGAAATCGTTTCCGGGATAGCGAATACCCCTCTTTCCATTACGCCCTTACGCGAGGAGCTACGTCTTCCCGCAGCTATTCAGATATGTAATGCAGCTGTGATGAGTACTACTCAGCTGGATGCCGATATACTGGACAAATATAAAACGCGGCGTGCGCTTTTGAGCTTTTCCCTCACTAACATCTGCAACGAATTTCTCGAAACTTCTCAAACCGGAGTTGCATTCCGCCATCTGGAGCGTATGGACGAAATTATTCTGCTATATTGGGGCGATCCATCTCGTTGGTCAAAGCTCTTGCAGGATATTCATACAGGAATCAAAACCGCTTTGCGGTGCTACATGCACATCGGGGTTGGCTCTTTTGGTGCCTTTCCCATAGCGGCAGCCACTGCCTACCAAGAGGCAAGGCAAGCGTTGTGGAAACGGGATGTGTTGCAAGCCGACTGGATGCACCAGAGTACCCAGACACGGCAGAGCATTCGTCTTCCCCAGTTACCTGACATGGAAGAGGAACTACGGCTTAGTGCGCTCAGCTGTAATGCCAGTCGTGTGTCTATAGCGGTAGGCCGCTGGATAGCAGCCGTAGCCGAGTTGCCTTCGGTTACAGCAGAACAGCTAGCCAGTTGGAATCAAGAGCTGGACTGGATGCTGGCCCGCTGGTTGAATGACAGACCCGGAGATACCGATGGCGAGGAGATGGCAGATGAGTCCGGCTCCATTCATGCATTGCCGATCGACAACCGCGGCATGCTTTCGTTGCCCTTATGGCAAAGACAGGTCGAAAACCGACTGCTGGCAGCCGGTCAGGCACTTACACCAAGCCATAGTCCAAACAACCCGACCATCCGTGATATTGCCCGCTATCTGGATGCACACTACGATGAAGACATTTCTCTACAGGATATGGCGAGCCGCTTTTACCTCAGTCGGGAATATATTTCTCGTAAATTCAAGCAGGAGTACGGGGTTAATCTGTCGGACTATTTGTGCCAGATCAGGATGGGCAAGGCAAAGCTATTACTGCTGAATGACAAGCTGCGCCTTCATCATATTGCCGGTATGGTTGGTTATCAGGATGAAAAATATTTTGGCAAGGTGTTCAAAAAACTGGAGGGTGTCACGCCTGGCGAGTTCAGAAGACGCCATTCTGCAAATCCTCAGCCGTTATCGCATACAGCACGTGATCTTCCCACACACCATTAATCTTCAAGTAGTTGAGAGCTAGCCCTTCGCGGCGAAATCCTGCCTTTTCCATCACTCGATTGGAAGGCGTATTTCTTGGCATCACTCCAGCTTGAATACGGTGTAATTCCAACTCATTCAGGGCGTAGCGTACAATATCCTTCACTGCGGAAGTAGCATAGCCTTGTCCGTGGTAAGCAGGATCTACAAAGTAGCCCAGATTGGCGTTTTGAAAGGGGCCTCTAGCGACACCCGACAGCTCTATTCTGCCAATCAGCTTATTATTTTCCGGCAAAAAAAGTCCAAACGTATATCCCTGTCCGGCTTGTGCCGCTTCCAAACCGTTGGAAATCAGACGCGCCTGTTCTTCCAGGGTAAAGTAAACTTCAGGCCGTTCTGGCTCGAACGGTTTGAAAAAATCAAAATTTTCACGTCTGATCTCTAATAAACGTTCTGCATCATTTACTTGCAACAGTCGAATCTGTAGCCCCGGATGGGTTGACTCCATCAAAATCGCGCCATTAGCTCCATGTAACATTGTCAGTTTCCTTCTTTCTCAGTTATTCCTATATTATTGTGTTCACGGTCACAAGACAGGAAAATACCCCAGGTGCATGAGAGCAGCCTAGGGTATCTCCGTCATTCAAAATTTAGTCCGTAACAGGCATCCAGCCTGGAAGGGTCGTCAACGCACCCCACAGGTAGTCAGGAATGACTAGCTCCTGCTGGGCTTGCTTGGATAAGGTCGTGCGAATGGTATCTTCTGTGCCGTTTTGCACCTTCTGAACCCATTGCGGCTCCATCAAAAGTGGACGTCCCAGCGATACAAGCGGTACACCTGTCTCCAGTGCTGCAAGCGCCTCGTCCGGTGTATTCAGCGATCCGACTCCCATAATCGGCACACGGTTACCTACCTTCTCATGGATGAGAACGGTACGTGACCGTTCGTCACTACGGTCACGGAACGAACCACCGAAGAAATGATTTACGGAAATGTGCAGGTAATCCAGCCCTTGATCCGCCAGACGGTCTACAAGCACCATCGTATCATCCAGCGTGATGCCTGGCGTGTGTCCTTCCTCAGGAGACAAGCGGTATCCGAAAATGAATGGCCCCTTTGCATGTTCTGCGATCACTTTCTTCACTTCGTGAACAATCGCCAGCGGGAAGGTCATTCGTTTTTCAACACTTCCTCCCCATTCATCGGTACGAAGGTTGGAGTGCGGGGAGAAGAACTGCTGCACCAGGTAACCATTCGCTCCGTGCAGCTCCACACCATCATAGCCTGCTTCAATCGCGCGGCGAGTTGCTTCGCCATAGGCGCGAATGACGCGATGGATATCGTCGGATGTCATTTCACGCGGCACAGGTGCGCCTTCTTTTTCCTCAGCTACTGCGCTTGCACTAATCGGTTGTCCGTCTGGAATCTGATCCGGTGGACACAGGCGGCCACCATGATAAATTTGCAGGATCGCTTTCGCGCCCTCCTGATGAATCGTATCCGCCAGACGGCGCAGGCTAGGAATCATTTCATCCTTGTCCGCACCAAACTCATTAACAAATCCTTTACCATCTGGAGTTACATACACACAAGCGGTAATAACTGCGCCCACACCCCCTGAGCGTTCACGGTAGTATGCCAGTTCCTCGTCACTCACTTCACCATTTTCGTGGGAAGCAAAGTTAGTCATAGGTGCCATGGTAATACGGTTCTTCAACGTAACACCGGATGGCAGGGTAAAAGCTTCAAATAGAGAATTATATTTTGGGTTCATTCTTTCTCTCTCCTTCAGTTAAATCAGATCAGATAATATAAGGCTGTTGAGCATGAAGCCAAATACGAATTCGATGTAGTTTTCCTCCATAACGACTCAAACTACTGTTGCTTACTTAAATACAGTGGTTATAATAACCACAGTATAATGATCCGCAACTATAAAGTCAAATCTATCCTTTCTGACCATCCCTAAACTGTTCGAAAAAGCTGAACCGTAGCCACTTGGCACAAGCCACTAACAAAGCTTAATGCTTCCCGGTTGTGCTTTTCTTCTCCTCCCGGCGGGAAAACCAAGTCGCGAGCAACGAGCCGGAAATATTATGCCACACGCTAAAAATCGCACTCGGTACAGCAGCAATCGGGTTAAAATGAGCTGCTGCCAGCGCAGCACCCAGTCCGGAATTCTGCATTCCCGTTTCCAGCGTAACAGCTTTACGCTTGGAAAGATCCATGCCGAACAGCTTGGCAAACCAATATCCAAGCAGGAACCCGATTCCGTTATGCAAAATAATCACACCAAAAATAATCGGACCTGTCTCCAAAATCTTGCCTTTGCTACCTGCAATCACAATAGCCACGATGAGCATAATCACCAGTGTTGATATGAGCGGCAGCGCCTGGACACTGGCTTCTGCCTGTTTGCGAAATAGCGATTTGATGATAACACCCAGCACAATGGGGACAATAACTACGATGAGAATGTCCATGATCAGGGACTTCGCATCAATATTCATCCAACGTCCAGCAAGCAGGTTAATCATGGCTGGGGTAGCCAGTGGAGCAATCAGCGTCGACACCGAAGCAATCGATACCCCCAACGCCACGTCGCCTTTGGATAAAAGCGTCATTACGTTGGACGCAGTTCCACTCGGGCAACAGCCTACCAAAATGACACCTACCGCAATATCCGGTGGCAGCTGCAATACTAATGCCAATCCAAAGGCCAGAAACGGCATAATCAGATAATGCCCGACCACACCAATAGCCACATCCACTGGACGCCGGAATACTTCGCGAAAGTCAGCCGCAGATAAAGTTAGCCCCATCCCGAACATGACAATGCCCAGAAATAACTGTATGTATCCTTTCAACCCTGTAAACGCCGCAGGAAAGAAAAATCCCAAGCATGCAAATAAAAGTACCCAGATGGAAAAGGTCCCTCCTACAAATTTCCCTACTTTCTCCAATCTATTCATTCAACTTATCTCCTTACTTCTATATAAGTTGAATTTGAGGAAATACAGCTTATATAGTGCTTAAAATTTTTATCATTGTACTACATATGACTGCATATACATACCACTTTTTATGATTATGCCGGGATCAAGAAACTTTTACCGTTCCGACATATTCGAAAGTAAAGTGGGTATATTCATAGTAGAAGATTGTGACCAGTCAGTCATTTTGGATCATCATTCGTTGAGGAGGAGATATCCCAATGTCACGAAGCCATCCGTATAAATGGTGGAATATTATTGTATTTATTGCTGTCGTTTTCATTAACTTTCTGGCTTCTACACTTCCTATCGGTGGCAGAAGTACTGCTGCTGTATCCAACATGTACCCTACCTTGATCACCCCAGCGGGTTACGCTTTTTCCATCTGGTCGGTCATCTACGTGCTGCTCGCCTGCTTTGTTGTGTATCAAGCTACACCTACAGGGCAAGCCAAGACAAGCGTTCAATCCATCGGTATTTTTTTTATTCTAGGCTGTCTTTTCAATATCATCTGGATTTTCCTCTGGCAGTATGTATACGTAGAACTGTGCGTCATCGTTATTATTTTATACTTGCTTTCCTTGGGCGTCGTGTATGTACGTACCCGCACACCTCAGCCAACCCGCGGAGAAATGTGGTTCGTCAAGCTACCGTTCAGCCTCAACCTCGGTTGGGTATCCGTTGCTACTATTATCAATATTGCAGTGGCACTGGAAAAGAATGAATGGAGTGGCTGGGGACTCAGTGATACGACATGGGCGATCATTATCCTGCTCATCGGCACCATATTGGCGATCATGGTCAGCTTTCCTTATCGTGACAGCATTTATCCTCTCGTATTTGTATGGGCCTATGTCGCCATCGCCGTCGAGCATCCGAACCATGAAAATGTACGGCTGGCTGCATTGATCTTGGCAGCAATCATTCTGGTGTACGCCCTATGGCTATTCTTTGCCCGTAATCGAGACCGGGATTAAAGAAACTATTGATATCTACTAGCAAAAACAAGCGAGTTCGGGTCTGAATCATCTAGCCCAAGCTCGCTTGCTTTGTTTATTCATTTTATCCAATATGGTTAGGTATAGACTTTGATCAAATCTATAAGCTTGCTTGTCGAGTGATCTGCATTTATCTTCTTCATATTGATAATGTAATCCGACCTTTTTTCATACAAACGAAGAATCATGTCGACAAACCGTTCAGATTCCAACTCTTCCTCTTCTAAAAATTCACAAAAGCCTTGCGCCTTAAATGATTTTGCATTTAGAATTTGATCTCCCCGGCTAACCGCCTTTGAAAGAGGAATCAATAGCATAGGCTTCCGCAACGTCAAGAATTCAAAAATGGAATTTGAACCCGCCCTAGAAACAACCATATCTGCCATCGTCATAACATCCGCCAGTTCATCGTTTATGTATTCAAATTGCTTGTAGCCATGCATATGAATGGAATGATTCACTTGATCTTTACCACAAATATGCACGATTTGAAAATAAACGAGCAAAGCCTCTAAATTCATACAGACCATCTCATTGATCTTCTTGGAACCTAAACTCCCACCCATGATCAGAATGATCGGCTTATTTCGAGTAAAACCGCAATAGGCCAAACCTTTAGCTGCCACCCCATCTTTTAGTTCATCTCTCACAATAGCCCCTACATACCGGGTATGCTTAGAGCGAAAGTACTGAGTGGTTTCAGGAAAGGTAGTACAAATTTCTGTAGCAAATGTGCTGGAAATTTTATTAGCTAATCCAGGGGTAATATCTGATTCATGAATGATTACAGGGACTTTATTTAACCACCCAGCCAGTACCACAGGAACCGAAACAAACCCGCCTTTTGAAAAAATAATATCCGGTTTTTCTTTTCTTATAATCCGGTACGCTTGAGAAATCCCCTTCAGCACTTTAAAAGGGTCCTTAAAATTATCCCAATCAAAATATCTGCGCAATTTCCCAGTTGAGATGCTGAAATAACACACATTTTCTAGTCCGGAAATCAATTTTCTTTCAATCCCTTGTTCAGAGCCTATGTATTGGACACTCCATTGTTGTTCCAGTAAGTGAGGAATCAAAGCTAAGTTTACTGCTACATGTCCTGAAGAACCTCCACCAGTGAAAATTATTTTTTTATTAATCATCTCCACCTCCACTCTGTATTCAACAAAACAAAACACATTAAATTTGAGCAACCGGGTGCCTCTATTTAATAGGGACACCCGGTTGCCATGCAAACTTTTTATTTTATGAACGGACCTTTCAGACTATTCGCCCTTCAATGCAATGACTTCAATCTCCACCAGTGCATCCTTAGGCAGACGGGCTACCTCCACCGCACTGCGTGCTGGATAGGGTTGCTCAAAGAAAGAACTGTACACCTCATTGACGCTGACAAAATCGTTCATGTCCTTCAGGAATACAGTCGCTTTCACAACCTGGTTCATGTTGCTGCCTGCCGCTTCCAGAATGGCTTGTACGTTGCTCAAGGACAGGCGTGCCTGCTCCTGTACATCCTTACCAAACTCACCTGTTGCCGGATTCAGTCCAAGCTGTCCCGAAGTGTAAACAAACCCGCCTGCCTCTACCGCTTGGCTATAAGGGCCGATAGCACCGGGTGCTTTTTCAGTCGCAATTGTTTTTTTCATATGGGTTGGATTCTCCTTCCTGATACTGGTTCACCGTATTATAGCATGTGAAGCCCAAAGCCACTATTCCGTGCGACGGATTAACGCACTTGATGAATTAGAGATTACGATCGATGTGCCGCAACATACAGACCACCCATAAAACACAAATAACGCCGCTGCTGCCCGAATCATCGGGCAACAGCGGCGTTATTATCATTTTTAATCCTAAACGTGGTTTTACACGTTTACATCCGCATCCGCACCCGTTCCTGAACCAGTTTCCTCAACATCGGATGTTAGCTCCGCACCGATGACCCGAATGATGTCGTTCGGATAAATATGTACGCCGCTCGCCTGCGCAAGAGCGATTCGTACCATGGCTCGTGCGATGACCGAAGCCGGGATGGCACGGTAGGAAGCCAGCTTGCCCGTCATCAGACCGTCCAGCGCTTTCATGACAACAGCGGCAGCGGCTTCGCCCAAACGTCGTTCAGGTCTCGCTCCCAAGATCAGCGACGGACGGAACAAATGCAGCGCAGACAGCCCGATAGCGGCAAGCGCCTCTTCAGCCTCACCCTTGGTGCGATTATAAAACACGCGTGAATCTGGATCGGCCCCCATCGCTGAGATAGCTAGCATCTGTACAGCACCAGCCTCTTTGCCCAACTGGGCAGCTAGCACTGGATAGTCCACATCCACCTGACGGAACTGCTCCTTGGAGCCAGCCTTTTTCATCGTTGTCCCAAGGCAACAAAAAACATCATCCACCCCCTCGAAGGCGAACGCCGCTTTCTGCGGCTGTTCCCAATCGATGAGCACCTGCTCCAGCTTGGGATGCTTGATGTCCAACGGACGTCTGCCCATAACCATGACGCGGTTGTATTCCTTTTGCACCAGCAGCTCTCGTACAACATAACCCCCGACAAGCCCTGTTGCACCCACAACGACCGCTTTACGTTCCATGATAGACCTCCTTTGTGCCATAACGCTCCTGCTCCTACAATTGCGATTAGGTTAATTTAAAGGGTTGTTCGTCCGCCTCCTTGCTTTTGGACGGACACATCGGTAGGTACAGGGAAAATGTACTTCCATTGCCCTCCTCACTCTCCAGACGGATAAACCCGCCCAACAAGCGGGAAAAATCACGGCTGATGGACAATCCCAACCCAGTTCCTCCATATTTACGATTAATGGAACCGTTCGCCTGCTGGAATGCCTCAAAAATAACGTGTTGCTGAAGCTTGGAAATACCGATGCCCGTATCTTTTACAGCAAATACAACCCAATCTCCCTCTTGCCCCTTTTGATCCAGATGCTGTGTACTCATTTCTAGCAATACACGTCCTTCATGAGTGAACTTAAAGGCATTGGACAACAGATTACGCAAAATTTGCTGTACTCGTTTGGAATCGGACCGAATTTCATTCGGTATAGGCTCATGCTCCTTTAAGCTGAATTCCAGGTTTTTATCCTTCGCAGTGACTTCAAACTGCATCATCATCACCTGCGCAATCTCACGCACATTGACCGGCTCACTTACGATTTCCATGTGTCCAGCCTCGACCTTGGACAAGTCCAGAATGTCGTTGATCAGTTGGAGCAAATCATGCCCCGAGGCATAGATGAGATCGCTGTACTGGTATAACTCGTCTTCATCCAGTTCCTTTCCCTGCTCGTTGATAATCTGCGCCAGATTAATGATGCTATTAAGAGGTGTACGTAACTCATGCGACATCGTTGCCATAAAATCCGATTTATATTGGGAAGCCATCATCAGTTGCTTGGCACGTTCCTCTAGAATGACCTTTGCCTTCTGCAACTCATCTCGCTGCTCTGATAACAACTCATTCGCCTGCTTAATCTGATGATTCCGCTGTTGCTCCATCTGAAAGTCCCGTAAAATCAGAGCAAATAGAAAACTGAGGACGATGCCAATTGGCAGTGTCAGAGGAACAACCTCCGCTACATAATAGCGCCAGGGAATGACGCCCAGGCAGGCAATATTTAACGTATTTACGATATTAACCGCTAAAATAGTCACCGATGCCTTAATAATCAGACGCCAGGTGGAACGCCGCATCCAGTAGTTCAATCCGGCGCACAGGACGCCCAGGATACTCATATTCAAAAAGCCGACCCACGCCGCCATATGCAGACCAAAGGTAAATCTCGTAAGTCCGATTGCGACCCCAATAATAATAAGCGTATAGGAGCGGGGATACACCAATGCCGCGATAATCAGCGGCACAAAACGCAGATCAAAAATAACCGTTTCACTAAAGTTAAAACCAAAGCAAGAGCTGACCCATCCGCCAAATATCACTAGCAGCACCGAGCTGACATATTTGAACCGCGAAGAGGTACGACTCAAACCATATTTATAAATCACGTTCGCCACATAGGCAACGGCAATCAGCATCCCTAAATTCATTAAAAACATCATTGAAAATTGCATGGACTCACACTCCCATAGCGCAAAAAATTGGATGCCAGGCCTATGTTAACCTCGTCTGCCTTTCTTGTACATCATAACATGAAGCCCCATCTTTCGACATGTCAAAAGATGCTTACCTCCCTATATAAAAAAGCGAACCTCAATGGCTCGCCCTAATGTGCTGATACCTATAGAGTCAGCTTGTGATGCCTTTGTTCTGGCGCCACTCCTTGACAAATAATTCGGCAAAATAAGGATCCCATTGGGTTCCCTTTCCCTCTTCCAATATCATAACCGCCTTCTCTTCCTTCATACCTTGCCGATAGGGGCGATTAGACGTCATTGCATCATAAGCATCCGCTACAGCAATGATTCGTCCAAATAAGGGGATATCTTCCCCAGCGAGCTGGTCAGGATATCCTTTGCCATCATAACGTTCATGGTGCGAGCGCACGCCAGGCAAATAAGGGGCCATAGCATAAGCCGGTTCAACTTGCCGGAGAATGCTCTCCCCCATAACCGGGTGCATTTTAATCTGATCAAACTCCTCGTCCGTCAGCTTGCCGTCCTTGAGTAGCACAGCGTCAGCCACGCCGATTTTACCGATATCATGCAGCAAGGCTGTTTTGCGCAGCAAATCGATGTCCGCCTCATTCAAACCTCCCTTGCGCCCAATGAGTACAGAGTATTCAGCTACACGCAAAGAATGTCCTGCGGTATAGGCATCTCGTGCATCCAGTGCTGCCGCCAAGGTGGCGAAGTAACTGTCCAATAGCTGACCGTTCTTTTCTTCCCGTTCCTTTAGGCCCTCAATCATCATGTTAAATCCTTCGACCAGCTCCGCAAATTCGTCCGAATACAAATCGCTGGCATTACTGTTCAGGCGGCCTTCCTTCACTTCATTCATTTTTTCCAGCAGGTGGTGGATCGGCTGTTCGATCTCACGGGTCAGCAACCTGCCTCCCAGATAAGCAAAGGCTACACCAAAGATTAAAATCGCACCCGCCCATGCCCAATAGGAACTAGAATTCGCCGCCTCCAAACGTTCCAAGCGAATCTGTGTAGCTAAACAAAATAAAAATAAAGGAAAAGCACCAATGAGCGTCGCACTTAACTGAAATTTATGCCGAAGCGATAGCAGGACTCGTCCTCGCAGGGACAGGCTCAATCCATATTGCTGGTAGGTTCGATCCCGAATTTCCTCCAGCAGTGGTTTGATTGCTCTCATGGTCAGGAAAAATTCAACCAGTGCGTGCATGGAAGCAACCAGACAAGCTCCTATACAGGCGATTCCTACATAATAAAAGGGAAAAGTAAGTTGTCCAGTATGTATCATCCATAACGCAATGACGGTTGCCGGGATAGAGAAGCCTAACAAATGCGGTCCTACAATACGTAAAACTGACAAATTAGGCAGATGATGAACCCGGATATACACCGCTTCTACATCCTTGAGTGTTTCCTGGTTACCTAGAAAAAAACGATGAACTGGTCTCAAATGGATTCGAAACACTATGGTTTCACAAGCAATCATAATGACGCTGGAAAATGCAATAATTTTAACAAGACCCCAAATTTCATAGTGGGCTACATTTAACGTGGAAAATACAAAAATCATACCTACCAACAATACAGTGATAAACGAACCTATAATATAGTTCAGGATAACATGCTGAATAAAGCGCTTATAGGTCGGCAAATTGCTACCCCTCTTTTCATCCGTACACTCTAAAATATCTTGTGTATTCAATATCGGAGTCCAACCATCAAAAGTTTACCTTCTTGCTTGAGCATTTTACAATACGAAGACGACTTTTAGTCTGCAATTTATAGATGGGAAATCATACTATTCTTAATTAAGAAACCAAACACACCTTGTGTTTTAGATATATTCCTGCTATACTATTAAAGTATGTATTAACCCCATAAGATTCCACGCAACAAGCTATTACTCCTAATCACCGTATGGAGCTTCTCCAAATTTTATGTATAACCCTAATGTAGAATTTTGAGCTTTTGCCGAAGATTTTCACATTCACACTGGCGCGGTCATCGGAGCCGCAAGGACGAAAGAGAGGTAGGGCTTTTGTCGTTTGGAAAATGAACAGTGGAATCACACTGCCCCTTATGAACATGCTGACCATATATTGCAAGGTAGCAGGGGTTGAATATATATTATGCCATCAAACGATGAAGTTTGGGCAAGCTGTGCAGTACATGCAAACTGCACCCATCCTCCGGATGATCCCCGGGGGATTTTTCATTTTACGGAAACCGTATCATGAACAAAAAAATGACCCCGTCGATACATCGACAGGGCCTATAGCTTGATCAAAAAGGGGTTAATAGGGTCATTATAGTCTCGCTTTCTTAAAACTAAATGATATGCACCTTAAAAACTCATTAATTCTCCAGTTTTATATACCTTCTAATAATTCGTCCAATATTCTGTACCATCGGTCGGCATCGTTTGCGTAGTGGAACGTCTTGTTTCGGCTTGAGTGCGCCTTTGGGTCGAGGGACGCTCCCATCCTTCCAGTAAAACAACATGTTGGGTACCCGAATTGTTTTCCCAAGTGATGTAGCGCTCCTGTTCCATATGTCGCAAGGCGACTGTAATTTCAGCGTCTCGCTTGCCCGTTTTTACGGTCAATTCCGCCATTGTAGGCATGTGGCGATGCTGGGCGAAATAATTATACAAAATACGTAGCAGCTTTCGTTCCAAATCTGGCAACATCGTCTTCCCTCCTACAAAGAACATATGTTCCCATTATAACACATAAAAATGCACCCTCCTACTGGAAGATGCACTGGGCTTGTATTCCCATGTTGAATTCAGTTTTTTTCCTTCTCTTGACGACCGACAGAGCGCAGCCACCAAGCGACTCCACCAACACTTCCAAGTGCCAGAACCGTTAAGAAAATAATATAGAACAAATGAAATGCACGATCACTCATGGCAATCGCCTCCCTTACTTTATGTATACACTTTCCAGCTAAGCCTGTAAACCTCTTTTTGATCCCACATTCTAAATTTCCCCAAGAACTCGACAATAGATACTTGCTTGAGATCCATCGGTGCATACTAACTAAAAATGGTTAATACCAAATATGAGACAGACCAAGGAGGTTATCGAATATGAAATTCCTATTGATCGTGATCATCGTCGTGCTGATCGTTGTGTTGCTTATGAGAAGACGCAGATAAGCGGAGACATCCTGCATGGTTAAAAAGGAATACAAAAAGGGCTTTCGGCACATCACCGAAAGCCTTTATTCATATGAGGTTAGGGCTAAATTACGCCTTGTTCTTCTTGCTATATTTAATAAAAGCAATTACAAGCGCAACAGCAAACAATATTCCGCTGACTACCCATGTTGTCAGAAATGCCATACCCAAACCCACATTAGACCCCATCGTCGGGTGCTGCATGGCAGTAAACACCGAGCCCTGCATCATAAATATGGTACAGAATAAAACAACGGGCGCCAAAATAATCGTGCTTGCCGTCTTCCGACTACCAGATACTGCGATCACGCACAGAGCGGAAATCACCAAGATTACCCAATATATAACTGCTTCCCAAATCACTGAAGTGCCCACTGTTCAACCTCTTTTCTATCCATTCGTATATGCCTCTTCTATTGTAACAGACGTCACACAGTGAACCAAGCCATAATTTGATCAGAAAAGGGGTAAACTCTGCGAATAACGTAAATAATGTACAGTAGCAATCCTACATTAAAGACAGGAAAGGAAATGATTCCATGAGAAGTGCAAGCCCTTTTGTCATTGTAAACGACGTGCAGCAGTCAATTGACTATTACCAATCGGTTTTAGGCGGAAAAATCAAAGTGCTAAACAAGCAGGAAGGCAGACTCTTGCACGCTGAACTTCACCTGGGTAGCAGTCATATCCATTTTTCGGATTCCTACGGTAAGCCGCTGAAAGCACAGCATGTACAAATCATTCTCGACTGTGAAAGTGAGGACGAGCTTAAGCAGGCTTACCACGCACTAGCAGAAAAAGGTACCGTTACCGTGGAGCTACAAGATACTTTCTTTGGTGCGCTGCACTGCGAAGTAACAGATCACCTCAACCAGATTGGATGGGTGATGAACTATTTTAAGAGATGATCACGTTCAGCCATAACCGAATACGTCTTATAGCCACCATCAACGTTCCTCACCCGATAACCGTATTGGATCAAAATTCGGGCCGCAATATAGCCTCGCAGACCAACTTGGCAGGATACCGCGATCTCCAGATCACTAGGGATTTCCGCCATCCGCTCTCTAATCTCGGCCAGAGGAATATGAATCGAACCTGGAATGGCTCCTGCCTGTAGCTCCACTGCATCCCTAACATCAATAATAAGACCACCCTTTCGGTGAAAATCATCAACTTCATGCCACTGTATCGTTTGGACCAGCCCATCCATGATATTCGAAGCCACGTAGCCCGCCATATTCACAGGGTCTTTTGCTGAAGAATAGGGAGGTGCGTAAGCAAGTTCAATATCAGCCAGTTCTCGGACGTTCAAATGACCACGAATAGCCGTCGCAATGACATCAATTCTTTTGTCTGCTCCATCAGCTCCAACAGCCTGCGCCCCATAGATCATCCCATTCTCGGGATTAAAGAGCAGCTTCATAGCGATGGGTGATGCGCCAGGATAATAACCAGCATGCGAACCGGGATGAATATGAACAGCCTGATAAGGAACACCCAGCCGCTGTAATGTTTTTTCATTATTACCTGTAGATGCTGAAGTCAATGCAAAGGTCTTAATGACGGATGTTCCGAGCGCCCCATCATAAGAAATTGTCTGACCGTTAATATGATCTGCTGCCAAGCGCCCCTGACGATTGGCTCCCCAAGCTAGCGATACCATCGTTGCAAACCCATGATTGCGGTCCTTGACCTGGATGGCATCCCCCACCGCATAAATGGCCGGATCGCTGGTTTGCAGTTGGGCGTTGACCAGGATGGCGCCGCGAAAACCAAGTTCCAATCCGCTTTGCTTGGCCAACTCATTTTCAGGAACAACACCGATCGCCAGAATAACCATGTCCGTCTGAAGTACACCCCCGGAGGTCAAACGAAGTTGTGCACCCTGCTCTTCAAAAGCCGTGACTCCTTCCTCTAAACGCACCTCCACCCCGTTCAGTCTCATATGCTGTTCTACCCATTTGGCCATTTCAGGGTCCAGCGGATTCAATAATTGTTGTCCCATATCAATAATAGTTACTGCAAGTCCACGCTCCCGCAAATTCTCGGCCATCTCCAGCCCAATAAATCCGGCCCCGATCACCGTGACATGCTGGGGATGTCCTTCATCTACATATGCTTTAATGACGTCCGTGTCATGAATGTTTCTTAATGTAAATACATTCACAGCTTCATGTAATCCGGGAATGTCCGGTATCATCGGTTTGGCTCCCGGCGACAATACTACAATATCGTATGGCTGCTCATCTGTTTCCCCTGTAACCATATCGCGGAAATGGACGAGCTTCTGCTCGCGGTCTATTTGTATCACTTCTTTCAGTACCCTTACATCTATATTAAAACGGTCTCTTATCCCTTGAGGTGTCTGGAGAAACAGCTTCTCCCGCGCATGGATTGTCCCGCCAATATAGTAGGGAAGGCCACAGTTCGCAAAAGAAACATGCTCTCCGCGTTCAAACAGAGTAATCTCGTCTTCCTCATTCCATCTACGCAATCTCGCAGCAGCAGAAGCTCCACCTGCTACCCCGCCAATAATAACTATTTTTCTACCCACTTCTTCCCCTCCTTATATACCCTATGGGGTATAATATATACCTATGGGGGTATGTTGTCAACACGCAAAAAAAGACGGAGGTTGCCCCCCGCCTGATCAACCCTGAACGAATACCGATCTGGGTCGAAAAATCACTTGCGATGCTACACGAATGCTCTGTCACACTTAGTCTAAGAAGAGTCTACTGCTACTACTGCTGGCTGGCCGCGATCGCCTGCTCCAGATCATACAATATATCGTCTATTGCTTCTGTCCCGACAGATAGGCGTAACAGCTCCGGTTTGACTCCGGCAGCAACCTGTTCTTCCTCATTCAACTGCTGGTGCGTTGTGCTTGCCGGATGAATAATCAAAGACTTGGAATCACCTACATTCGCCAAATGAGAAAATAGCTTTACATTCGCAATTAGCTTGCTTCCCGCCTGGCTTCCACCTTTAATACCAAAGGTCAGGATTGCTCCTTGTCCTTTCGGCAAATACTTTTGAGCTAATGCGTAGGACGGGTGGCTCGGCAACCCGGTGTAGCTGACCCACTCCACATCCTTGTGGCCTTCGAGATATTGCGCTACCTTCAAGGCATTTTGACTATGTCTTTCCAGCCGCAGATGAAGTGTCTCCAAGCCTTGAAGCAGCAGCCATGAATTGAACGGAGAAATGGCAGCTCCCAAGTCCCGTAGCAATTGCACCCGTGCCTTGATAATATATGCGATAGGTCCCACCGCCTCGGTGTAAACAACTCCGTGGTAGCTCGGGTCCGGCTCAGTCAGCCCCGGGAAACGACCACTCGCTTTCCAGTCAAACTTGCCGCTGTCCACGATCACCCCACCAATAGACGTACCGTGTCCGCCAATAAACTTCGTTGCCGAATGCACGACAATGTCCGCTCCGTATTCAATAGGACGCAATAAGTAAGGACTTGGGAACGTGTTATCCACAATCAGCGGAATACCATATTCGTGCGCAATCGCCGCTACTGCTTCCACATCCAGCACATTGCCCTGTGGATTGCCAATCGTTTCGGCAAAGATGGCCTTCGTTTTATCCGTAATGGCATGGCGGAAATTCTCTGGATCATCCGAATCGACAAAATGCACCTTAATACCCAACTTGGGCAGTGTGGTAGAAAACAGATTATATGTACCGCCATACAGGCTGGAGGCTGATACAATTTCATCTCCAGCTCCCGCAATGTTCAGAATGGAGAAGGAAATCGCCGCCATTCCCGAAGCTGTGGCCAACGCGCCAGCCCCGCCTTCCAGTGCTGCAATCCGTTGCTCGAACACATCCGTGGTCGGATTCATCAGACGCGTATAAATGTTGCCGAATTCTTTCAGCGAGAACAAATCAGCCGCATGCTCGGCATCCCGAAATCCATATGAAGTGGTTTGGTACAACGGAACGGCGCGGGAAAAGGTAGTAGGATCAATCTCTTGTCCGGCATGGACAGCGAGAGTTTCGAATGACAGCTTGCGTTCTTCTGACATGATTATTTCCTCCCTTGTTATACGTGCTGTATGAATCGTCTCTTCCTGTATGCGTAGTCATGGATGATTTTTCAATTATTCTCGCACAAAAAGAACGATTTGGGAAGAAAATTCTCATTATTCAGGTAGGATATTATCATTTTATTTAAAGCATCAGGTTTCGGATCGAAAGGTTTTGCCCAAATGCTCACCCAGACCAAAATAATGGCGGAAATTATAGATGAGCGGACTCCACTTTGTCGGATCAATATGGTTCTCGCCGAGGATGATATCCTGATGAACATGCACCTGTATGGCTTGAGTTTCGACGATAGCAAAATAAGGAGAATGGTCAGGAATTCTTACATCCCTCACCTTGGCTTCAATTTGAATAGGGCACTCCCTAATTCGGGCAGGCTTGACCCTATTCGACTCAATCGAAGTGAGTCCGCTGATCTCATACTTATCTTTATGGTACATAAATCCATGTCCCTTTTTTTCCGCTGGAACAGGATTCTTACCTGTATAAGGAGCCAAACGTTCTACATTTTCCCACATGGAAGGTCCCGGAACATTGATTACACATTCGGGATGCCGCTCCATATTTTCTAATGCTTTGCCACCTGTTCCAATGCCTAGTACCACACAATCTCCTAATGCCCACGAGGAGGAAATCGGGCTAATATTGGTCGTTCCATCCTCATTCACCGTATTGAGTAAAATCACAGGGGTTCCGTAATATAAAATGCTAGGGTTAATCGTTTTAACGTCTGGGCTATGATTCATTCCATTCATCTGATTTATTGGGTTCATTATCTCTTCTCCTTCTATTCAGATCTGCCTCCCTATTGTAAAATATAAATATTTCAACCTTCATCGAAGTATGGATTACAAAGGGGGATAACCGTGCCATGAGCACCAAGTCAAATGTAGCTATGATTGCTTCTCTTGTTAGCGAGCCTTCTCGTGCAGCTATACTCACCGCTTTATTAGACGGCAGGTTCCACACGGCAAGTGAATTGGCCCATATGGCAGGCATCAAACCGCAAACGGCCAGCTTCCATCTGGCTAAAATGACCGAGGCACACGTCGTTACTGTGGAAAAACAAGGGCGTCACCGTTACTATGGCATTCAAGACCCCGAAGTTGCCCGGGTGATGGAGTCATTTTTATCCATAGCTCCACCTGTTCCAATCAAGTCATTCAAACAAGCCTCCGAAAACGAGGCCATACGGTTGGCAAGAACTTGCTACGATCATGTTGCGGGTCAATTAGGCGTACAGCTCATGAATTTTTTCATGCAAAAGGGGATTCTTTCCGAGGATCAGGACGGGCTTCATATTACGGACCAAGGAGAGACTTTCTTCACTGACTTTCAGATTGACCTTACAAAAACAAGACAAAAGCGCCGCTCCTTCTCACATAAATGCCTGGATTGGAGTGAACGACGCCATCACCTTGCCGGTGCTTTAGGAAGTGCTATTCTGGACAGATTATTCGAATTACATTGGATCGAGCGTCTGCCTACAACCCGAGCGATACGTATTACAGCCGAGGGTAAAAGAGGTTTTAAAGAGATATTTTCGATAGAGGTCGACTAGATCATCAGAGCCCTTTTATTTTTCGCATTACCTCAAATCAAGCAGACTGTTTGAATTGGGCAATAGCAATGGCGGAGTCCTGAAAGTTAACTCCTGTCGTAGTAAGCAGGATAAATTAAGAAGCTTTCCCGCTCTGATCCGCCGCTTTTGCCCCATCTGCCGGAGAAGGTTGAATGGTATTATGAAAAAAAGGTAGCCACAGCCACATACGTCTCCTTTTCATAGTCAATGATGTGTATACATATGACTAATCCGCATATCAAGACTGTGCGTTTCCCCAGAGTAATGAAACAGGTGTGGGCTGGATGAAGCTGTTCATTGATCAACCTCTCTTGAAGAACTCTACCGTTTCGTTAAATGATTGCTGAGCCGAATGTACGTTATATCGGGGAGAGTACGGATCACTGAATCCGTGCTGTCCGCTGAATTTATGTACCCGGATATTACGGTTATCTAAAATTGAAATGAGCTCATCCACATTAAATGATGGTTCTTCCTGTGGGAAAAAAAGCAGTGTTGGACAATGTGGAGTTATTTCTAAATAATTCCTAATACGAGAGCCATAGTATCCTACAATTCCATCAACATACTTTTCTTTACTACACAGCCAGGCAACCGTTGCCCCTATGCTAAAGCCGACGATAAATACCTTTTTATAGCGAGCTCGAATACTTAATAATAAACTTTCGATATGATAGAAAGAGCGTTCAAATCCTATATTTTTTATAAAATTGGTATAGGCACTTTCCTCTTGCGAATAGTCATAAGGCGTTTCTTTGCCTAGTAAATTTGGACAAATGACATCATAACCCTGATCTGATAATAGGCTACAAAAATTTTGTATATGCTTGTTAATCCCATAAATCTCATGCAGTACAACAATTAGGGTGCTCGACTTTTTATCTATGCTTATCATATTGTCCCCCTAACCAGTTTTGAATATGGGAAAATAATTCATCCGGATACGCGTATTTTTGCAGCAATAATTGTTTACAGTCCATATCTCTTTGCTTAGCTACCCACAGATCATTACGCAAAATTTGTTTAGCCACATATAGAGAGGCGAAGCAATACATATTAACAACCTGTAGATAAGCACCTTCAGATATCGGAGGAGTACCCGGGATCGTAGTGGTTTGAGGGATGATTTGGTTTCCATTTCCCATCTTATCGAACAGCATCCTAACCCCCCGCTGAAACCCTTCAGGAATACGCCCATTTTTGATTATATGATCCAGATCAGAAATATGACGGAATAGAAAATCAACCTCAGCCCCTTGGTCAAAGAGAACGAGTTTTTCCGGATCCCCTTTTGCCGTTCGAAACATAAAGCTGGTCCAAACTTTGCCGATGTTTAGTAACCATTGATCATTTTGAAGATAGTAATCTGGATTCGTTGAAAAGACGACTACATCCAAGTCAGAAAACTCATCAAAAGGCTTGTCCTCTCTTGCCCGGGACCCAACGATATAAACCGCAATAATTTCCTTATTAGAGATTCCCCATTCGGATATACGCTCCTCAAGCACTTCGTAAGCATTATTCATTACAATATATCCTCCTTTTTTAGAAAACATTATATCCAATCCAATAATTACGGTATATATTTTTAGTTAACATTCAAAGGAATGCTGCCTGATATACACCATTCATCAAATCAATTTCCCAATCTTCATCCTGTGATATAATTCTTTCAATATTACAGTTTGGAAGGATGGTGCAGATGTCGGAGCAGCGAGTATACATCCGGTTCTCTGAGGAGACGGACGCCGCAGAGTTGGCAGCAATGTACAAGCGCAATCGAGAATTCTTTGAGAAGTTTTCGCCAAACAGCCAAGAGAAGTACTATACGGAGGAGCACCAGCTCCAGACGATTATTAAAAGCAAGGCCGACATGATGGAAGACCGGAAATATTCCTTCGTGGTATGCCACAAGGAGGACGACCGGATTATAGGCAGCATAAGCCTATCTTTTGTGGTGAGAGGACCGCTTCAGAGCTGTATGATCGGATACAGCCTAGATCAAGCATATAACGGCAAGGGCTATATGACGGAGGCGGTGAAGCAGGTGGTTCGCTATGCTTTCGATAAGCTAAAGTTTCACCGGATCTTCGGGGAAGCCTCTCCCCAGAATCCAGGATCCATACGTGTGCTTGAGAAGGCTGGCTTTCACAAAGAAGGCATCTCTCGAAGCAACGTAAAGATCAACGGAAAATGGGAGGATCACCAGGTTTTGGCGATTATAAATCCGTCAGAGGATATCTAGTTTAAAAGGAGGTTATTATGAAGTATCAATCCATCAAACTGAATGAAAAGTTATCTAAGTTTAGTGATCATTGGTCTCCGAAAGTTATTGGTGAAATGAATGACTATCAATTTAAATTGGTGAAAATAGTTGGGGATTTTGTATGGCATGATCATCAGGATACCGACGAGGTCTTTATTGTACTTGAAGGTGAGATGTTCATTGATTTTAGAGATGGACGGGTACAAGTTTCTCAGGGAGAGATGTTTATTGTACCTAAGGGGGTCGAACATAAACCTTTCGCCCATGAGGAGTGCCATATCATGCTAGTAGAGCCGAGGGGAGTGGTAAATACTGGAGGAGCAGAGTCAGAATTAACGGCAGCCAATGATACTTGGATTTGAATATATAGCAATAATTAGAAGTGAACAAGAAAAATTGAAGCTGATCGGAGATGGGGCGTATGCACTCCGTAGCTGTCTATTATTGCACTAAGCAACGGGCAGGGGGGATAGTTAAACAAAAATTTCGAGAAAGGAAGAGTATAGTGGATGATAAGAAACGCAGAATTTAAGAATAGTTATGCAGGATGGCGAGAAGTAGAAATAAAGGATTCCTCTCTAGGCATTACATTTCCCATGATGGTAATGTATCCAACGGACGAACCCGAACAAATAGAGCGATTGGGTCCATACCAGTTAGAGTTGGCGAGAGAGGCAGGGCCATCGGAAGGAAGGTTCCCTTTGGTTATCATCTCTCACGGTACTGGCAGTACACCGCTTGTGTATCGGATTTTGGCGCAGTATTTAGCACGTAATGGTTTTATTGTCGGCATTCCAGAGCATCCATTTAACAATCGAAATGATAATAGTCTGGAAGGGACTGCCCAGAATCTTATCTATAGACCTAGACATCTTAATATGGCCACCGATTGGTTTTTCGATAGTATGCTGTTCAAGGACAATTTGATACAGAATGCTGTGTCGCTCATTGGACATTCCATGGGTGGTTATACGGTATTAGCAGCGGCAGGTGGCGTGCCGACTTCTTTTCCTCACGAGACCTCGGACGGAAAGCCCCAGCTTATAGAGGTTACACCAGATTACCGAGTAAAATGCCTCGTTTTACTAGCGCCAGCGTCGGTCTGGTTTCGAGCTGAAGATAGCTTGCGTACGGTTAATCTACCTATCTTAATGATGGATGCAGAGAAGGATCAGTACACTCCTTCTTTACACGCGCGTATAATATTGGATGGCGTGCTGGACCCTAAGAAGGTACAATACAAAACAGTAAAAAACGCCGGACATTTCTCCTTTCTGAGTCCTTTCCCGAAATCGATGAGGACTCCAGCCTTTCTCCCATCGCAAGACCCTCCCGGCTTTGATCGCGAACATTTCCATAGGGGACTTAATGCTGACATATTGGATTTTCTATATGCTCATACACGTTAGTTGGATGACAACAGCGGCTGTCTAAGACTTTATCTTTCAAGTCTTGGTCCGCCGCTGTTTGATTTTTTGTTCAGTCTAAAGCTTTATTTCCACTGGATATTTTACAGAAACTGTGTTCTTTTGGCTGGGCTCTCTCAGTGCATGATTTCTCTCTTATTCACCTTAACACCTGATAAGGATTGATCAAACATATCGAGAATAAAAAGGAACCTCTCAGCTTCACGAAATACATGATCGGCTAATAAAGGATGGATAATGCTTTTTATTCGGCACTCGTCGATTAAATCACGCGCTGTTTTCTTAAAATCACGCAAGGACTTCACAGAGACACGGTTCTCATCAACAAATTGACTCAGGAGTGGAACGGTTTGTGACTGTGGTCGCATATGACTTAGGTCAATCGCTTGAAACATTAGCATATCAAAATCATTACTAAACTCCCTAGCTTGTTCAACCAGTTTACGTTCGGATGGATCAAGCAAATGGCCTATAAATTTTGCGTGATCGGCCATGATTTTTAAGAAAAATACATTTTCGTCAATAATAGCATCAGGTAAGGGTTCAAGTGTTCCTGAATTCAGTTCTCCTAAACGGTTTCTGAAATAATTTGCTTCCCGACTTACGTGATCTACCAGTAAAGGAAAATTGGTTTGTCCAGGAAGCTTGCATTGTAATATAAGGCCCAGTACCATCCTCTTAAATGCCCAAATATTCGTCGCCGCATTCTGAACTTCCGTATTAAACTCTTTGATTGTATAAGGATCTGTCTTGTTATTAAATTCATGCGACCTTTTCTCGATATCCTCGAAAATAGCGTAAAACTGATTGGCTTCTGTTTTAAGTTGAGTATCTTCCGCTCTAAAACCTAACCCCAGAAAAAAGGAATGCTCCTTCATAATCCTCGACCAAAATCGTATTTCATCTAATGAGCGCGCTACGAATGCATCCAATCATATCCCTCCTCTATGTGAGCAAAAAGCACTTACTTAGTCATATGGGATATGCCAGGTCATTATGAATGATGAAGTTCCAAATCTCATACAAATCTAATTTTGAAGTTGAGCTATTGTGACTCGTAACTCTGTTGCCTTATTTATGTACCTGAAATATTTCTTCATACTGGCTAATGACCGTCAAAGTTATTAGATCTTTTAGAGTTTTCTCCTTTTCATACTTTCGACGACCTAGGTTCCCCTGAAACAAATTAAATTCCATAATAATACTCATATTTGAATTTATATCATTTAATGTTTGGACATTTCTCCCAATCTAGTTCTATAATTCACTTGTTATTACATATATTTAGGAGGAAGTCATGAACAATATTATATTCAAAAAACTAGGAACAATAGTGTTAGCCCTTCTCATTGGAGCTTCGGTGTTCTCATTGTTCCCTACCGTTACAAACGCAGAGACTACAAATGTGACTTGGACAAATGGATCTTTAGTAAGGATTCTTGGGAGTAACGGTGATGCCGACAAAGCAACTATTGGGAAAGCTTCAGGCAAATGGTTCTGGGAAGTAAGCGTAAATGATAATAGGTACGATTCTATAACTTTAATAGGAATTACTGGGGAAACAGGTACACTACCCACATCGTCATGGGAAATGATGGCTAAATATGGCTTGGATGGTCAACTGTTAATTAGAACAAAAAACACATCAAACAATATTCAAAGAACTCCTTATGGTAGTATGTTTGGCAGCAATGACGTGATTGGTGTAGCTTTAGATTTGGACAACGACAAAGTCACATGGTACAAAAATGGGGTTTCCCAAGGAACAAGCATTGCAAAACCTTCAGAGCTTGCTGGATCACAAGTGTTCCCACTAATCTACAATGGCAATGCATCAGAAAAAAAACTTACTGCTAATTTTGGAGCAAGCGCTTTTAAATATTCTGTACCAGAAGGTTTTTTACCTTATCAAGATTCGGATACATCTACAACACCTGATCCATCTACAAAGCCTGACCCGTCTACTACACCGGATCCATCCACTAAGCCCGATCCGTCTACTACACCGGATCCATCCACTAAGCCCGATCCGTCTACTACACCGGATCCATCCACTAAGCCCGATCCGTCTACTACACCGGATCCGTCCACTAAGCCCGATCCGTCGGATACAGATGGGGCCTCCCAACCAACTGGTGATCGTGCCATTCTCACTGTAACCATGGACAATGGGTTTGATAAAGAATTCGATTTGAGTAAAAAAGAACTGAATGCCTTCATCGCTTGGTATGACGCTAAAGATGCTGGTAGAGGTGCTTCTTTCTTTGCCATTGACAAGCACAATAACAACAAAGGTCCATTCAGCAATCGCAAAGACTACGTAATCTTCAACAAAATTCTCACATTTGAAGTAAGCGAATATTCAACTAAATAAACATATGAAGGGCTTCATGTCGGCTAACATGCCGATGAAGTCCTTCTTTATATTTACTTAATCTCGAAATCACGCCTAAACTGCTATAACTGGACGATACATTTTTTCTAGACTAAAAGTTTGCAAATCGTTCTTTAAACAAAAAAAGCACGGCTTCCAAAAAACCTGGAAGCTGTGCTTTGCTTATTTATTCAACATTAATATTCGATAATAAAGGTAACAAGATAAAATGAGCAACTACCTCAACCGATGAGGATACTCACAGGAGAATTCGTCATGTTAAAAAAAGCTCTATTCATTGCTCTACTTTCTGTAGCTCTAACAGCTTGTGGAAGCAATTTCAAAGAAGCAACGACAAGGTCTGGGTCTTCAAGTACATCCTTTGCTACTGAACAAACAGCAAGCAATGAAAATACTGCTCAGCAAGCTTCTACAAATCAGGTCACAGATAAACAATATTTATTTGCTGAATTCATGAAAGATGGAACCCCCATGTTAACAGAAGATCAAGCTTCTATGGAACAAACGTCTTATGACTTCATTGCTAAAAACAGTGACTTATTTCCTTCCACAGATAAAAGCAAAGTCATTAATCTAGTAGACAAATCCGTAACAACAAAACACTTAAATAAAAATTTGAACTTATACTTAAACAAATTTGTAAAAATAAGCGGCGATGTAATAGATATAGAAGAAGATAACATTCCTATAGGAACAACGGCTATCGTTTATATTAGTGATGAAAATGATAATACAGTAATGGCAGTTTATCCGGGAGCAAGTGGGGAAATTTTTGAAGGAGACGTTGCTACAGTTATTGGAGTTCCTATCGCTAATTTTTCATATGAAAATATTTCAGGTGGCTATACGAATACTACACTGTTAGCAGCTTCTTTTCTCACGAAAGAAAATCAATAAATTTTAATCATGCAAGCCCTTAAGCGAGTATTCAACTAAATACACAACGAGAGGGACTCTATCCGGCTAAATAAAGTGATTAGGAAATTGTTCAAATGCAAAAAGCTCTGCCGACCCTTAAGGTTAGCAGAGCTTTTTATCTAATCTAATTTCGGACAGAATGAAAGAAGGTCGTTCAACTTGATTGATGGGTCATTATCATACAATTCTTTTCGCAAAATTAAACCCAACATGATTTAAGGATGATAACCAAGAGGATATAGAGCACCAAAATAGCCGCTGTAGAAGTCCACACACCGCAAACAGCTGCACCTGCACATCCGCTCATAGCTTTAGCCCTCCTTTATTTGTCTTCATCTTAATATATGTGTAAATATGTTTTATGACCGGGCATTCAGGTAAACATAAAAAGCACTCCATTTACGCATGCCAGCGGAATATTAGGATACTTTCCGATCGCGTGCTGATAGCTTTGTTAATATGGAAGATGAGATATACACCGCGAAAAAGCCATGCTTAATAGTTCCTGATTGTAAATCTGATACTTACGGTTTTGATCCAACACCCAATTTGCAAATCCAACAGCTTTAGTGTAGCAATTATAATCATAGGGATTAATTTTAAACTCAAGAATATTCAGCATCATCTGGTTCTCTTCATCTGATAATTCCAAGCCCAACTGGCTAAACTGTCTTTGTCGAATTCTCCGAGCGGTGTCGTCTTGTATGGCTCTGTGCTGAATGGACACTTGTCCTTTATGTTGACGATAATACAATAAGCTTATAGGGAGGTTTGCTATTTGTACCTGAGAGGCTAATCGGTTCCACAGTTCGTAGTCTTCGGCATGAGGATAACTACTATCATATTGAATGTTTAGCCGATGTATCATGCTATTGCGTAATATTGTAGCAGGATGGCAGATACAGCAATGAAATAACAACCATGTTCTAATTTCTTCATGACTAGCCGGATTCACCTTAAGTGCCCCTCCACTAGAAGTAGTAAAAGCAGCACCACATACATCAATTAAGGGATTTTGATCCATGAATGATATTTGCACATCCAGTCGATCTGGCGTAGAAATATCATCGCTATCCATACGAACGATATATTCACCAGTTGCCCTATTGAATCCCTCGTTTAAAGTAGCAACCAAACCTTGATTGGTACTATGGAATATTTTAACTACTCTAGGATCTGTTATCTGTGAAATAACAAAAGCGGATCCATCTGTTGAGCCATCATCAATAATAATCAATTCAAAATCGGAATAGGTTTGAGCTAATATACTGTGGATCGCTTCCCAAACAAAGGACACAGTGTTATAAACTGGAAGTATAACTGAAGCTCGTGGCACAAGAAGTTCCCTCCATTCTACATTTTAAAATTAGAAAATATTATTTTGCATAAAAGCCAACTTCCCTATTTTTCTCGAAAACTATTTCTTCGAATGTTCATGCTCCAAGTATATGTATTGAAATATATTTTGAGGCGGCTTCTCGGTAAAAAAAGCTTTCCATAACAACCCTTTGGGGTAATTATAGAAAGCTAATCTGCTTAGTAGCGTCTATAGCGCTCACTTAAAATTTTTCAGGAAACTGTTTGACAATGCCTTCTGTCAGAATGTCCGCTAAATGATTCATATGGATCTCGTTTTTGTCGGTTGCTGCAATCTCCGCTCTCCAATCTCCTTTGATATAGTCAAGGACTAATTCCGTAATCAACTGAAGGTGCGTATACAGCATATCTTGTAACGTTTTAAACTGCCAGTTCGGATTCGTATCACTTAAAAATTTGGCGATATCGTCGGCGTTTGTATGCCAATCCGCCTCTAGCATTTTCACATCCGCCTGATTGCCCGCTTTGGCAGCCACTACAATTTTGCCTGCGATCAGAATATGCTCCCTCAGGAGATCAGCCAGCTTATTACCAGCGGCTTCCCCATAATAAGGCTTGATCAGATTGCCTATATCCTGCTGGTTCCGTAAAAGCCGGTCCAATACGTCCTTCTGATCTTGAAGATTAGATATGGCGCTGACAATATAGTTCCTCGTCCATATCGTATGGTCGATCCATACCTTCTGCATATCGCCTTTCAGTTGCACCATTTTGGAACTTAGGCAAGCAGATCCCTTCTCCTCCCCTACCTTCGCTTGCGCGATACTAACGGAGTTATGCTAAAAACGAGCGCCAAGGTTAACGGCAACAGCCATTTGTTTTTCAATTTTATCTACTCCTCTGTACGTTTGGAATAAAACAGGCTGTCTTATTATGGTTGAAATATCCGAAATTTTATACAGAGGATTAGTGATTATCTACAGCTTTCCATCATTGTGGGAGCCATGCGCGCTCAAGTAGTAACAAGACGAGACCGTTGCCTTAATGGTTTCTAAAATACTTATCTTTGTATCTAGCAGAATGATGATCTTTGACTTGGTTCCACTCTTAAGAATTCTAATTGCTGCTAAAAACTCTCAAGATATGCATTATCACATTAGTTAGAAAATTGTTTCAATGGAACAAATAATCAAAGAAAATAACAGGAAATACCGATAATATGTATGGCAGATAAAAAGCAAATACCACAACCGATGTGGATATATGAGAACATTTAATAAATGAAAATAGTAAGTGTATAGAATTAAGTTCTAAATAACATAAGGAGAGTTAGAATGGAATATATGATAGAAGTATTCATGGGCTTGTTTGCACTAATTCTTATATTATATCCTTTCAAAGTACTGGTACGATGGTTATTAGGATTCTTAAATTTTAAAAATGTCGTCACTTCCTTTATTACTTTTGGCACGCTTGCATTGTCGTATCTAATATTTATTACAGTTAGATCACAATCAATAGAGGATATATTAAAAGGAGCTTCGATTGCCATACCTGTTTTTGTACTATACTTAATAATTGATCTTCAAAAAAGTAATGAACATAGTAAATTTATAAAATTTATTCATCATCTGGCGGTAAGGATTATTGTCTCTGTCTTTACTTTTATTTTGGTTTTGTCTTTCTATTATCAACAATTAGATGACATTTTCTATATAAAGTCATTTTTGATTGCTATAGTTTATATGTTCGTCATTCTTAGACGGAGAACTAAGAAAGTAACAAGAAAAGTTAAAAATAACGAAGAGAAGGAAACTGCATTACCCACTACTCCATAAAACAGTAAAGATACTCTGACGTTTTAAGTAAGTGAGTAATCAAATAAAGACTCTTATGGCAATATATTAGCGGAGTCCTTTCATTTACTCTAAATTCACATTGATCACGGAAAAATAAGATTAGTTAATCTTAATAGCTATTCGGTGATCGGTGTGTTGAATCTAAAAGTAAACAATCCCCGCTGACCAAGTATGGTTAGCGGGGATTGTTTGGTTGTTTTGAGTTGTTGTTTACGATTATCTTTTACTGTGGTTTTCAGGCTCGCGACGTTTTAAACCTGCCAATCCAATTAATCCCAACAAACCAAGCCACCCCCAATTATTATTATTATCGTTATCATTAGTAGTAGTTAGCATTTGTGTTCTACCATTGTCGTTTGTGCCCATATTGTTTTGACTGTTTTCAGCAAATGCTACTGCCGCTCCAAAGCTTGAAATCATTAATGCAACAACAGCCATTATCTTCATTTTTTTCAACATACCTAAACCACTCCTTTAAATTTGTGTTTGCAATCAATTTTTTAATGTATTTAGCATGCCAATTGAACTTATTTCTTATACACACATTAAATCTTCACTACTGGGAATCATAAATTTGTACATCATTAAAATTAAAAAAGGAGTGGTGTTTATAATGGGTATCCTAAGCGGGAATCCAAAAGACGAGCCCATGCATTACGGAGAAGTTTATAGTGTATGGCAGTTTTCAGCGTTAGCGAAAGGCAGCGTTTCATTTTACCAAGCATGTTTAAACCACGCAGGAGACAAAGAACTCAAAAAAATACTGGATGATCTTATTGATCAAGCTAAACTGGAAATCCAAGAATGCGACGCAATGCTTACTGATAATGGGATTGCCCCAGCTCCTATTTTGCCTGAAAGACCCCCTGTGAAACTTGAGGATATCCCGGTTGGTGCAAGGTTTACTGATCCCGAAATCGCAGCTAAAATCGCATTAGATACCACTGTAGGATTGACATCTTGCAGCCAAGCTATGGGTCAATCCATTAGAGAAGACATCGGGGCTTTATTTGCGAAATATCATCTAACTAAGACTGCTTTGGGAGTTCGTATTTTAAAAATGAATAAAGAAAAGGGTTGGCTAATCCCCCCCCCTCTTCAATTAAAAAGACCTGAACCAGTTAAAGCCTAAATTTCCAGTACGATTCCTCAACACACTGTTCCCCTTAGATTGTTCAACAAAAATCCCCGCCGACCAGTTAAGGTTAGCGGGGATTGGTTTTGTTACGTTTAAGCACCTCCGATGGTAACGTAAGGCTGAATACTATTGTGTTGGTTAAGGGCTTGATCCGGCACAGTAACAATAAACAAAAAGCTACATCCACACCTTTTCCATAAAATTAAAAAATGCTGCTTTGGTTTCAGGAGCCGCATAATCCCGAAAATGTAAAAACAAACCCAAACAGTTTATAAAACAAGTCTCATTATTTAGTGTATGATAACTTACTAATGAATACATCAAATGTTTAAAACCATCAATGTAAGAACCTCGATGTAAATAATAATAAGATAACTCGTAACCAAACCACGCGATATAATCCGGTATCACTTGTTGGGTATACATATCATCTGATGATAGTTGCTGTTGTGCAAAAGCATTTATTTCGGCTTCAAATTGCTGAAGTATACCTTCTACATCTATACTATATTGGTTTGCTGAAATTATAACATTCAACAGTTTTGAGATTTTCTCATTCTCGTTAGTGGCGGATGTTGCTGCAATATATTCAACATAATCTTGAAGCACACTTATATCTCCTGACAACAGTTTATAACTGAGACCAGAGGAATATAAGCATTTAGAAAGTTGGCAGAGCAATCGTCAACAACAAAGAAATTTATAAAATTATGCTACTCAAGTCTCAAGACCTATTCACCAAATAAATTTAAAATTGAATAGATTGTTTTACAATTAACATTGGTATGCGGCGAAGAGGGAATTTAATCGCCCGGAAAAGGTCAGTTGTTCTCTCTCCTATTCAGACATCTTACAAAAGAAGAGCACGTTAAATTACTCAGTCGGGGGAATCACTATTTTGAGAAAGCTATCATTCTTTATTTCCATTATTATGTTGGGTGCAATGTTGTCCGCTTGTTCTGCCATTACATCCACCGTGGATCAAGCGACTGCAGGCGTTACGTCCGGCGAGAGCAAAGAAATCGAAAAATACAATGCGTATGTGAGGCTGAATAACTTGATGACAGGCAGAATCAATGAGGTTCTGGTTCATTATTTCGAGAAGTTCGGAGTGGATACACAGCCTGTAATCGAGAAGAACTTCAGCTTCATCATGCTCGGCGTTGCTGAAACTGAGCGGGAAGTTATTGATAAAGCGAACGGCTATACCGCAAGCCAACCTGCTTTTGCGAACGCAGATCCCGTAGTGATCAAACTGACACCGGTCATCAATGATCTGTTGTCCGTCCTGGACGAGATGAAAGCCTACTATGATACAAAAGGCTACGTGGATGATGACTTCGCAAAAGGAAAACAGCTGCATACCAAGCTGGTAAGTGCCAATCTCGCTTACGAGACTGTCTCCAAACAATACTTCACGGCTATGCAAAAATTGGGTAACGAGCAGCGTCTGGCTGAACTGCAAAAACTCAAGGATTCAGACCAGCAGATCAGGTATAATGCCTTGAAGTTCATGATAGATGCCGAGGCTACGGCCATTGAAATGGATGAGCAGGGTATCACCGCCGACAATGTGCTGCAGCTTGATATGACGAAGTTTAAAGCCAAATACGACATTATGACCGCAGATCTAAGTGCGCTCATGACAATCTCAAAAGACAAGAATCGAGTTCAAAAAGAAGGGATTAACAGCTTCAGTATCAGGAACTATGTTGACTCAGCCACTGAGGCAAAAGCGGCTGCTTCAAAAATTATTGAACGCATCAATAAGAAGGAACCTGTATCTGATTCTGACCTGAACGGCCAGTTCCTGAACACTACGGATGGCACACCTGAGAATTTCAATTATAAGCTAAGCAAGGCAGTCGAACGATATAATGAAATAAATTAAGCGTATCTAACGATAGGAGCTGCGAAAACAAATACGGAGTTCCGATAACGAACAAGCTCTGCCAACCATAAGGTTAGCAGAGCTTGTGCTTTAAAATCCTCCAATGGTAACTTGAGGGTGAATGCTATGATGGTGGTTAAAAGCTTATCCGGCACATTAACAATAAGATTTAAAAATGCTGCTTTAATTTCTGAAACCGCATAATCCTGAAAGTGTAAAAATAACCAACCTTACTTCTCAAAGCTGGTAATCATCCGAAGATCGTTCAAGAGCGACTTGGACATTCGTCTATCAATGTAACTCTGGATACCTATTCACATGTTCTTCCGAATCTCCAAGAAGCGGTGTTAAAAAACATTGGCGATTCAATCACAGGAGAGAGCATTAGCACCGAAGAACCCACTTTATTAGACTAAAGGGTAGAAAAATGGTAGAAGAATCCTCAGTTCAATAAAAAAGCGCGACCTCCAAAAAGCTTGGAAGCCGCGCTGTGCTTGAGTTTTATAGAATGCTGGTGAAGGGAATTGAACCCCCGGCCTACGCATTACGAGTGCGTTGCTCTACCCCTGAGCTACACCAGCAGGTCAGTGTAACTGACAACAAAAACTATTATACTCTTAGTTACATAAAAATCAATCACTTACATCAACTTTTTCAACTAGGATTTGGATTTAGTTCGGTAACATTTCCTGTCGCGGTGCCAGATAGTTTCTCTGCGACGGAACGGAGCTTTTGGTGACTGGAGGAAGGTTTGTCACGGCGATCATCAATTTTGACCGAGGTGGAAACACGCTTCGCTCCTGACAGGAATGGTGCTTCGTGCAGCGCAGCAATGGCGGTGAATACATCGTCCAACGAACCTTCAATAATCGTACTCATGGAGGTAAGCTCATAGGTAATTCCTTTTTGCGTCTTCAACACTTTTTGCATCTGAGCAACGTAGTCGCTCAGGCTTGTACTCCCCGTTCCAATCGGGATCACTGTCACTTCTGCAATAGCCATCGCCAGGTTCCTCCCTAAAATTAAAATCGTCGCTTCTTTAAAAATCTAAAATTTCAGTCCGATAGAGCGAGCAGCCTTATTTCACAAAAAAAGTTCATATGTATGCTGCTTGTTTCTGTAGGAAACATCTTTATCATTCATTGTACCGTTCAAACTGTCTCAATTCAAATACAGCCCGCGACTTCTCTGTATATTTTGATTTTCCATTCCTTTTCCTTTACGTATGGCTTCGAATGTTGCTATAATACTCCTTGCACTTATTTGAAATTTTAAGTTTTTACACACAATATGTTGGGTTAAATATTCATAACACGTCTAAATATAGTGATGTAGCCGATAAATCGTACGGGAACCATCTTTTCCCCCTTCATTGGCAGGTACATCGCTATTTCTATGTTATTGGATTACATACAGCCCCCAAATGCTGTCTGACCATCGCTTTTTTCGCCATTATCTTCTCATCATGATCATTTTCATGCCTATTCCCAAGTATGATTCCAAATCAGGAAAGCGAGGAATTAATCCTATGCCACAACTCGTAACCAAACCAAACAATCGCCAGTTGGCTTTTGACGAAATACGCATCTCCGTATATGCCGACCGTGTACTCAGCGGACTGGACAAGCTGGATAAGGATCGACTCATTCGCGGTGTAACTAGCAAGCTGCGCCGGGACGAAGTCACGGGGGATGACATTAGCAACGCGTTTGCAATGGCTGCCCTTGAATTGGTTAGTAAGGAAGAACCGGACTGGAAATTTGCCGCTGCACGTGCTTTGCTCACTTCCTTGTATAAAAAAGCGGCTACTCACCGCCGTTACAAATCCTATGCGGACGAGCCTTACGGCGCTTTTTATCCACTGATCACTGATTTGGTCCAAAAAGGAATTTACCGTCAAGAACTGCTCGACTACTATACCAAGGAGCAGATTGATGAGTTGGGCGATTCCATTTTGCCGAAAAATGACCTGTTGTTCGATTATATCGGGCTGTTAACACTGTCTGAGCGCTATTTGGCCAACGATTTTGACGGACGCGTAATGGAACTGCCTCAAGAACGCTACATGATCATCGCGATGTACCTGATGCACCAAGAGCCTGCCGACAAGCGGATGGAGCTGGTCAAAGAAGCGTACTGGGCGATGAGCAACATGTACATGACAGCAGCTACACCAACTATGTCCAATGCCGGAAAAAAGGTGGCCGGACAGCTCTCCAGCTGCTTTATCGACACCGTAGACGACTCATTGGAAGGTATTTTCGACTCCAATACGGATGTAGCCCGTCTTAGCAAAATGGGCGGCGGCATCGGCGTATACCTTGGTAAAGTACGGGCGCGTGGCTCCGATATCCGTGGACATAAAAATACAAGTTCCGGCGTCATTCCGTGGATTCGCCAGTTGAACAATACAGCTGTTAGCGTAGACCAATTGGGTACTCGCAAAGGTGCAATTGCCGTATATCTGGACGTATTCCATAAGGACATCCTCGCATTCCTTGACCTGAAGCTGAACAACGGTGACGAGCGGATGCGTGCACATGACGTGTTCCATGGCGTATGTCTGCCCGATCTGTTCATGGAGCGGGTCGAAGCACGGGGCGAATGGAATCTGTTCTGTCCGCATGAAGTGAAGAAAGTAATGGGCTGGAAAGATGACAACGGTCGTCCACTGGGACTGGAAGATTTTTATGATGAAACCTTCGGTTCAGGTACCTTCCGCGAGAAATACGAAGAGGCGTCGCAGCATCCGATTCTCTCTCGTATTACGGTGCCTGCTATCGACATCATGAAGCGCCTGATGAAGTCACAACTAGAAACAGGTACGCCTTACATGTTCTACCGTGATACGGTAAACCGGGCCAACCCGAACCGCGCCCATGGTATGGTGTATTCCTCCAACCTGTGTACGGAAATTATGCAAAACCAATCTGCAACTGTAGTGGAAAAAGAAGAATTGGTCACCAAGGACGGACAAACACGCATCGTTATTTCCAAAATTCCTGGCGACTTTGTGGTGTGCAACCTGAACTCCATCCATCTGGCTCGTGCGGTTCCGGTAGGTGTGCTGGATCGCCTCGTGCCGATTCAGGTACGTATGCTGGATAATGTTATTGATATCAACAACATTGAAGTACTGCAAGCACAATATACGAACAGCCAATATCGCGCTGTCGGTCTGGGTACATTCGGACTGCATCATCTACTCGCACTGGAAGGTATCCGTTGGGAATCCGATGAAGCGGTAACCTATAACGATCATTTGTATGAAAAAATTAACTACCTGGCCGTCAAATCCAGCATGGAGCTAGCGAAAGAAAAAGGCCGTTATGCCAAATTCGAGGGCTCTGACTGGTCTACCGGGCACTATTTCACTTCCCGTGGCTATACAGATGGTACACGCGAAGGCAAATTTGTCACTACCTCCGAGTGGAGTGAGCTTGCAGAAGAAGTCCAACAAAACGGTGTCCGCAACGCATGGCTGTTCGCCATCGCGCCTAACGGTTCCACGTCTATTATTGCAGGCTCTACCGCCAGCATTGATCCATTGTATGAGCTGCTTTCCTATGAAGAGAAAACAACTTACAAGATTGCTAACCCTGCACCTGACTTGAACGAAAAAACTATCTGGTACTACAAGACGGCTTTCTTGCTGGATCAACACGCTTCGATCAACATGGCTTCTGCACGTCAGCGTCATATTGACCAGGGCCAAAGCTTTAACCTGTATGTACGGCCTGATATTAAAGCAACTGAATTTTTAGAGCTGCACATCCATGCCTGGAAATCAGGTATGAAATCGACCTATTATGTACGCAGCCGCGCACTGACGATTGAAGAATGTGATAGCTGCGCATCCTAAACTAAAGGAGAGAAGCTCTCATGCAGTTACAGAAGATTTTTAACACGGAAGCGCCAAATCGCTCTACCCGTATTATTGAAGGCGAAAGCTCCGGTATTTTGAATTGGAACGATATTCGGATGCCACATATGTACAAATTGTATAAAGTGCTACTGCTGAATCACTGGATTCCAGATGAAATCCCGATGTCCAAGGATGCGTCCCAGTTCCCTGTGCTGGATGCCGAAGAACAGCGCACCTTTAAAATTAACATCGGCCTGCTGGCTGTACTGGATTCGATGCAAACGATGTTTGTCGGGGATGTAAAACGCTATTTTACCGACTCGTCACTGGAAGCTATTTCAGCGATTATCGGGCAGCAGGAAGTGGTGCATAACCAGTCCTACTCCTACGTTCTGTCTTCTTTGGTGTCAGATCAGGAACAGAAGGAAATTTTTGAATACTGGAAAAACGATCCTGTCCTGCTGGAGCGTAACACATTCATCTCGGACATTTACCAGGAGTTCCGCGATGAGCAGAACCCGCAAACCTTTTTCCAAGCGATGGTAGCCGATTTGATTCTGGAAGGCATTTTCTTTTATAGTACGTTTGCTTTCTTCTACAATTTGGCCCGTGATCAGAAAATGATGGCAACCAGCCAAATGATCTCGTATATTCAGCGTGATGAAAATCAGCATTGCTACTTCTTTGCCGAAGTGTTTAAGCAGCTGTTGTCTGATTTCCCTGAGCTGAATACCAAGGAAAATACGGACTATGTCTATCGTATGATTGACCGCGCTGTGGAGCTGGAAACGAATTGGGCGCATTATACGCTCAAAGAGGTTCGCGGCATCGACCTGAACGAGCTGAGCGATTACATCAAATACATGGCAAATATGCGCCTGAGATTGCTTGGTATGGACAAAGCGTACGAAGGCGTAGATGTAAACTGTATGCCTTGGATTAAACCATTCTCAGATGAAGCGCTGAATGCGACAAAAACGGACTTCTTTGAAGCAAAATCACGCAATTATGGCAAGGTCGGAGATGACAACGGATTTGACGATTTGTAAGTCATAAGATACAGCCTTAGCTCGGTACTTACCGGGCTAAGGCTTTTTTCATGAGAATTTACGCAAATACGCAAAAAAAATCATGAAACATCTGAATAACTATTCATATTTTCCTATTTGTACACGATATATATGAAGGTAAAAAAAACATAGTAAGGAGCATATTATGAAAAGAAGCGTTAAAAAAAGAATGGGATTACAATCCAAACTCTACTTCATCTTGCTCATTCCTTTAATAGTGATTGGCGTCATTGTTCTGTGGACGACCAATCAATCTATCCAGAATGCTTCTCTATCAACCATGCAGCTAAATAATGAAACGCTGGCAAAGAACACGGCCCAGTTATTGGACAAATCCGCAGTCAAGAGCTTAAATACGGATTCATCGGAGCAAAGTAGCGAGTATAAACAACTTCGTAACGAGTTAAATACGCTCAGGCTGCAAACTGGAATCCTGTACATCTATATGTACAACCGTGTGGGCAATGAGTGGAAAATTACGGTAGATGGAGCCGCATGGGACGACAAAGACTACAGTCCATTCGGAACTCCTGTAAGTTTTACCCTTAAAGAAACGGAAGAGAAATTGAAACAAGGGGAAATAGTGACTACAGATATTACAACGGACCCTGAGTGGGGGACGATGTTTTCCTCCTTTACTCCCATTAAGGATACAGATGGAACCATCATTAGTTATTTGGGAATCGATAGATCCCTGTCCTCTGTGACTGAAGTATACGAACATACCTTGCCCGAGGCCTACCGATTAGTTATTCCTGTTGTCTCCATCATTCTGATCATCTCCATTACGGCTATGATGCTGGTAACCCGGCGGATACTGCGTCAGGTGAGATTTATTAAAAATACACTGGAGCAAGTAGCCGACGGCAACCTTACGGTTACATCGTCGCAAGTAACATATGATCAGTTAGGCGAAATCAGCGGATTGACGAACAAAATGGTGGAAGCCATGTCGAATATGATTGTGGATATTCAAAGCAGTTCAAGTACACTCCAGCATGCTTCGAAGAATATCGTCGTGACAACGGAGGGGACACTCCATCAGACTGAGGAACTGTCCCGTACGCTCCAGCAAATTGCCGATGTCTCTATTAACCAAGCAGAACAAGCGGTGGAATCAGTTCAACAATCTGACCGATTAGGACAAACGCTGGATGAAGTCGGAAGCCATGTGCAGCAATTCACGGATACAGCCCATCATCTCAATGAGGTTCGCAATCAGGTAGCCAGTGAGCATGAACTGTTATTAGAAAAAGGACGAGAAAGCGCCCTGCGTATCAAGCAGATGCAACGCATGTCCCACGCGTTAACCGAAAAATCCCGCGAGGCGGCTAACATCGGTCAGCAGGTACAGGGCATCGTAAAGCAGACGCAGATTTTGTCCTTTAATGCATCTATTGAAGCCTCACGTGCAGGCGAAGCTGGCAAGGGTTTTTCTGTAGTCGCTCATGAAATGGGACAACTTGCCCAACAATCCGCCATATCGATTCGTGAAATCGATGAAATCTTAAGCAGCTTTGTTGAGCAAATTGAGCAAATGGGTGATCAATTTGATGAAAACATAAAGACCGTCAATGAACAAGAAACCCAAATTTCAGCATGTCTACAGTCTGTTGACAAAGTCACCCAGGTTTCACGGGAAGTTGAGGAGTTAGCTGCACATCTGGCTCAGTTGACGGCAGAGATGCAAGAGGTACGTCACAGCGTAGATCAACATTTAAATCACACAGCCAGCGCGGCACAGCAGACTGCCGGAATGACAGAAGATGTATCAGCAAGCGCTCAGAAGCAGGCCCTAGCGGTAAAAGAACTATCCGAAGTAGCCCGCAATCTGACCACACTATCAAACAATCTGCAGCGACATGCTGACCAGTTCCGGGTGAAAAACGCTGAATAGTAAAAAAGGGATTACCCATGCATGATGAATTGTGACTCGTAAGATGAACCTTTGAAAAAGCGTTTCTTTTACGGGTCATTTGCATTTTCAACAGATGAATACAAGATGTGTCTGGAGCGGATCAGTGGCAGATGATCTATGCGTGCGTGTCGACTAAGAGGCACTTCTTTTCTTTACATACTAAACATGCATCTGTGCTGATTGCCCATGATTGGCTATTTGCGGCTTCAGTTCATCCATGATGCATTCAGCCGCTTCCTCGCCAGCCTCGACGCATTCAGGCCATTTTGTAAAATCAAACGCCGCAATATGTCCGACTTCAGGGCGAATAACAACGTCTGCTAGCCGGAGACTATTATGCTTTCGTTCGGCGGTCATCAAGCTGTAAGAGCGGTATACAACTTCCACCATATTTCGCGGCGGCTTCTTTTCATGTCCCCGTGCCACATCAACAGCAATTACTAAACAATCTGCTTCCCGACTCATCTCTTCTACAGGCAAATTGTTTAATACCCCTCCGTCGACCAGCATCTTGCCTTCATGCATCACAGGAGCGAATAAGCCAGGAAACGCCATCGTAGCCCGTAGTGCTGTCACCAAATCACCTTGTTCAAAAATGAATTGCTTGCCTTCCAGTAAATCGACAGAAACAGCTTCAAAACGGATAAGAAGATCCTCAATCTTCTGCGTATGCTGTCCATACTGCTGCAGTAGCTCATTCACCACCGTATTCATGCTGTTACCGCCAATTAAACCACGATGGCGTATGCCGATATCCAACAGGCGGTATTTAGGTGTCTTTTTAATACAATCCAATAGAGCATCCGTAGGAACACCCGCCGCATAAAGTCCGCCAACAATGCCGCCCATACTCGTACCGACGATACAATCGACCTGAATCCCGTGTCTTTCGAACGCTCTCAGTACCCCCAAATGAGCAAGTCCTCTGACTGCTCCCCCACCCAAAACCAATCCTACCTTCGGCATATACGCAACCCCTTTACATGTATTTACTGCATGCGTCCAAACACACAAAAGACCCAAAAACTAAACGTAAGGAGGCCAGCTTCCTCTCCTCACAAATGACTCATTCCTGTCATATTCAAAAATGAAAAGCCTCGCTTAGAAAATCGGAAAGCAACCCTTTTTCCTCGTCAGAAAGATCCGAAATGGATTGCAGAAAACGGGAAACCAGCTCCGTAATTTCAAGGCCTAGTTCATCGTTCATCGTTTGTAAGGCCATACCCAACACAGTGCCAACAAACATGGTCATGCCCATTTCCTTGCTTGGCGCTGTAAGGACAATCCGCTGAATCCAGGGACCTCTTTTACCTCCCAGCTTCTTCAAGTACATCAAAAGCAGCCCTATAATATAGGCGCAAAAATTGATTCTGACACTGGCTTCAGGAATTTCAGCCCAAATTTTTCGGACCGCCTCATTGGGACCTGTATTGTTCAAATCCTTGAGCAGTCCCGAGATATTCTCGACGGTATTTTTCCAATCCACCAGATCCACTAATTCATTCCGGGACTGGTTGAACAAATCCGAAGCTTTATCTGTAGGTACAAATACAACCTGTGAACGTCCGGTTACCTTGGTATTCACCTCATAGCTGCGCGTAATAAACCCGAGCTTTTCAATTTCTTTCAGCATGTCATAGGCCGTCCACTTACTAACCCCTAATGATTTAGCCAAGGCCTCATAATGAATAGGTAGTTTTGTTTTTTGGTACAGTTCCACTAATGTATGCAAAAATTGCAGTCGGCGTTTAGTAAGTGACACGATAGCGTTGTAACCTCCCTGTGTAATTCTCTATGAATTCGTTTTTGGGTTTTTTGTGTCTAAATATTAGCACTGAATACCCATATAAGCAAGCCTCATAATGATTATTGATTCTCACACAGCGGGCTGCTCTTTTACATATTTCCTTTTTAATTGGCTTGTGTTATATTTTTATCCATATCGTTTTTTGGTTTTTTTGGTCTTTACGGTCTTTTGTGTGATTATTTTATTGGAGGGAAACGTTCATGCAATCAGCTCTCAAGCCCAACGGCATTACTATTACGGGTGCAGGATTCTATGTACCGGCATCACTATTCACCAATTTGGAATTAGCCGCATCTCTGGATACATCCGATGAATGGATCACTCAGCGAACAGGTATCCGTCAGCGATATATCGCAGAAGCATCCGCAGAAACCTCTGATCTTGCCGTCCTGGCTGCAACTCATGCTTTACACCGTGCTCAATTATCATCGGAAGATGTGGATCTTATTGTAGTGGCAACGTCCACCCCTGACTATGCTTTCCCTTCCACGGCCATGTTGGTCAAGCAAAAGCTAGGAAGCCGCGCACCTGCATTCGACTTATCGGCAGCCTGCTCCGGTTTTGTATATGCCCTCTCGATCAGCAGTGACATGATGAAGGCGGGTGCATACCACAACGTCCTGGTGATTGGAGCAGACAAGTTCTCCAAAATCGTAGATTGGCAGGACCGTAATACCGCCGTTTTATTTGGAGATGGAGCAGGTGCTGTTGTCCTTCAATCTCATCCCGGTGCTTTCTCGTCTTTTTCCTTGCTTGGCTCGGAAGAACGTGGAGCAGACATGCTGATCTCCCCCGTCACAGGGCCTATTACAATGCATGGACGAGAGGTTTTCAAGTTTGGGGTGCGCATTCTGGAATCTATGCTGACTAAAGTTATGGAGGAATTAAGATTAAGCATAGATGATATTGCTTTGATCATTCCGCATCAGGCCAATATCCGAATCATTGAACATGCGGCAGTTAAGTTGAAAATTCCACTGGATAAGTTCTTTATAAATATCGAAAAATACGGAAATACGTCAGCTGCTTCTATTCCCATTGCGCTCGCGGAAGCTATGGAACAGCAGCGAATTCAAGCTGGTGATATTGTCGTCCTGGCTGGCTTCGGCGCAGGATTAGCCTGGGGTGTTCAAGTTATTCAGATCGCATAAATTCTTCAGTTCAACAGACAAAAAGGAGTAAACTAAAATGGAGCATTCGCAAACGTAGCGAGTGCTCCATTTTTATGTTTTGAAAGCCAAGCAGAGTTCACCTTTATCCGAGTAGGTGCATACATATAACCTAGAAGTGTGTATTCAAGCACTCCAGACTCATACCTGTTCTTATGATGGAGGTAGCGCGGCTGTTTTCACCTGTTTCGTATAAGAAGGATAGCCTCCCGTATGCTGGAGCATTTCGATTTCACGCAAAATACGCGGCAAGTCAGCGACCGAGTTCATCACGATGTGGGCTCCTGCCCTTTTCAAACCATATACACTCTGTCTGCGCCGTTCCTCAGCCACTCTGTCATCCGCTTCATGGCTGGTCGTTTGAGCTGCGGTCGTCACGCTTTCGTTATGGTTCAACACACCAATCGTCCATACACCGGCGTTCCGTCCCTCTTGCATATCGGCTACTGTATCTCCTACTTTCACAATATCGCTAAGTGGGAATACCTGCAAGCGATGTGCAATTTCATAGATCATCCACGGATAAGGCCTCCCCTGCGAAACTTCACAAGGGGCTACCATACAATCCAACGTATAGGGTGACTGTGCAGGCGTAAACTTGTGACTGAGCATTTCCATCGGACAGGATGCAGTGGCGCCTGACTGAATGCGACGATCCTGCAACTCCTGCAGCGCCCTGTCTATACCGATAGCAGGCTCAGCCCCTTGGATCAAGGAGCGGAGAACAGGGACAAGCTCAAGATAAATATGCTCAATATCCGCTCTGCCAGGATGCGCACCAAAGCACTCCAGCCATTTTTTCCGAACCTCTGAAAGTCCCAGCACATTCGCAATATGATCCCGGATCGGCATTCCTCGCCCATGAGATACCTGTTCTTCAGTTACCTGTATACCTTTCCATCTGAAAATGTCACGCATTCCCTGGGTTAAGCCTCGTCCTCCGGGGTCTAACAATGTACTTTCGAGATTAAAAATAACCGCCTGTATCATGCAATCCCCGCCTTTCCGTACCGCGGCTATCCGCAATCTTTATTTTGCTTAGGAACATGATACACAGCTAACGTAAACTGAAATGTCGTAAACGGTAAGCGGATTGTAATTGAAAATAAATTCCTTGATTGGTTGTGAATACCGAGTGTGATAAGAGGAGGAGTCGCAACATGAGACAGCCTTGGAATGAATTTAATTCCAAAATGCCTTGGCGGATGGAGCTTGGTTGTTATGCGCTGAATAAACTGGCCTGTGGAGGATTAGTTTTTGGTCTCTTATGGATCTACTGCTATCTGACAGAGGAAATAACAGGGATTCCTCTGACTATAGCAGGCAATAGTGGTGAACTGACCGCGCAGCTGTGGGCCTATGGTTTTGCCCTTCCTGCCGCTCTTGCCGCTGATGCGCTACGCGATCTTTTACCCTGGCTTCGCAAGCCCGAGCAGCTCACCCTATACCTCGCTGCAGGATTCAGCGTCTTTCTCCTGCTAGGTTCTTTGATGTCGCCTGCCGGAACGGGCATTGCATGGAGCAACGGCATAGCAGGTGCAGGGATTACACTGCTGTATTATGGAGGAAGGTACTGGCTGAACCGTGAATATGGATTACAGATCATGCTGGCCTTCCTCCTGCCACTGCTGCTATGGCCTATAGGGCTTCAATAATGTCACCAGCTATCACAGAGGCAGGATGCTGGCGATGACGTGCGGCTGTTTCTCCAGCCGCACCATGCAAATACACGCCAAAGGCTGCTGCCTGCGAAGCATTCAAGCCCTGGGCCAGCAAACCTGCGATGATGCCTGTCAGCACATCGCCCGCACCGCCTGTCGCCATCCCAGCATGGCCTGTGGTATTGACGTAGGCTGTTCCGTCAGGACAAGCGATGACAGTGCGCGCTCCTTTGAGCACCAGCGTGACCCCACGTGTTCGGGAGTACTCCCGGGCATGGGTGATGCGGTCACGCTGCACCTCTGCTGTCGGTATGCCCAGCAGACGAGCCATTTCACCGGGGTGCGGCGTTAGTACGACCGCCGCACTTCTCGGCTTCCAAGCCTCCAGCTCAGGCCCCGCCGAGGCGAGGATGTTCAAGGCGTCCGCATCAAGCACAAGCGGACCGCCGTATTCCTCCCACAGGCGGCGCAGCCAGCCAGTGTCCCCTGCAAAGCGACCGAGGCCGGGGCCGACGGCCAGCACATCACGTGCCTGCGCGAGCTGTAGCAACTCGTCTGCGGAGTCGGCATTCCATTCGCCGTCTCCGCCTGCTGCTGCGGCAGCGAGCATCAGTTCCGGCGCGGCTCCAATGACGCGCGGCAACAACGCCTCGGGCACTGCCCACGTGACAAGGCCGCTGCCGATGCGCAGGGCGGCACGTGCGGCCAGCAAGCCCGCCCCGCTCATGCGCAGGCTTCCGGCCGCGACGAGAACATGGCCGTAGGTGCCCTTGTGCCCGTCCGGCACGCGGCTGCGGCTTACATCCACGTCCAGTGCAGCGCGCAGCGTGTCACGGGTCAAGAGCCGCAGCTGCACGCCGCACTCACGGGCAAGGCCGGGTGGAATACCGATGTAGCGTACCACCACATCGCCTGTGGTCCCGGCGCCCGGATATTGGACGAGCCCACGCTTCAAGTAGGCGAGGCATACGGTGACGCGCGCACGAATGCATGGCTCGTGCAGCGCACCTGTGTCGGCGTCGAGGCCGCTAGGCACGTCTACCGACACGAGCGGCACGCCGCTGGCATTGGCCTCGCGGATCAGCGAGGCGTAGGGTTCGCGCGGCGGGCCTTGCGTGCCCGTACCTAGCAGGGCATCGACGATGCCGGAGGCACCGCGCAGGTCGAGGGTATCCCGGCCATAGAGGATCACCGGGATACCCAGAGCCGCGATGATATCGCGTTGCGCAGCCGCTTCACCGCGTAGCGTGTCTGGCGGCTCGACGTACACAACGGTGACGCGCAGCCCTGCATCGGTCAGATGACGGGCTGCCACCAGTCCGTCACCACCGTTGTTGCCTTTGCCTATGAGGATATACCAGTGTTCTCGTTCCCGTAAGTCATGTCGTCCTTGATTCCACGTCTCTGTCCGTATAACACCGCCATGTCCCGGTATATCCCCCGGACCTGTCTGTGTAATCTCTTCTATCCACTGCGACCCCAACACTTCAGCACGATCATTTTCACGTGTTAGATCAGCAGTGCCTACTGAGAAGCCGTCGCCATGGCTTTTCCCACTTCTTTCGGCACATAGCTTCAACACCTCGTCAGCTACCGCGCGCCCGGCATTTTCCATCAAGGTAAGGGCCGGAATACCCAGCTTGTCAATTGTATAGCGATCCAATTCTCGCATTTCTTCGGCGGTCACCATATACATGCTTTTCGCCTCCCGTATGGCTATCCCTGCTTATTAATATCCAACCGTAAAACGGGAATTGACAAATTCCCCTTCTACTAACTCATCAATCAGGGCTACCGCATAATCTTCGACTGAGATACGGCTATGGCCTAATTCGTCAACCACCAAATGATCCAAACCAATACGGAACTGTCCTGTACGTTTTCCCGATTCAATTATTCCGGCAGGACTACAATAGGTCCAGTCTACATCCGCAACGCGGTACAGCTCTAGTGCATCTGCATGGGCAGCCGCCAGTGGCTTCACTTCCTCTGGAAACTCGGCGGTATCCATGAGTCGTTCACCGTTTTCTGTTTTCAAGCTTCCCGCTCCGCCCACAACAAGTATGCGCTGCACGCCGGAACGCCGGGTTCCTTCCAGCAAAGAACGAGTCGCTTCGAGCAGTTCTTCCTCTTCTCCAAACTTGGGACCGTACGCGCTAATGATAGCATCGTGCCCTTTAGCAACATCCGTAACGGAATTCGGATTTAGAATATCTGCTTGAACTACCGTCAAATATTCACTTTGCTCCGTCATACGTTGCGGATCGCGCACCGCCGCCGTCACCTGATACTTACGCTTAATAGCTTCCTTTACTAACGCTTTGCCGATTGTCCCTGTTGCCCCGAAAATAATAACCTTCATATTCACTGCCTTCTTCCTGTCTATAATTTTCTTACTGTTATTTATCCGTTTTATGTTCAACTCAAACTCGTACAGGATTTCAGTTTACAGTCCTCCCGGCTGTCGCCAGTACATCCCTTCTGACCTCGGGCTAACCAACTGGAAGCCGAACTGTGCATACAATTGATCGGCTGGTTTATCCGCAATCAGCGTTGCAAAGCTGCCCGCCGGAACCTCCCGTCTTAAATACTCCATAATCTCTTCCATAAGCTTACGCCCATAACCCTTCCCCTGATGGGAAGGCTTGACTGCAATATCCGTAACCAGAAAAAAGACACCGCCATCACCGCTCACCCGGCCCATCCCGATCAATTCCTGTCCTAGCCGCAATGTCACAGCAAATAAACTATTCGGCAGGCCCTTGGCTGCCGCTTCTTCTGTAATTTGCGACAAACCAGCTTCCTTGCGCAAAGCCCGATATTCCTCGACGGATGGAATGGCGTAATCTACACGAAGAAGCTCATACAGGTGATTCGATGTCTCATGATGTTCTGTTGCATTTTCTATATTTTTATTCATGCCGAATCTCCTCTTCCTGCTTGTAATCTTGTCTATTTTACCAGAAAATACTTCATATATCCTGGTCAGAGATATACAAGCCCTTGAAATGCCTGTGTGGTCTGTGCAATAGTGTAGAAAGAACAATGGAAGGAGGGATTGCGGGTGTCCCCGACGGACTTCGCGGCGTTAGCCGCATATATCTCACCCGGTCTGATTGCCTTCCTGCTGGCGTTGTCTTTGCTGGTATGGCTGTATGTTCACAGTGCAGCCCAGCTTCGAAATTCGCGTCAGCAGCGGCTGGAAGAATTACAGGAATCGCTGCGTATCTATGGACGATTAGCTGGTTGTCTCCAAACCGCTACCCAGAACGGGTTCAATAACAGCGAAAGGCAGTACCAGAACGGACTCATCCACGCTCTTCAGGAAGCCAAAGCTACTCCCTATTTGACCCCTCACCTTCAAGAGCAGGTTCAAGCATCCCTTCGGGAATGTGATACGTTCCGCAGAGAATTGCTTCTCAAATCACTGGAGCGTGAAATGAACAAACTCATTGAGGAACGGCGTCTTGTTCTGCTGGAATCTCATGCTCCGGGCTGGGGAACAGCATTGTGGAAGCTATTACGCCCAGCAGCTGGTCCGTTGGCGCTGGCAGGAATCGTCTGGTTGTTTACAAGGCTGGTTATGGAACTGATAGCCTCCAGCCATGTCGATGTTAGTCTGCCCGATATTGCACAATCTGCCTCATGGCTCAAAGGGTATGCATGGATGAGATTCGTTTCAGGCCTGATCGCCCTACTGTATGTATATCGACTGATGACCCTTCGCAGGCAAAATGATCTGGACGTGACGGCATCCCATTTTCCAACAAGCCTGTTGTGCTTGGTAATCGCCGCTGTCGCCCTGTTTCAATGGATCGGACCGGAAGCGTCTCCCTACATACTGGCTGTTCAGCTTGTGCTGTTCTTGATTGGCTTCCGACTTACCCGAGGCCGCTCGCGCAGTGATCGTCCTTATGTTGGTCATCCCGGCTTGATCAAGGCAGATGCTTCTCAACATCAGGATTTACACGCAGCAGATAAAGATAAAACGGCTGACTCTTCTTTGGCAGAAGAACATATCCGGTCCTAAACACCAATGGCACAGGATTCTATTCCCGTATCCACCCTGCAAATCACATACCATCACAGGACATCCCAACAACAAAGAAAGAGATTATGGGGTGTCCTGTTTTTTGAACAATTTTTGGCTTTTTGAGGGGTTAGGCTTGTGCCAGTGATCAAGGAAAGGGTATATTGTTTATATAAATGTAAATCATATCGTTTTTTATGTATGAATATTGAAAAAAATCCATATATGTTAAACTACCATCAATTTATGATGTACGTTAGAATTGGAGGAACTATGCAACTGGACATTTCTGAAAAATCACTTCCCGTTTATGAAGCGCTGGCCAGTGAGGTTCGGCTAAACATGATTGTTCTGCTTGCGGAGAAGCCTATGAATATACGTGAGCTGGCAGAAGCGTTGGGGCTCAGCAGTGCGATTATGACGATGCATGTCAAGAAACTGGAGAGAGCGTCCATTATTTCGACCAAAATGCTGCCTGGACGAGGCGGGGTACAGAAAGTGTGCTCACTGGCTACAGACAAAATTGAAATCGCCATGCCACGCTACCAGCAGGATGTACGACAATTCCATCAGACGGAGATTTCTGTCGGACACTTTACAGATTTTGAAATACAGGCGACCTGCGGACTGGCTACCGTCGAAAAGATCATTGGTGAATTCGATGAACCTCGTTCGTTCTTGGACCCTGAGCGCTTCAATTCCAAAATTCTGTGGTTTAGCCAAGGATATATGGATTATAAGGTGCCGAATTTCCTACTGTCCAGCCAAAAAGCTGAGGAACTGGAAATTTCGATGGAACTATCATCCGAGGCCCCTTTTACCAATGATAATTGGCCTTCAGATATCACTTTTTTCCTAAATGATGTGAATTTGGGTACATGGACCAGCCCAGGGGATTTCGGGGATAACCGTGGTAAATACACACCTGCATGGTGGCCTGATTTTATCAATCAATATGGTCTCCTTAAAAGACTTCGCGTTACCTCCGAGGGTACCTTTATGGATGGTAAGCAGATATCCGACGTGACTTTAAGCCAAGTGCTGATTGATCAGAAGCAATGGAAATTCCGCATTGCCATATTGGATGATGCCCAGCATGTTGGAGGAGTTACTCTGTTCGGTACCGGATTTGGTAACTACAATCAGGACATCCTGTTCCGTTTGTACTACAAACATGCAGAAAATCATACCAAAACAGTAACGGTAGAAGCTGGGGATAGCAGCAAATAGCTTTTAGTCCTTCAAAACCTGAACACGGCGTTTTGCCCATGCCTTTCATGGGAAAAAAAGCGCCGTGTTTTATTTTTTCATCCACTTATATCGTACTCTTTTGCCACGTGCTATCCGATTAGTGTACAGGTTCAATACACACAGGTGAAGGAACCTCGAGCACATATCCCGTTCGGGACAGCCGTCCATCCTCACTATGGATGGCAAAGGATACGATGTTGTTTCCATCCTGATTTGCCACTACCAGATAACCGGACAAGATGTTGAAGTTACGAGGTGTGCTGCCGAAGGTTTCCACCCATTCCACCGTCTTCAGCTTGCCGCTGTCCAGGTCGACATGGTATAGCACGATGCTGTCATGGCCGCGGTTTGACACATACAAAAAGCGTCCACAGGGCGTAATCCGAATATCGGCTGCTGTATTTTCTACATCTATAATGCCTTCTGGCAGTGTGGACAGGCTTTGCATCAATGTAAGCTCACCATTACGTTCGTTATAACTAAACACAGCAACTGTATTGTTCAACTCATTGGCGACAAAAGCATATGGACGCGAAGGATGAAAAACCAGATGACGCGGTCCAGAACCAGGTGGCAAATCTGTCTCACGATGGGTCACCAGTTTTCCATCCTCTGTCAAACGGTATACCACAATCTGATCCAGTCCCAGATCACATATCAGGGCATACTGTCCTGAAGGATCTGGAATAATCGAATGCGGATGTGCCGCATCCTGGCGGTCCTGGCGAATACCTGAGCCGGTATGCTGAACTTGCCCCGACATGTCTCCTAATCCTCCAGCTTCCTTCGCAGGGAACACAACGGCATTGCCGCCTGAATAGTTGGAAGCCAGCACATATCGTCCATCGGTTGTTACGGAAACATAACAAGTATGCGCTCCCTCCGTCCCTTTTCGATCCAAAGGATGTAATCCCCCCGTCTGGGCATTCACCTGATACGCATACAGCTCGCCTCCTTCTGTTTCACTGGCAACATACAGCTTCGTCCCATCCGGGTGTAGCGCGAGAAAAGAAGGCCTCTCAATTCCTTCCACACCTCCAACCATGCGCAGATCACCATTGTTCACATGCAAAGCACATACATATATTCCTCTTTCCTGACGAGACGCATAAGTTCCTGTATAAAATAACTGCTCATTCCGCTCTTCCATCGGCTCTCATCTCCTTCTAGCTGTTTTTCACATATGATCTGGCTTTTAGCTCTACTATTGGTCTTGTTGTAAACTCATCATGCATTATTACCCAAGATTCTGTTGTTTCATTAACATTTCGCAATGTATGCAAAAAAAAGCCTCCTTCGGCGCAATCTGTGGTTCACAAGAACGTCACAGTTCACTCCAAAAGAGACTAAGTTTACGAAAAATACAATATTAAACCGCTGTGGTTTGCGTATCTCTGCTTTTCCATTTTACAGCCAGACCCAAACTAAGAATGAGAATGGCTGCCCCAAAAATGTATGGCAAATTGATATGCACCTCAAACAATGTACCCGCAAGCGCAGGTCCTAGAATATTACCAATACTCATATAAGCATTGTTCATGCCGGCTGCAACTCCCTGCTCATCCCCCGCCATTTTGGATAAAGCAGTATTAATGGCTGGCCGTAGCAACGACGTAGCGGTAAAGAAGATGAGCGATACCCCGAGTACATAATAAAAGTTGCCGGAGAGCAGCATAAGCACAAGGGAAATCGCTGAAAACAGAAAGGAACCGATAATGACACCTTTTTCGCCAAAACGATTCAACATCGGGCTAATGACCACAGCTTGAATCACGGTTCCGACCAGTGCTCCTACCGTAATAATGATAGCAATATCACGCTCATTGTAATGAAACTTGCCCGTCACGAAGAAAGGAAACATCGTTTCAAAATGCGTCAGTCCAAAGGTTAACGTGAATATCATAATCAGCAGCATAAAGTAAGGCTTGCGAAAAGAAAGGGCAAACTGTTTAATCACATTGTCCCGTTTGACCTTGACATTCCGAAACTTCAACTGTTTCTCCAGCGACAAGGTTTCGGGCAGCATAATCAAGGAAATCAGTGCAGCTACGCCCGATACAGCCGCCGAAACATATAAGGGCGTACGAATCGAGATATCTGCCAGCAAGCCGCCCACACCAGGACCGATCACAAAGCCAAGAGACATGGCGGCACCCAACAACCCCATTCCTCTACCGCGATTGTGGACCGTTGTAATGTCAGCAATATAGGCCATCATCGGAGGAATCATAAAAGCTGCCCCTGCACCTCCCAACAAACGGGAGATATACAGCATGGTCAACGATTCCCCCATCGCAAACAATACAGAAGACGCCGTCATGATTACCAAACCGATAATAATCATTTTTTTACGTCCGTATTTATCGGACCATTCTCCCGCTAGCGGCGAAAACAGGAATTGGGTTAAGCCAAACACGGCAACCAAATAACCACCCGTTTCACCACTACCTCCCAAGGAGCTCATAAACTTGGGAAGGATCGGAATAATGAGGCCAATCCCCAGCATGGCAATAAACATATTAATCATCAAAATGACCAGCGGCCCCATTTTCAACTGTTGTGAATCTGACATGTAGCGTTTTGTCCTCCTCAGGTTCTTTATTTCGTATACGAAAATCTTATTTTGCAACCATTCCAGCAAAACTCTCCATTATATTAATAGAGTGTGAGACAAATAACAATCATAAAATACTTCCGATAACCCTGAATCTTTCCTTTGGCAGAACAGCAAAAAGGAACAACCTGAATAGACAGTGTTGTCCCTCTCATAACGAACGACCAGGATGAATTTCTGGAACGGTCTGGCGGTCCCTACGAACTTTATTGTGGATCTTCGAATAGCTCCTGTATCATCTTTTCCTTGTTATTCAGAAATTGTTTCGTAATGATAAAATGGTCGGTTTCCTCCAGCGTCGGGGTGTCGATCCCTTCATGTGTCAGATGATACAAGATGGAATCTGGATAAGCCATCAAAATAGGGGAATGAGTAGAAATGATAAACTGCGAGCCCTGCTGCACCAGCTCGTGAATCCGTGCAAGCATGGCCATCTGGCGCAAAGGTGATAACGCTGCCTCCGGTTCATCCAAAATATACAACCCTTGTCCTCCAAACCGATGCACAAAGGCAGCAAAAAAGGACTCACCATGTGACTGCTCATGCAGCGATTTACCCCCATAGGAATCTCGAATCGGTCGCCCTCCTCCTTCGCGATCCAGCTCGTCGATATGCGTCGCCACATTATAGTAGCTCTCCGCTCGGAAAAAGAAGCCATCTCTCGGCTTTTCTATCCCTCTCACCAGCCGGATATGCTCATACAGTGAGGAATGCGTGGCTTGTGTAGAAAAATTAAAATTTTTAGTACCGCCCTCTGGATTAAATCCCCACGCGACCGCGATTGCCTCCATAAGCGTCGATTTACCTACGCCATTTTCTCCAATAATATAGGTGACGGAAGGATGGAATTTCAGTTCGTTCCACTGGTGCAGGGCTTTTAAGTTAAACGGATATTGGCTCTCGTCAGCATCTGGAGGCCATATCAACTCCAGGCGACGTATGAAAAGATTTCGGTCCCATATACTCATGTCCAGTTCAGCTCCATTGCCAAGCAATTCACTAGGTTTTCCATCATTATATTGGAATTATTTACAGCAATCAATCGGAAATCCCATTTCGTAACCCTTCTGTTGTTATTCAAACGATTATTGTAGGTATAATGTATAGTAATGTTCATTGGGCATGATTTCTAATTACTTTATTTCGTGTATATCTCATTCTTTTCAAGCAGGTGAATCTATGAAGTCAAATCACAAACCGACCCAATCCTTTAAAATCGTACAGTTCTTGATGACCATCTACAGGCAGCGATTGACACGTATTCTGCTACCGTTGGCTGTACTGGCTTTTATTATATGGGAGGCCGGACGAGAACTAAATGACTTTAATCTGGCGCGTATGTTTCATGAGCTGCGGCGAATGGATGCCACGTTTCTCATCGAAATTGGCTTGTTCTCACTGGCTGCCGTGGCGGCTATGAGCGCCTACGATTACGTAATCAGGCATCATTTCAAGCTTCAGGTCAAGCCTGGGACGACATTTCGCTACGCCTGGATCTCCAATACCTTCAATAATGTCTTTGGTTTTGCAGGCTTTACAGGAGCGGGACTTCGCACCGTACTGTATAAAAAAAGCGGTGTGCCGTTAGGTGTCATCACCTCTGCCGTCGTGTTTCTTTCGCCGGTCGTCATTACCGGACTATCTTTGCTGGCTTGGGGGGCCATTGTCCATCTGTATCCGGTACAGCCTGTGCTGGATGCTCATCCTTGGCTTCATTGGGCGCTGTGGGGAATGGCATTGTACCTGCCGCTATTTCTGATCATGCAGCGCTCCAAACGGTACTCCACATGGTTCAACAAGGGAGAAGGACAGCTTTCCTGGTCCACTATCTCCGCTTCCATTAGTGCTTCTCTGCTGGAATGGCTGCTGGCTGGCCTTACCTTTGCATGGATCGGCTCGCACTTGCTCCATGAACTTCCGATCCATGCTGTGTTCGGCATTTATGTGATAGCCGCGATTGCCGGGTTGATCAGTCTTGCACCCGGAGGGGTCGGGGCATTCGACATCATTGCTCTGCTCGGGCTGCAAATGGCGGGAGCCGACTCAGATCGGGCACTGGCTGTGCTGCTGGTCTTTCGCGTCTTTTATTACATCATCCCGTGGCTCATCGGCTTGGTATTAGCCGCGCTGGAAATGATTCCGCGTAACGAGCGCCTGAATCAGCTAGCTGAGACGGGTTGGGATTACTCCCTTAATGCCTGGCAGAAGGTATGGGGCTGGCCTGGTCAATTCCGGTTTTTGGCCGATCTAGGGGTATGGGCGCTCGGTAAGCTGGTACTCATCTCCGGCGTGGTGCTTCTTTTGTCGGCAGCTACGCCCGGTCTGTTATATCGACTTCGTTTTGCTGAGCATTTGCTCAGCCTGCCCGTCATGCGCTTGTCGCATGAAATCTCGGTCATCATCGGGATTATGCTTGTCGTCCTGTCCCACGGAATCTCTCTGCGTATTCGCAGAGCATTGCGGCTGACATTAGTACTGCTGCTGACAGGAGCTATTTTCACCTTCACTAAAGGTCTAGATTTTGAAGAAGCCTTATTCCTGCTGTTTGTGGCGTTAATGCTATGGATCTCGCGTTCGCGGTTTTATCGGGTCAGTGCACCACTGAATCGGCACAACATTTTAATATGGGGTGGATTATCTCTACTCGTAACCGGGGCTTACTTTATCATTGGGGCTGGCTCCAACACTCCTTTTATGCGCCATTTGCATGCCAAGGTCCATCTGGACTTTTTTATGAACCGCAGCGATTACGGAGTTACCGCCGTGTTTAGTCTGATTTTGGCATGGGTATTCCTAACGGTATATTTCTTTCTTCGACCTCAGCGTAGCATCGCCAATCTACCCGACGAGCAAGAGCTGGATAAGCTAAAAGAATTTTTGGAACGGCAGGGTGGTAATCTCGTATCTCATATGCTTTTTTTGGGTGATAAATACCTGTATTGGACCAAAAATGAACAGGTCGTCATTCCCTATGCTCGCAGTCGGGACAAACTGATTGTATTAGGTGACCCACTCGGTCCAAAAGAACGTGTGAGTGAAGCCATTCAGGAATTTCAACGGTTCGCAGATCGGTATGCGTTAACGGCAGTATTTTATCAGGCCTCGCCGGAGTATTTGTCCATCTATCACGAGAACGGCTATCGCTTTTTCAAACTGGGCGAGGAAGCACTGGTGCCGCTGGAGTCCTTCACACTGACGGGCAAAAGCAATCAGGCGCTACGCAGCGCCAAAAACCGCTTTGACCGCGAGGGCTACTCGTTCGAAATCATCCAACCGCCTCTCGAGGCGTCACTGATTGAAGAGATGCGGCATGTTTCGAATATTTGGCTAGACGGGCGCAAGGAGAAGGGATATTCACTCGGCTGGTTCAAAGAATCTTATCTTCAGTTGGCTCCGATTGCGTTGCTAAAGGACTCTGAAGGGAAGGTCATCGCTTTCGCTACGATGGCCCCTGCCTATGATCATGGACAGACGGTCTCCATTGACCTGATGCGCCACTTGCCTGACACGCCAAATGGCACGATGGATTATTTATTCACACGGGTCATTGAGTGGGCCAAGGAGAGTGGATATACGACATTTAATCTGGGAATGGCACCGCTGTCCCAGGTAGGACAAAGCGAAAAGGCATTACGCGAGGAAAAGCTGGCTCGACTTGTTTTCCAATATGGGGGACATTTTTACGGTTTTCAGGGGCTTCGGCGCTTTAAGGATAAGTTCAAGCCCCAATGGGAGCCGCGCTATCTGGCCTATCCAGCTTCTGTCTTTCTACCGATCCTGACGCTGGAGCTGGTTTATCTCGTGTCCAAACGATCGGACTAAACAAAGGGCTGACAACAGGAACTTTAATAGCCTAACACAACGTAAAAAAGGGTGTTCCCAACCACGAACGGTTGCAGGAACACCCTTTTATATTCACAAATCTTCTTAGAAGCTGCCTTTTACAACAACTTCAGACAATGGAAAACGTCCTGATGGACGCGCTGGCACTTGTGCCTTACCTACGCTAATAAGCAGGGTTGGCAGGTAACGTGCTGGAATATTGAATTGTTCGATCAATTGTGCTGGAATGAAACCGCCCATTGCGCAAGTGTCGTAGCCCAAAGATTTAGCAGCCAGCATAATATTTTGTGCTGCAAGAGCAGAGTTCAGGATGGCTGCATCGCGAGCTACTTGCGGGTTTTGGTATGCGCCGTTGATTTGACCTACCAATGCGTCACGGATTTCCGCTGGCAGTGCACCTGCTTCTACCGCTTGATCATAAATGACGGTGTTGCGGTTCGCTTCCAAATCACCCAATACGGCAATCGTAACGGAACTTTCCGCTACTTGACCCTGATTGTAGGCGATAGGTAGCAATTTTTGTTTGTCCGCTTCGCTTTCGATGACAAGGAATTTCCAGTGTTGAAGGTTCCAAGCGGAAGGAGCTTCTATCGCTGCAGTCAAAATAGCCTCCAAATCTTCCTCTGGCAATTTAAAATCCTTAACATAGCTCTTTACCGCGTGTCTTTCACTAATAGTAGATAGAGTTTCATTTTTTGGACTGCTCGACATTCTAGGCACACTCCTAATTTCTTAATATATATCTAACTTGAATCCTCATTAACTTCCCAAACTACTGCAATTATAAAAATGATAGTGAATGATGTCAATATGTTTAAGTATGACCCTACACTCAAAATACAGTACAATACGGATTAAGACATACATATCGGCAGATGCCTGCCGATGGGACAAGACACGGGTGAGTTCATTTTGTTCTCATTTGAATTAAAAAAGGAGCGTTACTATGATTGGATCTTTTAAAAAAACGGATATTGCTTTGTTTGCCGCCTGGGTTGTAGCTTGTGTGGCAACTTTGGGCAGTCTGTATCTCAGCGAGATTTTGGGGTATGAGCCTTGTAAGCTGTGCTGGTTTCAGCGCATTCTGATGTATCCCCTGACCCTTCTGCTCGGGATCGCCTATTTTCGAGGGGATTCGGGGATACGCCGTTATGTCATGCCGTTGGCTATCATTGGAGGCGCGATTTCAGCCTATCATTTTATCATTCAGCGCATCCATGCAGCCGCCAAAGCAGCTGCGCAAACTTCAACTTCCTGCGGCAGAGTATCCTGTGAACAGGATTACCTGAACTGGTTCGATTTTATTACCATTCCTTTTCTCGCACTGATTGCCTTTACCCTTATTATTGCAGCCATGGGTTATATCATGCGTCAGGAGAAAAAATCAGCTCAAGGAGAGGTACAAGCAAAGGAACTCGCATAAGTATGAAAGAGACCTAATTATAGGACCCGTTACTACCAAGAGGCGTATAATCCGCTTGCCAGAGGAAAGACTGTAACTAAATATATCCATTGCATATGTGGTATAATGTAAAAGGTTTGCAGTCTGTCCAATAACGCTTATATTCCTTATAGAGGGGGCCAGTCCATGTTTCATATTAGCACCCCATTGCTACAATATGGCGCAACCTTCGGTATGATCGTAATCGCTATTTCGGCTATTTTCATCCGTATGAAGACAGGTCATCGCCCGATTAATGCCAAAAAAATCATCATTCCTCCGCTCGGCATGAGCACCGGTTTTATGATGTTTGTAGTGCCAGAAGTACGGGTTCCCTGGCTTTGGGCACTGGGCGCTTTTCTGGTCGGCTGGTTTATTTTTTCTTACCCGTTGATCCGCAGCACCAAATTTGAATTGCAAGAAGGGCTGGTTTTCGTGCAACGCTCACGTACCTTCTTTTTTATCCTGATCAGCCTGCTGATCGTCCGATTGCTGCTGCATGAATTTATTCAGCATTACATTACCATTCCGCAGACAGCAGGGCTATTTTTCATTCTAGCCTTCGGGACCTTGTTACACTGGCGGCTTCGTATGTATTTCCAATATCGTCAGTTCGTTCCGAACGAGACGGAAGTTCGCATCTGACAAACGGGTTTTTAACATGCATGCTCGCATGTTGTTGCTGTATAGACCAAAAAGACACGTTCTCCCAACAGGAGCCGTGTCTTTTTGGTCTTTTAGGTCTATCAGGTCTACATTATGCATTCCAGAAAAAGGAGCTATTCGATTGCGTCCCTCTGTCTTCGCAGTGTACAGCATTCGATCTGCCTGAACATGCCTGGGACTGGAACGGACATGCAGCGGATGCTTATAGCAAAAGAGACCGTCCTCTGGACAGCCCCTTTTTCTGTAACATGTCTAGCTCATTCAACCCGTTAGTCTGTATGCTCCCGATGGGTGCCTGCTTTTATTGCTGGGTCAAAATGATCGGACCATCTGCTGTAATGGCCAGCGTATGCTCGTATTGAGCAGACAAGCCGCCGTCCAACGTGCGTGCGGTCCAACCATCCGCATCAATTTTACTGCGGTATGTGCCTGTGTTGAGCATTGGCTCAATTGTAATGACCATACCCTCTTTTAAGCGTGGTCCACGATGCGGAGGTCCATAATGAGGAACTTGCGGTTGCTCATGCATTTCTTCCCCGATGCCATGCCCAATGAATTCGCGTACGACCGAGAAGCCTTCCGCTTCCGCGTAGGTTTGTATCGCATGGGAAATATCTCCGATCCGGTTACCGATAACGGCTTGCTCAATCCCTTTATACAGCGATTCCTTGGTAACATCCAGCAGCTTTTGCGCCTGCTCAGACACATTACCCACCGCATACGACCAAGCGGAATCTGCCAGCCAGCCATTCAGGTTCACAACCATGTCGATCGTCACGATGTCCCCGTCCTTCAACGGTGTCTTATTCGGAAAGCCGTGGCAAATCACATCGTTAGGTGAGCCACAAGTTGCAAACTGATAGCCGTTATAGCCTTTTTGCTCCGGTGTTGCGCCATGCTTCTTCATAAAGGATTCCGCAAAGGCGTCAATTTCCAGTGTCGTAATGCCTGGCTTGATCATTTTGGCAATTTCCCGGTGGCAAGCAGCCAAAATGTCTCCAGCTTTTTTCATATTTTCAATTTGTTCTTTGGTTTTAATGATAATCATTAAACGGTCTCCTTCTTTTCCGTGTTCGTTCCACTTTTCACTGCTTCTTTTTTCTGCTTCTATTGTAACGCTAAAAGCAGCGAAATGGAACCGATGTCAACTGACACCGTTTACAAGGATCTTAAACGGGGTATATAATATTCCATAACTTGTATACCAGTATGCAAAATTATTTCCAAGTTAGGAGTATCCTATGAAATATCCAACAACCTGGTTACAGGGCGCATCGCTTGGGGAAAGGATTGCTTGTGAACTTCGGCTTCAGATTATACGGGGTATTCAGACGCCAGGCTCGGTTCTATCTGAGAATCAGATTGCTGCCGATTTTGGTACCAGTCGTTCTCCGGTGCGTGAAGCCTTGAAGGCACTCTCGAGCGAAGGACTGATCCGTTTGGAGCGCATGGGTGCGGTTGTCGTTGGCATGACACCCAGTGATATGGAGGAGCTATTCGATGTGCGAATGCTGATTGAGCATTTTGTTGTACAAAGGTATGTACATAGTGATAATGCCACATTGGTGACTGTTTTGAATCAGATGATTGACAAAATGGAAGTCGCTCTCAAGTACAGGGATGTCGTTGAATTTTCTCTTCAGGATTTTAATTTTCATGAGGCTCTGGTTCTGGAAGCAGGCCATACCCGTATTCTTCATACCTGGAACGGTATGAGACAGCTAATCCTGACGGTCATGTTAGCTGCGACAGAACAACGATTTGCGTCTAACATCGAAGAATCACAAGTCACGATTCACAAACATCGAGCCTTTGCAAACGCTTTAAGTCAAGGGAATGCTCAGGAGTTATCGGGATTTATTGAGGATCATTACCGAGATACCCGCAACGCGGTTAACGACAGCGTCCTGTCTCCCTACATAAAGACATCGCCCTAGCCATAACATGCGTGACAAAAAGCCAATGTACCGCGCTTTATGCGTTTCTTGCTGGCGCGGCTCTTTTTTAATTGAAGTTGTCGACAAGTATACATTTAGCTACATTATATGAATAAGGAGGCATTACTTCATGAACACATTACTCGGCTTGAGTCATAACGCGTCCCTGCTCATATGGGCGCTAGTTACCGTCATTCTTTTGATTTTGCTGATTGCCAAATTCAAATGGAATCCCTTCGTTTCACTGCTGCTTTCGTCGGTATTTCTCGGACTGGTTAACGGGATGCCGGGACATGAAGTTACTGCCTCCATCACCAAGGGGCTCGGCAGTACGCTCGGCTCCATCGCCATCGTGATCGGTTTAGGCACAATGCTCGGTAAAATGATGGCAGAATCCGGCGGCGCCGAACGCATCGCGACTACACTGATGGATCGTTTTGGTGAAAAACGCGTTCATTGGGCGATGATGATCGTAGGCTTTATCGTGGGAATTCCGGTGTTTTTTGAGGTTGGTATTATTTTATTAATTCCCATCCTGTTCACGGTTGCCCGTAAAATGAATATGTCTCTGCTGAAAATCGGTATTCCAATGCTGGCAGGACTATCGACGGTACACGGCCTTTTACCACCCCACCCGGCTCCGATGATCGCGATTGAAGCCTTTAACGCCAATATTGGACGCACGATAGGATATGCACTCATCGTGGGCATCCCATCCACCATTATTGCAGGCCCGGTCTTCGGCGCTTGGATTGGCAAAAGAATCATGGTCAGACCTTCCGAGAGGCTGGACGAGCAGTTCAGAAATACGACGGGGCGGTCGTTGCCTCCCTTTTGGATTACTTTGTTCACCATTTTGTTACCTGTTATTCTAATGCTTAGCGGATCAGTCGCTGAAATTGTAGACCCGGCCAATACACATCCGCTCACTGTATTTTTCAAATTCATTGGTGATGAGGTTATGGCATTACTGATTGCGGCCGTGTTTTCTTTTTTCTCGCTAGGCTATGCACGTGGTCTAAAGAAAGAGGACTTGTCCCGTTTTACCAGTGAATGTCTGGCACCAACAGCCTCTATTATCTTAATTATCGGGAGCGGTGGTGCATTTAAAACGGTATTGATCGACAGCGGTGTAGGTCAGGCCATTGCAGCGGTCGCTACAGGAGCCCATATGAATGTGATTGTATTTGCTTTTCTGGTCGCTGCGCTCATTCGTGTAGCCACTGGATCAGCGACAGTCGCGATGACGACAGGCTCCGGTATTGTCGCACCTGTGCTGGCACTCACACCCGGCGCGAATGTCGAACTGGTCGTCCTTGCTACAGGAGCAGGGTCGCTGATCTTGTCTCATGTGAATGACGCCGGATTTTGGATGATTAAAGAATTTTTCAATATGACGGTTCCGCAGACTCTAAAATCATGGACCGTTATGGAAACCATCCTCTCCCTGGTTGCTTTCAGTTTGATTATGCTGCTGAGTGTGTTAACTTAACGATAATGAGCTAATAACGGTAAGTGAAGGGGAGATTGAATATGACAGACACCCGATATATGATCGGCGTCGATATCGGTACGACCAGTACCAAAGCAGTTCTTTTCGAAGAAAACGGCAATATTGCCGCCCAGCACCATGTGGGCTATCCGCTCCATACACCTGAGCCGGATGCGGCAGAACAAGATCCGGAAGATATTTTCAAAGCTGTTGTGACGACGGTGCAAGAGGTCATGAAACAAAGCGGAGTGTCAGCTGAGCATGTACTGTTCGTCTCCTTCAGTTCGGCCATGCATAGCGTACTGGCAGTGGATAAGAATGGCAAACCGCTGACCGCCTCTATCACTTGGGCAGATAACCGTAGCGCCAAATGGGCCGAAGCGCTCAAACATGAATACAACGGACACGATATTTACTTACGTACCGGAACGCCTATTCATCCTATGTCACCGCTCACAAAACTAATGTGGATTACACGGGATTTACCAGATGTTGCGACCCAGACGTACAAATTCATTTCCATTAAGGAGTACATTTTTGCCCGGTTATTCCACCAATATGTCGTGGACCACTCGATTGCCTCTGCAACCGGACTCATGAATTTGCAGCAGTTGGACTGGGACGAGGAAGCGCTGCATATTGCAGGTGTGACGAAGGAGCAGCTATCCGAGCTGGTGCCGACAACTCATGTGCTCAAAGGGCTGGATGAGACCTATGCACATGACATGGGCCTACTGAAGACGACTCCTTTTGTGATCGGGGCCAGCGACGGTGTCTTGTCCAACCTCGGTGTGAATGCGATCAAGCCTGGAGTTGTCGCTGTTACCATCGGCACCAGCGGAGCCATCCGCACCGTAGTTGATAAGCCGCTCACGGATGCCAAAGGGCGCTTTTTTTGTTATGCCTTGACCGAAAAGCTGTGGGTCATCGGCGGCCCGGTGAACAATGGAGGTATAGTCTTCCGCTGGATCCGGGATGAATTTGCAGCCTCCGAAGTGGAAACGGCCAAACGACTGGGACTTGATCCATATCATGTGCTGACCCAAATTGCGGAACAGGTACGTCCTGGCTCCGACGGTCTGCTCTTTCTTCCGTACTTATCCGGTGAACGTGCGCCCCTATGGGACCCGAATGCTCGCGGCTCCTTCTTCGGTCTGTCCCTGCGTCACAAAAAAGAGCATATGATTCGCGCCGCTCTGGAGGGTGTGCTATTCAATTTGTATACCGTCATGCTTGCCATGGAAGAAGTCATCGACAGACCGTCAGTCATTCACGCCACGGGTGGATTTGCACGCTCGGAGCTATGGAGACAGCTCATGGCAGATATATTTGATCAGGAAGTCATTATTCCCGAAAGTCTGGAAAGCTCATGTCTGGGTGCAGCTATTCTAGGCTTGTACGCACTGGGACGGATTGATTCGCTGGATGCTGTGTCCGGTATGATTGGTACCACTCACCAGCACAAACCGGTAGCAGAACACGTGGATATTTATCGCGATTTACTGCCGATTTATATTCGCATTTCACGTAAATTCGAAGAAGAATTCAAGGATATTGCGGAATTTCAGGTCAAGTCCCTACAGTCTTGAGTTACAAGGTAAACCAAATGGAGTTACAGCAGCGAAGCCATAGGCCCTTAAACTTGTAAAGCGAAGACCCTTCTCATCAAGGGTCTTCGCTTTATTGTTGTGCGCCCTTCGTCACGTAGAGCAGCATTTGTGCATTTTACAGGAAATCGGCCAAGACCGAAATTACAGAAACAGGGTTTTAGAGATGATCACCAACAAAATAAACAGAACCAGAATCGCTCCTACAGAGGTCCATGCGCCTACGCCGCAACCCATACCGCCTACTCCGCACATATGACTCATTTACAACACTCCCTTCGCTCATTTACAGGATCATTGTATGTAGACCTGGTCAAATGCGTAAGGGGGGCATTCCCCCATTTTTGCGGCGAATGCCTGTTTATTTTGGAGACTAGCATTATGTATTAACCTCAAAATTATAGAACCCCTCAAGTGTTGCTCTCTTCATCATCAATACTGCACAAGTCCCAAGGAATCCACTCAGCAAGCCACACCTCATGCCCTGCATAATAAAATGCGATTCCCTCTTCTCTTGCTTTAATCGTGTTTACCTTGAGCATGACCAATTCACCTCTTCGGCTCCCTGCTAATGCTGCAAAGTTAGTGCTTTCAGATAAATGTACATACTTTCTGCCAACAGGATCTAAACCATCCGCCATAATAAATGGCAATGCTTGCTTATTCGTACCATGGTATAGTACATCTGGTGGATTCCCGGGAGTATACTCTATCTTTTGATAGCTATGTCCATATCTAGCTCTGATTCTACCGTTATGGATTTCAAAACGCTGCTTATCTGAATTGCGCACGATCCGCTCAATATCAGTCTGCTTTACACCTGACCAGCCTGGCAAGCTTTGAATGATTTGAAGTAAGTGTTCCACAGTACAAGAGCCGTCTGTAATGTCTAACTTTAGCCCGGATTCCTCGGGTTTGTGTCGCAGCATTTTGCTCATTATTTTACTTAGCTTCATATCTTCCTTTTGTTTCTTCATTGAATTTCTCCTTCCTTTAATATAGTAGATCAAAAGATATTTCTACATAAAATTAAGGATTCCTCTTATTTCTTCTTTATACGCTAAAAGACCATCAGAACCGGGAAGGTCTGATGGTCTTTATCAGAAAAGATGCTAGTTATGCCTCTCTGCGTCTGCGTGGTGTCAGACCAAGCCAGGACAACAACGAACTGCGCGATTTTCGTTGTCTGCCCTGGTAGGTACGCAAATTCGTAATTAACTGCCGATCCCGTTCCTCGTCGATCTTTTCTTTTATCCAGCGTTTTTGATCCTCCAGTTGGTTAGACAAGTTGATATTCTTTTCCACCAAACGGCTGTGCTCTGCTTCCAGCTCCTCCAAACGGCTCCGCATTTCCAACAAAGCGTTTTGCACCATGTCCTGCATCTGCGCCAGTTCTTGTGGCTCTAGGGAATCCTGTGTTTGTACAGATACAGGCGCTTGCTTCAATCTATACTCAATAGTTGATGCCAAAGTCTGGAACTCTTCCTGCAACTGTAGCTGCATGGGTTCTTCTGACAGTGTCTGAGCATTCATTTCATCCTGTAACTCTGTCAGTTCAACCGTAGCAGCGACTTGAGCCTGCATGACCGTCTCTTCCCTGCCTTCAGCCGCCGCCATTATTTCTTCCCAGGTTGCGGTCAGTGACTCAGCATCCGAGATGGGTGGCAAGCGGAATTCTTCATCCTCCATTGGAAAGGGAGCGGTCACTCTCTCAAGCACCACCTGAACCGCCTGCTCCATCGTCATATGCTGCTCACGCAACGCCTTCCTCATCACCTTCAAGCACTCAACATCCTCAGCACTAAACATTCTTGATTGATTCGCGGAACGTTGAAACACATACCCCTGCTCCTCCAGCGCCGCTGCATATTTACGAAGGGTACTCGCCCCGATTCCCAACTGTTTTGCTGCTTCCGTCGTCGATTTGATTTCTTCCATTTAATCATTACCTCCCCGGATGGTATGGAAAGAAATAAGCTTGTATATGTAGAATTCGCGAAATCCATTGGAAACCCTTTGGCAAAAATGTTCTAATATTGCAGACTGCTAAGAACCTTTGTCATAACGGAATCTTTGTAGAAATACAAGAAACGACATTGCAGAGAATACTTCGTTCTATGTACACTAAAGACTCTTTAAAGAGCATCACATAAATGTCATACTTTTATAATTCCTATGGCACTATTCCTTCCATCAACATAGTTCATGTTATAATTTATACAGCGGTCACCTTAAATATAAATTGAAATGCACTCTCCTACCTTCCAGTAAAAGTATTGATAATTTACGTTCATTCTACAATTAATCGCAGAAAGACACCTCTTTCACAGTTCATTTTTAATTTTCCGGAATGGAGACAAAAAAATGGATATTTTCAAAAGATCAGCAATATGTTATGTTATGTAACGTAAAATGGATTTCAGGCATAATTTGTAGCATATTAACGTTCGCTGGAACGAGGAGGCAACATAGATGAAGGGGAAGGCAAGGAAAGTAGCTATTGTCGGCGCGGGAATGGTCGGTTCGAGCTGTGCCTACTCAATGGTTAATCAGTCCATTTGTGATGAAATCATGATGATTGACCGCACGTATGATCGGGCTTTGGCCCATGCACTGGATCTGTCCCATTGTATGGAGTTTACGTCCACACGCACTAAGGTACGTGCAGGCACGTATGCAGACTGCACGGATATGGACGTGGTGATTATAACGGCTGGAGCCAACCCTAGACCAGGTCAAGACCGCCTGTCTGTACTGGACGACGCAGTGCTTATCACCAGAGAGATTGTAACAGCGATTATGGAGGGTGGCTTCGACGGTATATTCGTCATTGCCGCTAATCCTGTCGACATTGTAACGTATATGGTACAAAGTATATCCGGTCTGCCGCGCAACAAGGTGATCGGCACGGGCACCTCTATCGACTCGTCCCGGCTCAAGACGTTGCTTTCTGAGGTGTTTTCCATAGATCCACGCAGCGTACAAGGATATGCTCTTGGCGAGCATGGCGAATCCCAATTCGTTGCCTGGTCACACGTAACGATTGGCGGTAAGCCGCTTTTACACATTTTACGGCAGCATAAGGAACGATTCAGCCACGTCGATCTGGACGACATTGCCCGTAAAACCAGGGATGCAGGCTGGGAAATCTTCACCCGCAAAGGCGCCACTTATTTTGGTATTGCCAATGCTCTGGCATACATTACCCGTTCCATTTTAAATGATGATGGTAAAATTATAGCGGTCTCTGCTGTATTGGACGGCGAGTACGGGCACACCGATGTCTGCACGGGCGTTCCAGCGATTATCGGCAGCGGAGGAATTCAAGAGGTCATCGAGTTGGAACTAAGTCCAGAGGAACAAGCGAAGTTCGACGCCTCTTGCCACTTTATCAGCAATAATATCCGTGCCATTTCAGACTTAGTGTAAACCAATAGCACAGAAAAAAACTCCTTACCCTCATTGAGGATAAGGAGTTTTTGCAATCCCCGTATTTCGCCCTATATCTCTTTATAACGAAATACCGTCAGTCCCGCCAACGTAAATACGACAAAGCTGCCCATTATAACCGTCAATAGTGTATCAGTTGGCACCATGAACGCCCCGAAGTTGTCTCTTCCACTCGGCATCATCGCCAATAAAGGCTGTGTCCATGGATAGTACGGACCGTAGGTTTGAGAATTGGCGACCAGAATATTCGGCACGGTGAACACAAAATTCAACGCAAGCGGTGCGGCAAAGCTGGACCACAAGAAGGATACCATCAACTGCAACGCAGCCAGCGGCAGGCAGGCTACCCAGCCTGCGAGCAGACTTTGAGCGATCACAGCCCAAGGAATCGGTCCGTTCATCCCCTGCACAGCTCCAACACTCAGCAACGCTCCCCCGAACAGTAGCTGGGTCAATCCGACCAAGGCCATAATGATAGTCAGCTTAGCTGCGTACAGACTGGTGCGGGACAATGGCAATGACATCAGCTGCTTCCAGCCGCCGCCCCCATGCTCGAAACGGCAGACCAGAGACCCAAACACGGCCGTCAGCATCGGCAGGAACAGCAGCGCATGAACTGTAAGCATGGCTGACAACAGCAACAGCCAGTTCCCTCCCGGATTCGCCAGCAAACCAATCAGGACGGCAATCGCCGGGCTGACGAGCGCGAGCAGCCAGACGGGCGATTTCGCCATTTTCAACCGTTCAACAGAAAGTAACCGTGCATATCCTCCGAACATTACGCCACATCCTTTCGGCTAAAATGGGCCGCTGTCAGCAGGCTGAGAAGCATACCCGTTCCGCACCCGACGGACGCAAACATCCACGCTTGAGGTGCAACCCAGGCGAATTGAGGCCAGGCCAATGGAAACCATTCGGACAGCTGTGAAGCAAACAAGCTGCCGATGCCTAACGTAATGCCCAGTGTTACAGGTAGCGCTTGATTATGGAATGTGACTGTTAACCACAACAATAATACGAGCATAGGCAACGTGCCGCCTAAGGGCCAAAATCCGAGTCGTAGCAGTTCTCCTACGGGTGCAGGTTCTCCCCCGAAGCCAAGGATCATTCCCAACACCCAAGTCCCTACCGTCAGGAGTAGACAGGACACACACAGCATCCCAATCGCCAACGTCAGCTTGGCCATATAGACGCTGAATTTGGAAATCGGCAAGGCCAGCAACTGCTTCCATGAGTTAGATGTATGCTCCACATTCGCCAACATGGAAGCCACCATAGTAGCTCCTAGCACCAGCGCAAGGGGTACAAAAAGAGCGATGTTATCCATCAAAACTTCCCACAGATGACCCTTGTTACGCGGAATCAGATAGTCATATCGAAGTCCAAAGTTGAGCGCCTGCATGGCCACCAGCCCAAGGGGACCGAGGAACACCAAGAACCAGATTCCCTTTCTGCGTGCTTTGAGCAGATCCGCCGTGAGTGCTCGCAGCATCATAAGGAAGCCCCTCCTTTGCCCACCACCTGCATGAACATATCCTCCAGCGATTTGCGGCGTTCCTCCACACGGTATACGGCATGCGTATTTTCGACCAATCTTCTGACCAGCAGCGCAACAGCCGCATCATTCATGTTCTCGAACTCCAGCGCCGATCCGTCCTTCACCGAATGGTAGCCCTGCTCACGCGCAATCAATTGGGCTGCTTCCGGTTCCGACACGACGATCCGAATTCCGCCCGCGGATTCCTGACGGAGATTATGAATCGTGTTTTGAAAGACCAGCTCTCCTTCACGAATAATACCTACGGTATTCGCCATATGCTCTACCTCGCTCAACAGATGGCTGGATACCAGTACGGTGATCCCCCGTTGCTTGGGCATCGCCTGAATCAATGTGCGCATTTCCTGAATACCCTCCGGGTCCAAACCATTCGTAGGCTCATCCAAAATGAGCACTTCTGGATTCCCAAGCAGGGCTGCTGCAATACCAAGTCTCTGCTTCATGCCCAGCGAGTAGCCTTTGACTGGACGTTTGGCATGCTTGGTCAGTCGGACGACCTCTAACACTTCCGCAATGTTTTGCTTGGGTACATTCAAAATACGGCGAATGGCCTCCAGATTTTCAATGGCGTTCAAATGACCATAATACGAAGGATACTCCACCAACGAGCCGACTTTACGCAAAATATCAAGCTTATGTCTGCGAATATCTTTGCCGAATATACGGATCGTTCCTCGAGTTGGGCGAATAAGTCCAAGCAGCATGCGGATCGTTGTCGTTTTCCCTGCTCCATTTGGACCCAGAAATCCGTAAATATCTCCCCGAGCTATTTTCAGGTCCAGCTGATTAACCGCCGCGCGGCCTTTGTATATTTTGCTGAGACTGTTCGTTTCAATAATGTATTCGTTCAAGTTCCTCACCTCGACACCTATCGTAACGTGCCAAGTTTAAAGCCAAGGGAACTCTGAGTTTAAGTTTTGTTTAAAAAACGGATTCGGGTCCCGGCTGATGAACTGAAAATCTCCCTCTCCAAATTCATTTCGCGAGCCAGCAGTTCTGTAATCGCCAACCCAATCCCGGCTCCTTTTTCACTGGACTGTTGCTCCATACCAGGCCCTTTATCTGTGATAACCAATGCCTCTGTCCCATTATCCTTCTGGACTTGAACACCAATATATCGGCCTGAGGCAGCATGGCGAACTACATTTTGAAAGAGATTGTCCAGCAGACGACGGAAGCCTTGCTCATCGACATTCCACACCATACTATGCTCAGGCAGGTCGATATCCACTTCAAAGCCCTCCTTCTCCCACACCGGATACCAGCTGGCTACACACTCCCGCACTAGCCGCAGGATATCACGCGGTGTGTTATTCATGGTGTATTTGCCACTGGATAGGAGATTATAGGTCAGCAAGTTGTCGATCAGACTCCCAAGGTCCTTTAGCTTGTTTTCCATTAGTGTAATCGACTGTTTCCCTCTGCTGCTGAGATTTTCACCATCTAGTGTATACAGATGGCTACGCACGACCGTAAGCGGCGTCCGAATATCGTGTGACAGATCCGCGACCAGTCTCTTCCGTAGCTCTTCCTCCTGACGCTCACGTCCCCGACTCTCTGCCAACTGCTCGACCATCTGATTAAATGCTTCTTCCAGCTTGCCGATTTCATCCGGGCGTCCAGTGGCAACAAGAATAGGCAAGCCGTCCTCTCCTCGCTGCGACATGGCGGCCTGAAGCTGCAACAGTCTACGCCGAATGTCTCCAAAAAACAGAAGAGATACGGATATAAAAGCGCCCAAAATCAATACAATAAAAAAGAAATAGTACATCAACATACTACTATCAGTAGGTGGCTGTTCAAAGAACGAACGAGGCACTTTTAATACCATATAGCCCTGATTTACATCATTCTTGCCCCCGCCAATAAAGGCTACTACCGTAAACGGCCCCTCATAGCTTGCTTGCTTCATAAAAGCTATAGCCTGCGCAGCGTTCCATTGTTTTGGCAGGTTAGGTTGGGTCGGTAACTCCAACCTAGTTAACCCTGCGGTATCCACCCAAAATATTTGGGATTTAGGGAACATATCTTGTTGTATTTTGCGCAGATGGACTGAGATTTGCTCTGGTGTGGCTCCCTTCAAGGCTACAGCTTCGCGATGCCAGCTATTTTCGGTATGGGTAGCAGAGGGATAGTAAGCGTTTTTAGGCTTGGACCCCGCCCCCCAATTGAATAACACGCTATATATCAAGGCTGTAGCAGGCAACACAATGGGCAACAGCATCATAGCAACCACAATGATGACCAGATAACGGAACAACAGTGAACTGCGAAACCGACCTCCCTGATCCGGCTTAGAGCTGGGATGCAACCTCCTCCAACCCTTGCGCGTCCTGTTCATTATGCTTTCACCCGATATCCTACACCACGGATCGTCTCAATGATGCGAGGTGTCGCAGGATCAATCTCCAGCTTTTCGCGCAGGTGTCGGATGTGAACCATTAAAGTTTTGTCTCCGTCGATATATGGATCTCCCCATACCGCTTCATACATTTGCTCTTTCGTCATAATCTGGCCCAAATGCCGCAGTAAATAAGCAAAAATGTGATATTGCTTGCCTGTCAGTGTAATTTCCTCCCCGGTATCACGGTTCACAATACGGTTATCAGGAGAGAACACAGAGAGATGCCCCAGTTGTAAGGATTCTTCAGGCACGGTTCCTGATCGGCGCAGCAAAATCTCCATACGTGCTATGAGCTCGTCCGGGTGAAAGGGCTTGGTTACATAATCGTCGGCGAAATCCAGTCCTTGCAGTTTATCGTCTATGGAGGTACGAGCAGACAACATGAGAATGGGAAGCTCCGGGTACTCTTTCTTGAGCCGTTTCCCTATGGTGAATCCATCCAGACCAGGTAACATCACATCCAAAATCACGAGTTGGCACGTACGGGCTGCCTCCACAGCCCCATCCCCGCTGCGAAGCCATACTACAGCGTAATTCCGCTCTTCCAAATACTGATGCGTCCAAGCACCGATATCCTGGTCATCTTCGATGTATAACACATTTGTTTTCATCATGAGCACCTACTTATCGTTTTTCTTTTATGTAATGGGCATTATAGCATTTATGGTACATAACCCACTTAAAAAGGTTAATAACTATCTTATACGACATACGCTTCACATTTTCAAATTTGAATGCTTATGAAAAAAGGAGGCCTACCCGATGCTGCTGGAAGCTATATACCATCACCCGAAACGCAATTGGGCTTTTGGTTATAATGATGAAACGATATTTCTACGGCTACGTGCGAAGAAAAATGACCTGAACACCGTTCATGCTCTCACCGGAGATAAATACGATTGGGACCGCACCCGACAGCTTGTCCCGATGTCCAAATTCGCTACTGATGGCAGGTTTGATTACTATGAGTGCAGTATAAAACCTACTCACCGTCGGCTGAAATATGGATTTTTGCTAGAAGACGGTGAGGAACGTATTTGGATGAACGAGGACGACTTTACTACCCAAGAACCCGAAAATGCAGATAAACTGTTCCAATATCCGTTTTTGAACCCGATTGATATTCTGAAGCCACCCGCATGGGTGAAGGATGCGGTATTTTATCAGATTTTCCCGGAACGCTTTGCGAACGGTGACCCCTCCATCAGCCCAGAAGGTGCAGAGACATGGGGTGGAACCCCACAAAGAGACAATTTTTTCGGTGGCGATCTACAGGGGATTCTGGATCACCTGGACCACCTGAACGAGCTGGGAATTAACGCCATATATATGACTCCTGTCTTCAAGGCGACGACCAATCATAAATATGATACAGAGGATTATATGGAGGTGGACCCACATTTCGGGGACAAAAAGACATTGAAAAAACTGGTCGATGCCTGCCACGATCGAGGAATTCGGGTGCTGCTTGATGCGGTGTTCAACCATTCAGGGCGTACTTTTAAACCGTTCGTCGACGTCCAGGAAAAAGGCGATGCCTCGCCTTACAAGGACTGGTTCCATGTACATAGCTTTCCCCTGAAAGTGGTGGATGGCATACCGACGTACGATACATTCGGGCTGGAACCGATGATGCCCAAGCTGAACACCGAACATCCTGAGGTAAAAAAGTACCTGCTGGATGTGGCAAAGCACTGGATCGAAGAAATCGGCATCGATGGTTGGCGGTTGGATGTGGCAGACGAGGTGGACCACGCCTTTTGGCGGGAATTCCGCACTACGGTCAAGCAGGCCAATCCGGATGCGTACATTTTGGGTGAAATGTGGAATGAATCGTCTGAATGGCTTCAGGGGGACCAATTCGATGCAACGATGAATTATCCGTTCACCTACGCGGTGAATGATTTTTTCGTCAAAAAAGTGACCGATGCCCAAAGCTTTGCCTACGCCATCGGACGACAGCTGGCCCGCTATCCACAGCAAGCATCCGAGGTTGCTTTCAATCTGCTGGATAGCCATGATACACCGCGCCTACTGACGCTGTGCGGGGGCGACAAGCGACTGATGCGGCTGGCTGCTTTGTTCCAGTTCACGTATATGGGCGCACCCTGCATTTTTTACGGCGATGAGATCGGCCTGGATGGAGATGCCGATCCAGGCTGCCGCCAGTGCATGGAGTGGGATGCCGATAAGCAGGACCACGAGCTGTTCGACTTTTACCGCGAGCTGATTGCGCTTCGTAAGGGGCACCCGGTCCTCCGTGACCAAGGAAGCATCACTTTCCTGGAGGCACAGCCGGAGGGTGCCTCACTTGCCTACGAGCGCCGCAGCGGGGAAGAAGTGCTGCTCGTACTGCTCAATCGTTCCGATGAGGATCACGTTTTTGAATTGGACATTCCTGAGCAGGAATGGCAATTAGCCTCTGGCGAAAGCCAGTGGTCCGTAGGACCGAAGGGACTGCATGCCGAGCTTCCTCCTTACGGATATGCTGTGCTGAAGGCAACGCCTGTGCGATCAATCAACTCTGCAAAAGAAGTCGACAACAAGACGCAAAGCAAGGCATAGGCTATGTAGACGCGGATGCTGATGAAAGTACCTGCCGAATACGAAAAAAAAAGCAAAACCACCAGTAACAAGATAGTTAACTTGTTCCTGGTGGTCTTTTTACGTTAAATATGAGCTTCTATCCAAGTCGATTATTTGTTTTTAACATCTGTTCTTACTACCCCAACGTCTGAAGCATTGATAGAAATGGGATTGCCGCCTTGCCCTGTTTGAGCTGAAGAAGATTGTCTAACGTCCACCCTAATTCTTTTGCCCTTAAAGCCAGTTCGTCTCCTTTTTCCCAATGCAGTGGCCTCCTTAAGTCTTCATGGCTTCATAAACCTCTCAATATGACCTAACTGTGGAGAGATATGCTATATGCATATGCCGCTGAAGAAAACAGGTCTCGGCAAATATCAGATCATAGAGAAAAGAGGCTATTAGTACCCGAGCTGGCAAGCTCCTCCAAGAAATTGCAACGAACATACTAACAGCAAAAGAGCGGAACCTGCTTTTACAGGCTCAATGTGGCTTTAAAACCATCATTGAGCCTGTAGTGATTAATGATATAGAATCATTGCTTATATCAGCTATCAACAAGCCAGCAGCCTTTCATGACTATCGTTGAACGCTAGCAGATTCGCTTGTAGATGATTGAATATTTTAATCCGTAAAATTTAAAGCGTTTACAAGTTAAGCGGCAGGTTGCCGGTCAGAGACGGCTGCTTGACCGGATCACTTTACAAATTGGCTTAAGCCAATACACCAAGAGCGTATCCAATAATTCCTATTGCGAATAAAGCAAAAATCAGAGCTATAGCATTTACTTTCTTTTTGAGCAGTCTCATGCATAAAAAAGTCAGCAAGAGAGGTAACAGACCAGGTATCAATTGATCCAGAATCATCTGTATCGTCGTAACAACCTCTACTCCATCCGAACGGGTATATCGGGATACTTCGAGTGGTATATTCAGAGTAGTCCATTTGGATACCAGGGCGCCCATAACAAATAGTCCCAGGATGGAGGCCGATTCCGTAAGCTTTTGCAGTCGGTTTCCGGACATGTCGGACACAATCTCCGTCCCTTTTTTGTAGCCGTATTTCAGTCCGTACCACTTAGTGGCCAGGCGAATAACATTAAAAAGCAAGAAAAATAGGACAGGCCCGATAACGCTTCCGGACAACGCAATGGAAGCTCCTAATGCAGCCAGAACGGGGCGTAATGTTCCCCAGAAAATAGGGTCTCCTACTCCAGCCAAAGGTCCCATTAAGCCAACTTTCACACCACTTATGGTAGCATTATCAATCGGCTGGCCATTGGCTTTCTGCTCCTCCATAGCGGCCGTTACCCCCATAATCGGTGCAGAGATAAACGGTTGAGTATTAAAAAACTCCAAATGCCGCTTTAGTGCTTCTTTTTGGTCTTCCTTCTTGCTGTATAACCGCTTGATTGCCGGAATCAAGGTGACACAAAAACCAATCGACTGCATACGCTCAAAGTTAAACGAGCCCAGCAGGAACCATGAACGGAAAAACATTTTGTTTAAATCGCTTTTGGTCAACTTTTTTTCTTCCATAGTACCCCACTCTTTCATTAAGAATTTCTTTAGAGCTCTTCAATTTCACCCACTTGATCTTTGCGCTGGCTATATTTAGGATTGAGCTGGATATACAGCAGAGCCAGAACCGCCCCCATGATTCCAAAGCCAACCAGATTGATGCTTGTAAATGCCGCGATGACAAAGCCCAAGAAAAAGAAAGGCATCAGATATTTGGCTGCCATCATGTTAATAACCATGGCATACCCTACAACGACGATGAATCCCCCAGCAATTTGCAGCCCTTTTGTAATGACCTCCGGGATCGCGTCCAGCAAAGTCGTAACCAGACCGGTTTCTGCTGCAATAGCCACCAATACGGCAGGCAAAGCGACGCGTAATCCCTGAAGAAGGAGGGCTATGAAGTGACATAATTCAATTCCTTTGAAATTTGAAGATTCGGCATATTTATCTGCCAGATGCTGAAAGAACACGGTAATCGTTCTAACAAAGATAGTTAACACTTGTCCGCCAGCCGCAATCGGAATCGCAACGGCAATTCCCGCACCGATCGATTGGTGCCCGACAATAACCAATATGGTTGAGACTACACTGGCCAAAGCCGCATCCGGAGCCATGGACGCTCCGACATTCATCCAGCCCAAAGCCAACAATTCCAGCGTACCGCCTAGAATAATACCGGTTTTGAGATCTCCCAGGACCAGACCGATCAGTGTACACGCAACTATAGGACGATGAGTCTGTCCTTCATCCAAAACACTGCCCATTCCGCAAATGGCTGCAACCAGCGTGACCATTACGATTTCAAAAACACTCATGTTTGACCCCCTCTCTTATGCGTACGTGTTGTTAAAACTGGACATTTTGGAGCTTGTTAATCAAATTAATTTTAGGATCACTGGCCACTTTTCTAATCTCCAGTTCTATCCCCTTTTCGTGCAATTTATAAAATGCCTCTACATCCTGCTTGTCTACGGACACTGCTCCGGTAATTTGTGTTTTGCCTTCTTTGAAGCACATTCCACCTACATTTACCGATGTAAACGGTACCCCACCTTCTACAACCCGCAGTACATCCGTGGGATTGGTAAACAGGAACAAGGTCTTGAAATCGTTATATTTAGGATTGTTATAAGCTTCAATCGCTTTCGCAATCGTGACAACATAAGCTTTAATCCCCGGCGGCGCCACTTGTAACAATAAGGTTTTGCGCAGCGTATCCGCAGCGACCTCATTGCTGACGGCGATAATTTTGTTACACTTCGTTTCCTTCACCCACACAGTAGCCACCTGACCATGAATTAGACGGTCATCAATACGAACAAATGATATTTCCATACCTATAATTCCTCCTCTGTTTGTATGTCCCGGATGACACGAAAAGACTTCATTGAATCCTGACCCGCACGGATGGCCAGATCACTTAGATTCTCCACGTTCTCCAGCCCTCTATTAGTCAGCAGGTCTACGATCATTGGCAGGTTTACCCCTGTTACAATGTCCATTTTTTCATACCTGGCCACAATCCTACTGGCCGCATTATAGGGACTGCCACCAAACAAATCGACGAGAAAAATCAATCCGTCCGTCCAATCAATTGTTTCCAAGGCCGCTTTGTACTTCTCAACAAGTCCGTTAACACTTTCACCTGGTTCAAACGTTACACCCACCACATTTTCCAGATGGCCAAAAATCATTTCCGTGGATCTTAGGATCTCTTCAGAAAATTTTCCATGAGTGCCAACAATAACACCTATCATTTGTTTCACCCCCTCCTTGCATCCTTCGCCTATACTTATATGCAAGTCTCATGCCAAGATTCTGTATGATGCGATTAACTATCAAAAAAAAAGACCAAACCCTCGGCTGCTCCGGGAATTTGGCCTTTTCTCACCAACTACTTATTATCCTTATCCGCATGATTAATACACATCCAGCATCGTTTTATACACTTGCGCCACTACTTGGGGATACAGTTATATACTTCGCTTAGGATTTCGCAAATATAATATTTTTCATCATTAGTCAGCTTAATGTTAATACTGGAGGCAAATATATTGCAGGAACGGTTCACCACATCGATTAATCGTTGGTCAAGCAAGGATACATCCTCCTGATACACTAGCCCTTCTCCAATGACCATTCGTTCCAGCGCATGAGCCGTATGAACAGCAAGCTGAACCTTCTTTGCATAATGGAAATCAGCCTCCAGTTCCTGTTCCAGCTGCTCGATAAATTTCATCAAAATCCCCAAAATTTTGTGAGGATTCAAATAAGTCATAAACTCCTTTAGCGTATCCTCACATAGATCTCTTACGATCACGCTTCCGTGTTCATGCATAACAGGCAACTGATTGTTGAGCAACAATTCTCTTAATGCCTGTTCACCGCTTGCCTCGATCAGTTTTTCCAAAGGGATAAACGGTACATTGAGCTCGCTTGGCCGCTTAACCCCAATCACCGCAAGAAGCGTATGCTTGGCCCGTAAATCCTTCACCACTTTATCCAATTCCCTGACCTTTGCCGGTACAACAACTATTTTCTCTTCGGTTAAGTCATAAACAACCTTCTCTACAAACTCCTTTAGCTTGGCGGCGGCACCTTTGCCGGAGGAACAGACCGTCACGATTACCTTATTACTGGTCTTTTCCGCTTTCACTCCAGCATTTCCAGTGTTATATCCACGAAAATCCTTCAAAGATTGATAAATTTCCTCTATATTCATATCAAAAATACTGGCCTTTCGCACAGCCTCCAACACAAGCGGGGTTGAAACCATATCGATAGTCTTCACCTTAATCCCGACACGTTCCATAATGGTTGCTTCAAGATTGAGCAAGGAGCCCATATCAACCAGCAGCATTACGCCTCTGCCATTGTCAATGTCCTTCACTTTTTCCACAATAACTTCCAGGATTTCTCTGGGGCTAACATCCAAAGGCATGTCTACTGCGCAAATATTTGAGCTCCCCAGCAGGCTGTCGACAACGCTAACGACACTGCTTGCCGTACTGTTGCCATGTGCAGCTACGATGATTCCCACATTTCCCTGGTGCTCCTCTTCTACCGATTTCAGAAGAATCGCCACATAGGTGGTCTCGGCATCGGGTACGCTGACTTCAAACTTGGACTCGATCAAATCCTTGATAATGAGTGCCAGTCTGTATTCTTCATCCTGATCATTCATCGGTTCATAGATTTGTTTACTGACATATTTTTTCTCCCGGATTCGCTTTAAAAAAGCACTTAAATGGAGACTGAAGGCATAAACAAACCTGTCGCTGTAATTTCTGTTCAATTCTTTTTGAGCCATCTCTTGCACCTGTTCAGCGAACTCTAGGATATTTCTGCCTACGATCTTAAGGATCCGTTCCCTTCCCCCTTTGATGTTATAAAATCGGTTATAGAAGCTTTTGATGTGAATATTGACATCTGTAGTAATAAACTTATTGATAAAACTGTCGTCGAGTCCTTCTTCTTTGAGCATCCCTATCTTGTCTTCAATCAATTTGTACAAGTTGAACGGCAGTTCAAAAGCGTCTACTTCATCCATTCCTTTGCTGCCTTCAGGAGTAATATACAGCGAGGAGTTGACCATCTCCATTTCGGCAATCTCCTTGCGGTTCTTCCCCATATTAAATAGACCTTCCTTGATATTTCCGGGCAAAATTTTAAAATCAAGTTCAATCTCTTCCTTATTTTCATGTATGCTGTTCAAAAATCCTTTGGCACACACAAGCTGAATGTTCGATTTCAACTGACCGATATTTCCATAGGTTACGCTGCCAATCAGTGCTTTTACAGTTTCCAATTCAACCCTAATAGGCTTGTTCACACGATGGGCTTCGTTTGCAAAGAGATGCTTCAGGATCAAAAACCTCTCTTCAACAGTTCGCTCTTGCAAGGAAGGAATGTTGATCGTAATCGGTATCCGTCTGATAAAGGTTTTCAGCATGGAAGAACCGGGATCTTCGGTCGTAGCGCCGATGAGCAGCACATTCGCTTCCCGCTTGCGCTCCGACTCGCCCAATTTGTTGTAACTGTTCGTGTCCATGAAATAAAATATCATTTCTTGGCCTTCTGGGGGCAGCCGATGAATCTCATCCAAAAACAGAATGCCCCCATCCGCTTTCTCGACCAGTCCCTCTTTCTCCCGATCAGCCCCGGTAAATGCTCCTTTTACATGACCAAAAATGTGGGAAAGTAGCAGCTGAGGGTTATTGTAATAATCAGCGCAGTTAAATACGATAAACGGTGCTTGCTCTGAAAAGCGCTTCATATATTTCCCATAATTATACATCAACCTAGCGAACATTGTTTTCCCAACGCCAGTCTGTCCCACAATCAGCGTATGTAGGCCCTTCGGCGGGTATAATATTGCCGCTTTTCCCTGCTCAACCTGGTTCCTCATACTCCCCATGAAACCAATTAAGGCGTGAAACGGATCCACTTGCTCTCCAGGCAGCAATATTTCATGAATACTGTTGACTTGGATTTGTTTCTCTTTAAGCTGAACCCGAAAGGTCTCCTCGATCACCTGCTTGTGCAAAAACTTGACGGGTCTCCCCTTGATTTTAATAATCAAGTCGGCGCGAAGTAGGCTATTAAGCTCCTTGCTTACATTATTTCTTAACATATTCTGTTGATCGGCTATTTCCGCAGCCGTAATTCCACCGCCGTCCTGCAAGGCCTCTACTGACAGTTTCTTTGTCCCATTGGCAATATACTCTAAGATCTCATCAATTCGTTTCACGGTATTCCCCCATGCTGACTAGTTCTTATTTAATTAGTATATAAAAAAAGAAATAATCCTCTACAAGAAAATAAACTGACAAGTTAATCATTAATCTGATACCCTTTTTATTGAATCTATCCAAAACTCAAATTCAGCCCATTCCATTCACTTCTTTTCCAAGATCAAAGGTTGGCAGTATAATTGCATAAGCTTCACGAATAAGCTGCATAAAAAGTTATTTTTGTTTCCCAGTAAGGAGCTGAGATAAAATGATACGCTACGGATTACAGCAAGAGCAAACATTCAGGCTGGCTATAACTCCAGAATTACGACAAGCCATCACGATTCTTCAATATTCTTCGGTCGATCTAATGTCATATCTTCATGAGCAAGCAAATGAAAATCCGATCATTGACTTGGCAGAGATCGATATGTCCATCGAAAGAATCAACACAGAAGAAGAATATTCGCTACGAAAAAATGATAATCCGGTAGACCTTCTGGACTTTGTCTCTAATCCCGCAGATAATTTATATAGACATCTCAAAGCGCAGCTTGGGATGGTCCGCGGGCTATCCAAACTACAACAGATGATTGGCATGTTTCTAATTGGGAATTTAAATGAAAAAGGCTACCTTGAGCTGGATGTAAATACAGCTGCCGGAATACTTGACGTCCCCACCGATGAGGTTGAAAATATACTTGCCCTGATCCAAGGCTTTGAACCGGCAGGAATCGCTGCCCGCAGTCTGGAGGAATGTCTTCTTTTGCAGCTGCGATATGCCGGGAATGATGATGTTTACCTGGAAGAAATCGTGCGACATCACATGGTCAATCTTTCATGTAACCGCATACAAAAAATCGCGGATGCTCTAGGGATCGACATTCACATGGTACAACAAATGACCGATCAGATACGCAAGCTGAATCCTTGTCCGGGAGCGGCATTTGCTCCATATGAACGCCAGTATCATATAGCAGATATCTCAGTGGAGAAATCCAAAAACGACTACGTTGTGACAGTTAATGATATCACAGTCCCACGCGTCGGGATTAATCCTTTTTACCAAAGTATGCTTCGAAAGCCGGCAATGGAGGAAGAGAAACGATTTCTTCGTGAGAAGATGAATACAGCATTATGGCTTATTCATAGCCTTGAGCAGCGCCGCCTGACCCTGATGCGTGTGGCCCAGGCTATTGTTGATAGGCAACGGGAATTTTTTGAGCATGGCGTTTATCATCTGAAATCGATGACCCAAAAGGAGATTGCTGGAATAACCGGCCTGCATGAATCCACGATCAGCCGGGCGGTCAGTAATAAATACATGCAGACGCCCCGTGGATTGTTTGAACTCAAATATTTCTTCACCTCCGCCCTAGGATCGAAAGACGGAGATGCTACTTCATCAGAGAGCGCAAAAATGCGGATAAAGCAGATCATCGACAGTGAAGAGAAGCAAAAACCATTTTCAGATCAGGCAATCACAGAGCTGATGGCAAAGGAAGGACTAGAGCTGTCACGCAGAACGGTAGCCAAATACCGTGAAGAATTGGGGTATTTATCCTCCACCAGGAGAAAAGTGTATTAAAGCTTCAGCAAGCGGTTGTGAAAACTAAAAAGCAGCGCTATCACATTCTCCCGGCTGCCTCCCTCGTAGAATCTCCAATAGAATAGGCCAACCAGTAATCTCTGGTTGGCCTATTCATACGACCTGAGCCAGTACAGCCGTTTACGCAGGTAGCGTCTGTGTTTTCAATTGCACGTACAACTGGTGCGTCACCTGCTGCGGTTCAATACCCAACTCATCTTCCAATATTCTGACGAAGCTTTCATAATGCTTTTGCGCAGCGGTATAATCGCCCAGTTGGGCATAGGCGGTCAGCAGCAGACTGCAGATATCGTCTGAGTACGGCTCCCGCTGCTGTAGGCTGAGCAAGCGCTGAACAGACTGCCGGGTACGACCTGAGCGAAGCTCTTCTCTCGCCAGCTCAGAAGCACATGCCAGATACATACTGCGCAGCTTCTCCCTTTTTGCATACGCCCACGGGTAATCGTGCTCCTCCAGGTAGTTGCCACGGTATAGAGCCAACAGGCTATCAATACGCGGCGTACCGCCGCTACCGGATGCAGCCCATTCGGATATTCCCCGCTCGAATAGCTCTACATCTGTAATCCAGCCATTGCGGTTCAAGCGGTAGCGATCCAGATTGTATTCTAGTTTTGTATCTTGCATCCGTTCTTTCAACGCCTTGCGAATTTGGTAAATGGACGTGTGCAGGTGAACAACAGCCTTGTCCAAATGATATTCAGGCCACAGCGCATCCAGCAATTGTTCTTTGCTCACCCATTCCCCTTCATGGTGTAGTAAAAAGGAAAATAGCTCCTGTGACTTTAACGTGCGCCATTTGAGTGGTTTCGCTCCTACGGCTTCCTGTCCAACCTCCAAAATTTCAAGCTTTTGAAAACAACGTACCTTGGGGGATTGCTCTGCTGCAACTCCCAAGCTGGAGGAACGGGAATCAGCCAGCGTGGCTGCAATCCGATCTATCGTTTTGGATAGCCGCCGGGCATGAACGGGCTTTAACAAGTAATCCAGTGCTTGCAGCTCGAACGCTTCAATAGCATATTCCGAGTACGCGGTCACAAAGACGATATGAATATGGGAATCCAGCTGTTGAATCCACTCGGCGGCCTCCAGACCGTTCATCTCTGGCATTCCGATATCTATAAAAACAATATCCGCACGTTCTGACGCCAGATGATCCAGCCCCGCTTGTGCAGACGTATATTTCCCCATTACCGTTAACCGTCCGTCCGCCTCCAGCAACCGTTCCAAGTAGGTTAATGCCGACCTCTCATCATCAATCAAAATCGCCTTCATTTGTGTCCGTGCTCCCTTCCTGCTGCAACCATCCATCATGATGCTCTATCTACATGCTATCTGCTTTATCCTTACGAATTTTAATTTCTTATATTTTATATATCGTATCGTCGCGGGCGTGACATTAGCTTTTCCGACGAATGTACTGTACTTTTTTTATTCATCGGTATTCCGGGGCGAAATCGTTTCCGGCACACGGAAGCTTACCGTCGTCCCTTGCATAGGATTACTTTCAATCCGCAGTCCTTCTCCATACATATGGATAAGACGGCGATGGATATTACGCAGTCCCACGCTGGAAGATATATGATCATCCGACAGCAGTTGTTCCAGTCGCTCCGGTGGAATCCCTACGCCGTCATCGGTCACGCTGACCACAAAATCGGTTCCATCCTCCTGCACAACCACTCGCACGGTTCCACCTGTTGCCCGTTGCATCACACCATGCCGTATCGCATTTTCCACGATGGGTTGAATACTTAACGGCGGGATGAGCGACCGGATGTTCCTCCCTACCTCTACGGTTACCTGCAAACGTTCTTCAAATCGTGCTTTTTCCAGTGCCACATACGATTCTACCAATTCCAGCTCCTTGGATAACGGTACCGTATTCTCCCTGTTCTGAAAATCAAAGCTCCCCCGCAAATACTGGCTTAGCTCCATGAGCAGCTCCGCTGCTTTGTCCGGGTCTACGGCTACGGTCGAAACAATGACATTCAAGGCATTGTACAGAAAATGCGGCTTGATTTGTGCCTGTAAAAAGGCCATTTCAGAACGCACCGCTTCCTCCGCTGAATGGCGCATGTTCAGCAGCGTGCGCACACGTGCCTTTAATTCCTCAGCATCAACAGGCTTACGTAGAAAATCATTCGCTCCGGCCATAAAACCTGCGCGGATATCGCCGGGCAGATCGCGTGCCGTCAGGAGCAACACCGGTAGCTCGGACAGGGAATACCGTTCCCTTATCCGTCGGCACAGCTCAATACCGGACATTTCCGGCATCATCCAGTCCGTAATGACCAGGTCAAATCGGGTACGGCCATTCAGCATGTGAAGTGCCTCCTCGGCATGATCCACAGCCACCACGCTACAACCTGTGGCATATAATAGTTCCTCCAGCACCCGAAGGTTAACCTCGTCGTCATCTACAGCCAGCACTTTGTAAGGGACAGTCTGGACTCGCTCCAGTGCATCCTCTTCATGCGGAATCACATTCTGACCCGACGTCACGCCAGGCTGCAATATAACCGCAGGCGAAACATCTTTTTGAGCTTCATGTCCCAACGTTCCGGTCTGCGCCAAGGGCAGTGTAAAATAAAAGGTCGAACCCTTACCTAATCTAGATTCTACCCGGATATGACCCCCATGCAGTTCCACCAGACGACGGACTATGCCTAATCCAAGCCCTGTCCCACTGTATCCTTCATCCTCAGCATTCGCCCCTCGGTTAAAAGGTTCAAATATATGCGAAAGATGCTCCTGGGCAATACCGGAGCCGGTATCCTTTATACTGATTTCCATTTCACGGGTCCCCGCTTTGGCAGAGATTACGATTTTGCCTTCCTCCGTAAATTTCACCGCATTACCCAACAAATTGTATAAAATCTGAATCAGCCGATCCTCATCCGCATCTACTTTGGGCAACGAACTGGGCCATTCTTTGACGAATTGAAGCTTTTTCTTACCCACCGTATGCCCCAATACCTCCAGCACGGAATTCACAGCTGCCTGTACATTGACAGGCCGACGATTTAAGGCTAATCTGCCATTTTTCAAATTAGAAAAATCCAGAATATCGTTAATTAAATAAGAAAGTCTGCGTCCTACATTCGCAATCAAGGCCAAATTGTGCTTTTGCGGCTCATTGAATTGTGTCCCGTAGCGGTCTAGCATGGATTGAGCGATATTAATAATTCCATGCAGAGGAGTGCGCAGTTCATGTGACGTGTTCGCCAGAAATTCGTTTTTCAACCCATCCAGTGTGAGCAATCGTCGTGACAGGTTCTCAACCTCCATAAACGAATGTACAAAACGTTTGGCCAGCAGCAGCGTTTGAGCCAATACGAATATGAGCATTTCATAGGCTGTCACCCCACGTACATCTCCCCAGCCCAGAATATACACAAAACTAGTCACTACAATCATAAGAATGCTCATAATACTAATGACTAGCAGTGCAGCGTCATCCGTCTGTTGAAGAAGCCCACGAATCAAGATTAGTAACACGTATCCCACACTGACTACACCAAAAAGAAGAATAAACAATTCAAAGGATGAGAGTACCAATGTAGGCAAAAATAGCCCCATACCCAGCATCAGTGCGGTTGTAATATGATAGAAGCGCAGCACGATCCGATTCATAACAATCTGCGTCGAAAGATGAACATAGCGGATCAGAAAATAGTAGAACAGCGTTGACGAGAACGACTGTATTTTCAGTACCCATTCATAAGGTAAATCCGGTATTCCCCAAACCAGCAGCTTTTCTCCATGTGTCAGAATATAAAATAAAGCCGCGATGCAGAAGCATCCTAAGTAAAGTAATGCCTTCTCCTTTTTACGCAAAAGGTATAGCATGATAAAAAATACGGTAGGAATAAAAAATCCTGCGATCAGTACGGTGTCCTCTGCCATTGCAACTTCCCGGCTATGCGTAATACTCTCGTAATCCCCAAATAACAGTGGATAAATAATCCCACCAGAAGAATAGCTATAATTAGCCACATGCACGGTAATATCAGCCGAATGTCCATCTACCGATGCAAACCCAACATAGGGAACATTGCCCTGCTTACCCTTGTCGGCAGAAACAGAGGGAATACCACTCGCTCCGACGTTTTCTCCGTCAATCCATACTTGGCTGGCACTGCGAATGTTTTGCATATAGATGCCGTACAGATTTTCCGCTTTTTCAGGCAACAGCACACGGATATGATAGGTTCCATATCCGGTCGCCTGTCCCTTAGGCATCCACTGATTCCATCTACCTGGCACATCCACAATCTTGGCAGAAGATCTCGTTTCCATCCCCAACTCTGAAGAACTCTGATGACTTTCCCAATCCTTATCTTGTTGCATTTCATGAAAGGATAAAGGTTGCACAAGCTGATTAGGGTAAAATTCCCACTCCCCTCCCAGCTGTACAGGGCCTTCCTTATGAGGGTCCCAATTACGCAAATCAATAATACCGTTATGAGCTTTCCAATGACTGTTTCCGGATAAAACACCCGACACTAACGGATACACTGGTAACGCAACCGCAAGCAGAAGTATAATAAAAAATAAAACACCCTGTTTTTTCATAAATCCTCCGCTCTTTTCAATAACGTCTATCTTTTGTATCGGTTATTCTATTCAGCTACATTAGAAGCGTTGTCCATACAAAAAAGGACGCCCGCCGCAGATAAAATCTGTGCGGAATCGTCCCCTTCAATACGTACTTGTAGTTTCTAGCCTCTCCTATTAAGGAATCATAACGCCATCAATACTACCGCCAGGAATCGAGCTTGAATCGTCTCCACTGTTATCGCTCGGCGGTGTTGCTCCACCGTTGCTGTCACCGCTTCCTGTTCCGTTGCTATCGCTCGGCGGTGTTGCTCCACTGCTGCTGTCGCCGCTTCCTGTCCCGTTGCTATCGCTCGGCGGTGTTGCTCCGCTGCTACTGTCGCCGCTTCCTGTACCGTTGCTATCGCTCGGCGGTGTTGCTCCGCTGCTACTGTCGCCGCTTCCTGTTCCGTTGCTATCGCTCGGCGGTGTTGCTCCACTGCTGCTGTCGCTGCTTCCTGTTCCGTCGCTATCGCTCGGCGGCGTTGGTCGACCGTTACTGTCACTGCTTCCTGTTCCGCTGTTTTGTTGCTGGCTGGCTACAAAATCTTTATACTCCTGAATCGCATCTTCCAGATCCATGTAATTTTTCTTAAGTTCTGGCATAGGCAAATACTGGTCCAAACGATTGAATGCATCCACTACTCTGTGAAAGTAGACCGTCGTAGGATCTGTACCATTTACTGTAAGCAGATTGTTCGCAATGTTCTTAAGCTCATTGATATCAAGATCAGTTACGATCCATTTGAATTGGTAGTTCGCAAACGCTGTAATCAGATCCGTATTAGCTTGGTCTACCTGTACCTGTGTGCTATCCGGATTATTAAGCACAAGGTTTGCCAGATTAATCTGCCCTTGAAGTTCTTCGTTATCTTGTTCCGTATAATGACGGCCGAACGTCAAAATTTCATTATTGGCCAAATTGATATTGTGATTCAACAACGTAGTATCCACCGTTATAGGTGCAGCATACTGGCTCTGTACTTGTTGCAGCTCCTCATATACAGGAACAACGTCTTGTAATTCAAAGCTGGACAAGCCTAAGAAAGTAGAGGCATGCTCTGAAGCAGAAGACAAGGCTTGCTGAGCCTCAGCGCTTAATGCGCCTGAATTTTGCAGCAAAATTACATTGATCGAAGTCTGCATTTCAATGACTTTGTCTCTCAATTGTAGTCTTTTCTCGTTATATTTTTCAAGATAGGTCCCTTTAGCCTGACTTAATTGATTATAAGAGATGACCAATTGCTCCTCAGGAGTAAATGGCATAATGAGTGCAAAGTTGGCTTGTCCTGTTTGTTGCTCTAAAGACAGCATTTCCGTATTCAAGTAATTACGAGCCACAGGGTTAGACAGCAGTTTTAGTTGAATATCTTGAACCAGCTGCTGCAGTTTTTCCCGAGTTGTAGCAGGCAATGGCACAGTGAACTCCGTAAGCCTTTGACTCAGCTCCATGTTCAAGTTCAATACGTCCTGCTGGGTCATAGCAGTGTGCATCTTCTCTGTATATTCCTGAATCAAGTTATCTAGTTCAGCATTTTGAGAACCATTCTGATCGTAGATAACCTGCGCTTCTTGTAAAGTATTCTTAAGCACCGAGAAGTCCGCTGCTTGCAGTGCCAAGAATGATTCTGTAGCAAGATCTATTTTTTGTGTCCATTCTTCCAACTGCTCAGTTGTAGCCAATGGATTCACATATACATTTGATCCTTCTCTTACTAAGGACTTGTAACGCGCTTTATCTGTTTTCAAATTATCCACACGATCCGTTACATCGACAAAATGCAGATAGGCATCTCTGAGTTTTACTGATGCTTTGTATACCTTTATTACTCGACGCAAGCTTTCTGCTTCCCGATCCACAATATTTTGAGGCGCATTTCCTTCCAACACATTGTTGCCAAATTGAATCGCTTGACTTAGTGAGTCGTCCCAAAGAGGTGGAAATTCATCACCAACCATTCGGTTTTGTTCAAGGGTAGTCGAAGCTAACTGAACCAGTCTGGTTAATTCCTGTGTTCCAATCACCGGCTCTGTGGCTGAGGTTGTGTACACAGAAACATCCTGTTTCAATGTGCTGAGCGCTTGATCTACTTCTGCCTGTGTAGCTGCCGTATTGTTCAGTACCAGCATAGCCTGATTGATTGCTATGGACAGGTTTTCCTTCGCTGCGACCGTGTAAAGCGCCTGATCCAGTCCACCCTCACCTGCACGCTCCAACAGTTCTTTGGCTGCATGGACTTCCGTCTCCAACTGACTGCGGTCTATACTGACGATATCACTGTCACGTTTTTTCTTATCTTTGCTATCTGTGTCCGTGACAACCGATCCAACAGAGGATGAGTTCTTCGTACCATTTACGAGACTAACAGCTTCCTTCATCGCATTATAGTTAACAATAACATCCTGCGGCTGTTTTTGTTCCGGCAGATTGAGCTGGTTGATTGCAGCCCCCTTGGCCAGTGTGATAAAAGGAACACCCACATATTGTGATGCATCCAGCAAACCAATACTTCCGCTCACCAACAGCTTGCCTAGTCCCTGTTGCAATGAAACACGACTAATCGCGGCATCCCCCTCGGTCCCGATCGATGCATCATTTTTCAGCGTAAGGTTGTCAATCTTTGTCGTCCCGGTTGCAGTCAGTTTGGCATCCTTGGAGCCCAGTTCTACACCGGACCATGTCGTATTTTCCAAAATGGCCGATACAGGCTGGGTCCCTGAGCCTTTGATTTCTAATACGCCTGTGGAGGACATGTTTTTCAAGGTTACCGAACCATTGACGATCAGGCGTCCATCAAAAGACACACCCTTACCGTCAAATACACCACCGTCTGCGTTAATTTCCAGCTTATTTACACCTGTGAGTGTACGCAAATTACGGTTAAGATCGATTTTTGCCCCTTTTAATACAGCTTTGTTATTTTCACCAAACAAGCCTTGCAAAGATCCTTCCAACTGGTACGGGATATTTCCGATTCGAACGGTATTGCCCTCTGATTTCACTTCTCCTACCGGATGATCCAGCAGGCTGACGAATACTTCTGCACCACTCTCCCGGTTCAATGGATTTTTCAAATCCGTTGCAGAAGCATCCTCTGTTAACAGACCGTAAGAGCGGGCAACCTGAACTGCATTTTGCTGTGCATCCGCAGTACTTGTATCCTGCAAGTGCATTGCACGTACGAGCGAAACAATCAGTTCTTCCTTGGTAATGGCATCCCCCGGACGGAAGAGTTCTCCGTTACCTGTCATATACCCGGCTGCACGTACGGCCTCAATATAGGGAGCGCCCCATGCATCGGACGATACATCCATAAAAGAAGTCTGCGGCTGATTGTTAACTTCCAACTGGAACAGACCGCACAAAATTTTGGCCGCTTCAGCGCGGGTCAAATTCTTTTGTGCCATAAAATCGCCCTGATTCCCACCTGTCATCAAACCCAAAGTACGAGCTTGTGCTACAAATCCAGTTTCACTTTGTGTATCTGCTGTCGCTGCATAAGCAGTCTGAGCGCCCCCCAGCCAAGGCAAAGATACGATGGAGCCTGAAGCAATCCCCAATACCATCGCAGATGCAATCCATTTATTTCGATTTATAAGTTTCAACATTTCCACTCCTAGACGCTATTTATTGGCATATATCCTGTTTTATCAAAGTCTTTAGTCATGTTTAGTTCTACGGATTATGCAACCAAGGAACTATGCTAAGAGAATTATACGAAACCCCACTGAACCGATTCTGAACAATTAGTCCTATATGAAGGCATCACGCAACAAAATCGCTTGACTTGGAGTGAACTCCAAATGTAATAATATCCGGTGTAAGTAGCTGGAGTAGAACATTTGAAGAAAACAATATCTAGGAAAGAGATGTATAATCAAATGGACTATATGAAACTTGGAAATACCGGCTTGGATGTATCCCGGCTTTGTCTTGGGTGTATGGGCTTTGGGGTTGCAGAACGATGGATTCATCCATGGATATTAGATGAAGAGCGCAGTCGTCCCATTATAAAAAAGGCCCTGGAGCTAGGCATCAATTTTTTTGATACCGCGAATGTATATTCAGACGGAACTAGCGAAGAAATCGTCGGACGGGCTTTAAAAGATTTTGCGAATCGAGATGAAATTGTCCTTGCAACGAAGGTTCATTTCCGTATGCATCAAGGCCCCAATGGTGCGGGACTTTCTCGAAAGGCTATTATGAGTGAAATCGATAAGAGCCTTAAGCGACTGGGGACAGATTATGTGGATCTGTACCAAATTCATCGCTGGGATTACACTACCCCTATTGAAGAGGCGATGGAAGCATTACATGATGTGGTGAAGGCTGGGAAGGCAAGATATATCGGAGCTTCTGCCATGTACGCATGGCAGTTTCTAAAGGCTTTGCATATAGCTGAGAAGAATGGATGGACCCGGTTTGTATCGATGCAAAATCATTTAAACCTCTTATATCGTGAAGAGGAGAGAGAGATGCTGCCGCTTTGTAAGGAAGAAAAAATCGGTGTGATTCCATACAGCCCACTTGCAGGTGGAAGATTGACGCGTGATGCGCAGGAAACAACACATCGTTCCGAAACCGATCAAGTGGCAAAATCTAAATACGATGCGACTGCAGATACCGATCGATTGATCGTGGAGCAGGTTGCGGCCATCGCAGAAAAACGCGGAGTTCCCCGCGTTCAAATCGCACTTGCCTGGTTGCTACAGAAAGAACCGGTAACAGCTCCGATTATCGGTGCTACGAAAACGTCTCATCTTGAAGATGCAGTAGCTGCTCTTTCGATTACGTTAACACCTGAAGAAATCGCATTGCTGGAAGAGCCTTATGTTCCTCATCCGGTAGTTGGCGCCCAGTAAATATGGATGAAATGACAGTTTCGAAATAAGAAACGACAAGAACGCCCTATCCATTTACATAGGGCGTTTCTTGATCAGAAATCAGGAGGTGAAGTCTGCATGTTGATCGCAGAAGTAAGCAAAAAATTCGAACTATCTCAGGATACACTCCGCTATTATGAACGCATCGGACTTATTCCGCGTGTGAACCGTAATAAAAGTGGCATCAGAGATTACACGGAAGAAGATTGCAGATGGGTTGAATATATTAAATGTATGCGAGAAAAGAACTCCTAATAGAGCAGCGCAAGCAGCTCATTGCAAAAATGAAAGATATGAACAACGTATTGGAACGCATGGATTATAAAATTACAAGCTATGAACAGACAATAGGTGAAAAAAAACATCTAATTTAACCCCTGCGTGCTTTACGGGACAATAGGTTCCCCAAGGACTGAACACCTTGTACAAACAAGACTAGAATGATGACGGTAATCAGCATAACCAGCGTATCAAAACGTTGATAGCCATATGCGATCGCCAGATCGCCAATTCCGCCTCCGCCGACCGCACCAGCCATAGCAGTAGCACCAATCAGACCAATGGCTGCTGTCGTTAACGACAAAATCAGAGAACTGAATGCCTCAGGAAGCAAAAAGTATCGAATGACCTGGAACGGGGTCGCCCCCATCGCATCTGCTGCCTCCAATATCCCCGGATTCACCTCCAACAGCGAGTTTTCGACCAGCCTTCCGATATATGGCGCAATATATATAATCAAGGGGACAATTGCCGCGCTGGTCCCAATGGATGTATGCACAATCAGACGGGTTAACGGAATGATCGCAATCAGCAAGATAATAAACGGTAAGGAACGAACAATGTTAATGATCGGATTCAAAATATTGTGCAGCCATTTGTTCTCCAGAATTCCGCCCGAACGGGTGACAACCAGTAAAATGCCGATAGGGATACCGATCAGGGCGCCAATGAATAAGGATATGCTGACCATGAGCACGGATTCATACAAAGCTTCCCACAGTTGATCCCAGGTTATCGTGGTTCCTGTAATCATCATAGACTCTCTACCTCCTGAATATGGACTCCTTTGCTCTTGATAAAATCAACAGCCTGCTGAATGGAATGCTGCCCACCTCGCAGTTGGATCGTCATATAGCCAATCGTCGTTTCTTGAATCTCCGTCATGTTGGCAAACAAAATGTTCACATGGATATCATGCTGCCGAATTAATTCATGAACCACCGGATCAGAAGCAACCTGTCCTATAAATTCCAGCTTGTAAATCCGCTGTGATTCTTGCTGTTCGAACGTTTGTAGCACACTCTCCGGTACTGCATCGTGAATGACCGTGCGTACAAAGCTCTGCGTCGTCGGGTGCTGCGGCTGTCCGAATACCTCCAGGACATTGCCCTGCTCGATGATTTCCCCTTTTTCCATTACGGCAACCTTGTTGCAAATTCGCTGAATCACCGACATCTCATGGGTAATGATCAATATGGTGATCTTGTATTCCTTGTTGATTTTGCGAAGCAAGTCGAGAATAGACTGCGTGGTCTGCGGATCAAGTGCCGAGGTCGCCTCATCACAGAGCAAAATGGACGGGTTGCTCGCAAGCGCCCGTGCAATCCCGACACGTTGCTTTTGTCCGCCGGAAAGCTCGTTGGGATAGCTGTTCGCCTTGTCCGACAATCCTATGAACGCCAAAAGCTCTTTCACACGCCCCTCTATTTCGCGTTTGTTGCGCTTAAGCAGCACCAACGGAATTGCAATGTTGTCGAACACCGTTTTTGATTCCAGCAGATTAAAATGCTGAAAAATCATTCCAATCTTTTTCCTTACCTTCCGCAGTCCAGAGGTCGAATAGGTATTTAACTGCTCCCCTTCAACAAGAACCTCTCCGCTGGTTACTTTCTCAAGACGATTGACCAGACGGATTAGCGTACTTTTCCCTGCGCCACTGAATCCGATAAATCCGAAGATGTCCCCTTTATCCACTTTGATATTTATATTTTTTAACGCTTCAATACTTAGACCTTTTCTCACGTAGGTTTTAGATACATTCCTAAGTTCAATCATGAGTCCTAACTCCTTCCGTTCTTACAAGTATGTAAGATATTCTGAGCTGATGCTTTTCTTCGGCATAAACGATCGAATTAAATCCGAGTATTCTAGTGAGTTTTATAAAGTATACTACTTCGATTTAATATTCATGTCAATATGAGTTTTACATTCGGTCAAAGCATGTCCTTGCATAAATCAGTACGATATTGCAGATGGTATGAAATATGTCGAAGCATACACACCTTACCCGAACGGGACGAAAGCGGAGGAAAATAGATGAAGCGAATATTTACCTTGTGGCTATGCATTGCAGTAACGGGTATGTTGGCAGTTACGGCGGAACCCGCATGGGCTACTCAGACTGTTGACGGACAGCCTTATCATTTTGGGTTTAAAAAAAGTAAAGGAGGGGAGCTGCCTTCCATCGCACAAGAAGGCTTTATGCACCTGATCGAAAGACAAGATGGCATCTTTCTGGGGGATACGACTAAAAAAGAATTATTTCTCACTTTCGACAACGGCTATGAGAATGGGTATACTCCGAAAGTGCTGGATGTATTGAAGGCCAAAAAGGTTCCGGCCGCCTTCTTTGTGACGGGGCATTTTGTAAAAGACCAGCCAGCTTTGATGCGACGCATGGCGAGTGAGGGCCATATTATCGGCAACCATTCATGGAGCCATCCTGATATGAGCACCATTTCTTCGGCAGAGATCCGGTCTGAGCTGGATCGGGTACGAAATGCATCGGCAGAGCTAACCGGGCAAAAAGAAATGAAATATGTCCGGCCACCTCGCGGCATTTTTAGTGAAAAAGCATTGGCTTCCTGTCGAGAAGCCGGATATACGAGCGTATTCTGGTCTGTGGCTTACAAGGACTGGGACACAAAAATTCAGCAAGGAACGGACTATGCCTATCGTCAAGTCATACAGCAGCTCCACCCTGGAGCGGTCATTTTGCTCCATTCCGTATCCAAGGATAATGCCGAGGCGCTTGCTTCTATCATCGACGAGGCTCGCAAGCAAGGGTATGAGTTTAAAAGTCTAGACGACCTTAAGGTGAAACATTATCACTAAAAAGTAACTACATTTAATGAGACCATATCATAATGAGCCCGATCCACACCTGCCCATGGTAGCCAGTGTGGATTGGGCTTTTTAGTTTACTCCAAGGAAGGGAAGGCTCTATGGGCCTTCCCTTCCTTTTACCATTCTAAAGATAGCAAAGCCTAATGCATGGTTAGCTTATACACTCTGGCTTCATAAGGCCGCAGCTTCAAGGCATGCAGTTGTTCCCCTTGTACCGGTTCGTAGTTGGAGAGAAGTAGTTCCGCCTTGGCGGCAGGAAGCTCCTCACCTTCGGGCCAGTGGAACACCGGATCACGGTCAAAGAAATTCAAAATGACCAGCAAACGCTCTTTTCCCAACATACGAGTGAATACATACAGCTCTGTATCCAGTGGCAACAGAAGCTTGTATTCGCCATAGACTATGACCTCATGTTGTTTGCGCAGAGCAATCAACTTACGATAATAGTGGAAAATCGAGCCTGGATTATTTCTTTCAGCCTCTGCATTAATGTGTGTGTAGTTATCGTTAATCTTCATCCACGGCTCTCCATCGGTAAATCCGGCCGCAGGACCAGCATCCCACTGCATAGGAGTGCGTGCATTATCCCGGCTTTTTCGCCAGATTGCCGCCATAATCTGCTCCTCCGGCTCACCAATCTTTCGTTGCTGCTCATAATAGTTTAACGTTTCCACATCCCGATAATCATCAATCGACGGGAATGCAATATTCGTCATCCCAATTTCCTCACCCTGATAAATATAAGGCGTACCCTCAAGCATATGTGTGAAGGTTGCCAGCATTTTGGCGGATTCCACACGATATTGTCCATCATTCGCAAATCTGGAGAGAGCCCGAGGTTGATCATGATTGTTGAGATAATTGGCATTCCATCCTTCCTGATGAAGCACTGTCTGCCAACTGCTCATTATTTTTTTCAGCTCCACCAGCGTCCATGGCTTGGATTTCCATTTTTCCGTCCCTAGCCCTTGTGCATCAATAAACATGTGTTCAAACTGGAAGACCATATTCAATTCATGCCGCTGGTCTCCCACATAATCAAGCGCCTGTTCCGGTCCTAAGCCAGACGTTTCGCCAACTGTCATTAAGGGATAACATTCCAGCACCTTTTCATTCAGCATCCGTAGAAGCACATGTACCTGTTCCAGATTGGAAAAGAGCTGATAAGCCCGTACCAAGGTTCGTTTGTCGGGATTATCGGCATCCGGCAGCCCTTCGGCTTTGACAATATGGGCAATAGCGTCAAAACGGAAGCCATCGACTCCCTTTTTCAGCCACCATTCCACCATGCGGTAGAGCTCGCCCACCATCTCTTCATTTTCCCAGTTCAGATCCGGCTGATGCTCGGAATATAGATGCATGTAATATTCGTCTGTAAGCTTGTCATATTTCCACACTGAGCCAGAAAAATACGATTCCCAGTTGTTCGGATATCCGCCATTTTTGCCTGTTCGCCATATGTAGTAGTCCCGCTTCGGATTATCCTTGGACGAGCGTGACTCCGTAAACCACGGATGCTCATCCGATGTATGGTTTAATACCAAATCCATCATGATTTTGATACCTCGTTCATGCGCCTGGTGAAGCAGTTCATCAAAATCCTCCATTGTTCCAAACTCATCCATAATGGCATAATAATCGCTAATATCATATCCATTATCGTGATTGGGCGATTTATATACCGGACAAATCCAGATAACATCAATACCCAGTTCACACAAATAATCCAACCTGGACAAAATGCCTCGCAAGTCCCCTTTACCGTCTCCGTCAGAATCCTGAAAACTGATCGGGTAAATCTGATATACAACGGCTTCCTTCCACCATATTTTTTAGGCATGTTTCCCTCCTGTAGCTTCTCTGTACATCCAATAGCTTATGCTCTTAACATACACGCAATACCTGGCTGCGAATCGTTGGTGATTGGGAACAAGAGTCTTGTAAGCTTGCTTCGACGCATTAGCAGAGCCGCTATAACCTGCGGAGGTTTATTTTTAAAAAAATATTTTGTAAAACAGGTTGTATAAATGGATCTGGCGTTACCTATATTTATGAACTGCCCATATACATGTACCCAAAGCGGTGCCACTTTTGAATAAAAGGAGGAATTTACATGAACCATCGACCCAAGGAGCCAAAGGATCTGATTGTGGAAACTGCCGTGATCCCGCCCAACATCCATGTGGATGTGGAGTCAGCCACTGAGGGTGGAAGACGCCGCCTGATGCTTAGCGATAACCCGGAGACGCTTACCCATGTGACGGTACCTACCGAGCAAGCCACCCTGTGGCATGACGTGGTTCGCTCGACAACCCGAACAGTCAAACATCGCATTTTCGGCTGGCATTATAACAAAATCGGCAGCCCTGTTAAACTGGGCATCACTGTAGAGAACAGGAGCGCTGCTAAACTGGAAGTACGCCATATTGAACGCGCTCTTAAGATTGTGCCTGAGGACGGCAACTGGATTATTGATGTCGGGCAGTCTATTGCCAAAAGCTGTTTGGCGGGTACGATGGAACGTGTGAGGCCAGCAGACCGTCATAAATTCGGCAAAGGCACCGCTCTGCTGGAGGAATTTGAGCTGCCCGAGGGATCGCTGGCCGGATTCATCTATGACCTTACCGTAGAATTTGCTGAAGGCCACGGTACGCTGGATTATGTGATTCGCACCGTGATCAGCAAGGACACGCAGACCGATCTGCGCCAGATTCATATGGATGCGCTTCCTCCCGTACCTCCACCACAGGCGCATCCACGAGGGGTGTGGTCCTTTTCCGAAACGAATGCGCGGATGCCAGAGTACGTGGTGGGACAGAGCGCAAACTATCGGGCGTGTGCCACCAAAAAGCTAAACGGTGAGGCTCCTGCCGATCTGCTGTTTACCGGGGCACGCAGCGAGCTGGGGCCTGCGCTAGATAATCGCGGACAATTCGGAACCATATACAACGCGACCATTCCCATCGTTAACGACAGTGACGAGGTACGTATCGTAAGAATCTACGCGAATCCACGTGGGGGCGCGTTCGCCGGGGCTGTACGCGTGAATGATCGTGTATATGGTATCCCTTTGCTACGAGATAATACCAAGGTATGCCGATTGGCTGATATCAGCGTTCCCCCCGGCAGATCCAGCTATTCTCTCAGCTTCATGGTTGCAGGTAGCGCAACTACGCCGCTAGGTCTGTACGTCATTACACTATAGCTGTGCTCACGATGACTGGATGAGCGAACGTGGGGCCAAAATGTTACGGGATATGGTCTCCTCTATAGTAAATGGAGCTGTCCCAAAGTGGTTTTAAACTTTATTGGACAGTCACGCTTCATCATTAGTATAAAAAAGCGCGAGTGCAAGGGTTATTCCCCCCTGTAGCTCGCGCTTTGGTTCATGCTCACCCATTTGAGCAGGTTATGGTCAAGCGAAGGCACGAGCCCTCTCGCCGCCATACCCGGCATCGGCGATGACCATACCCGGTCACCCGGTTTGTGTCAGAATAAATATCGCTCTATTTGAACCGCTGGACCTGCCTCGAAGGCATAATGGTCAACTCTGGAATATTGACATGCTCGGGCTGCTCTAGTGCATAAAGGGCAGCTTCTGCAACATCATCGGGATGCAGCGGCAAAACGCTCGAAGCAAACGCCCGAATTTCCTGCTCGGGATATCCGGCCACCTGCGAAAACTCCGTCGCCACCGCCCCGGGGTGAATCGCAGTTACACGAATTCCTTGCGTACTGGTCTCCAAACGCAATGCAGAGGCTATGGCGCTAACGCCGTACTTGGTAGCGCTGTATAGTCCTCCTCCGGCAACCACTTCCTTCGCTGCAATAGAGGAGACAATGACAACATCCCCCTTGGCCTGTTCCCTCATTGGCTGAAGTCCGTACTTCAGTGTCAGGACAAGACCGTGCACATTCGTCTTGTAAAGCTCCTCCCAGCGTTCCAGTTCCACCTCTGCCAGCGGACTTCGATACCCGAAGCCGGCATTGGCAACGATAATGTCAAGCCGCCCCCAGCGTTCAAGAATGGCGTGGACCGCCTGCTGTATGTCTTCAGCCTTTTGGATATCGGCAGGTATTGCCATGACCTCATACAATTCCTCTTGGTGCAAGTCGCGAACCAATTCATCCAATCGCTCCTGACGGCGCGCCAATACAGCTACATACGCGCCACGCTTTGCCAGTTTTTTTGCAATCGATGCCCCAATGCCGCTGCTTGCGCCTGTTACCAAAGCTACTTTCCCGGCCAGGCTTTCCTTCGCTGTCCAGGATAATTTCAACTCATCCAATATCATGTTAAACCCTCCCCAAGCTTATTTGGTTAAAAGCACGCGATGAACACCCTGGCTGCCTCCAGGAGCTGTACCTATATATAAATATCCATCATGGTTTACAGCCGTGGTTACCCCATAAAGCGAGCCTTCAGGATCATGCCAGCTTCCGATGAGTTTCCCCTGCGGATTAAGCTCCACAGCAAGCCCATGCTTCACAGGTGCGCTTGCACCGCTGAGCAGCGATTGAGGCAATTTGGCCATCATTCCAGCCAGCCACGGGCTTCCATGCATTTGATCTACAAAGGGAATACGTGTCGTGAAGAGACCGACCCAGAAATGGCCTTGATCATCACGCGTAATGTTATCCGGAAAACCGGCAAGATTATCCACAAAAATATCCGAAGTCCCCTTCTTCGGCCCTTTGAGCCAGTATCGGGTCAATTGGTAGTGATACGACTCTGCCACAAGCACAAAATCTTCGTCCGCAGACAAGGCAACCCCGTTCGCAAAATATAGGCCTTCCAACAGAACTGTCGTCTGCTTGGTCGCCGGGTCATATTTCAGCAAACGTCCATGTGGCTTGTTCTCGGCGATTTCTTTGAAGACTACACTGCCATAATTGGAGGTGTCAGAAAAATAAATAGTACCATCTTTGGCAATATCCAGCTCGTTGGCCAAATAGATCGGTGTGCCGTCGACTTGATTGGCCAACACCGTCACGTTTCCGGAAGGATCTACCGACAGTAGCCCCTTCTTAACATCCGTAACGATCAGATTTCCACTTGCATCAAACATAAGTCCATTGGGCGTTCCTTTGGTATCTGCATATAGCTGGGCCTTTTGCGGATTGCCCTTTGTATCAAAGGCAACCTTATAAATTTTCCCGTCGGAGTCTCCCGTATATAAATTTCCTTCCTTGTCAAAGGTGATAAATTCCGGAAACTTAGGGGCATCTGTAACAAGCTCGGCGGAGCTGAGTTTGTTGTTTTGTTGCCATGGACCCGCTTGTTCAAAAGAGGGGGCCGAAGGTGCAAGCCATTTTGCAGGCTGTACAGGGGAAGGGATGAGCATAAAAATAACCACTCCCAGAAGGATTACCGACAGCAGCGATAATCCGGTTCTGCGTACCCATTTACGCGGTTTCTTATTCTTTCTTCCTTGAGAATCTTTGACAGATAAATCAGGTTTACTGGGCATTAGAGTGCCTCCTATGTAATGTGAATAATATTTCAGCATTTTGCATAATTCAATTCCCAACGCTCGAAAGTACACTATATAGACGTACTAAACCGTTTCGATCTATATAGTGCTGATTTGAAATTGCTCTTGGGATTTATGCAAAATGCTCATTTATATTTGAACGACGATTTTACCGAAATACTGTTTTCCTTCAGCCAAAAGTGCGAAGGCTTCGCCGATTCGGCTGAGCGGGAATACCCGGTCGATGACAGGATGTAAACGATGGCGGGAAATGGCACGATTCATGTTTTCGAAATGTTCCCGGTTACCAACCTGGCTGCCGCGAATCGTCGCAGCCTTCTGCAAAATGCTGGTGACATCGAACTCAGGAATGGTCAAGCCCGATAAGAATCCGACCATGCTCACAGTCCCTCCAGTACGAAGTGCATTGATGGATTGCGCCATTGTTGCCGCTCCCCCTACATCCAGAACATGGTCGACTCCGCCGCCTGTCAGCTCCAGAGCTACCTTATCCCACTCTGGAACCTCCGAATAGTTGATTGTCTGCCATGCGCCGAGAGCCTTTGCCCGTTCCAGCTTGTCATTGCTGCTCGATGTGATAATTACCCTTGCTCCCGCCATCAGAGAAAATTGAAGCCCAAAGATGGAAACACCGCCTGTTCCTTGCAAGAGCACCGTATCCCCCGCTCGCAGCCCGCCGGATTCCATCAGCATGCTCCATGCGGTTAATGCCGCAATCGGCAAGGTGGAAGCCTCCTCCCAAGAAAGGTGATCCGGAATGGCGACGACCCCCTCTTCATGCAGAACGATATATTCAGCCGCCACTCCACTGAGCGGGCCTCCCAGACTGTCCTTTAAGACCTCCGCTCTCGTGCTCCCGCCAATGAATTTCTGTTGTAAATTTGCCGCTACCCTTTGTCCAACCTGAAATTTTGTCACCCCTTCGCCCACAGCTACAATTTCACCCGCTCCATCGGATAACGGAATGAAGGGAAATTGAATGCCGATCGGCATGACTCCGTTGATAACTACCAAATCACGGTAATTGAGGGACGCTGCCTTTATGCGGATCAGAACTTCCAGCCGTCCCGGCACCGGTGTGTCAAGTTCCATCAAGGTTAACTCTTCAAAGCCAAAACCGTTTTTCAGTTGCACTGCTTTCATTTTGGTTGTCCTCCCTGTAATGTTAAACCTTTTACCTAATATAGATACAGTGTATCACCAAGGAAACACCGTTTCTTATATAGTACACTGTATCCAATTCTCTTCAAAACGTCAATCTTTACTTTTTAAAAAAAACGGTCGTAAACTGCTTCCGGGCTTTTAACGTCCCTTACCAAGTAAAATTGGAGACTGGATGGCTTTGCTTGCCAGAGCTTGTTCAGGTGGGCAAGCATGACCAAAAAACGCGAGTTGCAGGGGTGAAATAACCTCTGCACTCGCGTTTTTTACATTAATGCTAATACGACAGCCTTATTTAAGCTCCAATTTTTATAAACTACATCTACTTAAATTTGTTCCTGACTATATTACGCTGCTAAGCATAAAATTGGAGGGCGGACCGGGCTCCGGCTTGCCAAACAAATAACCCTGAGCCAGTGACACACCTGCTTCACGACAAAATTCAAAATCCTCTATCTGCTCTACTCCTTCAGCCAACACTTGGCCTCCAAAACGAAAAGCCGATTCTACAATTCCTGTGATTTGCCGCTTCTGATTACTGTTACTATGACAGCCGTCAATTATGCTACGGTCAATTTTGACATAATCCGGCTGAAGGCAATTCATAAGCTCTGTCGTAGAATAGCCTGCCCCCACATCGTCCAGGGCAACTGAAACTCCTCGATTACGATACTGCTCAAAGATATGATGCAAAAAATTAAGGTCGTCTATCTCTTCCGTTTCTACGACCTCAAATACAAAATCCTTCGTACTCATGGATAACCGATTAATCGTCTCAAAGGTGTGATTCAAGCAATAAGCCGGATTATAAATGGTGGAAGGGAGAAAGTTAATAAAACGTTTAATCCCCGCCGGAAGGCATGTTGCACTTTTTTCAATAGCGGAAAAACGAGCCGAGCGATCCAGATGAGCATGCAAGCCAGCTTCACGGGCGATTTCAAACAGTCGGAAAGGCTGAAAAGGTCTCTCCGCATGTGACGGACGCAGCAAAAACTCAAACCCGATAATATCCAGCTTGTGGTCAACAATAGGCTGCATATGGCTGGAAAAACTTTGATCCTTAATAATACTCACGATATCCGGATGTTGCAGTCTGGCTTGCAATTGACTAAATAAAAGCCAGTCCTCATATCCTTCGACATGATGCAAGCCAGTCACCACAACTTGTATATGGTTCAAGTATTCCTGCGGCAGACGAGCCAGTTCGTTAACCAGCTGTTCCAACTCTGAACGGCTGTCATAGCGAAACTCTATGCCGCCCTCACGCTCATGTTGCTGCTTCATTTGTTCCGATAGCATACCCAAACCATCTAATGCTGGAGTAAGCGACACCCTGGAATACCTAATTCTAAGCAATCCTTGATCCTTTATAGGTAATATGATGCTGCAATTGCTGCATGTCATAATGGTCCTCCTCGGAACAATTTTCCGGTTTTTTCACCATTATATCACAAATAACTAGAACAAAAGTACTATATAATTACGTTTTTTTACAAAAAAGCAGCTTATTCTTAACGATAACTTAGGACTTAAGTACATATTCGACAAAAACAAAACCTTTTTACACTCATAATAATTCGGGGCCGTTTTTTTTGATATTAAAAAAAGCAGCAAATCTCTTGGTTAAAGAGACTTGCTGCTTCATTCTGATATTGAGTGAAAACTAAAATTCGAAGTTATTTGGACGCCTTTGGCTTTGTTGTTTTAGCTGGTTTAACAGCCGCCGGTTTGGTCGTTTTAACAGCTGGCTTTGCTGTTGCTTCCGCGGGAGCCACAGCTTCCTTTACAGGAGTCGTTGCTGCACTAGGCTTAGCGCCAGCTTTTAAGCTGTATTTGGCAAAACCGTCTGCCGCGCTGCTCAAGTATGAAATTTGTTGATTGCCTGCCAGCACGTCTTTGGCATCAGGAGAGGACTCGAAAGTAACCTTTGCCTGACCAAAAGGAGCAATAGACCAGTTGCCATCCGCCGATGGATTAATCGTTCCGTTCGTACGGATATAGTCAACAACGACTTGACGACTTTCATCCGGTGCTGCCATCACAATTCGTTTGCCATCTGGGTTGGCCAGTTTGGATGAGGAAGCACGATAGTTATTGGTGGCTACGATAAATTTCTGCGCAGGATCAATAGCCTTCCCATTGTATTGCAGATCCTTGATACGATGCGCTGAAGAATCAATAATAGTTCCCTTGGCATCATATCGTGCAGGCTGCGTTACATCAATCTGGTAATTCACACCGTCAATGACATCGAAATTGTAGGTTGGGAAATCTTTGTTGATCAGCGATTGCTCCTCAGTTTGCTTCGGATCAATACGGTTGAACTGACCCGCAGACCACTCCAGCCATTCCTGAATTTCAGCACCGGTCACTTCTACAGCATGAACCGTGTTCGGGTACACATACAGGTCGGACACGTTTTTAATCGCTACCGTACCTTCAGGAATATCAGTGTAATACTCGGCTCCGTTTCGACCGCCGGCCTTGAATGGAGCGCCTGCCGACAATACTGGAAGTTTTTCGTATTCAGTTCCTTTGAGATGGTTTTGAACATACCATTTCTGTGCATTCGTCACAATTTGAATGGAAGGGTCGTCCTGCACTAATGCAAAATAACTGGTAATTGGCGCCGTCGTTGTTCCTACAGGCTGGCGAATATAATCCAGCGTTCCTTGATGCTCTTCTTTGACCGCATCAATCAGTTTAAATTCAGGGATAAACTGCACAGTCTGATTAGTGGTGCTCACAACCGGACGCACTTGAGATTGAGAGTTAGTCACGTTCCACTCGCGATTTTTCTTTTCTAGGCTCAGGTCAATGATACCCAGATCCTTGCCCCATGAGGAAGCTTCCACGGCTGGTACCCCATTAATGGTTCCCTTATCCAGATCTACACCCTTCATATCTTTAAAATCAGGGCCAGGGAAAGATTTATGAGCATGCCCAAACAGAATAGCGTTAATTCCGTCCACCTGGCTCAAATACTTAACGGCATTCTCCATCAGTGGCGTTTGTGGCACATCCTCATAACCGGTATGCGCAAGCACGACAATAATGTCAGCACCTTCCGTCTTCATTTGAGGAATAAACTTTTTCGCCGTTTCCACAATATCCTTCGTAACGACTTTATCCTTCAAATTGGCTTCATCCCACTGCATAATTTGAGGTGTGACCAGACCGATCACACCCACTCTGAGTGTATGCTCTTCGCCCTTCTCGTCCGTTACTGTTTTATCAAGAATCTGATAAGGGGTAAAATAATTCTTAGTAGCTTGGCCCCCTTTATCAACATAAACGTTCGCATTTACATAAGGAAAATCAGCTCCCTTGAGCGATTTGTCCAGAAAGTCGAGACCGTAGTTGAATTCATGGTTGCCCACTGTAGCTGCATCATAGCCCATCAGGTTCATCATCTTGTAGACCGGATGGACACCGCCTTCTTTCTCAAAGGTTTTGTTGCGGGCCATATAATCGCCTAATGGGTTGCCCTGCAGCAAATCACCATTATCGAACAGCATACTGTTTCTTGTTTCACTACGTGCCTTCTGGATCAAGCTAGCTGTACTAACCAAGCCATACTCGTTGGTTTCTTTGTCCGAATAGTAATCGTAGTTCATCAGGGACGCATGGATATCCGTTGTTTCCATGATCCGCAAATTCACCGTAGCGCTATCACGAGAATCACTAGCTGCCCAGGATGGAGCGGCTGAAAACACCAGCATGCTACAAGCTACAACTGCTGCTGTAAACCCTTTAAACCAATTTTTACGTAATAACAAAATATACCCCTCCTCATTAAGGTGTATGCCTCATATACATACTTTTGCACATATATGTAAGCCTTGAACTCACCATTTCTATTTTAATCCAACGCCAGACAAAAGAGTAGTCATTTACTTAAAATTATTTATGAAAAAATAATTAATTTTCTCAAACATAAAAAAACCAGCAAACCTCCTGAAAAAATTGGAGATTTACTGGCTTATCCATTTATATTCGTATTATTTCTTCCACACCTGGCGCTCCGTTTGCTGACCCACATACTCAATGCGAGTCGGATTCACGTCCAGAATGACATAATCGGGATCGTCCGGTCCGGAAAACCACTCCTTCAAGGAGTCGTTCCACACTTGTTTGCGTAGCCCCTCATCAGCTGTAATTTGGACGGTAGCCTCCACTTCAACAACTTCCTTCGTACCGCCAACCTCATAACCCAGCAGCAGATAAGCATTCGGATTGTCCTTTAGCTCATCCACTTTATGCGTTTTGCGATCTGTCGCCAGATGAATGTTCATTCCATCGTTAAAAAGGGCCATATAGCGTACTTTCGGTTTGCCACCCTCTACCGTACCTAACGTACAAAATTTGTTGTTATCCAAAGCCTTCACAATGGCTTGTTCCAGTTGGTTGCGATCCAATGTTTCCGTTTTACCCACAGTACAACAACTCCTTTTCACGAATTAGAATTCTCTACGCCATGCCATTGGGCACCAGCCCATCTGAACCTACCTGCGCAGCTGTTCTGAAAATAACATGACCGGATCGAATCGGATTGATTCATACTCATTTTCAGATCAAAGCTCACAGTAAAAGTGTACCCTGTCGTTCGGCAAATGAACCGTTATCTCTCCCTTCATGCTGGACAGACCTGCATTCAAAGCATATAATCGTCGTAGTAAACCCGAATAAATGAACCCATTAAACCATACAATGCCAGGGGTGCTGGAATCGGCCGGCTGAGAGTGTGTCCCAAGACACTGACCCTTACAACCTGATCTGGGTAATGCCAGCGTAGGAATGCTTAAGCAAGATGTGCCTTTTTTACATAGGACCATCCCTTACTTTGGTATATACAAGCGCAAGCGTCCCGGAAACTCGGGGCGCTTTTTTTGTTGAGGATTAAGTTGTTGGAAAGATCGCGTCCGGCAGATGTTATTTTTATGAAAATGGGAAACTTAAGCTGTCTGATTGGATGGATAACGGGTAATCAAAAGGAGAGAACACTAACGATGAAGCGCATGAAAATATTAAGCCTGGGACTGATCAGTCTGTGGCTCTTGGCCCTGACCCTGACCGCTTGCGGTGGAAGTCCCCCTACATCCCAAGAAGCGGCTTCCGCTACCGACACTCAAACGTCTACTCCGGCAAAGGGGCTCAAAGATGTTAAAATCGTGCTCGACTGGACACCCAATACGAATCATACGGGACTCTATGTCGCCAAGGACAAAGGATTTTACGAAAAAGCAGGTTTGAATGTCCAAATTGTTCAACCTGGTTCAGGCGGAGCCGATCAAATGGTTGCTTCTAATGCTGCACCTTTTGGTATCAGCTACCAAGAAGGCGTCACACAGGCCCGCACGCAAGGTGTGCCGCTTGTATCCATCGCTGCGGTGATTCAGCATAATACCTCAGGCTTCGCAGCCCCGGTAGATCGCGGAATTAAGAGCCCGAAAGATTTTGAAGGTAAAAAATACGGCGGTTGGGGCTCTCCCGTAGAAGAAGCGGTCATGAAATCCATCATGGATTCAGACAAAGGCGATGTGAGCAAAGTGAAGATCGTCAACATGGGCAATGCAGACTATTTTACAGCCGTGAAGCGGGATATCGACTTTGCCTGGATTTTCTACGCATGGACCGGAATCGAGGCCCAACTTCGAGATGAGCCATTGGATATGCTGTATGTAAAAGATTATTCCAAAAGCCTCGACTACTATACGCCTGTAATTGTGAGCAACGAACAGACGATAAAAAATGATCCCGAGCTGGTCAAAGCGTTCATGGACGCTACCGCCCAAGGCTATGAATACACTATCGCCCATCCGGAAGAAGCCGCGGACATCTTAAGCAAAGCTGTACCGGAGCTGGATAAAAAACTGGTACTTGCCAGCCAAAAATGGCTAAGCCCACGTTATCAGGATGATGCCGCGCAATGGGGCGTGCAAAAAGCGGAGGTATGGCAAAACTATTCGGACTGGATGTACGAACGCAAGCTGCTCAGCAAGCCTTTGGAAGTCGATAAGGCCTTCACAAACGACTTCTTGCCCAAGCGCTGACCATTTGTTAAACCACTAAATAAGACTGAACTAGAGAAGTGAACGAAGCGCCACTACGCAGTCGGATGATGCTTCCCATCGCTGTTGTACCCAGATTTCTCTTATGAATATCCAGAGGTTGAAATCTGGGTACAAAGGCGAATGCTAACGCTTGTACAGCACCATTCCGCCCACTTCGTTCTCGTTCCACTTGGTTCTTCTTTAGTCCCATAGTATCTAAAGCGCAAAAACAGATGCGCTTGTGTGTAAAAATGCTACACAACCTAGCTTAAAAACTAAGGTGCTTTTAAGGCAGTTGGCAGCGTAGCGGTTCATTTGAATCTGGAGAAGCGAAGCGTTCGCCTTTGCCGTTGGATTTTTACCTTTAAAATTTAATTCAAAGAATCCCAAGGCAACAGCGATCGTAAGATCAAATGAAACGCGAAGCGGTCTCCCCCGCCTTAAACCAATTTATTTTCCTATAACTTAAACAATAAAGGACAGGTGAATTTGCATGGCTAATACACTGCTCAGTATTCAAGTAATCCCTAAAACTCCTAATAACGAGGACTCTTACCCGTATGTAGATAAGGCGATTGAGGTCATTCAGCGCTCCGGTGTCAAACATCAGGTGAACCCATTGGATACGACCATGGAGGGCGAGCTCGACGAGTTGCTGAAAGTGGTTAAAGAAATGCATGAGGCTTTGACGGAAGCGGGCAGTCCCAGCGTCATTTCACAGATCAAAATCGCACATAACCCACAAGGCATCAGCATGAACAAGCTGACCGAGAAATATCGCCCATGAATCCGAAAGGCAAGAACGCATCCTGGTGGAAAAGCGTATGGCCGCCCCTTGTGGCGGTCCTCTTCTTTTTAGCAGCCTGGCAGGGGGCGGTTTCCTATTTACATATTGAATCCTGGCTACTGCCAGCTCCATCCCTCATCGTACAGGAGGGCATGGCCCAGACGGCGCTGCTTGGTGCCCATACATGGGCTACAATTCGCCTGACACTTGTGGGATTCGCTATAGGGACAGCAACGGGACTGTTGATCGCCATCGTTCTTCATACCATTCCTTTTCTCAAATCCGCCCTGTATCCGCTGCTTATCCTGAGCCAAAACATTCCGATCATCGCCCTGGGGCCGCTGCTCATGGTGTGGTTTGGTTTTGGCATGCTGCCCAAGCTGATGGTCATTACCTTAGTATGCTTTTTTCCCGTGGCTGTAGCGACCATGGACGGGCTGACACGGACGGACCGTATGATGATGAACTATATGCAGATGTCGGGTGCAGGTCGCATGGCTATTTTTATGAAGCTGGAGTTGCCACACTCGTTGCCGCAAGTATTCTCCGGCATCAAGATTGCTGCCACCTACAGTGTGATGGGCGCAATTATTGCCGAATGGATTGGTGCGAGCGAAGGAATCGGATATTATATGCTGCTGCAAAAATCGGCCTATCGCACGGACCTCATTTTTGCCGCCATCGGCATCATTGTCGCGCTCAGTTTACTGATGTTTGTCATCATAGTACTACTGGAAAAATGGCTGGTTCGCTGGAAACCGGATCAGGAATAGCTTCCTCCTTGAATTAAATACAGCAAAGAAAGGACGTGGCACATATGAGTCTGCATCCGACTGACTTATCATCACACAACGTTGCTAATGAACAACGAGCCGGGGACCAGCAGAGTCCTTCGACTGCCCCTTCTGCTCTGGAATTGGACGGGATCAGCCTCGCCTTCCGCGAAAAGCGAAGCTTACTGCCCGTGCTGCAGGATGTATCCCTCACAGTCAAGCCGGGAGAATTCGTTTCTCTCATCGGTCCGTCAGGCAGCGGAAAAAGTACGCTGTTTCACATCATCGGCGGGCTACTCAAACCACAGCAGGGACGTATCCGTATGCACGGACGAGACATGACTGGTGAACGTGGGCATATCAGCTATATGCCACAGCAGCCCGCCCTTTTCCCGTGGCGCACCACGCTGGATAATGTACTGCTTGGGCAGGAAAATGCTCCACGTAAAAATACAGCAGTCCCCCCTCAGTACGCCAGTGAACGCGAACGTCGCAAAGAAGCCCTGCAATGGCTCGAGCAGGTTGGACTAGGCAAATTCGCCAAGGCGTATCCACATACGCTGTCTGGTGGAATGCAACAGCGTGCAGCCTTTCTTCGCGCACTGCTCAGCCCGCAGGAATTAATGCTGCTGGATGAGCCGTTCAGCGCACTCGACGCGCTGACACGTGCAGATATGCAGCAATGGTTACTGCGGATGTGGGAGAAGAACCGCCGCTCTGTGCTGTTCATTACCCACAGCATTGAAGAAGCGCTGCTGCTCTCCGACCGCATTTATGTGCTGTCAGCGCGACCTGCTTCGGTGGTGCATGTCGTAGATGTCCCTTTTCCCCGCCCGCGTAGGGAAGAAATCACCCTCGATCCTCTCTTTATTGAATGGAAGCGAACCATGACCGGCTGGATGCGTGAGGAAAAGTACAAACTGGACGGCGACATGGACAATGCTCAGAGCGTTCACAAGAATATCCCGGAAGATGGATTGAATCGGCATGAGTGACGTAAAAGTTCGATGTGCATCGAAATGGAACAGCCAAACAAAGCTAGGCTTGGATTTGACCACAACAAGACCCGCTCCATTAATCGACGCGCACATTCATGTAGACAGCTACCCGCCCGAGCAACAGAAGCTATTGCTCGCTTCACTTGCTGATAGCAGCGTCCAAGCTGTGATAGCCGTGTCGATGCATCTGGACTCCGGCCGAGCCAATCTACGGTTAGCCGAGCGTTACCCTGGGCTAGTACGGCCAGCCTTTGGCTTTCATCCCGAACAGGCCCTTCCACCGCAAACTGAGCTTGACCTCTTGTTCGACTGGATGGACGAACATGTACAGCAGATGGTCGCCGTGGGTGAAGTCGGCTTACCCTATTACAATCGGCTAGAAGCCTCGCAGAGCGGAGCTCCTTTTGACCTCGCTCCCTACATAGTGCTACTGGAGCGTTTCATCCAGTTTGCAAGCAAGCATAGCAAGCCCATTGTCCTGCACGCCGTTTATGAAGACGCAGACATCGCCTGTGACCTTCTGGAACGTCACGGCGTCATGCAGGCGCATTTTCACTGGTTTAAAGGCTCTGCCGCCACGACCGAACGTATCGCCCGGAACGGCTATTATGTCTCCTTCACACCGGATCTCCTGTACGAAGAAGAGATCCGCAGTTTGGCAAGACAGTATCCGTCTGATCAGATCATGGCAGAGACAGACGGTCCCTGGCCGTTCGAGGGTCCTTTTACCGGACAACAGACACATCCCCGGATGACTGCCGACGTCATTCGCGCGTACAGCAAGCTGACCCAGCAAGATGAATCTGCCGTCCATCAATTATTTTATGAAAATACGAGACGCTTTTACTCACTATCTGATGGATAAAGATATACCAGCTGTTTACTGACTGGAAGGTTTACAACCACAACATGCAACCAAAGCAAAGAACCTCCTTATTTACGCGGAACTTCATCATACGTAAATAAGGAGGTTCTTGTATTTTCAAACGTATATAGCTCAAATGTACTTGTATTTTGCAGAGTTTTTTGTCGCTACTCAAATTTTATTGCTTCAGGAAACCCTTCTGTTCCAAAAATGGCTTCAACTGCAAGCGTGCTGGCTCGGTCAATCTTCCGGCCATTTGCTCAGACCATGGCGTAGAGCGTTGACCGCCCGTACGTTCCTTCAAATATTCCGCTGATGTGTGATCGTATACCTCTACAGCTTTCATCGTCTGATTTTTGTCGTAGCCGTTCATATGCAAAACACCGGACAGCGGAAGGCGTGGACGCAAGCCCGTTTCCTGATCCGGTACACCAATACACATACCGAATACTGGATACACCAGCTCTGGCAACCCTAACAACTCAGACACCTCTGCTATGTTAGTACGAATGCCGCCAATGTAGACGATGCCCAAGCCCAGTGATTCAGCGGCTACCGCTGCATTTTGTGCAGCTAACGCGGCATCAATGGTCGCAACCGTATAATTTTCAACGGACCCCTCATAGGAAGGCTGACCTGGCTGATGGTGGAGCGTGACCTGTTTCAAGCGATACAGGTCTGCGCACCATACCAAAAACGCAGGGCATTGCTCAACGTAAGCCTGCCCTCCTGCCAACTCCGCCAGTTTTGTTTTCAAAGAAGGCTCGGTAACGGCGATAACGGTATATGCCTGCACATTGCTGGACGAGGAAGCCATTTGGCCAGCTGCCACAATAGCTGCGAGCTGCTCGTCGGTAATGGGGTCTGACTTGAATTTTCGCACAGACCGGTGATTCATCAACAAGGAAATCGTATCATTCATGACTGCTTCACTCCTAATCCATAATATAAGCTCTTTATCTACTTCAAGCTGTGAGTATACGAAGAAGTTCTTGCATGCTTGCATGGCACTCCTACAAATATTATGGAACTTTCGCGAATGATAAGCAACCTGACGTAATGAAAGTTGATGGTTTTAAAAAACCAAACACAACAAAAAGCAAGCACGCAGAGAAACCAACCAATTGCGCGTACTTGCTCTATACTCTGATAATAACTTTATCTCGATACAGAAGTCCGACAGCACGCTATCCTGCCGATACATCCATACACCTACAGCTTTACTCGTTGGAGACGCAGCGCATTCAGCACAACTGAAACAGAGCTAAATGCCATGGCCGCTCCCGCCAACCATGGGGCAAGGAAGCCCAAAGCGGCTATCGGAATACCGATCACGTTATACCCGAGCGCCCAAAACAGATTTTGCCGTATGTTTGTCATGGTCCGGCGGCTCATTTCGATCGCGTCAGGAATGCTGTTCAGGTTGCCGCGCATGAGGGTAATATCCGCCGCCTCCATGGCCACATCCGTTCCCGTACCCATCGCCATCCCAATATTAGCAGTAGCCAGCGCAGGCGCATCGTTAATACCATCCCCAACCATAGCTACGATCATGCCCTGTTCCTGAAGTCGTTTCACTTCTTCAGCCTTTCCTTCAGGCAATACCTCCGCCAGCACTCGTTCAATTCCAGCCTCGGCGGCAACAGCCCGCGCAGTCCGTTCATTGTCACCCGTAATCATGATGACTTCAATGTTCATCGCGCGCAGACGGGCAACGGCCTCTCGTGACGTTTCTTTAATCGTATCCGCCACGGCCACCAGTCCAGCATAGGAACCATCCACAGCAACAAGCATCGCAGTTTTCCCTGCATTTTCCAGATCATTCATATACTGCTCAGCTAAGTCATCTATTGCGATGCCTTCCCTGCTCATCAATCGGCGTGTACCGGCCAATACCTGTTTACCTTCCACATGTGCCTTCACACCATAACCCGGAATATTTTCAAAATCTGTCGGTCCTACCAGCTCAATGCCTCGATCTGCAATCCCCTTTACAATGGCTTCCGCCAGCGGATGCTCCGAGCTTTTTTCTGCCGCACCGAGCAACCGCAGCAGATCCTTTTCAGCCATGCCGCTTGCTCCAACCATAACATCCGTCAGCTCGGGCTTGCCATTCGTAACTGTACCTGTCTTATCCAACACCACTGCGTTGACTGAACGGGTCATCTCCAAATGCTCGCCGCCCTTGAACAGAATACCATATTCAGCGGCACGTCCCGATCCTGCCATAATGGACGTTGGAGTTGCCAATCCGAGCGCACAAGGGCAAGCAATGACGAGAACTGCAATCATTTTCTCCAGTGAGCCTGCAAAATCAGTCGGCGTCACAAGGAAAAACCAGACGATAAAGGCCAACACAGCGATAGCAACAACAATGGGGACAAAAATACCGGAAATCTGATCCGCAATCCGCTGAATGGGAGCCTTGGAGCTTTGCGCATCTTCCACGACCTTAATAATACGGGACAACGCCGTATCACCACCCACACGCTCAGCCTGGATACGTAGAACCCCGTTTTTATTGAGCGTCGCCCCTGTAACTGCGGAACCAGCTTCTTTTTCAACCGGAAGACTCTCACCACTTAACATGGATTCGTCCACTGCCGAACGTCCGTCTACGACCACACCATCGACAGGAATTTTCTCGCCGGGTCGTACAATAAAGATATCCTTCACACGTACCTGTTCAATCGGAATATCAAGCTCTTGCCCATCACGTACTACACGTGCCGTTGTCGCCTGTAGACTCATCAGGCTCTTGATCGCCTCGGACGAACGCCCTTTGGCTACCGCTTCGAACCATTTACCAACCAAAATAAGCGTAATTAGCACCGCGCTTGTCTCGTAATACAACTCCGGCATGGTCATGACAGGCATTCCCGCCATCCCCTCCATAACATCAGCCGGACGCAGAGTAAGGTACAAGCTGTAAAAATAAGCCGCAGACGTACCTAGTGCAACTAACACATCCATATTCGAACTGCCGTTACGAAGCGCTTTGTACGCGCCCACATAAAACTGCCAACCAATGACGAACTGAATCGGCGTTGTCAGCACTAGTTGGAACCATGGATTCAAGAACAGTTCTGGCACATAAATCCATGATGTAAAGGAAAAATGAGCCACCATCGCCCACAACAACGGCAACGACAGCACTGCGGACACAATCCACTTCCATTTTTTACGATGGATATCCTTACTGCGGACATCCGCGATATTGTCCTCAGCGCTCTGCGGGATCGCTCCGTAGCCTAGCTGTTCAATTTTGCTCACCAGATCACCAACCGCAATACTCCCCGCGGCATATTCCACATGAGCGGTTTCCATCGCCAAATTTACCGTGGCACCTGTTACACCAGGCATCCGATTCAATCCCTTTTCAATCCGGGTTGCACAGGCCGCGCAAGTCATGCCCGTTACATTCAGATTGGCTTCTTCACTTACAGTTCCAAACCCAAGAGAAGCAATTTTGTCGCGGAATTCAGCGATCTCCACCTGCTTGGGATCATAGGATATCGACGCCTGCTCCAAAGCCAAATTCACATTAGCCTGTGCCACACCATCTATTCGATTTAAACCTTTCTCAATACGGCTTGCGCAGGCGGCACAGGACATCCCTGTAATGTGAAGCGTTGCCTGCTTGTCACCGTCGGTCGCACGGTTTTCCATGGTATAACCCTCCTCCTATACCCCAGTGGGGTATATCATATCCAAAAAGAAAAAGCTTCTAATACGGAAGCTTCTCCTTCGAAACAAGTCTTTTCACACATAAAACACCTTCATTACTTAAACAACATCATAGCCTTGGTCTTCAATGGCTGTTTTCAGCGCTTCAACGTTCAGCTTGGACTCGTCATATTCTACATTCACTTGTTTTGTTTCGAGGCTGACCTTGCCGGTAGCGCCAACTTTCTCCAATGCTCCTTCTACTGCCTTCACGCAATGATTGCAGCTCATGCCTTCTACATTCAATGTAACTTGTGCCATTTTCTTTTCCTCCTCTGGGGTACTTCCGTACCCATAATGTGTATGAATACTACTCTTAACGGATTAGCTTTTTGACCGTAACCAGCAGCTCGTCAATCACTTCCTGCTCTCCTGCCTGCATGCGCTCAATGACACAGCTTTTCATATGCCCTTCCAGCAGCAGCTTACCGACACCATTCAGCGCGGACTGGACAGCCGCAATCTGGTTCAGTACATCGTCACAGTAGGTATCCTTCTCAATCAAGCCTTTAATTCCGCGAACCTGACCTTCAATACGGTTCAACCGGGATACGAGGCTGTTCTTGAACTCTGCCGAATGATGACTTTTTCTAATTGTCTTTTCCCCGTCTGTTCCACAGTGATTCTCATGGACTTCAGTGTGGGAAGCAGATTGCTCCTCAGCCATACATCAGCCTCCTGTGTGGTGTATATATGCATTTAAACATTTGTTATATCCCCATCATAATATACCCCCACGGGGTATGTCAACATTCCAGGAAAATGTCACTTTTTCGCCTTGATTTTCGCCACTGTTTCTACTCAAGCGAATTAAATTGATCAAAATAAGGCTGTAGCAACTCTAACTGTTCCTCATAATCTTTTCTATCCCTCTCAGATAAACGATCTGGATATAGTACACCTTTGGCCCCTGTAATGCGGGGTACATACTCGTAGAACTTCGTGAACAGTACACGAAACTTTACAAATTCATCCTCAGTCAGAACCTTTTTCGCATAGTCCAGCTCGACCTGTAAATCGATGCCTGCGTGGGCCTTTGCATCTAATGTGCCCGTAATGGCAGAATCACCGCCATCTTTTTTACCATCGTCCGTTTGGGTTAGCGCTTTCCCCTGATTCAACTTGTCATAATACGGCTCCAGCTTGGCAGATATATGATCGTATTCACGCTGTTCCTCTGCGCTTAAGCGCTCCTTGTGGAGTGCGCCGTTTTCATCCGTCATTTTCAGATTATAGGCCCCGAGTTCTCTCAATAACCCTATAAAAACAGTGAACTCCTCTTTCGTTAAATGCCCCTGCACCTGCTGCAACTTGGATTCTACTCTATTATATTCCTCTGGCGATCCTCCCATTTCAATTAGCTTTTCCTGTGAACCATATATTGTATCCGCCAAATAAGTGTAAGTAGCAAAAGCACCTGTTGGAATTAGTAATAACACTACGAGAAGAGTTATCACAATATACCTTTTCATAGATTTAGGTCCTCCTTTTTCAAGCCGTTCAATTTGACCCATAATGTTTTCTTTTAATTCAGCCGGAGCCAATATGTGGTCATCATCCTGCTGCATCACCCTACGTAGTTCTTGCTCAAGCTTCATGGATCTTCTCCACCTTTCCGATTAGAAAATGTTCCTGCTGCTCTTTCGATCGAAGCTTTTGCAAAGCCGCGTGAATTCGTGATTTCACCGTGCCTAACGGTATCTCTAAAATATTGGAGATTTCCTCTTGGGAATATTCCTGCAAATAGTGCAACACAATTACCTGTTTAAGCTTGAACGAAAGCTGCTGAACTGCTTGGAGCAATACATGATTTGCAACCTTGTCCACAATTTCCTCAGAAAAATCATGAGATGTATGAAGTTCGAGCCTTTTTGCTTTGCTTGTGATTCGTAGCCTCATCCATTGTTTTCTACGGTAAGCCCGGATCTGACGCATAACGACCCCCATTAGCCAAGGATGAAAAGGACGTCTTTCGTCAAATTGCCCAAGTGATTTATATACATGAATATAAATTTCCTGCACCACATCATCAGCATCCACTTTCTCTTCCAACAAAAAATGCACCGTTCTATAGACTGTATGAATTGTTTGATCATACAGTTCTCTGTAAGCCTCACGACTGCCAGCCAGCGTCTCCGTAACAAGAGCAACCATCAAATCATTCTTTATCAAATTTGCCCGCCTCCTTGCGTTGTCCAATCCTGATCTCCCCCTTTCTTTCATCTCACATCTATATATTTGGCAGGAAACCAAAATATCGTTCGATTCTGTCTCAACATCAGGAAAATAGTCTCCGCATAATCATTCTTTAGCAGGACTACTCTTTTGGTAATATATTGATATAATATTAAAGTTGCAATTCCCATTTGTCTTGTATATATACAAACGAGCAATAATAACAAATCATACGTCGAAGGAGCTTATTAGAAGTCAATGAAAATAAAGATTACACCCTTGTTACGGCTTATCCAAGGCCTGTTGTGGTTTAAAATCCTTGTAATCATTATCGCAGGATGTGTATTTATTTCAGCCCAACCGACAGGTGGGGAGTCTCGGTTAATCCATATGGCCTCCCGCACGCTATCCATCACACCTCCACTTGAAGGTTCTACCGCTCATATGGTCGGATTTGTATTCGGAAAATTGCTCTTTCGATTACTTCCTACAATAATGATCTTGCTGTTTATTGCGACAAAAAAGTATAAACTCACCCTTACTTTACTGCTTTTCGTATCCATTTTTGGTTTGAACATCAACGGAATAGACCCTTTCTTTCCCGTTCATATCTGCATGCTTATTTCAATTCTGGTTCACAAACCATCTCGTATGTACTTAAAACAGATACCTCTGCCCGCAAAGGAAGCCGAAGATATCTCGATTGCAAAACGGTAAAAAACTCCCCTGGACTGAAATGGTTCACGTATCAGTCCAGGGGAGTTTTTTAGTTCAATTCGCCTAATTTCAAGCCTTCGCGCGTGTTTCCTTAGCAAGTACGGCAAAGCTTATTAGCGCACCAACCTCGGCTATAGCTATAACGACCGCCATGGGTACGGGGGTTGTTCCACTCCCCAAGCCTACTAGCGGTGAAGCGATGGAACCCAGCAATAGAGGCAACAAACCAAGCATAGCGGACGCACTGCCTGCGGAGCGCTGCTGACTCTGCATTGCCAATGAAGTCGTCGTTGTACTTACAATCCCTACGCAGGAAACGACAAAAAACAGAGGAACTAAAACAGCAAACAATTGACCTCCAGTAAAGGCTACAGTAAGCAAGCTGATTCCGGCTACAGCCGCAATGACCAGACCCGACAAGAGTAACTGTCGTTCGCTGAAGCGACCCACAAGTCTACCCGTTAACTGGGAAAACAGTACAATCCCCAAACCATTCACTGCAAAAATGATGCTATACGTCTGAGGGGAAACCCCGAAAATATCCTGAAGCACGAATGGTGAGCCAGCGATATACGCGAACATCGCTCCCGTAATCAGCGCCTGTGAGAAGGCATAGCCCATAAAGCGTCGATCGGCAAACAGATGACCGAGTGTTCCTAGCGTCTGCTTCAAGCCACCGGATGAGCGGCGGTTCGTTGGCAACGTTTCTGGCAAACCCAACACGACGGCAATCAGCATAGCCACGCCCACTACACAAAGCACCATGAATACACCACGCCAGGAAACAAAGTTCAATATGACACCGCCCAGTACCGGTGCAGCAATGGGGGCCACGCCGTTCACCAGCATGAGCAGTGAGAAAAAGCGTGTCAACTCTTTGCCCGAGTAAAGATCACGGGCTACAGCTCTGGAAATTACGATCCCCGCCGAGCCCGTAAGCCCTTGAATAAAGCGAAGCGCAATGAGCATACCGATATTCGGCGCAAACACGCATAACAGCGAAGCAGCAGCGTACAGAATGAGCGAGATCACCAGCGGTCCTCTGCGACCTCTCACATCGCTAAGAGGACCAGCAACGATCTGGCCAACGGCCAGTCCCAACAGACAGGCGGTCAAACTAAGCTGCGCCAATGAAGTAGTCGTATGCAAATTGTCGGCTAATGTAGGCAGCGACGGCAAATACATATCTATGGACAACGGCCCGAAAGCACTCAATGCACCCAGGACAAAGGCGATCCATAATATTCGCGATTTGGTCATATCTGCGGCAACCATAACAGTATTGGATAACCGGTTCATAATAATAATCATCCTTTTCACAAAAATATAAATAATTACTTCAATACATCATGATATCACTCATTTCGTCTGGCTTCGAATAATTACACGCTAATCCGCAATTTTTTTTCAAAACTGCTATATATCAGGCAGGAATTTACCAATTTCAGGTCGAATTATACGGTAACCAAAACAAAAATTTGTGGAATCTGGAGAATGATAATGGTCTATGATGGAGTGCTACTGGGTCTCATTGTAGGTCTGTTCAGAGGAGGCTGGCGGCAAGGTCTGATCCGTTTCAGTCAAATTCGCCTTATAGCCGGCTGGATGTTCCCTGTGCTGCTGCTGGTACAATTCATTATTTTTTATGCCCAGGAAAAGTGGGCTTGGCTGGCAGCCATTAACGGGTATCTATTTATGGGAGTCTACGTGGTTGGATTGATATTTCTCTGGTTGAACAGACATCATAAGGGATTCAAACTTATTATAATGGGCGTATTGATGAATTTTATCGTTATGGCGGTGAATGGCGGCAGGATGCCGGTCTCGTTGAGCGCTTCGGAGGTGCTGGGTCCCTATTATACAGATATGCTTAAATCCGGAAGTGTCATCTCAAAACATTACATGATGGATGCGAGCACCCGTCTATCATTGCTTGGTGACATTATTCCTCTCTCCAAGCCCTATCCCCGCACGCAGGTAATTAGTATTGGGGATGTTGTTATGAACTTCGGGATGTTCCTGTTTATCCAAAGCATTATGGTCGTGAAGAGAACTAAGGATAAGCAGCAAGAAACCAATCCCCGCCACGCCTAGTGCACACCTTATTCCAAGGAAGGGAGGGAACCCTATGAAAAACTTGAAATACTCCCGTGTCATTATCAATGCTATTATCGTGGCTTCTGTCATAATTGCTTTGACTTCCGGTTACAAAATCGGGGGCTAGTCACCGATAAGAAAAAAAGGAAGCACAGGCTCAACAAAACAGGCTGGATTCCGGCCTGTTTTTTCATGTGAAATTTTCGATTACAAAATTGTAAATTATCCCATTCACCCCTGGTAGCTTTGACATCAAGATACGACAAGGCAGGAGAAGAAATGATGAGTATAATAAAAAAGCTGCAAGAACGGGTTACCGCGACGGGAATATACGTGTTTTCCATATGTATGGTAGGCGTGATCGTCCTCCTGTATACGAACCAATGGTCCTTTTTGCACTATACGACAACAGAGTGGGTCACGATCTATTCCCTATTGGGAGCCGTTCTGATTCTGGAGCATTTTACATTCCAGCTACCCCCAGCCAGTAACAAGCAGTCCATGGATTCCTCCGTGTATCTGGCTTGTATTTTTGTGCATGGTACCGAAATTGCCATCCTGATTTTGCTGTTAAATGTAATCATCGCTATGTTCCGGCACACTGAGTTGTCATGGTGGAAGCATACCGTCAATTTTTCCATTTACGCCCTTTCCATTTTCCTGTCTTCAACAGTATTTGAACTAAGCGGCGGAACGCAGGGAGCTTTAAACCAAGAGCATTTCGCTTCCTACCTGCTGGCGTTAATTTGCTACTTTGCGGTGAACACCATCACACTGGGTATCTACTTTTATAGTGCATACAAAGGGTCCTTCAATGAGCTTAAACAGGCTTTTTTGGCTGAATCCCTGCTCGTATACTTATGTACACTCATTCTGTCTTTGGTATTGACTACGCTGATTTATTACAACGGCATTTTAGGACTTTTGCTGTTCCTTGGGCTAAGCATGCTCCTGTCTCACGCATTCAAGCAAATGTTCACGCTGTATCGGGAAATCGAAGAAAAAGCGAACATGGATCGCAGAACAGGGCTATACAATCACAGCTACTTTGAAAATACACTTGAAGCTGAATTAAATATATCGAGATCCGAGAATACTCCCCTCAGTCTGGCGCTGATTGATATTGATGATTTCAAAAAATACAATGATCATTTCGGTCATCTTAAAGGCGATCAGCTACTGGGATTTCTCGGTGAGTTTCTTAAGAAGGAAACCTCCGACACCCCCATCACCGTATCCCGCTACGGTGGAGAAGAATTCACCCTGCTTATGCCTGATCATACCGCTGAACAAGCTTATGAAATAGTCAATGCTATTCGAAAAAGATTAAATGATTCTCGTTATGAGGGTGTCGAAATTTTTCCACATGGCTGTCTGTCCTTCTCCGCAGGTATTGCCCAAAGCCGCATTGACATCTACGACAAATCACAGCTGGTCGATCTAGCGGATAAAGCCCTGTACTACGCCAAGAAACAGGGCAAAAACATCGTTCATACGCATGGAAGCTTAAATGAAGTGGAGCGTGAGGTGGATCTGGGGCAGGATATTCGTGATCTTGAGCAGCAGCTTAATTTGTTCTTATACAAGGATATTAATACCTTCAAGCATTCAAAACGGGTGTTCAGATATGCAGCAGACATGAGCGATGTGCTTCAACTCGGACCGGAGGATAAGCGGCGTTTCATACTAGGAGCTCTCATTCATGACATTGGTAAACTGGAGATTCCCTGGAATATCCTCAATAAAAAAGAGAAGCTGTCCGGTGAGGAATGGCAGATGGTGCAAGCGCATGTCATGTGGGGCAAGCGTATTGTAGAAGCCAACGAACGATTCGTAGATTTGATTCCTTTTGTGGAGCTGCATCATGAACGTTATGACGGAGGAGGCTATCCGTTTGGCTTTAAGGGCGAGCAAATTCCACTTTTATGTCGGATGCTGACGATCATCGACTCTTTTGATGCGATGACAACCGAGCGTCCCTATCAACCCACCAAAACGTTCGAGGAGGCCATTGAAGAATTACGTGCTTGCTCGGGTAGCCAATTCGATCCCAAACTAACGGCTACTTTTATCCATTATATTCAACATAAGCAACCTGCTTTCACGGATCTCATGGAAACAGGGCTCTAATTCCTTCATAGGCTCTTCCTCTTTGCCCCTAGTGTGGTTGAAATCGTCCTGAATTCAACCACACTAGGGGCTTTCATATGATTGACATTTTGTATAATGCTTATTATTTCAAATTTCATATAAATGTCATAATTCGCTCCATCTATTCGCGCTATATGCACTATGATTAAGATAGGAATGGATTTGTCCGTCAGGCAAAATCCTCCTGTATAAAATGTTATAAATGGGGATATCCTCGCTTCAAGTAATCGAGAGAAGGTGACTTCACAAGCATGTTGTATCTGTCCAGACCAGCCCGTGTGGCTTGTCTTTTATTGCTGTGTCTCCCCCTTCTGGTCCTGTTTCCTCACTCTTCGTGGGCTCATGCATTTGTCATTGAATCCAGTCCGACCGAAAATCAGGTTTTGGACAAGTCGCCTTCTCAGGTGACCATTACCTTCAATGAAGATTTGCAATCTGCCTTCATGTCGATCAAAGTGACCGACGAAACAGGCAAGCGGGTCGACACAGGAAAAGCACAGCTTGACCCGAATCACAAAGCCACCATGGAAATCCAATTGATCCCAGGGATGAAAAATGGAATTTACTCTGTTAGTTGGAGAGCTTTATCCGCAGACGGACATCCAGTTAATGGAGTTATTCCATTTCAAGTAGGCAGCGGTTCCAATGCGCCTACCCATCAAGCTACCGCACCTGAAGGCTCAGGGACATCACGAATCGACTTAATCGCTGTCCGTTGGTTTCTTTACATAGGACTATCGCTGCTTTTTGGAGCGATTTGTTTCCGGCTGTTCATCTTACCGAGCATAAGCCAAGACAAGAATCAAAGTGAACAGCATAAGCAAAATCAGCGGCCCTTTGAAACATCGCCCCGCTGGAATAAACTGCTATGGAGCGGCTACGGCATAACGTCTGCCGCCATTCTGATCAGCCTGCCACTTCAGGCTTCATGGGATGCCGGGGTTTCCATCAGGGAGGGCTTCTCACTCCCGATTCTGGGAGAAGCTCTCCAGTTTACTGGAGCCGGACAAATTTGGTTTATCCAGATGATTCTCGTGCTACTCCTAAGCGTAACGCTGATTTACGCGCTGGATTACAGCATTTCGAGTCGCCAGCGCCGTCTTTGGGGCTACAGCTCGGCTCTCCTAACGCTATGCCTCATGCTGTCCAAGGCCTTTGTCGGTCACCCGGCAGCGGCTACCCATCCAGCTCCAGCCATTGCGGCGGACTTCGTCCATCTCGCGGCAGCAGCCTTTTGGATCGGCTCACTTGCCGTCATGGTCGTGTGCCTGCCGGTTGCCGGAGCAGAGTTGCCCGTATCCGAGCGGGCAACTCTACGACAAGCCGCCTTGCGCCGCTTCGCCGGCTGGGGCATTGCTATGGTGGCGGCGTTACTCGCCACCGGTATATATGGAGCCGTGCTGTACATTCCGGCTCCCTCCATGCTGCTGAACACGTCCTATGGACTCGTTCTGCTCGGCAAGGCAGCGCTGCTGCTAGTCATGCTGGCCTTCGCGGCCAGCCAGTTCCGCAGCGCACGGCAAGCGGCGCCCAGCAAGCAAGCCGCCCGGGGATTGCGTGCCGAGTTGTCCGTCGGCCTGCTCGTGATGCTGTTGACTGCGGTGCTCACTCACCTGTCACCCGGTCAGGCACCTGCTGTACCGTTTGAGGAGACTCGCACTACGGGTGGATATAACGTTACCCTGGCAGTCAGTCCCAATGCTGTGGGCAGCAATGAATTTAAGGTATCCGTTCAGGACAGCAAGGGTGCTGCCGTTTCAGGAATCCAGCAGGTTACATTAACGCTCACTCCAGCAGACCCTGACCAAGATCAACAGGAATTTGTTCTACCTGTGAAGCAGCAACAGCCATTCCGCAGTCAGGAATTGATGACCTCCGAAGGAACATGGGCGGTAAAGGTACATGCTCTGACGGCTTCACTCGATGCGGTTGATGCTGAATTCACCCTGCATGTAGGCGGTAAGAAATAATTATTTTATACTTCAGGATTTTGTGAAATCCTCAGTTAAAAGGAGCGAATAATTGAATATGAATACAACAATTCAAACAGCAAAATCCAGATTTTCCAGGTTTGCGACCTCTGTGGGTCTAATCGCAGCGGGTGCCTTACTTTTTGCAGGTATGGCCAGTGCACATGTGACAGTCAAGCCTTCTGTTTCACAACCTAATGCGTGGGAAACGTACACATTGAAAGTACCCGTGGAAAAAAACATTCCAACCACCAAAGTCGCCTTGAAAATTCCGAAAGAGGTCGTTTTCAAACAATACGAGCCTGTACCGGATTGGAAGGTAGCCACCGAAAAAGACAGCTCTGGCAAAGTAATCACCGTGACCTGGACGACTGAAAAAGACGGCATTCAAGCAGGTCAATATCAGCGTTTCGGCTTTGTAGCGCAAAATGCAGACCAGAATACCGCAGCAGCCTGGGACGCCTTCCAGTATTACAGTGACGGAAGTATCGTGGAATGGACAGGCGACGAAGGAAGTAGCAATCCTCATTCCATTACCGAAATTACGACGGACGCCACGTCCGCAACCCCTGCACCTGCCGCAGACAGCGGACACGATTCGGCGGGTACGGCAGCAGGTCACGCGAGCACAGATACGACTAAAGATAGCAGCAGCCCCGCACCTGCTTCAAACAATGCTGTAGAAGCTGCACCTGCCGCTTCTGTTCCAGCCAGCTCTACTGCACAAACGACAGCTCTCGTCCTCTCGATCATTGCAGTCATTCTTGGTGCCGCAGCTGTTGGTATTGCACTCAAGCGCCGCAAGTAATCTGGGTTACGTATAAAGTTAAGATCGTTTTAAAAAGAAAAGCTGACACCTATTTAAAAGGGGTCAGCTTTTTTGGTATGAAAGAAAACGATTAATATTCAGCTTTAACACATATTCAGATTCATCTCATCCTATTATTTCACATTCACCTTTCTATCATTTTTTTGGTAAAATAGGTAGAACCCTCACGATTCTAACATGATAGCATTGCAATCTATTGAGCATAGGAGATCATAGGATGAAAATCGTAAATAAAGCTCTGTTATCTAGTGCTATTTTTCTGAGTACCACAGTGGGCATCTATAGCCCCTTGGCACAAGCTGAAGCCGGCAAGATCAGCATTATGCTGGACGGATATGCATTACCGTTCCCTGTACAACCTGCCATGATGAACGGCACGACCATGGTTCCCTTTCGTGCGATTTCTGAAGCTCTTGGCATTACAGTGAAATGGGACCAAGCCAGCCAAAGCATCACCGCTACCAAAGCGCAAGGTTCTGCTACCAAGCAGGTGATTCTAAAGATGGGTAGCCGCAATGCCACAGTGGACGGACAAGCGGTTCAACTAACAGCCGCTCCGCAAACCGTGCACGGCAGCACCATGATTCCGCTGGGCTTTTTCGGGCAGCAGTTTGGAGCCACGGTGAACTGGAACCAGGGAACACGGACGGTCTCCATTACATCGCCTCGTGAATCGATGTATACAGTAGGCTTCTATGCGCTGTCTTCCTTTGACCAAAAATCCAAAATACCGGATTTTAACGTCGTTGCCTTCGGCTGGAGTCGAATTGATACGAACGGACAATTTACCACAAACGGCAAAGAATACAAATGGCCTCAAGCCGCTGGAACTGTAACGCCAGAGTCCATTGTGCAGGAGGCAGACAGCCAGGGGACTTCCCCTTACCTGATGGTCTATTCCGGAGATGGCAATCACGAGCTGACCAAAGTTTTGGAAAATGCGCAGCTTCAAGAACAAACCATTTCCCAAATTGTCAGCACCGCCACCGACAAACAATTTAAAGGCATTTCGCTAGACCTGGAAGGATTGGGCTGGAGCGGCGACAAAGCCAAAGCTCGTTCAGACTACAACACCTTTATTAAAAAGCTATCGACCAAAGCGCATCAGGCCGGGCTCAAGCTCACCGTCGTTCTGCATCCGCTGAACAGCTCTTACTCTGGCTATGACTACAAAACGCTGGGCAATCTGGCGGACGACCTGATCATCATGGCCTATGATTATGGACAAAAGGCTACGCCTGAGCCTTTGGATAAAGTGGATGAAGCCATCCAACTGGCCTTGAAGGAAACCTCGCGGGACAAGCTCATTTTGGGGATTTCAATGGGTAGCGAAAAAGACAGTACCATTAACGCCAAGATCGGTTTAGCCAAACGTTATGACCTCAAAGGAATCGCTATCTGGCGCTTGGGCATCATTGGAGAAACGGCCTGGTCACAGATGAACGAAGCCATCGAGTTTAAATAAGTGTACATTTTATCCAAGTAAAACCGACCTTATTTCGCCCGCCAGATGATTTCTTATGAGTCTTCTATGAAATCATCTGGCGGGCTTTCTTCATTCCCTTTAACAAAAGTGCTTGCCTGATTTGGAAGTTGTCGTCACAGGCTCGCAACCCTGTTCTCCATAGAAGATCCCCCAGTCTCTCATAAAATCCAGCAATGGCCTTAACGTATCTCCTAACGGGGTAAGCGAGTATTCCACACGCGGTGGGTTCTCGTTATAAATTTCACGGTGCACAATGCCATCTCTCTCTAATTCACGCAACTGCAAGGTTAGCATCCGCTGTGTAATATTAGGCAAGGTCCGTCGAATTTCGTTATAGCGCCGCGGTCCTGTGGTCAAATGATACAAGATGACTCCCTTCCATTTGCCGCCTATAACCCCGACGGTTTTCGCTACCGGACATCCAAAATTAACGCTAACTGCATGTTCCATCTCCTGTGCCATGTATACCCTTCTTTCTGTAGAATGTGTAAACCAATAGCCTCAGACGTATGACAAGAAACAAATATGTGCGTACTTGTTCCCTGCAAAAACTTTCTATATGATAACTATATATTCGATATCAGCTCTCATTATAGTAGCAGAAAACCCATAGAGCACCAACTAAACCCATACCCAAAGGAGTACATTTTATGTCTAATACATCAGCTAAAAAACAGGAAATTCTGGACGCCTTTCTGTTCAGGCACGCCACGAAAGAATTTGATCCCAATCGCATCATACCGGAAGAGGATTTTCAGTTCATTCTCGAAACCGGGCGACTTTCTCCAAGCTCCGTCGGTTTTGAACCATGGCAGTTTGTAGTTGTACAAAATCAGGCATTAAGAGAGAAGCTGGCTGCGGTTTCCAGCGGTGGCCAAAAGCAGATTCCTGCGGCTAGCCACGTCATCCTGATTTTGGCGCGCAAGGATGTTCGTTATGATTCTCCTTACGTGGAGTATATGTATAAAGAGGTTAAAGGTATGTCTGAGGAGGAATTTGCCTCACTGCCAGGCCGCTATAAGATTTTCCAGGGTGAAAGTCAACACCTGCTGGAAAACGAACGTACGCTATTTGACTGGGCTTCCAAGCAAACCTATATTGCCTTAGGCAATATGATGACCGCGGCGGCTCAGATCGGTATTGACTCCTGTCCGATTGAGGGTTTTAACTACGATCAGGTGCATGCCATTTTGGAGGAAGAAGGACTGCTGGAGAACGGGCTGCTCGATATTTCAGTCATTGCTGCCTTCGGTTATCGCGCTCATGAACCCAAACGGGAAAAATCCAGACAACCCCTGGAAAAGGTCACACGCTGGATTCTGTAATCTAATATCCCGATTCTCTCCCAAACGATGAACATTGAAGCATCAAAAAAGCGGGCTTGCGGCACTTCATCTGAATGATGAACCTACCACAGCCCGTCTTTTTTAGGTCACTTCAATTTCTATTAAAATCCCCTTGGAAGCCAGGTTATCCAGGCACTCCTTCATATACTCATCGTCATGCTCCACATATGCACCCGCGCCTGCCAGTTCCTCACCCAGCTCTGCCTCCCAAGGCTCACACTGCTTACCGCGATACAAAGGCTGTTCCCATAGTGGGTCAACATTGTACCCTCTGCTTTTCATTTCGTCCATAATGAGCCTATGATAGCGCACCAGCAGCATGGGGTGATAATCGAACACATAATTCACCGTGGCGTGTGGCTTGCCCCACCCATTCCCGCGCAGGGCACAGCACTCACGATGTTGCCCCAGCAGTTGCGGACGGGGTAACTTGTCGATTAAATGTTCATGCCAAAGCCTCATGCTTCCACAACCCTATCTGTAGCTTTTTCTGATCTATTGGATTAGCATACGGATACCTGTCAGCACAATGCCGATCAGGAAGCCTGTAACTGCGCCATTAATACGTATCCACTGCAAATCCTGTCCCAGTTTGTCCTCCATCAGTGCAATCAGGGATTTGTTATCCATTTTGTCTACATTTTCGCGCACCAAGTTACCAATCCGACTATGGTTGGCTTCCACCAGTCCAGTAATACCTTCCACAATTCGCACATTAATCTTGTCCAGCAGCTCGGTATTCCCTCTTAAATCAGTCAACACTCGATCCAATAGCGGTAAAATATAGGTCTGCACATAGCTTCCGTCTTCCATGTAGTCCAATAAGCGTATACGCAGTTCCTCCATTTTTCCCAGCACCGACGCATCACCTTCCCAGGCTTCAACAAGGCTATCCTTCCAGCCGTTCAACCCTTCCTGAACCGTATCTTTCGTCGCCAATCGGGTCACCTGTGTTCTTAGACCATCCAGCACGGCCTGACGGCGCGGGTGCTCTTCCCTTTGCAGTTCTGCTACCTGATCCAGCAAAAAATGACGAATCATTTCACCCATACGCTCTTCGTTCAGATAGCCGAGGAATGCGTTCAAGGCAAACTGCATCAGTCCGCTCACCTGCAAACCGCTGACAGCCTGCATACCTAAGGTACCCAGCGTATAGCCCGTTTCGGGTCGCAAAAGCCAGGACTCGGCTTGTTCCAGCGTGTAATCCAGCGCGCGGCGATCATAACCCTTCTCGCTGGTCTGACGAGCAAGCGCCTCCAGCAGCGGTCCGGCGTCAAAGTCAGTCATCTGCCGCTTGAGCTCTGCCACGATGACCGGAGCCAATTCCGCGAGCGGGAGCGACTGGACGAGTCGCTTGGCAAGAACATCTATGGATGCCGCCGCCTCCGGCGTGCGCAAACCTTTTTCCACACCACCCAGCACCAAATCGGCCAAACGAATATCTGCAATTTTAGACGCGATGCTGTCTTTGTTTAGCAAGTTATTTTCCACCGTACTCACCAAGGCATTTGTGAGCTTGTCCCTATTTTTAGGAAGCAGCGCGGTATGTGGTATCGGAATGCCTAGCGGATGACGGAACAAAGCAGTGACAGCGAACCAGTCCGCCAGTCCCCCTACAAGTCCTGCCTCAAAAGCTCCGGCTAACAAACGAGCCCAGCCATATTGCTGGAAGGGCAATGTGGCTGCAAAGCCTGCCCCTAGAATAACAAGCGACCAAGCCGCTGCGGTTTTCGTATTTTTGGGTTTTCCCATCCTGTAATCCTCCAAACTGACTGTCGAGTAAGTAAAGCACTATACCTGTATTACCCATCATATCATTGCCCGTGTCATTTCCAAAGTTGAAAGCACTCTTGATGAAACGCGTAAGGCCACTTTTTGCGTAATTTTTTATGCATATATCTCTCTTTTTTACATTCATGTTCGTGAACTAAATCACAACACTAGGCCCAAAATCTCATTTTTAATAATAAGCCTTACGAACCATTTTATCAGAACCAAGTCCTAAATTTCTTAAACCGAAAGGAGAAGTGAAGGGAAAAGTTGAATGGGCATGTAAGATATCTTTTTCAGCACTAATTCTATCTTTGACCCCAGAAAGGATTTGAATCCATGATGACCTCAGAATTCTTTCAACAATATTCGACCTTTTATACGGATGATCAGGTTAGATGTCCATAAGAGCGAGGCTTCTATAAAACTTACAAACATATTTTGATATATAGACATATTTCATGTGATAAAATAAACTTTTATATATAGTAAATCATGTTTAATCAGCCATTATATATTGGTTAAATCAAACCAAGATAAGCTAGATAAAATTGCTTCTTTGTAAAGGAATTGAATATGACAACAGACCAAAAAAACAACGAGGGCCTCTGGAACGGCGAACCTGTCGTAATTGTGCGCACTCCCTCCGCTTTTGCCAAGCAATCCCTTTTATATATTCAGGAATTAGGCTACTTCCAAAAAACTTCTGCTTTTACGGTGGAAAGAAAAGAACTCGCCTCTTTTTTGCTTGTTTTTACGTTGTCTGGTAAGGGAGAATTACTATACCGGGACAAAAAATATATTTTAAAGCCTCATGATTTGTTTTTTATTAATTGTGAGGAGTATGTGCAATATAGCACCTCCGGTCATGAAGCCTGGGAGTTTATCAGCTTATACCTGTACGGCAACCTGATCGGAAACTTTTACGAACAATTTGCCAAGCATAATAAACCGGTAATATCCATGCATAATCCGTATATTATATTGGACAAACTGCATGCTCTGATTTGTGGGCAGTCTGACAGAAGTCTTTCCGCTGAACTGCTAACGTCCAGGCTCATTGGTGAAATACTGATGTGCATCTTGCAGCATCCCTATGATCACCAGCATGTGAATGCTGAAACCCTCAGCGAAGTACGTCGGGTACAGCAATATTTGGATCAGTCCTACTGTGAGCGAATAACACTGGACTCGCTGGCAGATATGTTTGAATTAAACAAGTTTAATCTGGCTAAAAATTTCAAAAAGCAGATCGGTTTCTCTCCGATTGATTATCTCATTAATGTCCGTATCACGGCCGCTCAAAGCTGGCTTAAAACCAGTGACATGTCCATTGTGGATATCGCAAGGTACGTAGGTATTCCCAATACGAGCCATTTTATTAACCTGTTCAAGGAGCATGTAGGAGAAACACCTCATTCCTTCCGCAAAAAGTGGGGGAACCGTTCCAAGCTGTAAATGAGAGGTTACATGAAACCAGTTTGATAGATGATAGACGCACAAGCTATTCAAGTTAATGGCAAAGCTGTCGAAAGGCAGTGACGCAAAACTATAGGGCCTTCCTATCCGGATGGCAGCCAGCTACCAGATGAACGAGCTTTTTATTATGCCCTTTTTTACATAGATCCACCACAATTTGCTATGCCTATCTCGAAAAAAGCCCTGATCGCTATGATCAGGGCTTTTTTTTCTATTGGGATAGTCATGTCAGCCTAGCATGCTGAATATACTAATTTCGAACGAAGCATTGCCATATTACGATGAATAGGAGAATCACTTGGAGCATGAGAACAAAAATAAATGTAATGATCATTGCCTTATTGCTCATTGTCCAAAGCTTTTTCAACGCAACACTGGCTTACGCAGATGCTCCAGCCCCAGAACTGCGGCAGAGTGCTGTATCCGATCCTACACATACCGTTACGGATGCTGTATACGGTGTCCCAAACCTTGAACCCCCCAGGGAGATTCCTTCAAACACGCCCCCCTTCGTTCAAGGAGCAGTCAGTTCAAAATCTCAACATGATGCAACTCCGCAGAGCATACTAACGAAGTTGAGCCTGACCGACGAATCAGGGCATGTCATTGATGCAGTATATAGTCCCGACAGCCAATTCGACATCGGATCAGCCATCCAACTAGGCTATGAATGGGAGCTTCCTGACAATACCTATAAGTCAGGAGACACTTTCACCTTTCACTTACCAGAACAGTTTGTCATCTACACTGATATCTCATCTCCGTTAGTCACTACCGACGGAACCGTGGGATACTTCACAGTAGATCGTCAGGGCAAGGTGATCATGACCTTTAACCCATATGTAGAGACTCATTCCAATGTCAGCGGCAAACTGCAAATCAAAACCGAGTTTACAAAAGAAATAGTGAAAGGTAGTACAGAGGTCATCATTGCGATTCCGATCAAAGGCGGGGTGCAAACGGTCGTCGTGAATGTAAAGCCCCAGTCAGGGCCGACCCTAAGCAAACAAGGGAAACTAGCTGGCACAAATCAGATCGACTGGACCATTGATGTGAACAAACAGCTAAACACCGTAAAGCATGCCTTCATCACCGATCCAATTCCTTTAGGACTGGAACTCAGAAGAGACTCTATCCGGCTCTATCATCTCCAAGTCAATATCGACGGATCGACCGTTGTTCGAGACCTAGTAAATGCGAGTGAATATGCCATTGAAGCAGATCAAGCCGGGACAGGGTTTGTGATTCGTTTTCAAGACGATAGCATGAACACAGCCTACCAGATTCAATATTCCACGCGCATTACTGGCGACGAAACTCGTTTTTCCAACACAGCAACGCTTTCAGGAGATGCGATAGAGAACGTTGCTGCTACCGGTACTGTTCAGGTAGAACGTGGTGAGTTTTTGTCCAAAAAGGTTGAAAAATATGATCATGCCACACAAACACTCTCGTGGGCCATACGATACAACTTCGGCGAGACAAAAATCCCCGAAGCCAAAGCTCTTTTAATTGATCATTTCAACAAAACTCAAGAATTGCTACCCGGTTCCTTGAAAGTATTTAAAGGAAACACGCTGGAGGAACTCCCATCGTGGGCGTATACTGTCATCCCAGTTGATTATCCGGACCGCAACGGCTTCAAACTTCAATTTAACTTTGACGTAGATTCAGCCTATACCATCCGATACCAGACTCAAGCCAGAGGCCGTGTCTATGAAAATGGAAAAGTTATAAACATCATAACCTCAGATGGAATCCAGAAGATCGTATCGACAGAAATCACAAGCGGAGTTATGACTAAAATGTATGACACACCCAATTACAACACCAAAATCATACCTTGGGTGATTACCATTAATACAGACTTGTACACCATGAAAAATATTGTCATTCACGATGTGTTTCCAAACGGGGGCTTGGCCTTGTTGCCGGACACCCTGAAAATTCAAACTGTTGACGGAACAACGGAGCTACGTGCCCCCACGGATTATGAGCTGATTCCGCTATCACAGGACTATAAACAAGGATTTACGCTCAAATTTCATAAAACCATTCATAAAGCTTATACGATCAAGTATTCAACCACCTATAACAATGACTGGAAAACGGATACGACGAAGCCTGAGTTTCGTAATAAATCCATTATAGAATACCAGTTTGAAGACGGAGAAACATCATCGCATGCCGTGGAGTGCCCGATCTGGCCGGACTTTATGACACAACGAAACGGTGCCAAGCAAGGAAGCTATAATGCGACCTCCAAGCTCATTACCTGGGACATTAAAGCCAACTACAATCGCAAGATCCTAAACCACGCTGAAGTGAGAGACCCCTTGCTGCAAGGTCAGAAGTTACTGCCCGGCTCCGTGAAAGTACACGATATGACCTTGCTGGGATGGTGGGATGGCGTACAAAAAGGGGCTGAAATCCCGGCAGATCAATACACCATTATCCCTCCCTCCGAGCAAAATGGGAATGAATTGCGTATCCAGTTCAAGGAGCAGATACAGACTCCCTACTGGATTACCTTTCAAACTTCATTGGAAGGAGAACTGATTGACAAGGAAATTCATAATCAAGCCCTTCTACTGGATGGACAAAAAACAGTCTCCAAATGGGCAGCGCAAGTCACGGTACCTCATGGTGGAGAATATGTATCTAAAGTCGGTACACAAAATGGAAATAAGATCGACTGGAGCATCCGCATCAATGAAGGACAGTCACATGTATCCAACGCTAAAATTATAGATCGGCCTAGCAGCAATCAAATCTTAATCGAGGATTCCTTTCATTTGTACTCTACAATCATCGCTGCCAACGGAAATACCACCAAGGGCACCGAGTTGATTAGAAACCAAGATTACAAGCTGTATATCAAAACAGATGCTCAAGGCCAGCAAACTTTTGAACTTGCTTTTGCCAAGGATATTTCCTCTGCTTTTATTCTTGAATACCAATCATTCATTCATGCTGAGGACAAAGCCAAAGTGAGTAATAAGGTTGCCTTTGAGGGGGATCGCTTGACGACAGAGATACGGGAAACCAGCCAGGAAATCATCGTACGAACGTCTTCCGGCTCCGGTTCCGGCGGGGGTGTGACCGAAAGTCTTGAGTTGACCAAGGTAGACCAGGATATGCCTGAGAAGGTACTGCCTGGCGCACAGTTTGCACTCTATGATAAAGGTCAAAAAAGAGCCCCTCTCATTCAGACCACCAATCAGGAAGGCAAAATCATCTTTTCCTCCTTGCTTCATGACGATTACATCTTGGAGGAATTGGCAGCACCGGAGGGCTATAAAATCACCGAGAGCAAGCTTGAGATCAAAATAGACGCAACACTGCGACAAAGCTCTGGTGTAAAAAAGATTGTGATCACCAACCGTAAAGAAAAGAAAAACGAACCAGGAACGCCTACTCATCCAGACCCGTCACCCCCGTCTGGAGGCTCAGGTAAGAAACATGACAGAGATCCGGAAATACCCGATACTCCGTCTGTAACCGTTCCTCCGTCATTGCCAATGTCTCCGGAGGACATAGCCCTTCTACAGGAGGAACCTGCACCTATACCGCCGGAGCCGCCAGCCGTCATGCCTCATCAAGATCCTTCTCCTCCGGTGGATTCGAAAGACGATCCCGAACCTAAGATCCGTGTCAAGGTTCCCGGGAAAGAGCCAGAAGAGCCAGAGGATCCACCTGCTGTACATCAGTTGCCCCAAACAGGTGAAAGCAGCCCCGTTCCGTTCTATTTGACAGGCATAGCGTTGGTTATGTGGGGCGTATTGTTGAAATTCAGACGGACGAACAAAAAATAAAATGGATCACCTGCCCTGATCTCTCGCCTCATTCCATTTCCGATTGGAATGAGCCGGGAATGGGGCATTTTTCAAAAAAATATGCATAATCCTACTTTGCTTAGGGGAGGCGAGATTGCTGAGTCTGCGTAAACTTTCCTACGTATTTATTTTGTTAGGCTTACTTTTTATTTTGTTTCCTAAAGCGACGGAATGGAATGAGGATCGGGAACAAAGCAAGCTATTAAAAGCAGCAGAACTACCATCAGGAAAAAGCGATGCGCTATGGCCCCCCAGTCTTACGGACAGCTATGCTCGCTTGTCCACTACTCTTACGGAAGTCCCGGCTCGTGAAGCACGACAAAATACTTCCACACCCCCTGTTACCATTGGAAGCGCTAATGAACAAACTCCCATAGCCACTATTAGTATAAGTCGTATTGCTTTAAAGCTCCCTGTATTGGAAGGCGCAACGAGGATAAATATGAGACACGCGGCTGTACATATGCCGGAAACGGGGACGCTGGGACAGGCGGGGAATGCCGCCATTGCTGCTCATCGAGCCCGCACCTCTGGACGTTTATTTAATCGTCTAAATGAATTGAAGATCGGGGATAAGATTGTTGTTAACACTCGGGGTAACCAATATGTATATAGCGTTTATAGCCTGAAGACGGTCGATCCTACGGACGTGTCTGTTCTGAAAAGCTTCAAAAAACAAAAGCTGCTCACCCTGATTACATGTGACCCTCTCATAAATCCCACCCATCGTCTCATTGTTCAGGCCAAACTAAGCACCTAAAGCCATTAAAGCGCCTATTTTTATGAGTAAAAATAAATCAGGCGGGCCATTCCTGTTCACTTACAGAAATATACCCGCCAATGTTCACATTACGATTCAGTTGGATTCTTGGCAATCAACTTGAAATCATCAAAGTGGAATCCTGGTGCAACCACACAGGTTACCAGTACGGGCTCATCCCCAAGCGGACGTGCCGTTTGCCATACTGCTCCTGGGACGAGTGCTTGTGGATGCTGTCCTGCCTCCACATCTGCACCAACAATAATCACAGTTTCTTCACCAGGCTCTTCTCCGCTTCCACCCAATTTCAACTCTACAGGGCTTCCGCTATGATATAACCACAGCTCATCAGAATGGACCACGTGCCACTCGGAGAACTCGCCCGGATGCAGCAAGAAATACGTAGACGAAGCTGCAAAGCGCGGACCAGAATACACATCCGGCAGTACAGGCTTCGGAATTTGAAAATGGGCCTTCCACATCTCTTTGTACCAGCCGCCTTCTGGATGGGGCTCCATGCCCAATGCCGTGACTAGCGGTGAAATAGCTTTCGTCATTGTCTAACCTTCCTTTACCCTAAATTCCTTCTTCCCTACTGTAAAACATAGCGTTGCTTTTGTCACGTTTCTCCCTTAGCTTGTCGGGGATCAATAAATTATGTGAAATTTGTTAACATAAAAATACGGATATTTACTCATTTTCATCATATAAATAATAGTTTACTAGTAAAAATCACACCAAAATACATTATACGTAAAGTTTTATGACATAAAATCTTGTTTTTTATTGTAAGCTTATAGTATCATGAGAGAAATTTTTAAATTCTAATAGAGCTTGATCATGTCAATCCGTCTACTAAGCTATGTATCCAAGCCTAAAAGGGGTGAGCTCTCTGATCCAGTTTCGCAATGTCAACAAGCATTACGGTCACTTTCATGTACTCAAAGACATTAATCTTCAGATTAAGGAGGGCGAGGTCGTCGTCATCATCGGTCCCTCCGGCTCGGGTAAAAGCACCCTGCTTCGCTGTATCAATCGTCTGGAAACGATATCGGATGGGAAACTGATCGTTAACGAGATCCCTGTACATGACAAAAAGATTGATATTAATGCCTTCCGTCGCAATATCGGGATGGTGTTCCAGCATTTCAATCTGTATCCCCACAAAAAGGTAATTGAAAACATTGTACTGGCACCTATGAAGGTACTGGGCATCTCGAAAGAAGAAGCTACTCAAACAGCCATCACTTATCTAAAGCGCGTCGGAATCGAGGAAAAGGCACAGAGCTACCCCGCCCAATTGTCCGGTGGACAGCAGCAGCGGGTCGCGATCGCCCGTGGGCTCGCGATGAATCCAAAAATCATGTTGTTCGACGAGCCTACTTCAGCACTTGATCCCGAAACGATCGGAGAGGTGCTGGATGTTATGCGCTCGCTCGCCCATCAGGGCATCACAATGGTCATTGTCACTCATGAAATGGGCTTTGCACGTGAAGTAGCAGACCGCGTGATTTTTATGGACAAAGGACAGATTTTGGAAGACAGCCAACCTGCCGAATTTTTTCAGAATCCGGGTGAAGAACGGGCTCGCCTGTTCCTGAGCCGTCTGATTCATCATTAAACAGACTACCAATGTAGCGTAAATCGAAAGGGGAATGTTCTGATGAGAAAAAGATTTCAATGGAGTACTTTGGTGCTGGTAGCTTTATCTTGTCTGCTCGTCTTGGCAGGCTGTGGAGGCAAAGAAGGAGCGGCAACGTCGGGGAATGAGTCGGCAGCAGCCAACGGGCTGGAAGCGATCAAACAGCGTGGCAAACTGGTCGTTGGTGTGAAATACGATACCAAGCTGTTCGGACTGAAAGACCCGGCTAGCGGAAAAGTAGAAGGCTTTGATATCGACATCGCTAAGGCTGTAGCCAAACATATTTTTGGCGATGAAACCAAACTTGAACTAAAAGAGGTCACGTCCAAAACACGAATCACCTTATTGCAAAACGGGGACATCGACGCCATTATCGCGACGATGACCATTTCGGATGAACGTAAAAAGCAGGTTGATTTCAGCGACGTTTATTTTAACGCCGGGCAGTCTCTGCTCGTGAAAAAGGGGAGCCCCATCACCGGGCTGGAGTCTCTGACCCCAAAAACCAAGGTGCTCGCCGTGAAAGGCTCTACCTCCGCCAAAAATATCCGCGAAAAAGCACCTGAAGCAACGATATTGGAATTCGAAAACTATCAGGATGCTTTCAACGCCCTCAAAGCAGGCAAAGGAGAAGCGTTGACTACGGATAACTCTATTCTGCTCGGCATGCAGCAGCAAGACCCGAATTATACTCTTGTAGGCGGGAACTTCACAGAGGAACCTTACGGCATTGCAGTAAAGAAGGGACAAACTGAACTGCTACAAGCTATTAATGATACGATCAAGGAACTGAAAAGCAACGGTGAATACGATAAGCTCCACGAGCAATGGCTTGGGGTTAAACCCGAATAGTATTCTTGTGAAGGAGCCGCGATTGCGAGCTCCTTCCTTTCTTAGGTCTGGATAAGGAGGTACATTCACAGATGCTTACTTTTGATATCAACGTACTTTTTGATCATAGCGACCGTTTCAGAGAAGGCTTGCTTCATACCGTTCAAGCTAGTGTCATTGCCTTGGTTGGAAGCTTTATTCTGGGGGCTATTATTGCCATCCTCCGAATTGCGCCTTTTAAATGGCTGAACTGGATCGGTACCGTCTATGTAGAGGTCATCCGCAATATTCCATTGCTGATCGTCGTACTGTTTTTTTATCTCGGGCTTCCCACTTTGGGCATCCCTTTGGACGGATTCATATCTGGAACGCTTGGATTGACCGTATACACGGCCTCCTTTATTGCTGAAGCCATACGTGCCGGCATTCAATCTGTGCCCAAGGGGCAATTTGAAGCGGCAAGGTCCTCCGGGTTGAGTTACAACCAGACGATGATCAGCATTATTTTACCGCAAGCCATCAAAATTGTACTGCCTGCGATCGGCAACCAATTCATTAATCTGGTCAAAAACTCTTCCGTGCTGGCTATTGTGGCCGGACTGGACCTAATGTATTACTCGGACCTCATTAACTCGGATACCTTCCTGCCCATCACAGTCTACGCCATCACGGCGCTGTTGTATCTTATCTTGACGGTTCCGCTTAGCTTTCTTGTACTATATATGGAACGGCGTCTGTCCAAAACATCCTAAGGAGGGAAGCCCGTATGGATTTCGGTGGATTGTTTGTATGGCCTAATGTGCGTTTTATACTGGAGGGCTTCCTGCTCACGCTGGAGGTTGCTATTTACTCTATCGTGTTCAGCTTCGTTCTCGGTATCTTATTCGGCATCCTGCGCTATACTCGCTTACCTGTCATTTCACAGGTTGCAGCCTTTATCATTGATCTCATTCGCAATCTTCCATTATTGCTCATTATTTTCTTCATCGGCATGGTTTTACCATCTATCGGTCTTTCCATTTCCCTCAAGTGGGCAGCCATTACAGGCCTGTCGATCTTCGAGGGAGCCATGATTGCTGAGATTGTGCGTAGCGGTCTGAATTCGGTCCATAAAGGACAGGTGGAAGCCGCACGTTCCTCTGGTCTAAGCTATTCTCAAACCTTATGGCATATCATTCTGCCCCAAGCGCTTCGTCGCATGGTGCCCCCGATTGTCAGCCAGTTCATTTCCCTATTCAAGGATACCTCACTGGCTGTCATTATCAGTTTGCCGGAGCTGACGCATAATATTCAGATTGTCGGTGGGCAAAATCAATCCTTTGTCATTCCAGCCCTGCTGTTCGCAGCTTTCCTGTACTTTGCTGTCAATTACAGTATGTCACTGATTGCACGCAGGCTGGAAGTTCGTACACATTAAAGCTCGTGATACTCATCAGGGTTGCCACTAGTTGGAACGCACGGTTAGTACAGCTTGTATCTCTTTAATCAATTGCTTCAACGCTTCTCCCTGATAACGGCCAGACCGATAAACCAGCTCTAGCTGACCCTGGAGCACGTCGCACAAAATAGGTACAGTGCAAAATTGTGAGTGATCCAATTCTGTTGCAAGGGACTCCGTCTGTAGGGTTACGGCAAGTCCATCCTGCACCCAGCGCAGGATGGAAGGTATGGAATTGGTCTCCAAGACAGTTGCAAAGGGATACCCGTGATCACGGAAGCACTTCTCAATCAGTTTCCTGCCGGGATGACACTCTGGCTGCATCCCCCAGGGTACATGCCTCAATTCGTCCAGCGTAATGGAAGAACGGTTGGAAAACACATGCTCTACCGGAACAACAAGACAGTAGTTCTCCGTACGAAGAGGAAGCTGGACAAGCCTTTCATCCGTACCCGAATGCAGCGTGATGCCAACATCCACTCGGTTATCCAGCAGCTGTTCTGTGACATCAAATGATGGATGGATGTGCAAGCTGACTCTAGGAAATGACTGATGAAAATGGATAAACATTTCTTGTAATGGTTCCTCCAGCTCCGGTAATGCGATACCAATCCGCAAACTCCCGCGTTGCTCGGTGCGCAACTCCTCAATGGAAGCCTTTGCTTGCTGTAAATCCTTGAGCGCATGTGCACTGTGTTGCAGCAACAATTTCCCGGCATCTGTCATCTTAATTTTCTTGCCTGCACGGTCAAAAAGAGTCATGCCCAATTCCTCTTCCAACGCCTTAATTTGCAAGCTAAGTGTGGGTTGGGAGATTCCGATCTTTTCCGAAGCTTTCGTAAAATGCAGTTCCTCGCATACCGCAATGAAGTATTGAAGCTGACGTATCTCCGTCTTCCTTCTCTCCCTTCGAGAATCCCCAGAATGATTGCATAAAAGGTCAAAAGAAGCGCAAAATCGGATCAAACCGGTTCGCGCTTCTTCTTCAGGTTATTGCGCTTTTTTTAGATTATTGGGCTACTTCTGCTTTTTCCGCAGTCAACGTAATATTCGCAAACGTGTCTGCATCATACTCCTTGCCACGGGTAATATCGTAATTGGCTACCCGATTATTCACTGCCTCCAACGAGTAACGGAATAACGTCGGTACAATGGGTGCCTCCTCGCTCATATACGCCTGCCACTGATTGTATATATCTTTACGATAATTGTCGTCAAAGGCTTTCACAGACACCCCTTCCTGCAACAGCTTATCATTCTCTTCACTGGTAAAGCGCGAGTAGTTAAAGCTGGCTCCGCGTCCATACAGCCCACTAGGGTTTACATCTGTACCTGTACTCCATGCGCCGCCAAAAATATCAATGCCAGGGTCATCCTTCTGCACACGGTCATAGAAAGAATTGAACTCAAGCAGACGGCCGTCCACCAGCTCGACATGAAGCCCGACATCCTTCCAATTTTGCAAATAAAACTTCGCCAGCGATTCGGCTGTCGCATCCCCGCTCATTGCCGCATAATGGAGCACCAGTTCCTTGCCTTTGGGGTCCTCACGATATCCATCTCCATTGGTGTCCACATACCCTGCCTCGTCCAGCAGCTTTTTCGCCTTGTCCGGGTCATACGTGATGCCCTTTGCATTTATATCATGATACCCCTTAAAGGCAGGCGGAATCAGGGACGTTGCTGGAATCCGAAGCCCATGATATAGCTGCTTGCCGACCTGCTCGTTATTCAGCGCATAGCCGAGGGCCTGACGTAATGACTTGTTCGCCAGCTTGGCGTTCGGGTCTATGATATTTAGACTCTTGGCCTGATCGAATTTGCCCATCTTAAAGCCCACATAGCTATAAGATAATTCCTCCTGACCGAGAAACTGTACATTTTTCGGATTGCTGGCCTCATTGTAACGGGTGGTTGGATAGCTGGCCCAGTCAACCTCTCCACTTTTCAGCGCCTCGGTAATGACATTCGGGTTCACCACCTTCAGATGAAGGCCATCTAACTTGGGTACACCGTGAAAATAATCCTCATTTTTGACGAATTCCACAGATTCACCTGTGACCATAGATTTAATTTTGAACGGCCCATAGCCAATCGGATTTTTACGGACAGGATCAGATCCGGCCATATCCTTCACGGGAATGTTTTGAAATACCTTTTTCTCCAGTGGCGTAGACCAGAGTCCCGATTTCACCGAAGGATTGGGTTCTTTGAAATGAATGGTAACCTCTTTCTCATTCAGCACCTTGATGCCAGAAATGGTTTTGGCCTTACCCGCGTGATAATCCTCCATACCCACAATGTTGGTCATAAAGCTATCATAACGCGGACCTTCGTAGTCTTTATGACCGATCACTTCATAGGAAAAGGCATAGTCCTCTGCCGTTACGGGATTACCATCCGTCCAGTTCAGTTTGGGATCAATTTTCACAGTCACCGCCTTATTGTCTGGGGAAAAGGAAATCGTCGCCGCCCCTTTATTGTCAATATTCAGATTGGAGTCAATCGAAAACATAGAAGGGTAAAAAAACTGGAAGACTTCAAAATCAGGATTGCCATCATAAAATACAGGATTCAGAATGCCTTCAAAGGGGGTATCAGACACGAGTGCATAATTGATGATGCCACCCTTAATCGGTGCCTTATCGTTCTTGACCGCCTTCGCCAGCGCTGTCGCATTCACCTGTTTGCTGTCGGACCCTGAGCCGCCTGTACCGTCAGACGATTTCCCTCCATTTGAAGCGGAAGGCGAACCGCTGCATGCCGCCAATGAAAGTACTAAAATTGCAGATAGAACAGGCAGAATCCCTTTTTTCCAGTGTTTAACCATTGTAAATCCCTCCTTGTCATTGTCCTTATCCTTGAACTTCAGTTAACCCAATCGTTGTCTGGCATCCGTGGCGCGTTTGAGCGCCTGGCCAATAAAGTTAATCGCCAGCATTAACACCAAAATAAGCAGTGAGGCAGGTAACCACATCCACCAGCTATTCTGCAAAACATCCGGGTCATTGGCATAACTCACCAGTGTACCCAAGCTTGGCGTAGATTCCGGTAAGCCAAAGCCGAGATAAGAAAGCCCGGTCTCAATCCCGATATTTCCCGCGAGACTGAGGGTCAGATTGACGATCACGACCGAGCTAAGATTGGGCAGCACGCCAAACCAGATGATTTTCCAATTGGGTGTGCCAAGGGTTTTGGAAGCCTGCACATAATCCAGTTCGCGCTCCGACAACACTTTGGCCCGGATCAGGCGTGCTTTTCCAATCCATAAAAAGGCAGTCATGATAAAAATAAAGGACCCTATGCCGCTTTTGGGTACAATGCTGACAAATACGATGACCAACATCAAAAATGGAAGCACCAAAATAAAATCAATGATCCGCATGATGATGTTATCGACCATTCCCCCATAAAAACCAGCCAGTAAACCTAATGTTAAGCCAATAGCGGCGGATAACAATGTAATCGTAAAGCCAATAGTGAAGGAATTGCGGGCTCCAATGACCAGTTGGCCGAAAATATCTCTGCCCGCTCGATCTGTCCCCAGCCAATGCACTGAGCCTGGAGCTTCACGAATCGCGCCCAAATCGACCGTCGTGACTACATCCTGATTGACAAACAGGACAGAGGCATATATAAAGATCAAGAACAGAATCACAAAGCCAATGGAAACCAAGGCCTTTTTGTCACGCACCAGCTCACGACGTAGTACAGACCAACTGGATGGTGATTTACGAATGATTTCCGGCGTGAAAACCTCCTCCACCTGTATAGACACCATAATCCCTCCCTTTCTCTAGACTTGTTCGCTATTCAATTCGAATGCGGGGATCGACCTTGCTCAGGATGACATCAGATAAAAGGGTCCCTAATAGTGCCAAGAAGCCAGAAATCATGACCAGCGCGTTCACGACTGAAAAATCCCGTTGAGTGATGGACTGAAGAAATAATTGGCCCAACCCCGGATAACCGAAAATAGATTCAAGAAAAATGTTGCCTGCAATGACTCCCGTCAGGTCATAGCCCAAAAAGGCAGCAATCGGCAATAGAGAGTTTTTGAAAATATGGCGGGAATAAATTTTACCTTCGGGTACCCCTTTGGAACGCGCTGTTTTCACAAAATCCTTCAGTCTTGTGTCAATGACCTCATTGCGCAAATACTGAATCGTAGCCGTTGTACTGAGCAATGCGCCTGTAACCGCCGGTAAAATGAGATGATACGACTTGTTCACGTAATATGACCATGCCCCCGGCTCCACACCTACATCCACACTGCCGCTGGTTGGAAACCAGCCGAGCCTAAAGCCGAATACATACAGCAGCAGCAACGCGAGTATAAATAGAGGTGTCGCAAAGCTGAGATAGGTATAGCCCACTACGGTTTTGTCCAGCAGACTATGCTGATAACGACCGCTGAGTACGCCGAGCGGGATGGCGATCAGATACGTCAGAACCAGAATGACTACGCCCAGAAAGAACGTGTTCCCCAGACGGCTGCCAATCAGATCGGTAACGCTAATTTTATGTACATAAGATTTGCCCAGATCCCCGTGAGCAAGCTGGACGAGCCAGTTCCCATACTGCATCCAGACCGGGTCATTCAGTCCCAGTCTTTGTCGCTGCTCTTCCAGTGCAGCCGGATTTAGATTGGGAGTTGAAGTGATGAGCCCTGTCAAGGCATCCCCTGGCATAGCCTTAGCTAGGAAAAATATAAGCACGCTCAGTGCAAAAAGTTGAGGGATCATAACCAGTAGCCGACGCAGTGTAAATTTCCACATATTCTGTACCCCCTTATGGTAGCGCGACTTGATGGGATGGACTTACTGATTTTAGTGCAAACGGTTTTCCACTCGCGTCTAGATGTTTGGGTAGCTCTGTTTTGTAGGAGGATAAAAGCATTCGCCTTTTTTGAGCATTTTCCAGCCGTTTTGTAGGATCAATATTGGGAATGGTTGCAATGAGGCGCTGGGTATACAGATGCTGTGGACGCTCATAAATATCTTGCTCGCTCCCCTGCTCCACTAGACGGCCCCGATACATAATACCGATTTGGTCGCACATATGGCGGATAATACCTAAATCATGGCTGATGAACAAATACGTCAAATTAAATTCCTGCTGCACATCCTTCATAAAATTAAGCACCTGTGCCTGCACGGAAACGTCCAGTGCTGACACTGGCTCATCAGCAATGATCAGCTTGGGGTTTAATGTCAGCGCACGCGCGATCCCGATCCGCTGTCGTTGCCCCCCGGAAAATTCATGCGGATATTTATAGGCTGCATCGGCGTTCAAGCCGACCTTTTCCAGCAACGTCTGTACTTTTCTCCGTTCTTCCTCACTACTCAGCCTTTCAAAATTTCGCAGCGGTTCAGCAATGACATCCAATACGCGCTTACGCGGGTTAAGCGAAGAGTATGGGTCCTGAAAAATCATCTGAATATCTCTACGCAATGGATGACGATTGTTACTACTTAGAGCTGCAAGGTCCTTTCCTTTAAACAAAATCCGTCCGCTCGTCAGCTTATTTAGACCGATGATCGTCCTGCCTGTCGTCGTTTTCCCACAGCCAGACTCCCCCACCAGCCCGTAGGTCTGGCCTGCCTCAATGCTGATCGACACGCCATCCACTGCTTTCACCTGATCGATAACACGCTGGAAGAAACCACCGCGCACCGGATAGTGCACCCTCAAATCATTTAACTCCAGTAGTGCCATGAGCAGCCTCCCCCTTTGCCTCGTCTTCAAAATGAAAATGCTGATAACATGTACAACGGACCCAATGTCCAGGGGAAATTTCATTTAATTGGGGATGGTCTTCATGCACCCTCTGCTGAATCCAGGGAATACGTGGAGCAAAGCGGCAGCTATTGCGGGGGATATCTTGTAATGAGGGAACAATGCCGCCGATGACATGCAGTGATTCCCCCTTGGTATGCGATCCCGGCATGGAAGCAAGCAAAGAACGCGTATACGGATGCTGTGGTTGCCTGAATAATTCAAAAACATCAGCGCTCTCCACGATTTCTCCGGCATACATGACCACCACGCGGTCGGCTACTTCTGCCACAACACCAAGATCGTGCGTAATCAGGATAATACCGCTCCCAGTCTCCTGTTGAAGCTGTTTGAGCAAGTCGAGAATTTGCGATTGGATCGTTACATCGAGCGCAGTCGTCGGCTCATCTGCAATAATAAGAGAAGGTCGGCAAGCTATGGCAATCGCGATCATCACACGCTGCCGCATCCCTCCTGACAGTTCATGCGGATACTGATCATACACACGCACTGGATTCGGTATATCTACACTTTCCAGCAGCTCCAGCACACGTTCCCTTTTTTGCTTCGTAGATAGTGACGTATGATAATCGAGATTTTCCTCAATCTGCTTGCCAATGCTCATCAACGGGTTGAGTGCTGTCAACGGGTCCTGAAAGATCATGCCAATTCCCGCTCCGCGGATTTTATTCATTTGCCCTGAGGAAAGACGGTTCAAGTCCGTTCCTTTAAAAAAGACCTCCCCCTCTACACGCGTGCGTTCCATGTCATGCAGTTGCGGGATCGAAAGCGCTAACGCGCTTTTGCCACAGCCGGATTCTCCGACTACAGCCAGCACTTCATTGGGGTTGACCGTCAGATCCAGATGGTCGACTGCGGGGTGATATTGATCCTGGATGCGAAAAGATACGGATAATCCTTTAATTTCCAACACAGGTTCGGTATTCAATGCGCGCTTCCTCCATTCTCCATGGTCTTGTCCCGCTTATTCTCACCATGTTTGATGTTTAAAACCTCTCATGAACATTACATACCGTTTTTGTCGGAATAATTTGAATACATCCTATCACCAGTATATGGATATATCAATTAAGATTATGCTATCAACATCATTTAAAAAATCAATGATCCAGCAATAGTGCGGCCTTTCTGGCACAAAATGTAATGAAATAACCAACCACAGGTTAATTTTCATCACAAAAAAAGTCGCCTGATCCCTCAGCAGGGATCAAACGACTAACTAACCCAAGCTCACATTGAGCTCCTGACAATATAATTTACGAAGCCGCTCCATAGGAGCCAGACTTGAATGTTCTAGGATCGTACCATTTGTAGCCTGCTGCCGGAGCAGACCAAGGCTCAGGCTGTGGTTCCGTGGACGCCGCAGGCTCTTCGAATGGCAGAAGCTTCGTTGGTTGATCCAGAGTCAAACCTGCCACATCGGACAATTTCGTGTAGTCCTGCTTCCATGCAAGCCATTGAACCGTTTGCACCAGGAAGGTTGAATCATCCACTTCTTTGAAGCCATCATATGTCTTCTTCGACTGTCCGTTTTCCTCACGCACATATTTCGGTGTAGCATCTTCTACAGGGGAAGAATCACCGATGAATGCTGCCTTGCCTTGGCCTACCTTGGAGATAGCGGCATAAGGTCCTTCCGCACGGCCCCCGCCGTTATAAACCCCCTGATCTACCGCATTACCCCATTTTTTCGTGCCTGAAGGGATGTAAGCAATGCCTTTAGCCTTGGTAGGATCAATAATAGCCAGCGTAGATCCTGCATGCATGGCAATCGAGCGCACACCCTTGGTAATACCGAAAGATTGATCTGCGGCTACAATGTCGGTAGCATTCACATCACCGAGCGCATTGTAACGGAAACGAACGCCAAAGTTGGCCGCCAGCCAATCGGAGCTTGTTAATCCTTGCATTGCCGGTGATGCAGCTTCTTCTGCAGTCATGCCTTTGGCCGGATTAGTATAGGCTCCACGACGGTAGCCATTCATAACCTCGGAGGAATCCCAACGGTTTTTGTTACGATCTGCATTATAATGATCGGAGATGAAGAAGACGCTCCCTCCGCTATTCACGTATTGCAGCAGGGCAGCCTGCTCGGATGCCTTAAAGGCAACATTCGCTTCACCAATAATGAACACATCATATTGGCGCAGCTTGTCATAGGTTATAGCCTGCTCTCCATAAGTAAAAGGAATGGGACGATTTAATGGGTCTACCGTAAAGCCTACATTACGCAGTCCATTGGCAAAGTCGGAGAAGGCGCCTTCAATGACCCAATCTGCTGCACCAGCGGTCTGTGCGTGCGTATTATCGAACAGCACCTTTTTGCCTTTTCCATCCGGCAATGTAGTACCGGGTTGACCCGGGTTGCCAGGTTCAGGTTCACCAGGTTCACCTGGTTCCCCCGGCTCGCTTCCGTTCACCAGTTCAACAGCGCTTGGGCTTTTCACTCCACCAAAATTATTGTAGGCGCCGAGTGTACCCGTCACACGGATTTTGCTGCCAATCAGCTCAGGATGGCCTGTTAGCCCAAATTGCCCTCTGTACGCGGATGTCAGCTGTACATCCAATAGATTAGACGTGCTACGTTCATTGGCCTGGTCGGCAATCAGTACGTTAAAATCATTCGCAAACGGAGAAGAAAAGTTAGCCGTTTTCGATCCGGTAGCATGTCCGACGATATAACCTTCTACCGTCACCGTACCTCCACTGCTTTGGCCCTGAAGTGCTTCAGCTACTGTCAATGCTCCCTCTGCCTTGACCTGACCGAACGGAACGAAGATCCCGATCAGCAGTGAAACGATCGCTGCTAGATGCAGCATCCCTTTTAAGCGTGAACCTGTGAACCGCAAGCCTTTTACCATACGTCAATATCCCTCCTATGATTTCCATAAATGTACTTGTCCTCTATCAGATTAGCCGCCAATCTTCTAATTCCTTCCTGATTTCATCCATAATTATGTAAACTTTAATCTTTTTTATTGGAAATGCACCTGTTTATGTAAAAATTAAACCCTGTGATTGACACCGAGCACGTCATACATTACGCTAAGAAAGACATGTAGAACGGTATACGCGAATGAAGATGACGGGAGAGTCTGTCCAGGGGGCTTACACTCTGGCGGCACCGAAGGAGCAAGACGCCAGCACCCGGCTGGCGGATAATCTCTCAGGTCCATGTATCGTCATCTGACGCAACTCTGGAGAGAGCGCAAGCCACCCAAGGGGTAAGGCGGTAAGAACACCGCACGAAACTCTCAGGTAACGAGGACAGAGATAAGGGAAACTTCCTTATCCTGTCCTTTTTTGTGCTCACATTGTGCGTCAGCATTAGGAACCGTCATAACCGCGCAAAGACGCGGAAATACCATATAGTATGGTATTAGAACATACAGGGGGCCACACCATGCGTTTCAAAGATGTATTTTCTATTATCGGCCCGGCCATGACCGGACCTTCCAGTTCACACACCGCAGGCGCGGTGCGACTCGCACGCGTTGCCCGGCACTGGCTCGGGGCGCAGCCTGACCGTGCCCGTATGACACTGTACGGCTCCTTTGCCGATACGTATAAAGGACACGGTACGGATCTGGCGCTCATCGCAGGACTGCTTAATTACGATACGGACGATCACCGGATTCCAGATGCCGAGCAATGGGCCGAGCAAGCCGGGATGACCGTGGAATTCGCCGTCAGTGGACTCCCCGCTCCTCATCCGAACACCGTCCGTTTCGAGTTGTGGAAGGGCGAGGATCAGCGCACACTGCTGGGCTCCTCCATCGGCGGCGGCAGCATCCATGTCCAGCAACTCAACGAATTCCGGGTCAATCTGACCGGGGAGCTGCCTACGCTGGTGCTTCTCCACTCGGATAAGCCCGGTACATTGGGCGCAATAACTTCAGCGCTGGGCGCGGCCCACATTAACATTGCCTATATGCACGTAGATCGCAAAGGCCGGGATGGTGAAGCACTCACCGCCATTGAAACGGACAGTTCTGCTCCAGCTGAACTGATTGCGGAACTGCGTTCTTTACCTCATATGTATGAAATTAAGATGATTAATTTGAAAAAAGGAGCTGAATCCGATGCGGTTTAGCCATCTGCATGAGATCAGCGCTTTATGCGCTGAAGAATCCACCACGATTGGCCGCTTGATGATTCAAGAGCAGGTACAAGAAACGAATACAACGGAGGAAGAAATCTTTCGCCAAATGTCTGATTATTATGAAATCATGAAGGAAGCTGTTCATCGCGGTCAGACACAAGACACCGTATCCCGCAGTGGATTGACGGGCGGCGACGGCAAGCGCCTGGCCGAGTATCTGCGGTCAGGGGAGACCTGCTCCGGTGATGCCTCCGCGCTCGCCATGGCTTATGCCCTCTCCGTGTCGGAGGTTAATGCATCTATGGGTCGCATTGTCGCCACTCCTACCGCAGGCTCATGTGGAGTTATCCCTGGTGTGTTCATCAGTGCGCAGGAACGGTTCGGCTGGGATGATGAGCATATGGTGAACGGCCTATTCGCCGCTGGAGCCATTGGCTACGTGATCGCCAACAACTCCTTCATTTCTGGCGCGGAGGGAGGCTGTCAGGCTGAGATTGGCTCAGCTATCGGGATGGCCGCTGGCGCTATGGTCGAGCTGCGCGGTGGTACGCCTGAACAAGCTGTTCACGCCGTGGGCCTCGCTCTTAAGAACACGCTCGGCCTGATTTGCGACCCCGTCGCCGGACTCGTGGAGATTCCGTGCATCGTGCGCAACGGGCTGGGAGCCGTGACTGCGCTTGCCGCAGCGGACATGGCTTTGGCGGGTGTGCGCAGCGCTATTCCGTCTGACGAAGTCATTGACGTGATGCTTGAAGTCGGCAGCGCGATGCCGTCGAAGCACCGCGAGACCGCCAAAGGCGGCTTGGCTCAGACGCCGACTGGCAAGCGTTTGACCGAATCACTTACACGCAACGCATCAATCAAGAAGAATAAGTCGTAATTTCTAAGCTTTAAACCAATTACTTCTCCTCTATAAAACAAGGCGACTACCTCTCCCCCACATTGTCCTAGGGAAAGAGAATTCGTCCTTATAAAGAAAAGAGCAAGCATATCGTCGCTGGACGTATGCTTGCTCTTTTTCTTTTTAGTCGGGTTACAGATTACTGAACGGTTACCTGTATCTTCGTCATTTTACCTGCATATTTCACAGTAATTACTGCTTTGCCTTTGCCCTGTGCCTTAATGTTACCGTCTTTGACGGTCGCCACAATAATTCTGGACGAGGACCAGACAGCCGGTTTGGAAACATCCTTCTCCGACTCATCCTTATACGTGGCTGTAGCCGTAACCTTAGCCAGCTGTCCTGCCTTCAAATTCAAGGCGACTTCGTCTGTTTGCAAATATTTAAGCGTATCAACATCTACAGGTACGCTGATGATCTTCCCGCCGAACTTCGCCTGAATGTTAGCTTTACCGTAGCTGACCGCGGTAACCTGACCCTTTTTAACAGTGGCTACCTTATAATTGGACGTTTTCCATTCAGCTTGGGTTGTAACATCCTTTTCTTTACCATCGCTCGATTTAACCACAATCGCGATGGTTTTTTGATCTCCAGATTTGAGCGATAGCGCGATTGCATCCGCTTCAATCTTTTGCGCTACGTCCACTTCTACCGTAAACGTAATGTTTTGCTTGCCATATGAAGCAGTCACAGTTGCCTTACCACTACCATTCGCTTTGATCAAACCTTCGCTAACTTCAACCACTTTTACATTGCTAGTTGTCCAGGTGGCATCCTTGGTTACATCTGTTTTTGTACCACCACTCTTAACTCCTGTTACTTTCAGCTGCTTCGTTTCCTGAGCACCAAGCGCAATTACACGCGAGTCTGTTTCCAGACGGTCTACAAGGCCCACTTGTACGTTAATTGTTAGTTTTTTGCCATTATAGGTCGCTGTAATAACCGCTTTACCAGCAGATTTACCCGTAATCGTTCCTTTGGACACAGAGGCAATATCTTCCGCGCTTGAAGCCCATTCTGCATCCTGTGTTACATCTTCCTTACGCCCATCCGCATAAGTAGCCGTCAAAGTTGCAGTATAGTCCTCATTAATATCAATCGTTGCCGTTTTGGAGGACAGAGACAGATCCCCGGGTACATTTACGGATACCGTAGCTGTAACTGTCTTGCCGCCATAAGAAGCGGTGATGGTAGCCTCACCTGTTTTATAACCTGTGACTTCCCCCGCGCTGACAAAAGCGATATCTTCATTGCTGGACTTCCACTCTGCCTTACTTGTGATATCTTCTTCCGTACCTGTTACGTACGTTGCGGTCAGCTTGAGCTTTTTGGATTCCTTGGCATTCAAGCTCAGCTTGTCCTCGCTCAAATCCAGAAATCTAGAGGTTTCGACATCTGTCTTGATCGAAACGGTCTTATCTCCATACTTAGCGGTCACCGTTGCCGAACCCGCACCGATGGCCATAATCGTTCCTTTATTCACCGTTGCAATTTTTTCATCGCTTGATGCCCAAGTAGCTTTATCCGTGATATCCGTTACTGTTCCATCCGGGTAAACAGCAGAAACCTGTATTTTTTTAGATTCATCCAGACGGAGAAAAATATTGGATTCGCTGGCTTTCAGCTTATTCGTTTGATCGACATCCACCGAAATCGTAGCGGACATCGTGCCATATTTACCTATAATTGTCGCCTTTCCCGCGCTATAGCCGGTAATCGTGCCTTTCAGTACATCCGCCACAGCTGCATTGCTGGAGCTCCACTCAGCGGACTCTGTCACGTCCTGTACCGATCCATCCGGGAACGTCGCTGAAAGTTTAACCTTCTCAGTATCCTTCAGCAAAAGAGAAACCTCTGATGAACTGACATCAAGACGTTTAACTTGCTCTACCTGTACAGCAATGGTTACGGTCTGCTGACCATATACGGCCTTAATATTGGCTGTACCTGCTCCCTGAGCGGTAACCAAACCGTTAACTACAGTTGCAATCTTTTGATTATCCGAGGTCCAAGTAGCATCACCCGAAACCTGAGCTGTTGTATTATCACTGTATGTCGCTGTCAAATCAACCTGTCCTGTACCGCTTGAACGCAAGTTCAGGCTTTGTACACTAGATGTCAGCGCCTTAACCTTTTTCGTTACATGTACCTGAACCGATTGTACCTTATCTTTATAGGTCGCAACCACGGTGGCTTCCCCTTCAGCCTTGGCCGAAACTGTACCATTATACACAGTAGCAATAGCTGTGTTATCACTTTTCCAATCCGTGCTTACGGTTACATTCGAGGTTGTCCCATCACTAAAAACAGCCGTAGCCGTCAATGCAGCTGTATCTCCCTGTTGCAAAGTTACCTCGTTAGAGGAAAGAACAATCTTGGAAAGCACCGCATCCGCAGCAGATGCAAACCCTGCATATGATGTAAAACTTGAAATCAGGATGACCAACGCCAGAAAACCGGACCATCTATTCTTCAAAATCTAATTCCCTCCCATTTCAAAACTTAAATTACGGATTTCGCAAAATCCTTATACCTACGTTTTATGTCGTCATATGGAAAAGAATAGTTTAGGCTTCGAGGGAAATTTGGTCCTTATTAACTAGATCATTTCTGATAAAGATTTAGACATTACAATTTGTGTAGCTTCAGAGCCATAGTGAAGAGTTTTCACAACAGATCCACAATCCCGCATTTACAAACAGCTATAAGCTGCCGCGCGAACTCTCAAATGATGGTACTCTTCCATATTGGGATCGAGCTGATGCATATATACGACGGAGAATTGTTCGCTCGGATCTATAGAAACCCAGGTGCCTGCCATTCCCGTCCAGCCAAATTCTCCAATCGAGCTGTTTGCATGCCCAGCCGCTTTATCCATTAACGTGCGTACACCAAGTCCATAGCCATAACCTGTATGGTATGAATTGATGAAATCCGATAGTTGAGCTGTATTCAGATGATTGGTGCGCATTAAATCAATGGTTTTTCTCCCCAATAAGTTCACACCGTTTACCGTGCCGCCATTTGACATCATTTGTGAAAATGTGAGGTAATCTTTGACTGTCGAATATAAACCTGCGCCTCCGCCTTCATATATAGCATCTGGCTGATGATATTCATCCAGGAAACCCTCCATTTTTTCAAGTTTTCCGGCGTCTGTCCGTTGATACATGGAGGCCATCCGCGATTCAATATCTCCACGATAACGGTAACCTGTATTGTTCATTCCAAGTGGATCAAAGATTTCATCCTTTAAAAATTGTCCTACTGATTTACCTGAAATCACTTCAATAAGACCTGCAACAAAATCATGTCCATATCCGTATAACCAGCGTGTTCCGGGCTCAAACGCAAGTGGAACTTCAGAAAGCGCTTCAATTTCTGTGCGTAGGTCATATTTCCCCTGCTTTTCCTTTAATCCTGCAATGGCCTTCTGCATAGCTTTTCCTGTTTCTGAAGACTCGGAAGCGTAAGGAAGACCCATACTCATATTGAATATATGCTTGATTAAAATGGGATTCTCTGCCTTATCCACGTAGGTGTATCCGTTAGGAGCGGTTTTGAATACATGCGCATTACGATATTCGGGAAAATATTCATACAAGGGTTCATTCAACAAAAATTGCCCACGTTCGTACAGCATAAGTGCAGCCGCACAGACAACAACCTTTGTCATGGAAAACAAGCGATACACTGTATCCTCAGTGATTGGTTTTCGGGCTTCCAGATCAGCATATCCATGATACCCTTCATACAACACTTCACCATTCTGGGCAATGGCACAACCGCAACCTGCCGGCCCATTTGCTATAAATTGTTGCAATAGCTGATCTACCTTGTCAAAACGAGACATATTCATCCCTCCTATTTTTCCTTCAAAAGAAACAAGCTTCCCCTCGCGCTCTAATTCTTGTTCCAACAAGTTCAGCGTGATTTCTTGTAAGCGCTTATTCCCTCGCATTTATTTTAACGGTAAACTTGGTAAATACATAGATTATTTATCATAATCAGATGGCTTTACATTAACAGCTCAGCCACCGTTTCCTTCCAGCGATGGATCACCGATTCCGGTTCCTTGAGACGAACCGTGACACCTGTCAAAATATCCGCATATTGGGCCGAATCCTCTCTGGCTGCAAAAACATGAGCCGCAAATCGCTCACGTACATGCTTGGCTCCGGGCAAAGCAGGCAGATGTTCCAGTGACAACCGCACATAATGCGCCTTCCCCCCGGTAAACACCGCAAGCGTCGCCTTCCCAGTGCGGATCATGTTGCTCGTCGTGGTCGTACCCGGCCATAGGGCCAGACGCAGATTCCCCTCGTCCAGCGCTACAACCTCGCCCACACTAATCATCGCTATGTGCGGCCACTGATCTTCCGTGACCGTCAGCAGCATCATGGCTTCATGCTGCTTGTTCTCCAATGCCTTGCCGTCCAGTAGCGTGAACAGTTCCTTACCGATCCTTGGTGTCTGCATGAAGTATAATCCCCTTTACTTTTGGCCTATAACTTCAAAGTACCATAATTTACGGCTACTTACGAACGACCCTATATCCGCTCTGGAATAGGAGGAACATGAGCAGCATTCGGAATATCTTTGGGGTTTACCTTGAACGCCGATTTATACTTTGCTGGATCCGTAATGCTATCCGGTTCTGAGGTTCGCCATGTGAACAGGCATACAGGGCACAACAAAACCTCCCAGGCATCTTTAACCGGCGAATGGGAAACAACTTCTGAACGATTGGACTCACAACGGGGACAAATATGCATCTGTCAGCACTCCTTTAATCTTTCTTTGTTTTTAAAAATATTTAGCGAAGCATTTGGCTCAACTTTTTCTCCCATTCCGCTACACCCAGCGGGGAATCGAGCGGCTGCGAGTAATGGCCTCTAATATCCGGTGCTACAGGTGTCGTCGCATCCAGTATCATTTTGTGCGTCATGCCTGCCGGATCAGAGCCGGGGTCAAGCGGTAAAATAGATAAGCCAGGAACAATGACAGCATCATGCTTTGGATGAAGCTTGGTGGATAAAGCCCACATGACTTGCGGCAGATTGAACGGATCGACCCCCTCGTCCACCACAATCACCAGCTTGCAATACCCCAATCCATGCGGAGTCGTTAACGCACGCATTCCCACAGCCTTCGCAAAGCCGCCATACCGGGTTTTCGTGGAAATAATAGCGACCAGCCCATGCGTATACATAGCATTAACGGCTACGATTTCATTAGGAAAAGCATCCTTAAGCTGCTGAAACAACGGTACACTTGTATTCACACCGATCATATAATCCGTTTCCGTCCAAGGCATCCCGATGTACAGATGCTCAAAGATAGGCTGTTTGCGGTGATATACACGATTAATCTGGATGACTGGCATCGCGCGACCGCCGGAATAGTGACCTGTGAATTCACCGAATGGACCTTCATACTCACGTTCACCTGCCAACACTTCGCCCTCCAAAATGACCTCGGCTCCCCAAGGCAGATCCAGATCTGCGTCCTTCGCTTTGACCACACGATAAGGCTCACCCTGAATGGCCCCAGCCATCTCATATTCGGATTGATCGTACAGCAGCGGTGTAGAAGCAGCCGTTGTAATAACAGGCTCACATCCGAGGGCAATAGCCACCTTCAGATTTTCGCCGCGTTCCTCAGCCTGACGGATATGGATCGCAATATCATGCTGTGGTACAGGCTGGATGCCCAAACGGTTCTTTCCTTTCACCTGCATCCGGTACAAGCCGACATTTTGCTTACCGTAGGTGTCCGGGTCATCCAGATCGCGTGAAACTAAAATCGCTTTGTCCAGATAAAATCCTCCGTCCCCCTGGTTCAAACGAAACAACGGCAAAATATCAAACAAATTAATATCCTCTGTAATCTCGACTTCATGAAAAGGAGCCGTTTCTTCCCGCTTCACGGGCACCGGAAATTGTTCATAGCGTCTGGCGAACTCAAAAAACTGCTCCTTCAGCGGCGTATTTTTTGGCATTCCCATCATAAGGGCATGATTGGGCCAGGAGCCCATCACATTCATTGCAATACGAGCATCCGTATATCCATAGATATTGTTGAAAAAGAGCGCAGGTGTCTTATCTCCAAGATTGCTTAATGCTTTGTTAGCTGCCGCCAGGTCTGGCTCCGGCTTTACCTCGTCGCTGATCGTGAGTAGTTGTCCCTCCTTTTCCAAGGTGTTTAGAAAATCGCGAAAGTCTTTATAAGCCATCATTCATTCTCCTTCGTCTTTCGATTTCTCAATTCTGGTGCAGTCTGGAGTCAGTTTGCTTCATTCCATCCCATCGTTTGGCTGCGGTTGTGACGATACCGAACTGATCTAATACGCGAAAAACAATATGATCTACCAATTCCTCGATACTTGCAGGATGATTATAAAAGGCAGGCATCGGCGGCAGGATCATCACGCCTATACGTGACAGCTCCAGCATATTTTCCAGATGGATACTGCTTAATGGTGTTTCCCTGGTCATGAGCAGTAGCTTCTTTCGCTCCTTCAGCATCACATCCGCTGATCGGGTGAGCAGGTTGTCCGCCATACCGATACGAATAGAGGCAAGAGTCTTCATGCTGCAAGGAGCGACGACCATACCGTCTACCCGAAAGGAGCCGCTGGAAATACGCGCAGCCTGATCCTTATACGAGTAGACTGCATCCGCCATTGCCTCCACTTCCTTCACCGTATAGCCTGTCTCATAGGGAATGTTCGCAATAGCCCACGGGGATAGTACCAGATGGCTTTGAACTCCAGCCTCTCGTAATTGTTGCAATATACGGATACCAAAGATCGACCCTGTCGCTCCCGATATTCCTACAATCATTTTTTTCATATGTCCCCTCCTTCCACTCCATCGTTTTATGTTCACCCATGCATTACTGTCAAAAATTATACGCCTGTTCCCTGCACACGAAAAATATATATAATATATGTAATACATACTTTAAAAGTATCCTAATTGAAGCGTTGTTTAGAAATAAGGAGGAATCCCAATGGATATGAAGCATCTGCATTACTTTTGTGTCATCGTGGAGGATGGGCAAATCACCAAGGCTGCCAGAACGCTCAACATGGCCCAGCCTCCACTGAGTCAACAACTCAAAAATATGGAGGACGAGCTTGGCGTAAAGCTGATTTACCGTGAAGGAAAGAAGTGGGAAGTTACCGAGGCCGGGTATACACTGTATACACGCGCCAAACGATTATTGGCTGAAATGGAGGACACCTGTAGAGAAATTGGGGAGTTTGAAAACAAAGTAACCGGCACACTTGCTATAGGCACGTCATCCGCCTGTATGTCTCTGATTACTGAACAACTCAGCCGCTTTCATCAGGATTATCCAGAGGTATACATTAAAATAGGACACGGAGACACACATCATCTGGAAGAGCTGCTGCACCAAAATAAAGTGGATCTGGCCCTGTTGCTGCTTCCGGTAGATGACAAATCGTACCATTCAATTGAGTTGGAGGGCGTTTCCTTTGTTGCCGTACTTCCGTCTGAATGGGCAGATCGTCATCCCAGTGGGGAAATTACGTTACAAGAAGCTGCCAACTATGACCTCTTGCTGGGACGCCGAACAGAGGGACACGGACTATACGAAACCGTCATACGCAAATTTCAGGAACACCATCTTGTTCCGCGTGTCGTACTGGACTGTCCTGAAATATCGACCATTCTCTCGCTCGTTTCCACAGGCATGGGAATTACCATCATTCCAGACGCTGGCTTGGGACAAGAATACGGGGACAGATTTCGCACACTCTCCATTAAGGAGCCGTTCCCCTTCACACGGCCTGCCGTCGTATGGCGCAAGGATCGTTATTTATCCAATGCAGCTCGCAAATTGGTTGAACTGCTACAAGCTGAAAACACAAAAAAGACTGTTCCCGAGTAGATGCTCTACCGCTCTACTCCTGAAACAGTCTGATGCTGGATAAACTTCCTTCATTCGGTCGTTGATATCGCCTTACTTGACTCCCTGATGTCGATACTCGGTTGGAGTCATTCCACATTTGCGCCGGAATACCTGTGTAAAATGCCGCATATCCTGATAGCCGATCCGCTCTGAAATATCAGCCAGCCGCAAATGAGGATCACTGAGCAACCGCTTCGCCTCCTCCATACGCAAGGAAATGACGTAATCCTTATAGCCTTGTCCCGTCTTTTGCTTAAATAACTGGCTAAAATACACCGGATTTAAAAATACAATTGAGGCCACTTTTTCAAGTGACAGCTCCTCTGTAAAGTGAGCCCGAATGTATTGCAACGCCACATCTACCGTATGCATGCCTTTGCGGAGACATTCTCCTGTATCCGTTGCTGCGGCTGCAATCTCCTCTGGCGTACGTCTTAGCCGCGCCACCTCTTCAGGTATGGAAGCAAAATTGTGATGAACACCCGAACGTGTAATTTGTAGGGGCACCTTCACATAACGCTTCAAATGGGATTCGAGCAACGTCTCTAGCCGTGCGGCCTCTGCCTCACTCCTTAGCCTTGCAATACCCAGCAGACTATGGCGGTCTAGACTAACGACAAAGCCGCTGCCCCCTGCCTCAACGAGTTCGGACAGTACATTTTCAATCATAAAATGCTCCAGATGTGTCTGCTTGTGATCAGGTTCCATGCGAACCATGAAGAGATGGAATTCCGGATAATTTTCGACAAAAGGCTGTATATCCAGCTTACCAGTATCCAATCCAAGGGCATAGCGCTGGAAAACGGCCTCACGCAAATAAACCATATTGGATTTGAGAAGCCTACCCTCGTTCGCCTGCTGCGAGGCTACAAGCGCCTCGGCTGCCAACATTTCAATGCATTCCAGCAGCTTTCTTTTACCAATCGGCTTTAACAGGTAGTCTTTGGCACCCAGCTTTACTGCTCTTTGTGCATAATGGAAGTCGGAATGGGCCGAAATGACAACCCACTGCAGATGAGGATGCTTTCGCTTAGAAATACGCATGAATTCCAGACCATCCATGCCAGGCATCAGGATATCAGTTAATACAATATCTACAGGATGCTCCGCCAGAATGCCTGCTGCTTCCTCGGTGGAAGCAGCGAGATGAATGCCGCAGGTGGGTAGAGCTTGGCCAATGGTACGCCGAATCCCCTGCCGTATCATACTTTCATCGTCAGCTATCAGAATATTCATGTTTCTCCTCCTTCTGTGGCAGAGGCACACTTACAGTGGCTGTTGTTCCGGCCCCAGGTGCGCTAGAGATCCGTAGGCCGTACTCTTCTCCGAACATGTGCCGTAGCCGTAAATTTAGGTTTTGCAGGCCGATGCCTCCCGCCTGCCCGCTGCCCGCCTGTTTGCCGGGTTCTGCCAAAGCGACCTGGACCACCTCCCATCGTTCGTACTCCATCCCTGCACCGTTGTCGATGATGTGCAGGCTCAATACACCCTCATATTCCTCCGCTCTGACGAGCAGCTTGCCACCTGTATTCGCATGAAGAGGCTCCAGTCCGTGCTTCACCGCATTTTCAATCAAGGGCTGTAAGGTCATTTTTGGCAAGCGGATATCCATCCATCGTTCATTAATGCTAATGTCTACAGATACCCTGCCCTCCAGCCGAGCTTGAATAATGGTGAGATAGTGGCCAACCTGCTCCACTTCTTCACGAAGGCTTACATCAGCCCCCTCTTCCCAATGGCTACTGTAACGGAACATATGGGATAAGGAGAGAATCACCTCTCCGAGCTGATCCTGCCCCTCTTCGTCCAGCATCCAATAGATCATATCCAGCGTATTATACAGAAAATGTGGATTGACCTGCGTCTGTAGCGCGTGTAGCTCCGCATTTTTTTCACTGACCGATGATATACGCACCAGCTCGATTAGCTCTGCAATTCGTCTTACCATATGGTTAAAGGAAGTAGCTAACTGATTGATTTCTTCATAGGATTTGGTGTTTACCGTATGGCGGAAATTCCCTGTCTCTACTCGCTTCATCTCCCGAATGACTCGCTTGAGCGGAAGGGAAATGCTTCTGGAGACGATGGACGCAATTAACGCCGACACAATAATAAGTATAGGTGCCACGATAAATAGGTACCTTTGATTTTGCACCAGCTCCACGTTCAGATCCTCACTAGGTGTCACACTAATCACAGACCAGTCGGCAAACGGCAACTTGGAAGCGATTACAACATTCTCATTACTTCGATTTACAATAACTTCCCCCTCTGGCACCTGCTGCTCTAGATTTCGCAAATCCGGTGGCGGATCAGGGGAAGTGGCCGACACAATTCGATTTTCATGACCCAGCAGATATACCTGACTATTGGTACCTAACCGCAAATTGTGGAGAGCCGACAAAACAGAACCCGGCTCAGCCTCAAACAAGACAATACCAATCGGCTTGTGCTCATCCAAATCATAGAGCTGCCGTCCAAACGCAAATACGGGTCTGGTTTCCACCTGATCAATGACAGAGTGAGGATACACGCCCAGCCATGCAATTTTTCCCGCCGACTTTCGAATTTCCTTATACCATTCCGTCTGTTCGTAATGAGTATCAATGACATTCATATAATTGCCATAGTTATATACCTTGCCTGTGTCTGTGATGACATGGATGCCAATCAGATCTTCACGCGAATAATAGATAGCCCCCAGAATATTCGTAATCGTACGTTCGTTGATGTAATTGACAGCAGGTAAATCAATACTATCCGTCGTCAACAGACGAACCAAATCCATATTGTTGCTGATTGATTTGGAGAGACTATTATAGCTGCCGAGCAGCAATTCGAACAGTCCTGCCGTCTGGGATACATTTTTACGCGCCAGCTCGCTGACCTTATCATGGAACTGCACCGTAGTACGGTTGTAAAATAATAGACTGACCGCCAGCACAATGCCCGACATGCTTAATAGGAACAGAACAAACAAGCGGTATTGAATGGATTGAAAACGGCGCATCATACCTCTCTGCGCTCCTTTCGCATCGGCCGCCTATCCTTTAACCGCTCCCGCAACCATGCCCTTGGTGATATTTTCGGACAGAACAAAATAAATAATAATGACCGGTAAGGCACCCATGACTAGAAAAGCGCCAATATTACCGTAGTTCACAGAATACTGGCTGACGAACGTATATACGCCGAAAGGGAGAGTTTTGAGCTTCTCGGACGAGATAAAGGTGGCAGCCATAATGTATTCATTCCAGATATTAATGAAAGTTAAAATACATACCGTCATGGTAGGCGGAATCGAGATGGGTAAGATTACACTGCGGAAAATACGATAAATGCTCGCTCCGTCAATGTAAGCGGACTCTTCAATTTCGTGGGGAATGGACCGCATAAAGCCGGATAGGATGAAGACCGCAATCGGTGTCTGAAAAGCAATGTAGGGTAAAATCAATGAGAAATACGTATTCAGAATATGGACATTTTTAAACATCACCATCAGCGGCAGTAGTGTAGCTTGCATCGGGATCATCATCCCGATCAGAAACATGGTCAGCACAACAGCCCCGAAGCGCCAACGAAAACGTGTAATCGCATAAGCAGTCATCGAGCTTAATAAAATGACGAAAATCATCGTAACCCCGGTTACCAGCACACTGTTTCCTAAATAACGCAAGTAGCTCCCTGATTCATAGGCTTCCTGATAGTTGTGCCACTGAGGCACTTGAGGGAGTGCAAAGAAGCTTGAGCTCAATATCTCTTCATTTGTCTTCAACGAATAGGTCAGAAGCCAAAAGAGTGGATACAGCTGCGTGACCATTAAGATTGCCAATAAGGAAAAGACTCCCGTTTTCTTCAAGACATTCAACAGTTCCATCTCCTTTAGCTTACCTTATTTTCGATTCGTTTGAAAACAAAATTTATCACAATTGTAAATGACAAGCAAATCACTACGAGAATTGAAGCCAATGCGCTGCCATATCCGTATTTCATCGATAAAAAGGACATATTGTACATATACGTAGATACTGTATCCGTCGCATGGGCTGGTCCTCCACCCGTCATCACCCAAATCAAATCAAACGATTGCAGGGAGCCGATAAATGCTAATACAATTGATATCTTGAAAATAGGTACAATGAGCGGCAGCGTAATATAGCGGTCTGCTTTGAATCCTTCAGCTCCATCAATTTTGGCTGCTTCGTACAGCTCATTCGGTATATTTTGTACCCCGGTAAACTGGATAAGCAAATGATAGCCAAAATACTGCCATAACGATACAAAATAGAGGGCGTACATCGCGATCAGCGGTTCCGTCAGCCATGAGCGTGTCCAGCTTTCCAGCCCAATCGCCAGCAAAATACCGTTCAGCATTCCACCCATCGAGGCTGGATTATAGATCGTCTTCCACAGCTGCCCGATAATGACCACCGACAGAATAACCGGCAGAAAATACATCGTTACCAGCGTATTGGCCTTACGCACATAGCGATTAAGCAAGATCGCCAGCAGCAGACAAAACGGAATTTCCAGCATGGAAAACACAGCGAACATCATAGTCCGTTTCACGGATGGCCAGAACACTGAATCTGATGTGAAAATCCGCTCAAAATTAGCCAGCCCCACAAACTTTGCCTCGGCGATTCCGTTCCAATCCAGCAATCCGCAATATACCGACACCAAAATTGGAACAAATACCATACAGGTATACAACAACAGGCAGGGTAGCACGAAAACGGCAATGGTACGTGCTGGCACCTTCAGTACATTCATGCTCTAATCTCCTTTATGTTGATTCTGAACATCTTCTGAGGATGTACAACCTACATGATTTCCAATCAGGGAAGAAGCATTCCGCCCCCTCCCTAGTGCCTGCTACTTCGGGATTTTGCAAAATTCCATTCCAGTCACTCCAAAGTGCAATATCTAGATGAACTAGGCCATTTCGATCTATATACTGTTCATCGAAAGTCGCTTACTGGATTTTTGTAAAATCCTCACTTATTTATTCGCTTCAAAAGTGTTTTGATGTTCCTTGGCAACTTGTGCGGAGTCTTCTTTTTGTACGAACAGGTTTTGAATGCTACTCAGATGCGCCTGCGCAATAGCCGGATTCATCGTATTATCAAAAGCGAGATCGCCCCCTTTTACATTCTTGAACAGCTCATTAAGACTAATCGCTAACTCAGAGTAGCCCGCTTCCTTCAGATCACCTTTCATTTTCTGACCGCTGCCAATCGCATTTTTCAGATCAAACTGAATTTTGGGCATCTCCTTAACAAAATAATGCAGAAAATCCTTCGTCTCCTGTAAATGTTCACTGTTCGCAGATACCGCAAATGCGCTGCCCGGCGCAATTACATACTCATTCACATCACCCTTGCCATTCACCGTAGGGAATTGAAACGCTCCTACCTTACCCGCTACCGAAGAAGCATCAATTGACCCCGTTTCCCATGTACCCATGATATACATCGCGGCTTTTCCTGTTTTAAAAATATTACCACCTGCATTGTAGTCAATAGACGTAGCTCCATCCGGGAAGGCTCCTGCCTGCACCAATTCCTGAAATGCATCCACCGCTTCCACAAAAGCCGGGTCGTTAAACGTCTTTTTGCCGTCCAGTACATCATTGAGAAAATTCGGTCCTTCATTCGTACGCAACAAAATGTTCATAAAAAGGAGGGACCCCGTCCATGAATCCTTTTCCCCAATGGCAATCGGAGTAATTCCCTTCGCCTTCAGCGTTTTGACCGTCGTAATCAGCTCGTCAAAGGTGGTCGGCAACTTCTGGATTCCCGCCTGCTTGAACAGTTCCTTATTGTAAAACACCACTTCTATATTGTTGCCGTCCGGAAAAGCGTAGAGCTTATCGTCGAAGCTATAGTAATTAAGAAGTCCATTCTGGAACGTATCTTTTAACCCCTCTTTATCAGCCACATCGTTTAATGGAGCTAGCAGCCCGGCATCTACGAATGGCTTCATCTGTGCAGCAGGGTTTACAATCGTGATATCAGGCACTTCCTTCGCCGCTGCCTGTGTTTTCAGCTTAAGCTTTTGTTGATCTGTATTTAGCGAATCCAATTCAATTTTGACATGAGGATGATCCTGCTCGTATTGACCTACAATTTGCTTAATCATTTTGTACGAAGGGGTGCTCGGATCAGGATTGATGTTCTGAAAGGTAATCGTAACATCTTTCGTTGCGGTGCCTTTGCTCGGTTCTCCTGAATTTCCCGGACTTGCGCTTTGTCCGTTATTACAAGCTGCCAGCGTCAATGCCAAGGCGCTCGCCATCATAATAGCAAACGCTTTCATTTTTGTTCTGCTCATGGTCTTTTTCCTCCTCTTGTTGAAGCATTGCGCAATTTGCCCTCCTTATTGGTGGACACTCAATGCCCGCTTGTTCTTTTCATTATGTTCCATAGAAAAGACGTGAACAATGCGTGAACTTAAGGAGAAGGGTTTGTTTTTTCAAGCCCTCATTTGCGTGCTTCAAAATTCATTCATATCATAACTTGCAATTTATCTAGAACACAGGCATAATATGAATAAGATTGTTTTTTTGATAATGATTATCATTATTAAATGATAAATACACATAGACTTTAAAGGAGGCAGGACCACAGTGAAAGAAACTTTCAGTAAAACCTCCCTGCATATTGATGATTATTTGGACCTTCTCAATCTTGCCGTACAAGTCGGAGATACCAAGTGGCAAAAAGAAATTACCCGTAAACTTCAAGCCTTGAGTGTCCTTCAGACAGAACAGGTTGAAATAGATTAACTGCCCCAGTTAATACTGTCCTCAGTTAAAAATGCTGACTAGGCACCACTATATAAAGGACAACCAAGATACCATAAAACTTTTGACCGAATCCATAATGGTGATCTTTCAGGTGAATGATAAATAAATCGGTTATAGGAAAAAGAGCACAGCCTTAACGGGCTGTGCTCTTTTTATCGTGCTTGGCGACGTCCTACTCTCCCAGGACCCTGCGGTCCAAGTACCATCGGCGCTGGAGGGCTTAACGGTCGTGTTCGGGATGGGTA